>NZ_GL878508.1:0-115146 GCF_000194945.1 Streptococcus sanguinis SK1 = NCTC 7863
CCAATTTTTTTATTTTTTCTTGATAAAAAAACTTGATAGTCGAACCCATTCTATTAAAACAGATAGCGACTCATCAAGCTTGATTATTATAAAATCGTATTATCTTGAAAATCTTTTAAGTGATTTTTTAAATCTTTAAGCATGGCTCTTCTTCCTTTAAAGCGCTCGTTGCTCATCAACCTCTGATAATTATCCAATCCAACATCATCAAGAGTTCTTTTATAATTGTCAATCGCTTCTCTGAAGGCAACTAACTCATCTAGAAACAACTCTTTTGACTTCAAACGATGACCAATCTCACTCACTTCTTCATAAGGCTGGCGGTCCAATTTGCGCTTTTGGCTTTCTTGTTTACGAATTTTATCATGTATATGATTTCTGAATTTTGTTTTGAAATAACGATAGAGTTTTTCCTCATCGTTTTCAATTCCTTTTTCTTTAAGTAGAAGTTCGTATAAAACTAACATTCCTTCTTGATCCCAATCACTATGTTCCCACAAGTGTATATAGTAATCTTTCTTACACTTCCAAACTATCCATTTCACCTTCTCATAAGTAGTTCTAAAATCCATAGTTCCTCCTTAAAATTTACTTGACTTAATTCTACTGTAAATAGAAAGCAAGGTGGACTCTTTCTTCTAAAAAGCATCTTTCAGGAGCTCTTCTGACTCGAATAACTATTTTTAAGTCATTTCAGGCACATATTTAGTCATTTGGGAGGATTGTGCGAAGTCTGAAAGCAAAAAAATCAAATGCTTACACATTTGATTTTTTAAACCTAGCTCCGCCAGTAGGACTCGAACCTACGACATCATGATTAACAGTCATGCGCTACTACCAACTGAGCTATGGCGGATTATATAGTCCGTACGGGATTCGAACCCGTGTTACCGCCGTGAAAAGGCGGTGTCTTAACCCCTTGACCAACGGACCATTTCTTGTCCTTATGCAGAACATATTCCATTATATCAGCTTTTCTTCCTTTGTCAATAATTATTTCAGAAAAAGAGAAAAAAGTTGGAATTTCTCCAACTTCTTCTACTCGGAACTTTTTTCTTCCATTTTCGTTTTAATTTCATCATAAGAAAGCGCATGAGCTTCTTTGTCTAATTCAAGTTCAGACTCTTCTGGCATTTTGCCAGTTTCATACAATGATTTAATCTGATTGCTATCCAAAGTTTCATATTTAAGAAGCGCTTCAGCAATCAATTTATGAGTTTCGCGATGGGACTGGATAATCTCTGCAGCTTTGTTACGAGCTTCATTAAGAAGTTCTCTTACTTCTTCGTCAATCTCATATGCAGTCTGTTCTGATATTGATTTTTGAGGACTGGCTGCACCAAACATAGCATGATTGCCTTCGTATTGAACCGGACCAAGTTTTTCGCTCATTCCATATTCTGTTACCATACTGCGGGCCATCTGAGTTGCCTGTTCAAAGTCATTAGAAGCACCCGTTGTTTGAACATTAAAGATAATCTCTTCAGCTACACGGCCACCCATAAGACCAGCTAATTGCTCTTTCATATCTTCTTTAGATAGAAGCATTTGGTCTTCTTTAGGCAAGGCAATCATATATCCGCCAGCGCGTCCACGAGGGACGATGGTTACTTTATGTACGACACGCGCATTTGATAATACCAAACCAACAATAGTATGTCCAGCTTCATGATAAGCAACCATTTGACGATCGCGTTCAGACACCATCTTATCTTTCTTAGAAGGTCCTGCGATTACCCGGTCTTCTGCTTCATCAATATCATCTGCATCAATGACTTTCTTGTTACGACGAGCAGCAACCAAAGCAGCTTCATTCAAAACATTTTCCAAATCAGCACCAACAAAACCTGGTGTCTGCTGAGCAACTAGTTTCAAATCAACATTTTTAGCCAGCGGCTTATTCTTAGCATGAACACGAAGAATGGCTTCCCGACCTTTAACATCAGGACGACCGACCAACACTTTTCTGTCAAAACGGCCAGCACGCAGCAAGGCTGGATCCAATACATCCGAACGGTTAGTAGCCGCAATGATAATGATTCCTTCATTGCCTTCAAAACCATCCATTTCAATCAAGAGCTGATTAAGGGTTTGCTCCCGCTCATCGTTACCACCGCCAAGGCCAACACCACGCTGACGACCGACTGCATCGATTTCATCGATGAAGATAATGGCAGGAGCTGCTTTTTTCGCATCTTCGAACAAAGAACGAACCCGGCTTGCTCCGACCCCAACAAACATTTCTACAAAGTCGGAACCTGAGATACTGAAGAAAGGAACACCTGCTTCTCCAGCAACTGCCTTAGCAAGCAAGGTTTTACCAGTTCCTGGAGGGCCTTCTAGAAGAACACCAGCAGGAATACGAGCACCTAATTTGGTGTAACGTTTCCGATCTTTCAAAAACTCAACAACTTCTACTAGCTCTTGCTTTTCTTCCTCAGCACCAGCTACATCCGAGAAACGAACCTTGATATCTTCTTTGTTAGCAGCACGCGCCTTATTGCGCCCGAAATTCATGGCACCGCGAGCACCGCCGCCACCACCTTGATTCATCATGGACATAAAGAAGAAGATGACAATCACAAAAGGAACGATGGAAGTGAGGATTGTAATCCACATTCCGCTTGAACTTTCGCGCTTTATGCTGATTTCAGTGTTATGCTCAGAGGCTAATTTTTGTAAATCAGAAATTGTAATATCTGACGGTAAAATAATACTTGTGAATTTTTCTACTTTAGAAATGTTTGGAGTGAAAAATAAAATCCCTGTATCTTCTTTCGATTCCTGAGGTGTTTTGTAAGTACCTGAAATCTCGACGACACTGCCATTTGGCTGGTAGCTCATCTCTGTGACATTATTTTCCTTAATTTCCTTCACTAATTCTGTGTAATTGATTTGCTGACTGCGACCGCCAGTATCTCCTGAGAAGAAATACTGAAACCCTGTCACTAGGACAACAATAATCAGAATATAGAGAAATGGATTTTTTATAAAACCATTGTTTTGCTTATTTTTCATCTATTAATAGTAAACCTTTATTTTGTATAAACTTCTTCTTTCAAAATACCAATATATGGAATATTACGATAGTTCTCATTGTAATCTAATCCATATCCAACAACAAATTCATTTGGAATTGTGAAACATGTATAATCAGCATCGATTTCAACAATACGCCCTTCTGGCTTATCCAAAAGTGTAGCAATTTTTACTGATGCAGCATTTCTTTCCTTAAACAAATTGCACAGATTTTTTAAAGTCTGACCAGTATCAATAATATCCTCAACAAATAAAATATCACGTCCTGTGATATCTTGATCAATGTCTTTAATAACATTAATGACACCTGAGCTAGCAGTACCACCATGGTAGCTGGAGACCAACATAAAATCAAGCTCAATATGTGTATCAATATGCTTGATTAGCTCAGCCATAAAAGGCACGGAACCTTTTAAAATTCCAACAAAAATTGGATTTTTACCTTGGTAGTCTTTGGTTAATTGCTGACCAAGCTTTTTTGCAGCATCCACGATTTCATCATGGGAAATCAATATTTTTTTGATATCTTGTTCTAGCATAATTTTACCCATCTATTTTCTGAATATAAAGTACAGTACTCATTATATCACTTTTTAATGCCTTACTCAAATCACTGACAGCAATATTTAAGATTGCTAAAATTTGATGATTTTGTTCCACTATTACAGATGAATTCCGTTCTTCAAAGGAAACCTTCTTATCAATAAAAAGACGACGAAGCTTTTTGTGATGACCATTCAGCAAAATACTGTCTCCTTCTTTTCGGAAACGGAGTGTCAGCGAAGTTTCACGCGAAACAAAAATTTTCTGGATATTTTCACCGCTCAAAGGAATCCCAAATGAAAATCGATAATGCCCAAACTCAATCAGATTCTCAAATTCTAACAAAATTGAATCCATTTTTAAATCGGGCTTACGACTGATTTTTTTAATTTCAAAACGCTGGTAATCCTTAACAAGCTCATAGTCTTTTTTCAAAGTGTGCTGATAATTGGCCTTAGTCCGCAGGATGTTCAAAACCTCCTCAAACTGCTGCTTGCTCAGATTCAGCCCAGGAAAATTTTCGAGATAGTTCTGCAATAGAAAACGTTGAACCTGGGGGATTTGCTGATGAAAGACTTGGACATTTTCTATATCTAAATCTCTGGTCAAGTGAGACAAAGCGGTCTGCCAATCTTCAATTTCCTTTCCCAGATACCGCAAAGAATCCTTAAATTGTGGGTTTTCTTTTTCTAGATCCGGCAGATAAAGATTGCGAATTCGATTTCTGAGATAATCATTTTGAAAATTACTGCTATCTTCAAAATACTGAATATCCGGAAAGTCTGACTTATGAAAAGTAAGCAAAGGACGAATCAGCTCCCCACAAGCAAAAGGCTGGACAGCTTTCATGCCGGACAGATGACGAAGTCTAGCTCCACGCAGCAGCCGCATAAAAACAGTCTCAGCTTGATCATCTGCGTGGTGGGCAGTTACCAGAGCTGTATAGTGCCCCTCCTGCATCACTTTCCCGAAAAAATCATAACGAAACTGCCGAGCAGCATTTTCTGAAAAATTACCAGAAAAACTTGATGTAAAAATCTTTACACCAAGCTGTTCCGCAATCTTTACCAATGCCTTTTCTTCTTGATCTGACTCTGGCCGCTGTTTGTGATTGACATGAGCAATCGCAAGCTCGATAGCCAGTTCTTTTTGAGAAACAATCAACAGCTGCAGCAGTGTCATAGAATCCAGTCCACCTGATACAGCAATCAAAACTTTTCGATGGTCTTGGAAATACTTTTTCTCCTGCATTTTTTTAAGAAATTCTTGCTTAATCATTTCAGGACTCCATAGACATCGTCTGCTATCTGAGAAATATTATCGTAGGTTGCATTATTAGTAAAAATGACAATGATAAAAGGAGAATCTGTATAGACAATCGCAGCATCATGCTTGAAATCATAGGCATCACCAATTTTATGAGCCACTTTAACATCTATATTTTTAGAAATCCGCTGATTATCATAATTTGTCTGAGACAAGGCATCGATAATCATGCCATTTTGCTCATAGATAGCTTCCAAAACATTCCCAGCCATACGTGAAGATGCTTGTCTTTCTTCCACATCCCATTTCTTTCCAGCTATTTTGTTGATCGTCTGCTGAAAATTTTTATCAGATTGATTGGTCGCATAATAGCCTAAAATATTGTGGGCGACATTATCTGATTCTTTGGCCACTCGATTAATCAAATCCTGAACTGAATATTCCTTGTCATCAGCTGACTTAGCAATGCTGCCACTTCCTTCTGGTTCGTAAGCACCTGCAAAATCATTGACTGCTCCAATATACTTGAACTTCTGATCTAACGAAAGTTTTTTCTGATCCAGCTGTTCCTGCACATAGTAAAGATAAGGCAGTTTGGTCACACTGGCCGAATACATCTCTTGATCTTGATTGATACCTGCTTCTTTGCCTGTGTCCAGCTGTTTCACATAGATAGAATAGTCCGCCTTGTTGTACTTACTGCTCAAAATTTCTTGAACTTTGTCCATTCGATTATCAGTCTCATCCAGAAATTCCATAGAAACCCAGCCCTGTCCTTCAATCTGGGCATAAGTTCCTTTGACTGTCTGGACAATTTGAACAATGTTTACTTTTGTATATGGAGCTACTGTTGCATTGATTTTTTTAACTCCGTTGATATTGGCTTTATCATAAAGAGTAAAACCGGGTTTCAGCCACATTTCTTGATGGATATCTTCGATTGACTGGACAGTATCTTCGTAAATTGTATTTTTATCCGCTATCACAAACTGCCCATTTTTCAGTTTGAAAATCGGGACTTCTTCTTCATTTACATAAAATCCAGTTATCTGGATAGGCTGGTCTGGAACTAGCTTTCCAGCAGTCTTACTCAGAGTAGAATCTGTAAATGTAGGAGTTTCTTCATAAACATTAGGATTTGTCGGGATGCTTTCATAATAGCGTCCATACGCAGTGCTTGTAAAATGATATTTTTCTTCCTCGTCTAATACGAAATCTTTTTCGGTACTAATAACTGTGATACTGCTAAATAAAGCTGGCAGCAAAAATATCAGTAACAAAAACTTACGCATGTTTTCCCCTTTCCTCTTGATTTTTTTGAAGTTTCAAAGCTTGATTTTTTTCAGACAGTTCTTCCAATTTCTCATCTGAAAATTCCAAGAACTGCTCAATTGTTTTTAGTAAATCTTCCATAACTACTGTGGTAATAAATCTGGGATAGTATAAATGTACTCACCCTCTTTTGAAAAAGAGTATTTAGCGCGTGCATACTTAGCAGCATAGCTGTCATCTTTTAACTTTGTTGCTATATCAGATTGATAGACCTTTTCTTCGCTGAGCGTCTGATATTTCTCCTGCAGTTTAGAATACTGTTCACGACGCTGCAGCAAGGTTTGATAACTCTGGTACAAATTATAGGTAGGTAGAATAAATAAGAGAATCACCAAAATCAGAACCCAGCCCATAAAACGGTTACGTTTCCGCCGTTCCTGATCCACATATCTGCGGCGTTGATTTTCATCTTGAATAAAACGATTATTGAGTTGGACGATATTTTTAGGCATCTTCTTCTATCCTTGTTTCACTGACGATTTCGTACATTTTAGCTGCATCTTCTTTTTTGGTACTGTCTTTCATCTCCAGAACCTTTACAGTCAAGAGTTTATTACCAAAGCGTACTTCAACCAAGTCATCCACTTTCAAATCTGTTGAGCTCTTGGCCAAGATACCGTTCACTTTTATCCGACCCTTGTCAGCTACTTCTTTAGCCACTGGACGTCGCTTGATAATCCGTGACACTTTCAAATATTTATCTAATCTCATCCTATTACCTCATTTTCTCTTAATTTATTATTCTACCATTTTTTGAGAAAAATAGAGCTTAAAAAGCCAAACTTCACTGAATTGTAACCTTTATTCTGCCTTGCGCTGTTTAATTTCCAGCATCTTTTCTCCAAAATTAACCAGACCTTCTAAAATCTCATAATCTTTTTTGTTCCTCACATCAAAAATTACTTCAATCAAGCCATTTTTTTCACCAATTCGAGCCTTTAAATTCGTCATCGAAAGTGCTTCAAAATAGTCCTGCGTCAGATAAAGCTGCTGCGAAATCTTCTCAAAATGAATACTTACTGCATTCTGCTGGCGTTCCACTGACTTTACAAAAGCCTGATCTAAATAAGACTTAGCAAGTCCAATCTCCAATAAATAGGCTACAACATCAGGATATTCCCCAAAGCGATCAATCAATTCATCTTGTAGATTCTCATAGTTTACACGACTGTCAATCTCACGAATTCTTTTGTAAATTTCAATTTTCTGTCTTTCATCAGAAATATAGTCACTAGGCAGATAAGCATCAATCTGTAGATTAATCTCTGCATTGCTTTTTTGACGCTTGTTTTCTCTACCTTGCTTTTTAGCAATAGCTTCTTCTAGAAGCTGTGAGTACATCTCAAAACCAACAGAATCAATAAAGCCAGATTGCATACTTCCTAGGATATTTCCAGCCCCCCGAATAGACAAATCTCGCATGGCTATCTTAAATCCAGAACCTAACTCTGTAAATCCCTTGATAGCCTCTAGACGCTTTTCAGAAACTTCTGTTAAGATCTTATCTGGTCTGTACATCAGATAAGCGTAGGCAATCCGATTACTGCGTCCAACCCGTCCACGAAGTTGATACAAGGTTGACAGCCCCATGTGGTCAGCATTTTCTACAAACAAAGTATTGGCATTTGGGATATCAACTCCAGTTTCAATAATGGTTGTGGTCACCAAAATATCGTATTCTCCATTGATGAAATCCAGTAAAGTATTTTCTAAACGAATCTCACTCATTTGACCATGAACATAGCCTATAGAAACTTCTGGGATTAACTCTCTTAATTCCGAAACTTTCTGTTCAATTGTGTCAACCTTGTTGTAAAGGTAGTAAACCTGTCCACCTCGGTCTATTTCACGTAATACAGCCTCTCGAATCACTGTAGGATTGCTTTCTAAAACATAAGTCTGAACAGGATAGCGATTGGTTGGCGGGGTCTCAATGACTGACAAATCGCGAATCCCCAGCATAGACATATGAAGAGTTCGAGGAATAGGAGTTGCTGTCAAGGTTAGGACATCAACTTTCTTTTTCAATTCCTTTAATGTTTCCTTATGCTTAACTCCAAAACGCTGCTCCTCATCAATGATGATCAAACCTAAATCCGCAAATTCTACATCTTTGGATAAGAGTCGATGGGTTCCAATGATAATATCAACTTGTCCCTTCTGCAGCTTCTCCAGAGTCTGTTTTTGTTCTGCCTTACTCCTGAAACGGCTGAGTACCTCAACATTGACCGCAAAATCATTAAAGCGTTCTTTAAAGTTAGTATAGTGCTGCTGGGCTAAAACCGTTGTTGGTACTAATACAGCCACCTGTTTATGATCGTTGACAGCCTTAAAAGCAGCCCGCATGGCTACTTCTGTTTTTCCAAAGCCTACATCACCAACTAAGAGCCGGTCCATTGGACGACTGCTTTCCATATCCTTCTTCACTTCCTGAATACTTCTTAGCTGGTCCTCTGTTTCAACATAAGGAAAATCATTATCAAATTCCTCTTGATTAGAATCATCCGCTGAGAAAGCAAAACCTTTTAGCTGGCTGCGTTCAGCATATAGTTTAATCAAATCATCTGCAATATCCTGAACCTGATGCTGAACTTTTTGCTTACTCTTCTGGAAACGACCGTCATTTAGCTTATTTACCTTAGGTGTTTTTCCATCGCTGGCAACAAACTTTGATAGGAGATCAATCTGGTCAACTGGAATCGAAATACGATCAGAATTTTGATATTGAATCGTTAGATAATCACGGTGGACACCAGAGATTTCAATCGTTTCTATTCCCAGATAACGTCCTATCCCATGAATATTATGGACAACATAATCCCCTTTTTCTAGCTCATTATAATCTTTCAGTCGTTCAGCATTGGAGATATTCTGACGCCGAATTTTTCGTTTTATTTTCTTATGAATAATTTCGTACTCTGTAATAAGAACAATTTTCTCATCTACAAAATTAAAGCCCTGAACAAGATTTCCTTCTATAAGCTGAACTGCATTTTTGTGAATCTCAGCCTCTTTTATATAGTCTAAATGAATATCATATTCCTGTAAATTTTTATGTAAACTTTGTAAACTTGTTGAAGAATTTGCTTGTAAGATGATTGTATAACCAGATTTTCTATAGCGATTAATTTCTTCCTTGAGCAAGGGAAACTGACTGAAAAATTCTTGCATTGGGTACTGATTGAATTGATACAAAGTATCAAATTTCAGATTTCTCAAACCTTTTTGAAAGCTTGAAAAGAAGGTTGCTGGTTTATATTGACGATAATCTTGGTACTTATCTGCAAAATATTTTTGACTTGACAAAGCTTTACACTTTTGTAAATCATCTGTCAATAAGCCAGCTGTTTCCAATTCAAATTGAGCATGCCGATCCACAATTTTTTGAAAATCATCAAAAAATACAGGACTATGAACAGGCAAATAGTCTAAAATAGTCCATTCTTTCTGATAAAAATAAGAAAGGAATTTACGAATATCTGCATGATAGAACTCCTCTTTGGCACTTATTAGTAGCTCTTCTAAGTAAGATTTCAAAGCAGGATCAACAGCTTTTTCTAAAATAGCTTCCAGATTTTCCCGTCCTCGAGCATAATCTTTCTCAGAAAGCAGGATATCAGAAGCAGGTTTAATCAAAATACTTTCTATGTTATCAATTGAAGTTTGATTTTCTGGATTGAAAATCCGAATACCATCAATTTCATCGCCAAAAAACTCCAGGCGATAAGGTGCCTCTGCTGAGCGCTCAAAAATGTCTAAGATGTCTCCTCTTAGACTATATTCTCCCTGACTTAAAACTTGAGACACCTTCTTGTATCCTGATCTTGACAACATCTTTACAAGATTATTTAGGTCATATTCTTGTCCAACTGTCAAATTTATATTGGTATTTTTAAAATCAATAGAATCAGGCAAGAGTAATTTGCTGGCTGCGACATTAGTAACTAGAATTCCAGACTTTTGATGGTCTATTAAAAAGTTTAGAGCATCTAATCTAGAAAATATTTTTTCCTGTGAAGCAAAAACAAATTCTGCTATAGGAGTATCATCTGCTAAGAAAGTATAGACCTTGTCTTCTCCCAACAAAGAAATCAAATCACTAGCCAAACGATCTGCTTCATTTTGACTAGAAGTCAGCACAAGGATTTTCTCTGATTCTTCTAATCCAGCTGCTATAGTAATTGCTTTTGTTGATGCAGACAATCCCATTATCAACTGTCTGCTGTTTTTATGGAGATTTTTCTTCCAATCTGAAATTTGCTGGTTTTGACAAAATAAGTCAATCAGGTTCATTTTATTATCCATTGTATTTCTGCATTGTTTGTTCAAAATTGCCTGACTGTAAATAATAATTTACAGCATTGTCAACCTTATCAAGAGTATTCAGAATCATTATATAATCATCTTTATCAAATTTTCCTAGAACATGGTGAACCACTGTCGTGCCTTCTTTTGGACGGCCAATACCTATCTTTATCCGTTTAAACTCTTGACTTCCAATGTGTTTGATAATAGATTTAATACCGTTATGGCCACCAGCTGAACCCTTGCTGCGCAAACGAATCTTACCAACTTCCATATCCAAATCATCATAGATGACCAATAAATCCTCTATATCTAAACCATAATATGCTAGTAAAGCTTGAACGGCCTTTCCGCTCTCATTCATAAATGTAGTTGGTTTGACAAAATAAACTTTTTCACCATTTAGAAAAGTAGAGGCGATATCTGCTTGAAAGATTTTATCAGCTGTAAACTTTAAATCAAGATCTTTACAAATCTTGTCAACTAACATAAAACCAACATTATGTTTAGTTTCAATGTATTTTTCTCCTGGATTTCCCAGACCGACTATTAACTTTACCATTTTTCTCCTTTATAAAAGCCAAAAGGGCTGGAAAAAATTTTCCAACCTAGAATTTTTAAACTTTACAAATACTTTACACATTAAATCTAAATTCCATGATATCGCCATCCTGAACGATATATTCTTTTCCTTCTTCGCGCAAACGTCCAGCTTCTTTAACTGCTTTTTCACTGCCATAGTGCACTAAGTCATCATAAGACATAGTCACTGCTCGAATAAAGCCTTTTTCAAAGTCTGAGTGAATAATACCAGCCGCTTGCGGAGCTTTCATTCCACGCTTAAAGGTCCAAGCACGCACTTCCTTTTCACCAGCTGTAAAGTAGGTTCCAAGTCCCAACAGATGATAAGCTGCTCTGGTCAGTTTATCCACACCTGATTCTGTCAAGCCGATAGCTTCCAGAAATTCTGACTTATCTTCATCATCCAATTCAGAAATCTCTTCCTCTGCACGCGCTGAAATGACAACAACTTCAGCATTTTCTGTAGCTGCAAATTCACGAATCTGCTTCACATAGTCAATATTATCTGGATCAGCTACCTCATCTTCACTGACATTGGCCACATAGAGAACTGGCTTAGTCGTTAAGAGAAAGAGCCCTTTGACGATTTTTTGCTCTTCTTCTGTGAATTCAATTGTGCGAGCTGACAGACCATCTTCCAGGACAGGCTTAATTTTCTGTAAAACATTAAATTCTGCCACTGAATCCTTATCTTTTTGAGTACGAGCCATCTTCTCTACGCGCGCATAACGTTTATTGATACTTTCTAGGTCTGCTAAAATCAATTCTAGATTAATGGTCTCAATATCAGCCATTGGATCTACAAATTCAGACTCACGGCCCTGTTCCCGCATGACATTTTCATCATCAAAGGCACGTACTACGTGGACGATAGCATCTACTTCACGGATATTGGCCAAGAATTTATTTCCTAGTCCTTCTCCTTTTGAAGCACCTTTCACAATTCCAGCAATGTCAGTAAATTCGAAGGTTGTTGGAACTTTCTTCTGTGGTTTGATGAGTTCTGTTAATTTATCCAAACGAACATCCGGAACTTCTACCCGCCCGACATTTGGATCAATTGTCGCAAAAGGGTAATTAGCTGCTTCTGCACCTGCTTTTGTAATTGCATTAAATAAAGTTGACTTACCGACATTGGGTAAACCAACGATTCCTGCTGTCAAAGCCATTCTTATCTTCTCCATTCATCTTTTCAATCCAAACCATTATACCATAAATCCTTATCCTAAACAGCGGATTTAAGTTATTTTTTCTAGCTTTCTTTACAAAAATGTAAAATAAATTGAAGAAAAAAATGGTATAATATAGCTAATATTCTTATTAAAGGAGTCCCTAATGAAAAAGAATACTTTCAAAACACTTTTTCTTTCCTTCCTTGCGGTTTCCGCTTTGTTTGTTTTAGCTGCCTGCAGCAGTCCTAAAAAAGCTTATTTCCAGCTGATTGACCAAAATACTAAGCAAGATAGCCGCATCACTGTTGAATATAAAGGTGATGAGCTTCTTATAAACGAAACAAACAACACCTTCTACTATAAACCAGTTGGCTTGACAAAAGACACTGCTAAAGAGCAGACAGAAGCCTATGCTAAATCTATTGAGGGTATCAAAGGATTAACTCATAAAATCGAGTACAAAGATGATTATTTAACTGAAAAACTGACAATTGATTTCAGTAAAGCTGATATTGAAGAACTACAAAGTAAACAGCTTCTTCAAACATCTGGTAATCAAAAAGCGGATTATATCAGTTACAAAGAAACTGCTAAATTACTTGAAAAAGCAGGTTATAAAGAAGTTAAAGACGGTAAATTTGAAGATCTTAAATAAAAGCAAAATGGATAGGACTTTTTAAGTCCTATCCATTTTTGATTGAAAAATCAGAAAAAAATCTAAATCTAATCTTCAGCAATGCAAATTAGTTTTCTACAATAGCATTTACGATGATTTTTTAGTTCAATCTATTATTTTCTTCATTTTTCTTTCAAAATCGTGACGACTCATCATTACAAGATGTTCACAATTGGTGCAACGGATTTTGATATCTGCACCAACCCTTGTGATTTCCCAACGATTCGCCTTTTTCCCAGTCGCTTTAATGGTGCAGGCATGTGGCTTTTTCATTTCTACAAAATGACCAATTTCATACATTTTCTTTCTCCTTTCAAGGAACTATCATAGTCCAGGAAGAAATATTAAGCATCTATCATACTTTGTAAATGAAAAGACCTTAGGACCAAGAAGTAAAAATCTTTAACTTGGCCCACTGCTTTTCATCTTAATTAGTTCTGACAGGTGTAATTAGCTGAATAAAGTTTTCTGTGTCTTCACTCGGTACCAAGGTGAAAGGACGAACGGATGAGATAAAACTAATCGTTACTTTTTCACTGTCAATGGCCTTCAAAGCATCGATCAGATAAGTTGGATTAAAGCTAATGGTCAAATCTTCGCCAGTTACACTTTCTGTATCAATTTCTTCGTTAACACGGCCGACCTCTGGTGAATTTACATGGGCACTGACAACACCGCCTGCAATCTCCAGTTTAACTGTTCCATTCTGTGTGGCATTAGACAAGAGACGAGCGCGTTCCATAGCTGCACGTAAATCAGAAGTATTGAAAGTAAGGACACTTGTAAATTCAGTCGGAATCAAACGATCTGTATCTGGATAATTTCCTTCCAAGAGGCGGGTGTAGAAGCTGATATTTTCGCTTCTGAAAAGAATTTGATTGTTAGCAAAGAAAACCTCTACCGTTTCAATTTCATCGGTAAAAACAGCCGTAAATTCACGTAAAGAGCGACTTGGAATGACTACGTCAAAATTATCTCCGTTTTTCTCCAGAGTAATTTTCTTTTGACTCATTCTGTGGGAGTCTGTCGCAACTGTCTTCAAAGAACGGTTATCTGTCAAAACAAAGTGAACCCCTGTTAAAATTGGACGGCTTTCCTGAACACTGGCTGCAAAAGCTGTTTCGTTAATGACATCTTTGAGAATTTTTGTTTCAAGAACCAAGGGATTGCTGGCAGAAATTTCCTGGATTCGTGGATACTGGTCAGCGTCTTTTCCTTTCAGGGTAATCTCTGATTTGCCGCTAGTCAAGACGATTTGTTTTTGTTCAATTTCTTTAAAATCCAAAATAATATCTGGCAAGCTAGAAACAACATTAATAAAGAAAGTCGCTTCTAATAAAATTGAACCTGTTGAGTTGACAAGCAAGCCTGCATTTTCATTTTGAGTAGAAATAAAGTTTTCAATCGACACTTGGCCATTTGAGCCGATTAAGGTGATTCCTTCTTTGGTAACATCGATTTTTACATTAGAAAGAATAGGAATTGCATTTTTATGGCTGATAGCCCTTTTAGTAGTATTTAAAGCTTGCAAGAAGAGATTTTTATTAATAGAAAAATGAATCATGGGATCTCCTTTTTATTTATTTATGATTATAAGATTAATAGTAATAGTAGTTTGTGTGAATTATGTGGAAAAATAGCTTCGTTCTTATTCTAACAAGTTTTGAGACTTGTTCACAAAGTGTGGATAAGTTTTGAAAAAAATCTGTAGTTTTCCACACGCTATTTAATTTTATTCTTGATGCTTTCAATTTCTAAACGTAAATTGTCGTCTGATTCAATCATGGTTTTGATTTTTCCGTGTGCATGGATAACAGTCGTATGATCTTTCCCGCCAAACTCACGACCAATTTTAGGTAGACTGTTGTCAGTCAGCTCACGAGTCAGATACATAGCTACCTGTCTAGCTAAAACGATATTTTGCACTCGACGGCTGCCTTTCATCTCTTTGACACTAACACCATAGAATTTCCCAACTTCAGACTGAATCTTATCAATCGGGATAACTGTTACCTGGCTTGAATCCTGCTTGCGTGCTCGAATGGCTTCCGCAGCGATATCAATAGTAATTTCCTTCAGATGACGAACTCTAGCGATGAGGCTGATGTCATTCAAAGCACCTTCCAAGTCGCGGACATTGGAGTCGAACTGTCCTGCAAGATATTCCAAAGTATCATTCGGGAAAATATAATCCAAATCTTCAATTTTGTTTCGCAGAATTGCAATTCGTGTTTCAAAATCTGGCGGTGTAATATTCTGAGTTAATCCCCATTTGAAACGTGTTACCAAGCGTTCTTCCAAATTATCCAGATGATCAGGACTGCGGTCGCTGGTTAAAACAATCTGTTTATTTTCACCATGAAGAGCATTGAAAGTGTTGAAAAATTCTTCCTGAGTTGAAACCTTTTTTCCTCCCAAAGATTGAATGTCATCAATTAGCAGAAGATCCAGACTACGATAGATTTTTTTAAAGCTATCCATCTCTCCCAATCTTAAATGTTCAAGGAAGTCGTTAATAAAGGTTTCAGCCGGTATATACTTGACACGCGCATCTGGAATATTTTCTAAAATTTGATTGCCAATAGCATTTAATAAATGAGTTTTGCCCAGGCCAGGTCCTCCGTAGATAAAAAGAGGATTATAGGTTGTGGCCAGATTCTCAGATACCGCTAAGGCAGCAGCTTTAGCCCAGATATTTCCGTCTCCCTGAACAAAATTATCAAAGGTATATTTTGACTTTAAGCCAGTATCAATAGGTGGCAAGCTTGGCTGAACAGTGCTGATTTGAGGACTGGTTACTACAGATTTCGGAGTTTCAGTGTTAGTTTCTTCTTCAAAAATATATTTTCCAGCAATCTGATCATTAAAAATCTCAAATCCTGCAGTAAGAATAACTCCTACTAAGTTTTGCTCCCAAAATAGTTGTTTTACTGGACTATCCAGGAAAATAACAGCTTGTTTTTCTTCAACTTTGACAAGCTTGGCTTCAGCAACAAAGAAATCATAAGTTGTCTGTTTTAGCTGAGCATGAGCCAATTCTAAAATACGATTCCAAAAGTCCTGTTCTTTGGTCATAACTTCCCTCCTTTTCTATAATTTTCTGATTCATACGCATCTTATTTTATCATAAAGGTTCAAAGTTTTCCACAAGAACTGGAAAAGAATTCACATTGTTAGCTAAAGTTATCCACAGAATGTGAATAAAGCTAAAATTTCTTATTCTAATAGGCTTCCTAATTGATTTAACAGTGGATAATTTTGTTATTTTAAAAAAAGAAAATAACAGTTTTATTTAAAACTGTTTATAATTCTTTGATATTCTTCTTCGCTTTCAAAAGGAATAATCAGCTTTCCTTTACTCTGGCTTTTTAACTGAATAGAAACTTCCAGACCGAGAATTTTTTTAATTTTTTCCTCTTCAGATTTAGCAAACAGTTCTTTATTAGATTTCTTTTTGATGCTCTTTTTTTTCTGGAGAAGCTTTTCAACTGCTCGAACCGATAAATCTTCTCGACAGATCTTTTCCAGCCATAGTAACTGTTCCTCTTCTTTCAAGGGAACCAGCAGGCGAGCATGTCCTTGAGAAATCTCTTCTTCCTTGATAGCTTGGCGAACTTCTTTAGACAGCTGTAAAAGTCTGACAATATTGCTGATATAGGGTCTAGATTTTCCCATGATTTTAGCAATTTCATCATGTGTCAAGCCTTTGTCAATCAAACTTTGATAAGACTCAGCTTCTTCTATAGGATTCAAGTCTTCTCTTTGAAGATTTTCGATAATAGCCTGTTTCAGCATTTCATCATCAGATAATTCTTTGACGACAGCTGGGATCGTTTCTAAGCCAAGAAAAGAGGCAGCTCTAAATCTCCGTTCTCCTGCTAAAATTTCATAGCCAAAAAGTGAAGATTTCCGAAGAATGATTGGTTGAATGAGACCATTTTCTTTGATTGATGCCGCTAATTCTTCAATCTTTTTTTGTGAGAACTCTTTACGAGGCTGATAAGGATTGGTTCGAATATCTTTAAGTGCAATATATTGAAAGTTTTCCATTTGTATATAGAATAACACACCTTTACGATTGTGTAAAGGTGTGTTGACAATCTTGTAAATAGGTTAATTTGAGCTTAACTCTTTTGTTGATTTAGTGAGTTTGATTTTGACTGTTTGAGATTTACCATCTCGATAATAAGTAATTTCTACTTCATCTCCAATACTATGCTTGTAGAGAGCAGATTGTAAATCACTAGTGGATTCCACATCTGTGTTATCTACTTTTGTAATGACATCATTTTTTTGAAGCTTGCCATCAGCAGGCATTCCTTGCTGAACAGAGCGAACAAGAATACCTGATTTCACTGAAGAAGGAAGATTTAATTTAGAAAAATCAGAAGTTGTCAGATTAGATAAATCCATCATTTGAATTCCTAAAGCAGGACGTGTGACTGTTCCGTTTTTCTCAAGTTGATTGATAATATTTACGACATCATTAGACGGAATCGCAAATCCCATCCCTTCAACAGAGGTTTGCCCATTTGTTGAAATCTTACTTGAAGTAATCCCAATAACTTGTCCTTGGATGTTAATCAATGGGCCGCCAGAGTTACCAGGATTAATTGCAGCATCTGTTTGCAGTGCAGTTGTTGAAATATTTTCACCATTTTCAGATTGTAACGTAACGTTTCTACCTAAACTAGAAATAATTCCTTGTGTGACAGAGTTAGCATATTCTGTTCCAAGAGGACTTCCGATAGCGATAGCTGTCTCACCAACTGTCAGAGAACCAGAATCTCCAAATTCAGCGACATCAGTTACTTTTTCAGAACTAATTTTAACGACAGAAATATCTGAATAAACATCTGATCCAACTACTTCACCTGGAACCTTGTTTCCGTCAGCTAGCAAGATATCTACATTGGTTGATCCGTTAAGAACGTGGGTGTTGGTTACCAGATAGGCTGACTTTCCGTCTTTTTTATAAATTACACCAGAACCTTCACTGGAAATTTGTGATTCATCGTTGGAAGATTCATCATTAATAACGCTACTAGAAGATTCAGCATAAGTAATTACTGAAACAACCGCATTTTGAACCTTTTTCACAGCTTCCGAAATGTCTGTAGAGTTTTTATATGAAGTAGCTACACTAGTTGTTGAATTTCCATTCATTTTTACACGTGAAGTTACTAATGTAGTAACATAATTCCCTAAACTTCCGCCGATAAAACCTACAATTAACACTGCAAAAAGCAATAAAGCCTTTTTGATGGCATTTGAAGAGTTTTTCATGTTTTCCTCCTTGAATTACAATTGATGAAATTATAGTTAGCTAAACTTAATTATAACTTAAATCTTCTAAGTTTTCCACACCTTGTGGAAAACTTAGAAAAACTGTTGATAGGCATTAGAAAATACACAGATTAGCCGATTCCCAGATAAATTTTACTTGTTAATAAAGTGTGAAGTATAGATGAATATGATAGAATAAACTTATGAAAATAAAACTTGTAACAGTTGGAAAACTGAAAGAAAAATATTTAAAGGATGGAATTGCTGAATACATGAAGCGTCTCAATCGATTCTGCAAGGTGGAAATGATTGAGCTAGCGGATGAAAAAACACCTGATAAAGCTAGTGATTTAGAAAATCAGCAGATTCTTAAAAAAGAAGGAAATAAAATTCTGGCTAAAATCAATGAGCGTGAATTTGTTATTGCTTTGGCAATTGAAGGAAAGCAATTTCCGTCAGAAAAGTTTAGTCAGATCATGATGGATACTACAGTGCGTGGCTTTTCTGATATCACTTTTGTTATCGGCGGAAGTTTAGGTTTATCTCCTGCAGTAAAAAAACGGGCAAATCTTCTAATGAGTTTTGGCAAATTAACGCTACCTCATCAACTGATGCGTCTTGTTTTAATAGAGCAAATCTATCGAGCTTTTATGATTCAGCAGGGGAGTCCTTATCATAAGTAATCTTGACGGCAATCCTATTTTCTGATAGAATGAGATAGTATTGGTCTCATAGCTCAGCTGGATAGAGCATTCGCCTTCTAAGCGAACGGTCGCAGGTTCGAATCCTGCTGAGATCAGAAATGTAAAAAATGCGAAATATTTTACAATATTTCGTGTTTTTTTCTTCTATTTTTTTGGTATAATGTCATTTTGGGGATAAAAAATGACATTTCAGGGAAAATTGTCACTAACTCTTTCTATTTTTCTATAATGATAAATGTAAGGTGACTTACAAGATAAAAAGATAGGAGATAGTTATGAAAATCTATTCTTTTCAAATTGCTGCAAATAGCAATTCACTTGTTCAAACCTTTTGGGATTTAAGAGGTGTTCCAAATCCATGGGGTTGGATTTTTGGAAGATAAGAATTTTAAAGTTTAGGGGAGAAATTTATGTCACTTGAAATAATTGGATTAATTATTCATCCTTTTATTAATGTAGCTGCATTTTTAGTGATTTTATCAAAAATCACTAAAATTAAGCATACTCGCTTTTTTGTAGCTGTTTGCTTTGGTCTTGAGATTATAGTTCCGTTTATAATTGCTTTTTTAGGACACATATTTTCATTTTCTAGCACAATTCCATCATATACACTGTCATTTTTTCTCCCTCTATTTTTAGTTTGGTATTTTTGTAGAGTTGAAAAAATTAAAAAATATCAATCTTTCTTACTTTCCTTCTTTTTATGTCTGTCAATTGATAGTTCTACTACTTTCTTTTCTGTTATTATTTCATCTGTTTTAGGAGATGATTTTGTAGCTCAGTACATGGGCTTGTTTCTGACATGTATCAACTTAATATCCTTGTTCTTTATGGTAAAGGTTATTGATATTTTTGATTTCAGAATAGATTATCTTAAAAGAAGTTTCTTTAAATCTCAGATTCTGATGATTAGTAGTTTATATGCAATGAATTGGCTGATTTTAAATCTCTCTCACTGGATTAGTAATATAAAGCATTTCAACAGTTTTAGCAGTATGATTGCTACTATTTGTTTCTTGGCCTTTCTTTCTACCTTGGTGACATTCAAGGACAGCCGTGAGAAATACGAGAAAGAAGAGCGTTTGCGTCAAAAAGAATCTGAACAGCTTCGACTTCAGGAATATACTGATGAAATTGTGAGATTGTACTATGAAATCAAAGGATTTCGTCATGATTATGCTAGCATGTTGACGAGTATGCAAGTGGCTATTCAAACTGGAGATATCAAGGAAATTGAGCACATTTATCAAGAGGTCTTGGCTGATGCAAATTTGAACCTGCGTTCAGATAAATATACAGTTTTTGATTTGAATAATGTAGGAGATTCAGCTTTAAGGAGTGTCATGACTGAGACAATCTTTCAAGCGCGTGAACATCAGATTCAGCTGACTTTTGAAGTTAAGGATAAAGTGGAACGCCTTCCAATCAAGTTGTTAGATCTGGTCAGAATTGCTAGTATTTTATTAAATAATGCTATTGAGAGTGCCATTGACAGCCTGGAAAAAATTGTCCATGTTTCTCTGGTTCAACTGGATGATAGAACCATTTTTGTTGTTCAAAATTCTCGTAAAGAAGGAAAATTGGATTTGGAAGAACTATATCAGCCAGAGTTTTCAACTAAAGGAGAAAATAGAGGCTACGGATTGAATAACATCAAGGAAATTTTAGATAGATATGAATTTATCACTCTTGATACACAAATTGAGCCAAGCAATTTTACACAGATTTTAACAATTAGGAGATAGAATTTATGAAAGTGTTAGTTTTAGAGGATACCGTATCTCATCAAGTCAGGATGGAAACGACATTAGCAGAAATTGCTGAGGAACTTGGAATTGACATCCAGGTTCAGGTTACAGGAAAAATCAAAGAATTCAAAAAATATATTGAAAATGGAGACGTTAACCAGCTTTATTTTTTGGATATTGACATTAAGGGGGAGGAAACAAAAGGGCTGGAAGTAGCTCAATTTATCCGTCATCATAATCCTTATGCCATTATAGTTTTTGTAACCTCAAAATCTGAATTTGCTACTATGACTTTTAAATATAAAGTATCAGCACTTGATTTTATCGATAAAGATATCAACAATGATGCTTTTAAAAATAGAATCAAAGACAGTATTCTTTACACTAAGAGTACACTAATTGAAAATACCAATATGGTAGATTATTTTGAATATAGTTATCGTGGCAATGATGTTCGAATGCCTTATAACGATATTTTGTATATCGAAACGACAGGGAGCTCTCATAAACTTCGGATTGTCGGTAAAAATTTTCTCAAGGAGTTTTATGGAACGATAACAGATATTCAAGAAAAAGATCAGCAATCTAAACGATTTTTTTCACCCCATAAATCTTATTTGGTTAATATTGGCAACATTGTTGATTATGACAAGAAAAATCGAGAAATTATTTTTTACGAAAATCATCGCTGTCCGGTCACTCGTTTAAGAGTGAAATATCTGAAAGATATTTTCGAAAATAGAGGGAAAAGAGTTGACAAAGCTTAAAAACCTGATATAATGGAATATGTTCTGAAAGAGAGCATACCATATGGTCCGTTGGTCAAGGGGTTAAGACACCGCCTTTTCACGGCGGTAACACGGGTTCGAATCCCGTACGGACTATATTATCCGGCATAGCTCAGTTGGTAGTAGCGCATGACTGTTAATCATGATGTCGTAGGTTCGAGTCCTACTGCCGGAGCTAGAGACACTCCTAGTGGGTGTTTTTTTATTGTTCAAGAAAAGGCCTTCACTAGCATTTTAATGAAGAGCCTTATTTTTTTATATTGGTAAGGATCTGTTTTTTGATATATTTATATTCTCTGTCGTTTCCTACGTAGAAAATTATAGCAAACAAATAAGATTATGCCAGATATGAAGGCAATGCCACCTTCTTTCAGTCCATTAGGAATGAAAGTGAGGACAACATTTCCTTCTCCTTTTTTCACATCTAATTTCATAAAGCCATTTTGAGCTCGTTTTAGCGTGACAGGCTTCCCGTTCAGAGTGGCTGACCATCCCTTATCATAAGGAATGGTAAAGAATAATGAAGTATCCTTTTCCGCTCTATAGTTTGTTTTTACTGTGTTTAAATCAGTAATTGTGGAAACGGGCTGCTCTTTTAATTTTTGAATGACATTTTGATATTGCTCAGTATTAACGGCAAAAAATTCTGGCGTATCAAAAGAAACTGTCGAATTGTCTGGGAATGTAAAGCGAATAGATACTGTTTGACTTTGACTGAAATAGCCAGCATTAAAGAAAGGAAAAACATTATTAGTTGTATAACGTTCTGTAAAGTTGTTGACAGTAATGTCAATATCTGTCTGTTCATCATTACTAAAATCAATCCCAGCAACATTAACATATAGTTGACTGTTAGCAGGTACATTGACAGTATAGATTACACTAGCAAAGCTTGTATTGTTTTCTCTGTCAACATCCACAGTCACTCTGTTACCAATTTGCTTGACATTTTCATTAGTAGTTATAGCATCTACTTTATCATAATATTTAAAATCAAAGCCAGTTAATTGATTCAAAAATTCTGTTTGATTATCTAGGGTCAAATTTGTAAACTTGACATCCTGATAAACATCATTGGTCAGAAAAGCTAAACCAAGTGCAGCATCATTTTGGTAGAGAGACATTTCTTTTTCAGTTTTCTCAGGAAGAAAACCAAATTTTTGAGGATCTGTTTCAGATAGATTGTAGCGAACACCAAAAATACTGTCCATTAAAATACTGTTGTTTTGATAACGGAGATTCAGATTTGTTCCTGCTGATTTAAAACCAAGTTTATCTAAAGTAGAACTTGCCTGAGTATTTCGAACAGATGAGAATTGGGAAATTCCATTGTAGTTGAATTTCATACTGTCATTTCCCGTTTGTGGATTCAATCTTTCAGTTCTAAAAAAGTCAATATTTTCCTTTTTGGAATAATTGACAAGCTTGTCAATCTCGTCAAGGTGACTGGCATATGAAGAACGAGTGGCAAATACCCATTCTTTAGCAATTCCTCCAACTTGATAATAGGAATTAAGCGACAATTCAAAAGTAACAAAGAAAAGCAAGACAGGGAGAATGATTTTTGTTTGAATCGAAGATTTTGCTAAGACAAAGCTAATCAAGAGATAAGCCAGCAGAAATTCTAATGTTAGAATATAATTCTCAGGACCCAAAAAGTCATACTGTTTTCTCTGAATAAACGTCATAATGAATCCGAGGCTGAGCAAAGTGAAACTAATGGCAACATTCATTACTTTCACATCTTTCCAACGATTTAAAGTTTCAGCAGCCATATAGATAACTACCAGAGAAAATAACCAAGAATAACGGTGAAGAAACATGTTCGGAGCATGCATTCCCTGCCAAAGTAAGTCTAAATATTGAAGATAAAAACTAGCTATGAAAACTGCAATGAGTAAAAAGTAGAAAAGTTTCACGTGAAACTTAACAGATTTTAAGGTGAAAAATAAGATAGCCAGAATCAATGGGAAGGTGCCGACATAAATCATAGGGATAGAACCATACTTGGTTGTATCAAAACTGCCAATAAAATTTTTAGCAAACACATCTAAGAACCAACTTTTTTCTGTCAGCAAAGAAGAAACTTTTGTCAAGGTTTCACCATGAGTACTTATGTCTAGGTAAGTTGGCAGAATCATGATTAGGCTAGTCAGACCTGCTAAAGCAGATACGATTGTAAAGTCAAGTAAACTTTTAATTCTATTTTTGAAATCCCAAGATAATTGAAGAAGGTACCAAAAGACCAAAAAGATTGCCATCATATATCCAAAATAATAATTTTGGATGAAGAGAATTGACAGTGTTGTAAAGTATAGTACGCTTCCTTTTCCAGTTATCAACCTATGTAAACCTAGAATAATTAAAGGTGCAAGGATAAATACATCCAGCCAGGTTTTAATTTCCAATTGACTGACTGAAAAACTCATTAAAGAAAATGAGGTCGAAAGAGTGATGATGAGTAAAGCTGGAATCTTTTTAAATATTCCTTTGACACTGATAAAGGCAGAGAGTCCAATTAATCCAAACTTGATTAAGGTAAATAGATAGACGGCATCTGGCATTGATTTCAAATCAAAGAAATAAACCAAGGGAGATAAGAAGCTACCTAAATAATAACTGGATAAAGCATAGAAATTCTGCCCAAGTCCACTGGAGAAAGTATAGAAAATACTATCTGTGCCATGAAGGATATTTCTTAGGTTGGTGTCAAAAATGACATACTGATGAAAACCATCACCAAGCAAGGGAGACGTTTCGCTATTCCAGTAAATTCCGTACATCAAGTAGACAAAGAACATGATGAAAAATGGAAGAAAGAAGGCACAAAAATAAGGCCAATTTTTTTTAAAATATTCTTTAATGTGATTCATATTTCTTATATAGAAAGAGGCAGAAACGTTGTTTCATGCCTCTGTAAAGCTTTGTAAATATAAATTGACAAGGAATTAATCTTTCCAAAGTTCCTTGACTTTTGCCTGAACTTCCTGATTTTCCAAGAATTCATCATAGGTTTCGTCAATGCGGTCAATCACACCATTTTTAGACAGGACAATGATATGGTTGGCTAAGGTTTGAATAAATTCATGGTCGTGACTGGCAAAAATAATGGATCCTTTGAAGTTTTTTAAGCCATCATTTAAGCTGGAGATTGATTCCAAATCTAAGTGATTGGTTGGATCGTCCAAGACTAAAACGTTGGATTTAAGCAACATCAACTTAGATAGCATAACCCGAACTTTTTCTCCTCCTGACAAGACATTGACAGACTTGTTAACCTCATCTCCAGAGAAAAGCATGCGTCCAAGGAAACCTCGAAGGAAGGTGTTGTCATCCTCTTCTTTGCTAGCAAATTGACGCAGCCAGTCAAGGATTGATTCACCACTAGCGAAGTCCCGAGAATTATCTTTTGGCAGGTAAGATTGACTGGTTGTGACACCCCACTTGACAGTTCCTTCATACTCAATATCACCCATCAAAGCACGAATCAAAGCTGTTGTTTGGATATCGTTTTGGCCAATCAAAGCTGTTTTATCGCCAGGACGTAAAATGAAGTTGATATTATCAAGAATAGTTTCTCCATCTATCTTGACAGAAAGGTTTTCCACCGTCAAGAGATCATTACCTATCTCACGTTCTGCTTTGAAGCTAATAAATGGGTATTTACGGCTAGATGGAACAATTTCTTCTAACTCAATCTTGTCAAGCATCTTTTTACGGGAAGTTGCTTGTTTTGATTTTGAAGCATTGGCAGAAAAGCGAGCAACAAACTCTTGAAGTTGCTTGATTTTTTCTTCTGCTTTGGCATTTCGGTCAGCTAGAAGCTTAGCCGCTAGTTCACTTGATTCTTTCCAGAAATCATAGTTTCCGACATAGAGCTTGATTTTTCCAAAGTCAAGGTCGGCCATATGAGTACAGACTTTATTCAAAAAGTGACGGTCGTGAGATACAACAATAACTGTATTGTCAAAATCGATAAGAAAGTCTTCCAACCAAGTAATAGACTGGATATCCAAACCGTTAGTTGGCTCGTCCAGAAGTAAGACATCAGGTTTACCAAAAAGGGCTTTAGCTAAGAGTACTTTAACCTTGTCTCCGTTAGAGAGCTCGCTCATATTTTGGTAGTGAAGATCTTCAGGGATATTGAGATTTTGCAATAATTGTGAGGCTTCACTTTCAGCTTCCCAGCCACCTAGTTCAGCAAACTCTCCCTCAAGTTCAGCCGCACGTACACCATCTTCATCAGAAAAATCAGGCTTCATATAAATAGCATCTTTTTCTTTCATGATGTTGTAGAGATGTTCATTTCCCATAATTACGACATCAATAGCCCGTTCTTCTTCATAGTCAAAGTGGTTCTGGCGAAGGACTGAAAGACGTTCATTTGGTCCTAGAGAAATGTGGCCTGTTGTTGGCTCGATATCGCCAGCTAAAATTTTTAAAAAGGTTGATTTTCCAGCACCGTTAGCTCCAATCAATCCATAAGTATTTCCTTCTGTAAATTTGATGTTGACTTCATCAAACAATTTTCGGTCACTGAAACGCAGTGATACGTCTGATACTGTAAGCAATGTCTTTCTCCTATATATATAATCTTCTTCATTTTACTAGAAAACAGAACTTTTTTCAAATAATTCTGAGATAAAAACTAAAAACCTGAGCAAAAAGAAAAAAGAGAATAGAATGAACTAAGATTTTTAGGTTTTACAGCCAGAATAGTTTGTCAATTAAGTTTACAAATATTGTAAAGGGATGTCAATTAAGCTATAAAAACTGGAATTTTCGCTTTTTTCTAGAAACTTCTTTCTCATTTTCATTGAAAATGATATAATGAACTCATTATAAATTGAGGAGTAATAAATGACTAAACCAATTATTTTAACAGGAGATCGTCCGACAGGAAAATTGCATATTGGTCATTATGTAGGAAGTTTACGGAACCGCGTGCTTTTGCAGGATCAGGGTAAATATGAGATGTTCGTATTTTTGGCTGATCAGCAAGCTTTGACAGATCATGCAAAGGATCCTCAGAAAATTGTTGAGTCTATTGGTAATGTAGCTTTAGATTATCTAGCAGCTGGATTGGATCCTAAAAAAGTAACTATTTTTATTCAAAGTCAGATTCCTGAGTTGGCAGAGTTGTCAATGTATTATATGAATTTGGTGTCATTGGCTCGTCTTGAACGCAATCCTACTGTCAAGACAGAAATTGCGCAAAAAGGATTTGGGGAAAGTTTACCGACTGGATTTTTAGTTTATCCAATTTCTCAAGCAGCGGATATTACTGCTTTTAAAGCTAATTTTGTACCAGTAGGACATGATCAAAAGCCTATGATTGAGCAGACTCGGGAGATTGTTCGATCCTTTAACAATGCTTATCAGACAGATGTTTTGGTAGAACCGGAAGGGATTTATCCTGAAAATGAAGCAGCTGGACGTTTGCCTGGTTTGGATGGCAATGCTAAGATGTCTAAGTCTCTCAATAACGGTATTTATCTGGCAGATGATATGGATATTCTGCAAAAGAAAGTTATGAGCATGTATACAGATCCTAATCATATCAGAGTGGAAGATCCTGGAAAAGTTGAGGGAAATATGGTCTTTCACTATCTGGATGTTTTTGGCCGCCCAGAAGATGCTGCTGATATTGCTGCAATGAAAGAGCATTATCAAAGAGGTGGTCTGGGAGATGTCAAAACCAAACGCTATCTGTTAGAAATTTTAGAGCGAGAGTTAGGTCCGATTCGTGAGCGTCGTGTGGAGTTTGCTAAAGATATGGGACAGGTCTATCAGATGCTGCAAGAAGGATGTGATAAGGCTCGTCAAACTGCCTCTCAGACTCTTTCAGAAGTGAAGTCTGCGATGGGGATTAATTACTTTAAATAACGAACATTATTGATTATAAATTACAAAAACTATCGTTTTTAGTTTTAAAAATGATGGTTTTTATTTTTTGTATAATAATGATTGACAATTTCCTATAGAATGGTATGATATTAACAACAAAAAAACCAGCTCTTATTCAAAGAAAACTGAACTTCAATTTTCTTTGGGTATTAGTTCAAATAAGAAGGAAAAGAGGAAACTGTGGATGTCTAACTGGGACACTAAATTTTTGAAAAAAGGTTTTACCTTTGATGATGTGCTTCTGATTCCAGCTGAAAGCCATGTACTTCCCAATGATGCTGATTTGAGTACCAAGCTTGCTGAGAATTTGACCTTGAATATCCCAATCATTACTGCCGCTATGGACACTGTTACAGAGAGTCAGATGGCTATCGCTATTGCCCGTGCCGGCGGTCTTGGAGTTATCCACAAAAATATGTCTATTGAGCAACAGGCTGATGAAGTTCGAAAGGTTAAACGTTCTGAGAATGGCGTTATTATTGATCCTTTTTTCCTAACGCCAGAGCATACGATTGCTGAAGCAGATGAGTTGATGGGACGTTACCGTATCAGTGGTGTTCCTGTTGTAGAAACTCTTGAAAATCGTAAGTTAGTAGGGATTCTAACTAATCGTGATTTGCGTTTTATTTCTGACTATGATCAACCTATTTCTCGTCATATGACCAGTGAGAATCTTGTAACGGCGCCTGTTGGAACAGATTTGGGAACTGCAGAGCGTATTTTGCAAGAACACCGGATCGAAAAGTTGCCTTTGGTTGATGATAAGGGCTGTCTTTCGGGTTTGATTACCATTAAAGATATTGAAAAGGTTATTGAGTTTCCAAATGCTGCTAAAGATGAGTTTGGTCGTCTTTTGGTAGCTGGTGCTGTTGGTGTTACTTCAGATACTTTCGAACGTGCGGAAGCTCTCTTTGAAGCGGGTGCAGATGCGATTGTTATTGATACTGCTCATGGCCACTCAGCTGGAGTTTTGCGTAAGATTGCAGAGATTCGTGCTCATTTCCCTGATCGCACCTTGATTGCTGGAAATATTGCAACTGCTGAAGGTGCACGCGCTCTTTATGAAGCAGGCGTGGATGTTGTTAAGGTCGGAATTGGTCCTGGTTCTATCTGTACAACCCGTGTCATTGCTGGTGTTGGCGTTCCTCAAGTAACTGCTATTTATGATGCAGCAGCTGTGGCGCGTGAATACGGAAAAACCATCATTGCTGATGGTGGAATTAAGTATTCTGGAGATATTGTTAAGGCCTTGGCTGCAGGTGGAAATGCTGTTATGCTGGGTTCAATGTTTGCTGGTACAGACGAAGCGCCAGGCGAGACGGAAATCTTCCAAGGTCGGAAATTTAAGACTTACCGTGGTATGGGATCTATCGCAGCTATGAAGAAGGGCTCTAGTGACCGTTACTTCCAAGGTTCTGTCAATGAAGCGAATAAGCTAGTTCCAGAAGGAATTGAAGGCCGTGTGGCATACAAGGGAGCAGCTGCAGACATTGTTTTCCAGATGCTGGGTGGTATCCGCTCTGGAATGGGCTATGTTGGTGCTGCAAATCTGCAAGAACTTCACGATAATGCTCAGTTTATTGAGATGAGTGGCGCTGGATTAAAGGAAAGCCACCCTCATGATGTACAAATCACAAATGAAGCCCCTAACTATTCAGTTCAATAAAAAATAAAACGAGGTCGGGAATTTTTCCTAACCTCGTTTTAAATTTACGATTTAAATTGACATATGTTTACAATTTAAAAGACTATAAAAGCTGTTCTAATAACAATTCGATATAATTCGTTTACACTATAAGCAATATTTTGTAAATGAAATTTACAAAAACGTAAATCTCATGTAATGCTAGGATTGAGACATAATTTGTCCTTGCTGGATAGTGAAAATTTTAATATCTTGTGGAAGATTTTTTAAATGTTCTAAAGTTGTTGTAGTAATGAAAGTTTGAATATCCTGAGAGATAGTTTCTAATAATTTTAGTTGACGGTTATTGTCAAGTTCGCTCATTACATCGTCAAGCAACAAAATAGGTGTTTCCTTTGTAATGCTTTCTATTAACTTGATTTCGGCTAGTTTCAGTGATAAAACAAGACTGCGATGCTGACCTTGGCTACCAAAGTTGGCATCCATCTGGTTGATAAAAAAAGCAATATCGTCACGATGAGGACCAACACCTGTATTTTTTTTGAATAGATCACGTTTACGGCTGCTTATTAAGGAAGAGCGGTAAGTTTCTTCTAAATTGTCAATTTTTTGTAAAGGAATAGATGACAGATACTTGATAGTCAACTTTTCCAGATTCTGAGAAATGTCCCAGTGCTTGTCCTGAGCAAAGCTTTCTAATTTTTGCAAAAAATCTAACCGATGCCTGATTACACGACAGCCGTAGTCAACCAGTTGCTCATCAAGGACAGTCAAGAAGGTTTCATCAACTTTATCATTAGCTTTCAGATAGGCATTGCGTTGTTTGAGGACATGGTTGTAATTGGATAAATCTGATAGATAGACTGGCTTGATTTGTCCGAGTTCAATGTCTATAAATTTACGGCGTAGACTGGGAGAACCTTTAATCAGCTGTAAATCTTCAGGAGCAAACAGGACAACATTCATAGTTCCAATGTAGTCTGATAATTTACTTTGTTTCAAGTGGTTGACTTTTGTGATGCGACCTTTTGGTGTCAAGTTAATGTCAAGGGGAACTTTACCAGTCTTTTTTTCTAAGATACCAGAAACAAGGAGGTCATTTTCTGTAAAATGAATCAGATCCTTATCTGAGCGTGTACGGTGGCTTCTTGTCAAGGCTAGGAAATAAATAGCTTCTAAAATATTGGTTTTACCTTGTGCGTTCTGGCCTAGAAAGACATTTAAGCCAGGATGGAAGTCAATATCAGCTTCCTGATAATTTCGGAAATGCTTGATTTTTAATGATTGCAGCCACATGATTAGATACCAGGGAAGCGAACAGGGCTTTTAGTAGTTTTCTGCTTTTTAGGTATCCCTGTATTCTTACGCTTTTCTTTTTTAGAAGTCTGAGATTTTTTTAAATCCTTATTCATGGCTTTGACAAGTTCAGCAACTCGTTTTTTTTCTGCGATTTCTTTCTGGTGTTGCAGAATTTCTTCTTGACTAGGAGCTGTCAGATTAATTTCAATTCCTTGCTCAGGAAGGGAAATCCTATCATTGACACGGAGTTTTTTCCCCCGGCGGTTTTCTGGCTCACCGTTAAAAAGGACTGGATACTCACTTAGAAATGTTTTAATTGCTCCGCCGCTTTGGATAATTCCTGTTTCTTTTAAAAGGGCTTGTAGCGTGATGTAGTCATCAAATAATTTATATTCCATATTTCACCTCAACCCTGTCATTATACCATATTTGTTAGTAAAAAGTGCTGAGGTGCTTTGGATAAAAGTGGAAATTTTCTCCTGTTATCAGAAAACGTTTTAATCAGCAAAAAGCTTGGTAGAACAAACAAATCAGAGGCATTTCATGATATAATAGTAGTCTATATTATTCAGTATGAGGGGCGTCATGGAAATCACTAAAGGAGTTCGTCTCCATTTTATTCAATCAGAAAAATTTAAAACAAACAAAATTAAGGTTCGTTTTTCAGCGCCTATGTCCAAAGAAACAGTAGCTGGTCGGGTTTTAACAGCCAGTATGCTGGAGACTGTCAATGCTGTTTATCCTACTTCGCAGGCCTTCAGAGAACGTTTGGCCAATTTGTATGGTGCTGATTATTCAACGAGTCTTTCAAGGAGAGGATTGGTCCATTATTTAGATATCAATCTTTCTTTTGTGCGGGATAAATTTTTGAGTCGCAAGAATGTCCTGACAGATGCCATGCTTGATTTTTTGAAAGCCAGCTTGTTTTCTCCATTGGTAAGTCAGGACGCTTTTGATGAATCTGCTTTTGAAATTGAGAAGAAAAATATCTTGAATGATTTGGAAGCAGAAATTGAGAATCATTTTTATCATGTTCATCGAGAATTAGACAAACTCTTTTATGAAGAAGAGGAAATGCAGATGCCTCGTGTTGGGACGATTGAATTAATCCAGAAAGAGACCGCTGTAAGCAGTTTTGCTGCTTTTCAGCAGATGCTTCAGGAAAATCAGATTGACTTTTTCTTTATTGGGGACTTTAATGAAGTGGCTGTTCGGGAGAAAATTCAATCTTTCAATTTTGCACCTCGTCAGCAAGAACTTCAGTTAGTTTATCAGCAAGAATATTCCAATGTTTTGCGAGAAGGATTGGAGCAGAAGGATGTGCATCAGTCAATTATTGAGTTGGCTTATCACTTCCCTATTCAGTACGGAGAGGGTGAGCACCTGCCTTTGGTCGTTTTAAATGCTTTGCTAGGTGGTTTTGCCCATTCGAAATTATTTGTCAATCTTCGTGAAAGGGAAGGGCTGGCTTATACAATTTCTAGCAATTTTGATATTTTTTCAGGAATGATGCGGATTTACGCTGGTATTGACCGCAGCAATCGGACCAGAACAGTTGCTTTAATCAACCGACAGATTCTTGATTTGAAGCGTGGGAATTTTAGTCAGGAAGAACTGAATCAAACCAAGAAAATGCTGAGAAATTCGGTATTGTTAGCTCAGGATCGACAGAATACAATCTTAGAGAGAGCTTATATGGCTTCTGTTTTAGGGAACAAATTCTTATCTCTTGAAGCTTGGCTGAAAGCTTTGGAACAGGTTCGTAAGGATGATATTATCAAGGCAGCTGGTCTCTTAAAATTACAAGCTATTTACTTTATGGAAGGAAAATAATGCAGGGAGAAGTGCTAGAAAAAATCAATTATTCAGCAGTAGGAGAAACTGTCTATCAGACAGTATTAGCAAACGGTTTGCGTGTTTTTCTTCTGCCTAAAAATGATTTTAATGAAACTTATGGGATTATCTCAACTAATTTTGGTTCAGTGGATACAGGGATTGTTTCACGTGAAACCAAGCAGGTCACTCAATATCCGGCTGGAATAGCTCATTTTTTGGAACATAAGCTTTTTGAAGGCCCGCAGGGAAAGGATCTGCTGCTGGAATTTACTAAGTTAGGGGCTGAGAGCAATGCCTTTACAAGCTTTACTCGGACCAGCTATCTGTTTTCTGCAACAGATAACATTTCAGAAAATCTACAGCTTTTGCAAGAACTGGTGCATCGGGCTGATTTCACAAAAGAATCCATTTTGCGGGAACAGGATATTATCGGCCAAGAAATCGAAATGTACCAAGATAATCCAGATTATCGTCTCTTTTTTGGAGCCTTGGCTAATCTCTATCCTCAAACATCTCTGGCAGAAGACATTGCAGGAACGAAAGAGTCCATCTCTGAGATTACCGTCGAAAATTTGAAGGAAAATTTCAAGAACTTTTATCATCCTTCTAATATGACTTTGTTTGTGATTGGTAATTTCGATTTGGAACAGATGGCTGCAGAGATTGCTGAACAGCAGGAAAAACTAGTTTTTGCTGGGAGTTTGGAACCTATTGAAAAAATTCCTGTTAGCCTTCACCCAGTGGTATCAACGGATACCTACCGAATGGAGGTGGCTAGTCCAAAACTGGCAGTTGGGATTCGAGGTACAGACTTTGTTGATGAATCGGAGTTGTATCGCTATAAAATCACTTTGAAACTCTTATTTGCCATGATGTTTGGCTGGACTTCCAAGCGTTTCCAGTCCCTCTATGAAAGTGGGAAAATGGATAATTCTTTAACGCTGGAAGTGGAAGTAGAAAAAGATTTTCACTTTGTCATGTTGACGATGGACACTCAGGAACCGGTGGGACTTTCTCATCAGTTTCGCTCAGCCATCAAGAATTTTGACAAGGATCCGGATGTGACAGAAGAGCACTTGGATACGATTAAAAGTGAGATGTTTGGTGATTTTCTGCACGGTTTAAACTCGCTTGAGTATATTGCAACCCAATATGAACCGCATTTGACGGGTGAGAATCTGTTTGATTTGCCAAAAATTTTACAGGACATCAGCCTGAATGATGTGATAAAACTAGGTCATCGTTTTATCGGTCAGTGTGATATGACAGATTTTACTATTTTTCCAAAATAATTCCAGAATCGTTTTTAAAATTTTGTTAAAATAGTGAAGAATAGAAAAAAGGGAAAAGTAAGTATGAGAAAAAAAACGATAGGAGAAGTGTTGAAGCTTGCCCGGACCAATCAAGGGCTGAGCTTAGAGGAATTGTCAAAAAAGACAGATATCCAGCAGGATTTGCTGGAAGCGCTGGAACGAAATGACTATGATTTGCTTCCTAGTCCTTTCTATGCCCGTAGCTTCTTGCGGAAATATGCTTGGGCTGTAGATTTGGATGAATCTATTATTCTGGAGGCTTACGAAGCTGGTGAGATGATAGTCTTTGATGAAGTGGCACTGGCAGCAGATGAGGAATTCAGGAGCAGAAAAAATAAAAATAAAAGCTCTTTTCTGCCCTTGTTCTATTTTCTCTTATTGGCTTTAGCTATTGCAGCTTTCGTGGCATACTATATCTGGAGCTATGCTCATACTAATTCGGTAAGTTTCAAAGCATCTGACAACAACTATAGCCTGGTTTCCTCTACAAGCACTAACAGTCAAAAGAGTTCCTTTTCTTCGGCTGAATCTAAGTCAGTTTCTTCCTCAGCTGGTAAATTGACAGTTAGTGGAAGCGGAGATAATTTGACTGCTGAGTACAGCGGAGCAAGTCAGCCTGTCAAAGTGACCGTTTCTGTGGAGCAAACAACCAATTTGGTAAGCATAAGCGATTCAGAACTAGCCGAAGGTATCACCTTATCTCCTGAAAAATCAAGCCAGACGGTTGCTCTTGAGCCAGGCAATAAGTATCTTATTACGTTAGCACCTGTTAAAGGAGCAACTGTGACGATAGAGGGACAAAAACTAGATACTTCGGCTTTGACTAGCGATAGTGGAACCATTAGTTTGAACATTACGAAAGGATAAAAACGAAGGGAATCCCATGAAAAAAGAAAATATTCCAAACGCCTTAACTCTTGTCAGGATTGCTTTAATCCCTGTATTTGTTGTGATTTTAACATTCGGTCATTCTTACACCATGCATATCTTGGCAGCTTTTATCTTTGCTTTTGCCAGTATAACTGATTATCTGGATGGTTATTTGGCTCGAAAGTGGGAAGTTGTAACAAATTTTGGTAAATTTGCTGATCCCATGGCTGATAAGCTTTTAGTGATGTCTGCTTTTATCATGTTGATCGAGATGAAAATGGCTCCTGCCTGGGTTGTGGCTATTATTATTTGCCGGGAATTGGCAGTAACAGGTCTACGCTTGCTTTTAGTGGAAACAGGCGGTACAGTCTTAGCGGCTGCTATGCCTGGTAAAATCAAGACCTTCACGCAGATGTTTGCTATTATTTTTCTACTGATTCATTGGACTCTCTTAGGGCAAATCCTTCTGTACATCGCTTTAATCTTTACGATTTATTCTGGATATGACTACTTCAAGGGAAGTGCCTATCTCTTTAAAGATACCTTTAAATAATATGGAAAATATCATCGAAGTAAGAAATCTTAAGTACAAATACGATAGTGAGTCTGAGAATTACACTTTAAACGATGTCTCCTTTCAGGTAAAAAAAGGGGAATGGCTGTCTATTGTCGGTCATAATGGCAGTGGAAAATCAACCACAGTTCGTTTGATTGACGGTCTTTTAGAAGCGGAAAGCGGAGATATTATTATCTCAGGCGATAAGCTGACAGCTGAAAACGTCTGGGAAAAGCGTCGACAGATTGGCATGGTATTCCAAAATCCAGATAATCAGTTTGTCGGTGCAACTGTAGAAGACGATGTAGCCTTTGGTTTGGAAAATCAAGGGCTGGACTATGATCTGATGGTAGAGCGAGTCCAGCAGGCATTAGAGTTTGTCGGCATGCAGGATTTTAAGGAGCGTGAACCAGCTCGTCTTTCTGGAGGCCAGAAACAGCGGGTAGCTGTTGCAGGTGTCGTAGCTCTAAGACCGGATATTATTATTTTGGATGAAGCAACTAGCATGTTGGATCCAGAGGGGCGTTTGGATCTTATCCAGACCGTGAAAAAAATTAAAGATGGTAATCAGCTGACCGTCATTTCTATCACTCATGACCTGGATGAAATAGCCTTAAGCGACCGTGTTTTGGTCATGAAAGAGGGTCAGGTTGAATCTACTGCTACCCCGAGAGAACTTTTTTCTCGAGAAGATTTGGAAGAGCTAGGATTGGATCAGCCATTTGTTAATCAGGTAAAGGCGGCTTTGCGTCAGTCAGGGCTTCCTCTGCCAGACTCTTACTTAACAGAAAAAGAATTGCAGGATCAACTATGGGTATTACTCTCAAAAATGTAAGTTATACTTATCAAGCTGGTACTCCTTTTGAGGGACCAGCGCTTTTTGGAGTGGATTTGGAGATAAAATCCGGCAGCTATACCGCTCTTATCGGTCATACAGGCAGTGGTAAGTCAACCATTCTCCAGCTTTTAAATGGCTTGCTGGTTCCCAATCAGGGCAGTGTTGAAGTAGGCAGTACAGTCATCACAGCTGATTCTGTCAATAAAGACATTAAACAGGTGCGCAAGAAGGTCGGTCTAGTCTTTCAATTTCCGGAAAGTCAAGTTTTTGATGAAACAGTTTTGAAAGATGTGGCTTTTGGTCCTCAGAATTTTGGTGTTTCTAAGGAAGAAGCGGAAGCTTTGGCGCGTAAAAAGCTACACTTGGTCGGGATTTCTGAGGATTTGTTCAATCGCAGTCCTTTCGAACTTTCTGGTGGCCAGATGCGTAGGGTAGCCATCGCTGGTATACTAGCCATGGAGCCCGATATCTTGGTTTTGGACGAGCCGACAGCAGGACTTGATCCATTTGGTCGAAAAGAACTGATGAGGCTCTTTGAAGAGCTGCATCGTGCCGGTATGACCATTGTTTTGGTAACACACCTAATGGATGATGTAGCCAACTTTGCTGATACAGTCTATGTTTTAGATAAGGGCAGAGTAGTCAAGAGCGGTCAGCCTGCTCAGGTCTTTCAAGATCTTGATTTTATGGAGAGTATTCAATTGGGTGTTCCTAAGATTACAAAATTTGCTCACGAATTGGCGGAGAAAGGGATGAATTTCTCGCATTATCCTATTACAATTGAAGAATTCAAGGAGATCTTGCATGGATAAGTTGATTTTAGGTCGCTATATTCCCGGAAATTCAATCATCCATCGTTTGGATCCGCGGAGCAAGTTGCTGGCGATGTTTCTTTTTATTCTATTAATTTTCTGGGCTAATAATCTTGTGACCAATCTGCTGTTGTTTGTTTTCGTTTTTAGTCTGGTCTTGCTGTCTAAGGTTCCTTTGAAGTTCTTTTTAAAGGGTATCCAGTCTATGGTGTTTATCATAGCTTTTACCACCTTGTTCCAGCTGTTTTTGACCTCGGGAGGGGCCACAATCTTCCGATTCGCTTTTATCAGAATTACAGAACTAGGACTGTCACAGGCTGGCATTATTTTTAGCCGCTTTATTCTGATTATTTTCTTTTCTACTCTTCTGACTCTGACAACGACACCCTTAAGCTTGTCTGATGCCGTGGAGTCTTTGCTGAAACCTCTAAAGGTTTTCAAGGTGCCAGCACATGAGATTGGCCTGATGCTTTCTATGAGCCTGCGCTTCGTTCCAACTTTGATGGATGATACTACTCGGATTATGAACGCCCAGAGGGCGCGTGGTGTTGACTTTGGCGAGGGAAAACTTGTTCAAAAGGTTAAATCTATTATTCCCATTCTAATCCCTTTATTTGCTTCCAGTTTTAAAAGGGCGGATGCTCTAGCTATTGCCATGGAAGCGCGCGGCTATAATGGAGGTGAAGGTCGGACACGTTTTCGCCGTTTGGCATGGAAAAGAAATGACAGCCTGGCTATTATTAGCTTACTTATATTTGGTATTCTACTTTATATATTGAAAAACTGACCTGCTGTTTAAAGTGTTTTTAGAGAATAGTATAAGTTAAACTTGTCTATTTTTTACTTGGTCAAAGAAAATATTTGGCAAAAAAGCTCTAAAAGTCTGTTTTTAACGTCTAAACTAAATGTTCTTGTAACGTTTGACTTGGTAATGTAACTTTTTGGTAATATTTTATGTGTAAGATAGTATTATCACCGAAAGGAGAATTACTTTTTAATGAACAAAAAAACAGCAAAATGGACTTTAACAGGTGCAGTCGCTGCAGCGGCTTTCTTGGTTTCAGGTATTGCAAATGCTGAGACCTATACAGTTGAAGCCGGTGATACTTTATCAGCTATTGCTAACGAAAAAAATACAACTCTTGAGAAATTAGTAGAGTTAAACAAAATTGCAGATCCAAATCACATCCGTGTTGGTCAAATCTTGGAACTTGGAAATAGTGCCAAAACGTCTGAAACAAGCGTAGCAGCAACTGCAACTCCCGTAAATAATTATGCAGCACCTGCAGCAACAGCTAATTCAGCAGCAACTTCAGGAGGCCTTGTACTTAGCAATGGTAATACCGCTGGTGCAACTGGTTCTTATGCAGCATCACGTATGGCAGAAATGACTGGTGTTCCTGCATCAACTTGGGAAGCTATTATTGCCCGTGAATCAAATGGTCAAGTAGATGCTTACAACCCTTCAGGTGCTAGTGGTCTTTTCCAAACGATGCCAGGTTGGGGATCAACAGCTACTGTTGATGATCAAATTCAATCAGCATATAGTGCCTACAGTGCTCAAGGACTTTCAGCTTGGGGCTATTAAGATAGAAATAAAAAAACCACAGAAATCTGTGGTTTTTTAGTTTACATAAAATTGACAATTTATAAGCAGAAAATGATAGTGTAGATAAAGATTTAAAGGTAACAATCTTATCTATATTGACAGCTGTGTAAAGTTATGAAAAGTGTTCTTTCAATATTTTTAAAATGTAGTTAGGAGAATTAGCTAGCAAATCTGCTCCATTTTCTAGCAACTCTTTTTGGCTGCCAAAGCCCCAAAGGACTCCTAAAGTTGAGATTCCTACTTCTTTACCGCCAATCATATCAAACTTTGTATCACCTATGATTATGGTTTCTTCTGGATTTGCATCCAGTGTTCGCAGAGCTCGGCGCAGAACATCTGCTTTGTGGAACGAATCAGGAAGTGAGCCAAAAATATCATCAAATTGGTCAGAGATAGCTAGATTTGCTAATAAATCTTGTGCTGTGGGTTGATTTTTACTCGTTGTTACATAAATCTGATAGCCGGCTTCTTTTAACTGTGTCAGCAATTCTGGTATCCCTTCATAGAGGCGAACGCCCCAGATGCCTTTTTCCTTATAGAAGCTGCGATAATAGTTAATTGCTTCTGGGACTTGGCTTTCTTCAAGAACAGAAGCGAAGCTTACTTCCAGAGGCGGCCCCATAAAACTTTTGATAATACTTTCTTCAGGGCACTCTTTTCCAAGTTGTTTAAAACTGTATTCAAAGGATTTTTGGATGCCCTTTGAACTGTCAACTAAAGTTCCATCCAAATCAAAGAAGATATATTTCAAATGGCTCATTTTGTCTCCTTGTTTACTATCTAGTAAATCTACTTGACAAATTTGTCAAGGTTATTCTCCAAAGATTTCTTTTGAAAGTCTGCGGCCTGTAGGTGTTGTAGCTAGACCGCCTTCAGCTGTTTCTCTGAAAGCAGTAGGCAGACTTGACCCAACTTGATACATGGCGTCAATGACTTCGTCAACAGGAATTTTAGACTCGATTCCTGCAAGGGCCATATCGGCTGCAATAAAGGCATAACTGGCTCCCATAGCATTTCGCTTGACACAAGGTACTTCCACCAGTCCAGCTACTGGATCGCAAATTAAACCCAACATGTTTTTGATGACAAAACAAATAGCTTGACTAGCTTGAAAAGGTGAGCCTCCAGCAGCCAGAACTAAAGCAGCTGCACTCATAGCTGAAGCGGAGCCGACCTCAGCTTGACAGCCACCTTCAGCACCCGAAATTGAGGCGTTATTGGCAATGACTAGGCCAAAAGCGCCTGCAGCTAATAGAAAGTTTAGCTGTTCTTCTTCTGAGAGTCCTAATTTTTCGATAGCTGATGTAAGGACAGCAGGCAGACAGCCAGCGCTACCGGCTGTTGGTGTAGCACAAACCAAGCCCATTTTAGCATTGTGCTCATTGACAGCAATAGCATTTTTTGCAGCAGTCAGCACAGTGTGGTCTGATAAAGCCTTTCCTGACTGGATATAATGGTCAAGTTTAGCTGCGTCTCCACCAGTCAATCCGCTGCGAGACTTGCTCTCATCGAGTCCAAGAAGGACAGAGGCTTTCATGACTTCCAGATTGCGATGCATTAGCCGCAGGACTTCATCTCTTTCACGACCAGTCAATTCATACTCGGTAGCAATCATCAATTCAGCAACATTTCCTTGGTAATCCAAGTCAGCTTGCTCTACCAATTCTTTGATGGAATAAAACATATTTTCTCCTATTTAAAGAAATTCACATTATGCAGATGAGGAATATTGCGAATTTCATCAATAGCTTCCTCACAGCTTCGGCTGTCAACTTCAATAATCATAATCGCTTTTTCCCCAGCCTTCTCACGGGTGACATTCATCTGAGCTATATTGATATTGTAGCGTGACAGAGCTTCGGTGACATGGGCAATCATACCTGGGACATCCTGGTGGACAATAATAATGGTCGGAGTATTCATACTCAGAGATACTGAAAAGCCATTCAACTCTGTTACTTGAATGTTGCCGCCACCGATAGAGACTCCAGTCACACTGATTGTTTTATGGTCATTTTTGATTGTAATCTTTGTCGTATTGGGGTGGGGAGCATTGCTATCCTTTTGAATGGTCCAGACAATCTTGATATCGCGTTTATGGGCGATTTCAAGACTGTTAGGAATCTCTGGATCATCTGTATCCATACCTAAAATCCCTGCTACAAGAGCCAAGTCAGTTCCGTGACCTCGGTAAGTTTTGGCAAAAGAGTTAAAGAGCTGGAATTCTACTTCTGTAGGCTCATCGTTAAAAATAGAGGAGACAATTTTTCCGATACGGACGGCACCTGCTGTATGACTGCTTGATGGGCCTATCATAACGGGTCCGATAATATCAAAAACAGATTGAAATCTTAGTGAAGTCATGATTTCTCCTTGCGGCTAATTTATTATTTTCATTATAACAAAGTTAAGGGCTTTCTGCTGATTTTTTAAATTAATTAAAAGTGGATATTATAAAATTTCGTTAGATAGGAAAGTAAACGAGAAAATCAATAACTTTACAACGTTGTAAATATTCTTTACAGATAATAAATTTAGTTGAATTTCTGATTTGTTTTCCTAGTCCTTTCGTGCTATAATAGGCCTTGCTCAAGCGACCTTCAATCGTTGAAAGCACAGCACGACCTTCAATCGTGAAATAACGAAAAGATGGGAGAACACAATGAGTGATAACTCTAAGACTCGTGTCGTTGTTGGTATGAGCGGAGGCGTCGATTCATCAGTAACTGCTTTGCTCTTGAAAGAGCAAGGTTACGATGTGATTGGCATCTTCATGAAAAACTGGGACGACACAGATGAATTTGGTGTCTGCACAGCCACAGAAGACTACAAGGATGTAGCAGCTGTTGCAGACCAGATTGGCATTCCTTACTACTCTGTCAACTTTGAGAAAGAGTACTGGGATCGCGTTTTTGAATACTTCTTGGCGGAATACCGAGCTGGTAGGACTCCAAATCCAGATGTCATGTGTAACAAGGAAATCAAGTTTAAAGCCTTCCTTGACTATGCCTTGACACTGGGTGCAGATTACGTTGCAACAGGTCACTATGCTCAGGTGAAGAGAGACAAAGATGGTCTTGTTCATATGTTGCGTGGCAAGGACAATAATAAGGATCAGACTTACTTCCTAAGCCAATTATCACAGGAACAACTGCAAAAGACTATGTTTCCTCTGGGTCATTTAGAAAAACCAGAAGTTCGAGCAATTGCTGAAAGAGCTGGTTTGGCTACAGCTAAGAAAAAAGACTCGACAGGTATTTGCTTCATTGGTGAGAAGAATTTTAAAGAATTTCTGAGTCAATATTTACCAGCCCAGCCTGGTCGCATGATGACTATGGAAGGCAGAGATATGGGCCAGCATGCTGGCTTGATGTATTATACCATTGGACAGCGAGGTGGTCTTGGAATTGGTGGTCAGCATGGTGGAGATAATGAGCCTTGGTTTGTGGTTGGAAAAGATCTCAGCCAAAATATTCTTTACGTAGGTCAGGGCTTTTATCATGACAATTTGATGTCAACCAGCCTTGACGCTAGTCAGGTTCATTTCACAAAAGAAATGCCAGAAGAATTTACTATGGAATGTACAGCTAAGTTCCGTTATCGTCAGCCAGATTCTAAGGTGACAGTTACTGTAAAGGGTGACAAGGCTGTTGTCAACTTCGATCAACCGCAAAGGGCTGTTACTCCAGGTCAAGCAGTTGTCTTCTATGATGGCGATGAGTGCCTGGGTGGAGGCTTGATTGACAGAGCTTATAAGAATGGTCAAGTCTTGCAGTACATTTAGATTGACAATTCAGCTCAATCTGCTAAAATAAGATAAGCAATACCTATGATGGTCAAAGCTCATGGATGTTGCAGGCTTTTTTGTCCTGCACTTCTAGAGACTTGGCCTTTTTTGGTGAAAAAATGAAGGAAAAAGAAATGTCACACAATTTTACTGAAAGTTATGATATTATCGTGATTGGAGCAGGACATGCTGGGGTTGAGGCATCGCTGGCTGCTAGTCGAATGGGTTGTAAGGTTCTTTTGGCAACCATCAATATTGAGATGCTGGCTTTTATGCCCTGCAATCCCTCTATAGGAGGCTCTGCGAAAGGCATTGTCGTCCGTGAAGTAGATGCTTTGGGCGGAGAGATGGCCAAGAATATTGACAAGAGCTATATCCAGATGAAGATGCTCAATACAGGCAAAGGACCTGCAGTTCGGGCTCTTAGGGCCCAGGCGGATAAGGAAGTCTACTCCAAAGAAATGCGGAAGACTGTCGAAAATCAAGAAAATCTGACCTTGCGGCAAACTATGATTAATGAAATCTTGGTAGAAGACGGTAAAGTAATTGGAGTTAAGACAGCGACCCATCAGGAGTATGCAGCTAAAGCCGTCATTGTTACGACTGGAACAGCCTTGCGGGGAGAAATTATCATTGGTGATCTCAAGTATTCATCTGGTCCTAACCATAGTCTAGCAGCCATTCCTTTAGCAGATAATCTGAGGGATCTAGGTTTTGAAATTGGTCGTTTTAAAACCGGAACGCCTCCGCGTGTCAAGGCGTCATCTATCAATTATGATGTGACCGAGATTCAGCCAGGTGATGAAAAGGCCAATCATTTCTCTTACACGTCTCGTGATGAGGACTATGTGAAAGATCAAGTGCCTTGCTGGTTGACTTATACCAATGCAGAAAGTCACGAAATTATCCAAAACAACTTGCATCGGGCTCCTATGTTTTCAGGTATCGTTAAGGGTGTGGGCCCTCGCTATTGCCCGTCAATCGAGGATAAGATTGTCCGTTTTGCGGATAAGGAACGCCACCAGCTTTTCTTAGAACCTGAGGGTCGTGATACAGAAGAAGTTTATGTGCAGGGGCTGTCAACTAGTCTGCCAGAAGATGTACAAAAGGACTTGGTTCACTCTATCAAAGGTTTAGAAAATGCTGAGATGATGCGGACAGGCTATGCCATTGAGTACGATATGATTATGCCTCATCAGTTACGGGCAACCTTGGAAACTAAGAAAATTTCAGGGCTCTTTACAGCAGGTCAGACCAATGGGACTTCTGGTTACGAAGAAGCTGCTGGTCAAGGAATTATCGCTGGGATTAATGCGGCATTGAAAATCCAAGGTAAGCCAGAGTTGATTTTGAAGCGTAGTGATGGTTATATTGGAGTCATGATTGATGATTTGGTGACTAAGGGGACGGTAGAACCTTACCGACTCTTGACCAGTCGAGCTGAGTACCGTCTGATTCTCCGTCATGACAATGCAGATATGCGTTTGACAGAGATGGGACGGGAAATTGGTCTGGTAGATGATGAGCGCTGGGCTCGTTTCGAGATTAAAAAGAATCAATTTGACAATGAAATGAAGCGTTTGGAATCGATCAAACTAAAGCCTGTTAAGGAAACAAACGCTAAGGTAGAAGCGCTTGGCTTTAAGCCTCTGACGGATGCAGTGACTGCCAAAGAATTTATGAGACGTCCAGAAGTGTATTATCAAGATGTGGTTCAGTTCATTGGTCCGGCTGCAGAGGAGCTTGATGAAAAGATTATTGAGCTAATTGAGACAGAGATTAAGTATGAAGGCTATATTTCCAAAGCTCTTGATCAGGTTGAAAAGATGAAGCGCATGGAAGAGAAGCGCATTCCAGCTAATATTGACTGGGATGATATTGACTCGATTGCGACAGAAGCACGACAGAAGTTCAAGAAAATCAATCCAGAAACAATTGGTCAGGCTAGTCGTATTTCTGGTGTCAATCCAGCAGATATTTCTATTTTGATGGTTTACCTAGAAGGCAAGTCCAGAAGCATTTCTAAAAATCAAGCGAAGTAACTCTTGTAAAAGGCTTAGTTTCCTTTGGGAAGCAGCCTTTTTGTGTAAGTTTACAAGGGGTTGACAAGATTGTAAACTTTGAAAGACTATTTTTCGCTTCCTTTACCATTGTTAAATGCTTTGATTATTGGGAGAAATTCGCTTTTTTCTAGGATTTATGGTAAAATGGCGGAATAAGAGGTCTATGATGAAAAAATTTCGTTTTGCCCCAATTCACTTGGCGATGGCGGGTCTAATTTCCTTTATAATCTTAGCCATCTGTCTGAGGCTTTTTGGTGATAGTTTGGCCATGCTAGCTGCTCTCATGCTTGTGCTGGCTCTTTTGATTGTGCTTTTTATCCAGCAACAGAGAGTATCCGAGCTAGATGAGATTGAGCAGATTCATTATGTCAATCATCAAGCAGAAGGAAGCCTCGCTTCCTTGCTGGATAAGATGCCAGTTGGTGTCATTAAAATCAGTGAAGATAATGGTGATGTAGAGTGGTTTAATCCCTATGCTGAACTGATTTTTACAACCGAAGATGGTGATTTTGATGCAGATATGCTCAAGAATATCATGAAGGCTGCTTATTCAGACTCTGGTCATTATGCTACGGTTGGAGACAAGAAATATTCAGTTTACTTGGACCGTGCATCCAGTGTGTTTTATTTTTTTGATGCATCCAATGAATACGAAGCCACTGTTGGTCTGGTAACAACGCGCCCTGTGATCGGAATTATCTCGGTGGATAATTATGATGATTTGGAAGATGTCGTTTCAGACACGGATATCAGTCATATCAATAGCTTTGTGGCTAACTTCGTAGCAGAATTTTCTGAGCAGTTTCATATGTTTTACCGTCGGGTTGGCATGGATCGGTTCTATCTTTTTACGGATTACACAGTGCTGGAACAGCTGATGGAAAATAAATTTTCTATCATTGATCAATTCCGGACGGAAGCTAAAAATCGAGAGCTGTCACTGACACTCAGTATGGGCTTTTCTTATGGTGATGGTAATCATGATGAAATCGGTCGGGTTGCCCTGCTTAACCTCAACTTGGCTGAAGTTCGGGGTGGGGATCAAGCTGTCGTCAAAGAAAATAATGACAACATGAACCCAATCTTCTTTGGTGGAGGAACGGCGTCAGCTGTTAAGCGCACGCGTACCCGTACTCGGGCTATGATGACTGCAATCTCTGATAAGATTAAGAGTGTGGATCAGGTCTTTATAGTCGGACATAAAAATCTGGATATGGATGCCTTGGGTTCTTCTCTTGGTATGCAGCTTTTTGCCAGTAATATCATTGAGAAAGCTTATGTGGTTTATGATTCGTCCCAAATGGCTTCTGACATTGAGCGCTCCATTACAAAGCTCCAGCAGGAAGGGGCTGACTATCTGGTGCCGCTTTCTGAAGCAGTAAATATGGTGACCAATCGTTCGCTCTTGATTATGGTTGATCACTCCAAGATTTCTCTGACGCTGTCTAAGGATTTCTTTGATCAATTCAGTCAGATTATCGTAGTGGACCACCATCGCCGTGATGAAGACTTTCCGGAAAATGCTGTGATTGCCTATATCGAAAGTGGGGCTAGCAGTGCCAGTGAGTTGGTAACGGAGCTGATTCAGTTCCAGAATTCTAAAAAGAACCGTCTCAGTAAGATGCAAGCCAGCATTCTCATGGCGGGGATTATGCTTGATACCAAAGGATTTTCATCTCGAGTCACCAGTCGGACCTTTGATGTGGCCAGCTATCTACGAACTCGGGGCAGTGACAGTGTTGTGATCCAGGACATTTCAGCTACGAATTTTGAGGAATATCGTGCGATTAATGAGCTGATTTTAAATGGCAAGAAGATATTGCCTAATGTCATTGTAGCAGCTGGTCCAGAGGAGAACACTTATGATACGGTTGTCATCAGTAAGGCAGCTGATACCATGCTCTCCATGTCAGGAATTGAAGCTACTTTTGTCGTGAGCAAGAATACCAAAGGCTATGTGTCTATTTCGGCTCGCAGTCGTAGCAAGATCAATGTTCAGCGAATTATGGAAAAGCTGGGCGGTGGCGGCCATTTCAATCTGGCTGCAGCTCAAATTGAAGGTAAAACAGTTTCTGAGGTCCTTCAGTCGCTGAATCAAGAAATTATGGACCAAGTCATTAAAGAGGAAGTAATAATAGACGAGGAGAAAAAAGGATGAAAGTAATTTTTTTAGCAGATGTAAAAGGCAAGGGCAAAAAAGGCGAAATCAAGGAAATGCCGACTGGCTATGCTCAAAATTTTCTGATTAAGAAAAATTTAGCCAAGGAAGCAACAGCGCAGGCTATCGGTGAACTGCGCGGCAAGCAAAAGTCCGAAGAAAAAGCCCACGCGGAACTAGTGGCAGAAGCTCAAACTATTAAAGCTAAGTTAGCAGAAGAAGCTACTCTTGTTGAATTTACTGAAAAAGTTGGTCCGGACGGCCGCACCTTTGGCTCTATTACCAGTAAGAAAATAGCAGAAGAGCTGCAGAAGCAGTTTGGCATCAAAATTGACAAACGTCACATTAAGGTGGACTCACCGATTCGTTCCATTGGTCTGATAGATGTTCCAGTGAAAATTTATCAGGATATAACTGGGGTGATTCGTTTGCGGGTTAAAGAAGGATAATAGTGATTTGAAGGAAGGATTTACCGATGGCAGAGATTGATGAACTCCGAGCTCAGCCTCAGGATATTTTAGCGGAGCAGTCCGTCTTAGGAGCCATTTTCATTGATGAGAGCAAACTGGTCTTTGTTCGTGAGTATATCGAGCCTGCTGACTTCTTTAAGTATGCCAATCGCTTGATTTTCAAGGCTATGATTGACTTGGCTGACCGCGGGGATGCCATTGATGCAACGACGGTTCGTAACATTTTAGACAGTCAGGGTGATTTGCAGAATATCGGCGGTCTCAGCTACTTGGTGGAAGTGGTCAATTCTGTTCCAACCTCTGCCAATGCTGAATACTATGCTAAAATCGTTGCAGAGAAGGCCATTCTAAGGCGGCTGATTTCGCGTCTGACAGAGTCTATCAATCAAGCCTACGATGGCGACCGGCTGTCAGAGGAAATTATCGCCGGAGCTGAAAAAGCCCTGATTGATGTCAGTGAGACGGCCAATCGCAGTGGCTTTAAAAATATCCGTGATGTGCTGAATCTTAACTTTGGCAATCTGGAGGCTCGGTCTCTGCAGACATCAGATATCACTGGAATTGCGACTGGCTACCGTGAGCTGGACAAGATGACGACTGGTCTGCATGAGGAAGAATTAATCATTTTGGCGGCCCGGCCAGCGGTCGGAAAGACGGCCTTTGCCCTTAATATCGCTCAGAATATCGGAACCAAGCTAGATAAGACTGTAGCTATTTTCTCTCTGGAAATGGGGGCGGAGAGCTTGGTGGACCGGATGCTGGCTTCAGAAGGGGTGATTAATTCTCATTCCATTCGTACGGGGCAACTGACAGATGAAGAGTGGCAAAAATATACCATTGCGACAGCTAATCTGGCTAACGCTAGTATCTATATTGATGATACACCAGGGATTCGGATTACAGAGATTCGCTCGCGGGCTCGAAAACTGGCTCAGGAAACGGGCAATCTAGGGTTGGTCTTGATTGACTATCTGCAGCTGATTACAGGAACTGGCCGCGAAAACCGTCAACAAGAAGTTTCGGAAATTTCCCGGCAGTTGAAAATCTTGGCGAAGGAGCTCAAGGTGCCGGTCATTGCGTTGAGTCAGCTCTCGCGTGGCGTGGAGCAGCGGCAGGATAAGCGACCGGTGCTGTCTGATATTCGGGAATCAGGTTCCATTGAGCAGGATGCGGATATCGTTGCTTTCCTTTACCGAGATGATTATTATGATCGAGCCGGTGAGGAGGAAGAAGGCATTCCCAACAACAAGGTTGAAGTCATTATTGAGAAAAACCGGAGTGGAGCGCGTGGTACAGTAGAGTTAATTTTCCAGAAAGAGTATAATAAATTCTCAAGTATTTCCAAAAGAGAGGACGAATAAAGATGAGTGATGCATTTACAGATGTGGCAAAAATGAAAAAAATCAAAGAAGATATCAAGGCGCATGAAGGACAAATCGTTGAGATGACGCTGGAAAACGGTCGTAAGCGCCAAAAAAGCAAGCAAGGCCGTCTGATTGAAGTCTATCCGTCTTTGTTTATCGTGGAATATTCCAATGAAGGCGGTCAGCCAGGGGAAATCTCCAATACCTATGTGGAGTCTTATACTTATTCTGACATTTTGACAGAAAAGAACCTCATCCGTTATTTTGATGAATAGAAAGGTCCAGTGGGCCTTTTTACTTATATTTGAAGCAATTCCTCAGTCAAATCGACTTATATAGAGGATGATAAGCAAAGAAAACAGGTGGTCATCATGATTAAAAATTTGGTTTTTGATTTGGGCAATGTTCTGATTGAATGGAATTCTGAGAAAATCTTGACATATTTTGAACCTGAGAAAGAGCGGCGGCAGGTTCTTAGACAGGCCATTTTTGAGTCAGGTGTCTGGCATCAGACGGACAAGGGAGAGCTGAGTTTGAAAGAAGCTTGTGAGGGAGTCCAGACTCAGTTAGATGCTTCCTATCATTCTGCCGTTAAGAATATCTTTTATCATTGGTATGAGGTTGTGCATGTTTACAGTGGTTTACAGGAAAGGATTCGGCTATGGTCTGATCAAGGTTATTGAATCTATATCTTGTCAACCACTTGTGAGATTTTTTATCATATTGAAAAAGCTGGTTTGTTGCCCATTTACCCACTGCTGTCGGGCTATATCCTTTCCTCAGAGGTTGGGGTCGTCAAGCCAGAAGCAGAGATTTACCAAAAGCTGTTGAAAAAATATAATCTGAATCCAGTGGAATCCGTCTTCATTGATGATATTCAGGCTAACTTAGATACGGCAGCTGAATTGGGTTTTGAAACCATCTTATCCACAAGCGAGACAGAGAATATCAGTGCTATGGAGGATTTGCTGGCTGTGAAAGGGAATTTGACTGAGCCATGATTATTTGCTTCACTTATCGTTGAAAAGTAGTGAGTCTGAGCTCCAACCTTGACATTTGCTGATGATTGCGCTATCATAGTCCTATATATGGGAGTCTGTGTACAGTCTGAGAGGAAGTGTAAGCTTCGACCGCACCTGATCTGGGTAATGCCAGCGTAGGAATCATACCGAAAATAGTGGTATTTGTGCGCCTTTTCCATATATGGAAAAGGCCTTTTCTTTTATCATCTTTATCGATGGTAATATCTTGAAGAATTGCAGCACCAAAATGCAGGAAGGGAGGAAAATAGTTCTAATGAAAGCACTACAAAGGCTGATGCGACAGCAAATCGGTCTCTTAGGTATGCTGGGTGTACTTGTCATCTGGCAGGTCATGGGCTGGCTCAAGCTCTTGCCCAAGTTTATCCTGCCGACACCTCTGGAAATCGGTCAGGCCTTTATCAGAGATGCTGGCTTTCTAGCAAGTCATAGCTGGGCGACCTTAAGAGTAGCCTTACTGGGTTTAGTCTTGGGTGTCATCTTGGCCTGTATACTAGCTATACTCATGGACAGCATGAGCTGGCTCAATGATCTGATTTATCCCATGATGGTCGTGGTGCAGACGATTCCGACCATTGCTTTGGCGCCAATCCTGGTTCTTTGGCTGGGTTATGGGATTTTGCCCAAGATTGTGCTGATTATTCTGACGACGACCTTTCCAATTATCGTCAGTATTCTGGATGGTTTTCGGCATTGTGATCGGGATACTCTAACTCTCTTTGAGCTAATGCAGGCCAATCGCTGGCAGATTCTCTGGCATTTTAAGATTCCAGCTAGTCTGCCCTATTTCTATGCGGGCTTGCGCGTCAGTGTTTCCTATGCCTTTATCACGACTGTGGTTTCCGAATGGCTGGGCGGTTTCGAAGGCTTGGGTGTCTATATGATCCAGTCTAAGAAACTTTTCCAGTACGACACCATGTTTGCCATTATTATATTGGTTTCGGTCATCAGTCTTCTGGGGATGAAGCTGGTGGCTGTCAGTGAAAAATATGTCATCAAGTGGAAATAGGAGCTCATCTCTGCTATTTCCCAAAGAAAGAAAAGAGGATAATGATGAAAAAAAGTTATAAAGTGTTGCTGGCAGGCTTGGCTGCCGTGTCAATCATCGGCCTAGCGGCCTGCGGTCAGTCGAAATCTACGTCTGAAAGCAAGGATAAAAAGATTGATTTTATCCTAGACTGGTCACCTAACACCAACCATACCGGCCTCTATGTAGCTCAGGAAAAGGGCTACTTCAAGGAAGCAGGCGTGGATGTGGATATCAAGTTGCCGCCGGAAGATAGCAGTTCGGATCTGATTATCAATGGCAAGGCACCTTTTGGTATTTATTTCCAAGATTCTATGGCTAAAAAACTGGATAAGGGCGCAGAAATCACAGCTGTCGCGGCTATTGTAGAGCATAATACTTCGGGCATTATTTCCAAGAAGTCTGCAGGGATTACAAGTCCTAAGGATCTGGCTGGGAAGAAATATGGTACCTGGAATGATCCAGTGGAGCTAGGCATGCTCAAAACTTTGGTTGAAAGCCAAGGCGGCCAGTTTGATGAGGTAGAAAAGGTTCCCAACAACGATTCCAACTCCATTACGCCGATTGAAAATGGCTTGTTTGATGCTGCGTGGATTTATCATGGCTGGGACGGTATCATGGCTCAAACTCAGGGCATGGACACTAATTTCTTTTACATGAAGGACTATGTCAAGGAGTTTGACTATTATTCTCCAGTCATCATTGCCAATAATGACTATCTGAAGAAGAATCCGGACGAGGCGAAAAAGGTCTTGCAGGCCATCAAAAAGGGCTATCAATATGCCATGGAGCACCCTGAAGAAGCAGCGGATATTTTAATCAAGCATGCGCCAGAGCTGAAAAATAAGCGTAACTTTGTCTTGGCTTCTCAAAAATATTTGTCCGAGCAATATGCATCGGATAAGGACAAGTGGGGTCAGTTTGAGGCTAGCCGCTGGAATGCCTTTTATAAATGGGCCAAGGATAAGGGTATCGTGGACAATGATTTGAGTGACAAGGGATTTAGCAACGATTATATAAAATAATGACAGAAATTAAACTTGAAAATGTAAGCTATGCTTATGATGAGCAGCAGATTTTGAAAGATATCAGCCTACAAGTAGAAGCAGGCCAGGTCGTAGCGATTTTGGGATCAAGCGGAGTCGGGAAAACGACCCTCTTTAACCTCATTGCTGGGATTTTGGAGGTCCAGTCGGGCAGGATTATCCTAGATGGCCAGGAAAATCCCAAGGGCCGGGTGAGTTATATGCTGCAGAAAGACTTGCTGCTGGAGCACAAGACGGTGCTGGGCAATGTCATCTTGCCCCTGCTAATCCGAAAGGTATCCAAAAAGGAAGCAACGGAGCAGGCAACCCAGATTTTGAAGGAGTTCGGGCTCTTTGATGTGGCAGAAAAGTATCCACATGAGCTGAGCGGGGGGATGCGGCAGCGCGTGGCACTGCTACGGACCTATATGTTCGGCCACAAGCTATTTCTTCTAGACGAGGCCTTTAGTGCTTTGGATGAGCTGACCAAGATGGAGCTGCACGCTTGGTATCTGGATATTCACCGTAGGCTAGGTCTGACGACTCTTCTCATTACTCATAGCATCGAGGAAGCTCTGGCTCTCAGTGACCGTATTTATATTCTGAAAAATCGGCCTGGGCAAATTGTTGCAGATCTCCAACTGACTTGGTCAGACAGCGAGGATAAGGAACTGCAGAAGCTGCGATATAAGCAGGAGATTTTAAAGATTTTGGGAGTGTGAAGTAACTGCCTGAATTCCTTTGCTTTCAAGAAACAACTTCAATCAAGCCTTTTGGCTTGATTTTTTGTATGAGCCCCTTTACTTTTGACTTTATTCATGGTACAATAGCCTTTGTGTGAAATAGCAGCAGGAAAGCATGGAGCTCGTCAACAGAACATCAGCTATAAAAGTAGCCTTAGCTGTTTGGGCGAAAATGTTCTGCACGAATCAGGGCTTTCTAAGTGACTATTTCCTCAAAAAATTTTACAGGAGGACATTTTTATGTCACGTTATACAGGACCATCTTGGAAACAAGCTCGTCGTTTGGGTCTTTCTCTTACTGGTACAGGTAAAGAATTGGCTCGCCGTAACTATGTACCTGGTCAACATGGACCAAACAACCGTAGCAAATTGTCAGAATACGGTTTACAATTGGCTGAAAAACAAAAACTTCGTTTCACTTACGGTGTAGGTGAAAAACAATTCCGTAACTTGTTTGTTCAAGCTTCAAAAATCAAAGAAGGAATCCTTGGTTTCAACTTCATGCTTCTCTTGGAGCGTCGCTTGGATAACGTTGTTTACCGTCTTGGTCTTGCGACTACTCGTCGTCAAGCTCGTCAATTCGTAAACCATGGTCACATCCTTGTTGACGGAAAACGCGTTGATATCCCATCATACCGCGTAACTCCAGGTCAAGTGATCTCAGTTCGTGAGAAATCATTGAAAGTGCCTGCAATCCTTGAAGCTGTTGAAGCAACTCTTGGACGTCCAGCATTCGTATCATTCGATGCTGAAAAATTAGAAGGTTCATTGACTCGCCTTCCAGAGCGCGATGAAATCAACCCAGAAATCAACGAAGCACTTATCGTTGAATTCTACAACAAAATGCTTTAATTTGTATTTGTTCAGAGGTCGGTTTCCCGGCTTCTTTTTTATATTCTCAATGAACTAATAGAGCTATTTCCAAGTAAAAAATGTCAGTGGATTGAGACAGCTGTTTTGGGATATTATTTGATTTCTTTCTGCTCCTATCCAATCAGGTGAGACACTCTGTAAAGATTTTTTCCAGCTTTTTTACGGAAGATTTGCTGAAATGGTGTATAATGGGGACAAGACAGAAACAGAAAATTGTATGAAAGGAGTAGCGATGAAGGTTCTAGTGACAGGAGCGACTGGCTTTCTAGGAAAGTATGTTGTTGAAGAGCTGGCTGAACAAGGCTATCAGGTGCGGGCTTTTGGTCGTAATCTGAAGGCTGGTCGGCAGTTAGAAGGTCCTTTAGTAGAGTTTTTTGCTGGGGATTTTACCAGAGAAGAAGAAATTTTTGCAGCCTGCGAAGGAGTGGATGCAGTGGTGCACGCTGGTGCTCTCTCAACGATTTGGGGACCCTGGGAGCAGTTTTATCAGACTAATGTAGTAGGAACCAAGCTGGTTATGGAAGCTTGCCGACATTTTGGAGTGCAAAGACTGGTCTATATTTCCTCCCCAAGTGTTTATGCTGCGGCGCGTGATCAACTCGCTATCAAAGAAGAGGCTACTCCTCAGGAGAATGAGCTGAATTTCTATATCAAAAGCAAGCTCATGGCTGAGCGGATTGTCGGAAGTTATCCTCAAGTTCCATCGGTTATCTTGCGTCCTAGAGGGCTTTTTGGTATTGGAGATACCAGTATCTTTCCTAGGATTCTGCGCTTGAGCCAAAAATTGGCGATTCCACTCATCAGAAATGGCCAGCAAATGATGGATATGACCTGTGTGGAAAATGTGGCCTTTGCTGTTCGACTGGCTTTGGAAATTCCAGAAGCGCAAGGACAAGTTTACAATATTACCAACGGAGAATCCCGTAGTTTCAAGGATATGCTGGATGAAGCTTTAGATGGTTTACAGGTTCGTAAACGTTATGTTAAGTTGCCTGCTGCTTTTCTAGGTATTCTGGCACAGGGATTTGAAAGCTTTTATCGCTTCTTTCATATTGAAAAAGAGCCACCGCTGACTCTTTACACCTATTACTTAATGCGTTATAGTCAAACGCTGGATATATCAGCAGCAGTAAGGGATTTGGGCTATCAACCCAAGTTGACAATCAGTGAAGGGATTGCAAAATATGTCCAACATTACCGAGAAAATTGAGTATCTTCAGCCTGGACGCTGCAGCAGTCACTTGCAGCAAATGTTTAAGGGAGTTGCTAAGAAAAAAATGATTTTTCCAGCTGGTGTTTTCCTCTTGAAGCATCGTGAGAAAGGCTATATTCTCTACGACACTGGCTATTCTCCAGCTATTCTGAAGCCCAATTTTAAATACTGGCTTTATGGTCTGGGAACGCCTGTTGATATGTCAGAAGAGGAGCGTGTAGATCGTCTGCTTGAGCAAAAAGGAATTGCGCCAGAAGATATTTCTTATGTCATCTTGTCGCACTTGCATCCAGATCACATCGGCGGAGCCGCTTTCTTTCCCAAGGCTCGCTTCATTCTGACCAAGACCGTCTTCAAAACGTATCAACATGCCAAGCTTAAGGATTTGATTTTCAAGGAATTTCTTCCGCAGGATTTTGAGAGTCGGTTGGAAGTGGTGGAACCTCAGCAGGTCCAAGCAGCATTCCTCTATCGCAAGACAGTCGACTTGTTTGGGGATGGCAGTATATATCTGGCCTCAGTTGATGGCCATGCCGCTGGTCAAGCTTGTCTCTTTTTGCCAGATTATCATCTGTTTATCGGAGCTGATTTGTGCTGGGGCGTGGATCTGTTGCCGTACACGGAGCAGATGCGTTTCTTGCCGTCACTGATCCAAGATAGCAAGGAAGAATACATAGCCGGTGTGGCACTGCTTCGGCAGTTACTTGCTGTTGGCTATCAGGTGCTAGTCAGTCATGATCCGGCTGAGAGAGCGGAGCAGATTTTGTATGAAACTAGGAACATTTCTAAAAACCTTTAGCGTCATGCGCTGGGGGCATCGATTTAAAGATCGACAGGCATTGGAACGCTATCAAGTCAAGGCTTTAGCAGCTTATCGGGAATTTTTACAGCAGGAATCGCCTTATTTTAAATCAGGCATTCCAGCAGATTTTAAGATGAGTAAGGCCTTTATGATGGAGCATTTCAATGAGCTCAATACTCAGGGACTGGATCGAGATGAGTTGCTAGCCTTGGCACTGGAGAGCGAGAGGACACGTGATTTCAGTCCCATGATAGGAGAAATTGCTGTCGGCTTGTCTTCGGGGACATCCGGTCACCGAGGCTTGTTTTTCACCACTGAAAAGGAGCGCAGTATGTGGGCGGCAGCCATCTTGGGCAAGATGCTGCCTAAAGGCAAACTCTTTGGGCACAAAATTGCCTTCTTTCTTCGGGCAGATAACCAACTCTATCAGACTGTCAATTCAGGCTTGATTTCTCTGGAGTATTTTGATACTTTTCAGGGAGCCGAAGAGCATGTAGAGCGCTTGAATGCTTACCAGCCAACAATTTTGGTAGCGCCAGCGTCAATGCTCTTGGAGTTGGCTAAACAAGTTCAGGCTGGAAATTTACAGATTGCCCCTAGCAAAGTCGTATCAGTGGCAGAAATTTTGGAAGAGCCGGATCGGCAGAGGATTCAAGCAGGATTTGGTCTGAAAAAGGTGGACCAGGTCTACCAAGCGACCGAGGGCTTTCTAGCTTGCACTTGTGTCCATGGGAATCTTCATCTAAACGAAGATATTGTCCATGTAAATAAGTGCTACTTGGACGATAGACGCTTTTATCCAATAATTACGGATTTCAAGCGGACTTCTCAGCCAATTTTTCAATATGAGCTGAATGATATCTTGGTGGAAAATCCTGAACCTTGCCCCTGCGGTTCGGTCTTTACACGGATTGATAGGATTGAGGGGCGCTCGGATGATATTTTCATTTTTGAAAATGCCGCAGGTCAGTCGGTAGAGGTCTTTCCAGACTTTATCCGCCGTTGTCTGCTCTTAGTTGATGGGATTGGAGAATATCAAGTCGCTCAGAAAAAGGACTATTCGCTGACCATTGCTATTGAACATCGCAGTCAGCAGCGAGAAGACGAGATTGTCCAGCAGTTTCAGAACTTAGCGAATGCTAAAGACTTTCTTATGCCGGCTGTTTCTTTTGAAAATTATCAGCGGGACAGAAGCCGTAAGTTGAAACGTATCTATCGGGCTTAAGAATGCTCCAAGTGGAAAAACATATGAATCAGAGGCTGAAGCGCTTTGGCAGTTTACCTAGCTATTGAGCGGCCCCAAGTCTGACAAGAAGGAGTTTAATATGACAGCAGTAAAGAATCATATAAAGATTGTTGGTTATGGTACGCATCTACCTAGAAATACTGTGACTTTTAAGGATCAGACCCGTTATCGAGTGGTGGAAAATGAAGAAACCCAGCTTTCCATGGCTGTTAAGGCGATTGAAAAAGCCCTAGAGCAAGCCGGTTTGACAATCAAAGACATCGATTGTATCGTGTCAGCCAGTGCGGTGGGCGTTCAGCCTATTCCCTGCACTGCGGCCCTGATTCATGAGTTGGTAGCCAAGGGCTTGTCCATTCCAGCCATGGATATCAATACGACTTGCACCAGCTTTATCTCGGCTTTGAGTCTCATGTCTCATTTGTTGGAGGCTGGTGAGTATCATAGGATCCTCATCGTATCTAGTGAGGTTGGAAGTTTAGGGCTTAATCCTAATCAGAAGGAAAGTTTTGAGTTGTTCAGTGACGGTGCGGCTGCTTTGATTTTTGAATCAACAGAGGAAGAGAGAGGGGTCATCTCCAGCCTGCAGCGGACCTGGTCCGAGGGAGCTCATGATACAGAGATTCGCGGTGGTTTGACATCGTTTCAGCCTAAGGAGTATTCGGATGCTACCAAGACTCACTACATGTTTGACATGAATGGCAAGAAGATTCTCTTGCTCTCTGCCAGAAAAATTCCAGAAATGTTTAAAGAATTTAAAGAAAAGAGTGGTCTCAGCCTGTCTGACTTGGATTATATCATTCCGCATCAGGCTAGTCGTGCCCTGCCAATGGTCATGCGCAGCTTGGGTATTCCTGATGATAAATACCTTAATATTGTGCAAGACTATGGGAATATGGTGTCAGTGGCAGTGCCTTTTTCTCTCTGCTATGCTCTGGAGCGCAATCTAGTCAAGGAAGGGGACACCATCGCTCTGATGGGAACAGCAGCTGGAATGACAGTCAATATGCTGGCTATGAAATTATAATATAATAAAAACAGGGTGTACAGAACCAAAAGAGGTTTTGTACATCCTGTTTAATTTTTCAAAATATCAGAAGAGCCAGGACCCATTGGGTTCCAACAGCTTCTTACAGCATTTTCAAAAGAAATTCTGCTATTTGTTCAGGACTTTCTTTTTTTCCTCTGGCAATCCACATTTGGCAGACACCAAAGAAGGCGTTGGCGAGAAAAACCCTGCTGTATTCTTTTTCAAAATGATTGTAAACACGTCTACTAAAACGGTCCTGCAGACTATCCGCCAGCATCACCTGCAGCTTATGGCGCAGGAAATTTTGGATCTCTTTCGTGCCGTTTTCTGTCAAAAGAGCAGCCAAGAGTGGCTCTAGCTGAAGGAACTGAAAGACCTCTGTAATCGCAGTTTGAATATCTTCTTGATTATTCTCAAAAATATATCCTAACTGATGAAAGAGGTTTTGCTGATAACGTTCAATCATATCGTACTTGTCCTTGTAGTGAGTATAAAAACTACTACGGCTGATGCCAGCAGCTTGAGCTAGCTGGACAGTAGTGATATGGTCGAAGGACTGCTTATGCAGTAGTGAAACCATGGCTCTTTCAATAATAGCCTTGGTTTTTCGGCGTTTATTGCTTTCTAACATAAAATCTCCCTTTGAGGCTAAGCCTCAGTCTGCTCTTCAAGCTAATAACTATCATAGCAAACTACTTTTTCTTTTTCTCCGTGTACTATTATATCAAATGTTTTTCCAGTGGAAAAGAGTTAAATTCCGGAATTAAGCATAGATAGTCAAAATTTTATCTGATTAGGCTTAGTCGACTGGTAAAATAATAAAGCCGAGGCTTTTGTTATGAACATTATTTGAAGTAGAGGTAGTCAGGGTCAGGAGTGACATAAAGTAGCTCGCCTTCCTGTGAGAAGATAATAGAAATCTGTTCATTTTTATAAGAGTATAGAATGTATTTGTTTTGTAGCCTAGATGCTTGAGAAATATCAACTGCACCTGCTAAAAAGGCACGCGCTTGTTCGGTGCTTATTTTTTGCTCCTGAACCAGCCTTTTAAGATTTTCCAATTCTTTTTCTTCAAGTGCTTTGCTTTCAGATGCGAGATCAGTGCTTACTTTCTCTGGTTCTCCCAAAATACTTTTGACTTTTTCTTGGGTATATCCTTTAAATTCAGGAATTTGAGCTTCAAAACCGCCAGATTCCTAGGATTAGTAATAAACCTTGGCATTGCTAGTCGCATAAATCTTATCATTCTAATATAATGCTGATTTTCTGTGTACCTACCTATGGGAAAATACCTTTTGTTTACAGATTATTCAGGGATTAAAGACATTAGGACTAACTTATTCCGCTTCCTTGCAATCTTTTTAAACAAAATTAGACACGGTGTCCAATTTTTAAAGAATAAACTTGTAATAATTTTCGATTGGTGTATAATCAATTTTATCGAAATTTGGACACTGTGTATAATTTTAGGAGGTAGATATGTTAAAAGAGTGGAAAGCTATTTTAAAAAAGCCGACTTTTATCATTGTGATGTTAGGAGTCTCTATGATTCCAGCCTTGTATAACGTTATTTTCTTGAGCTCCATGTGGGATCCGTATGGAAAGGTATCGGACTTGCCAGTGGCGGTCGTCAATCAGGATAAAGCTGTAACGGCTAGTGGTAAGACCTTGTCTATAGGCGAGGATGTTGTTTCCAGCCTCAAGGAAAATAAAAATCTGGATTTTCACTTCGTCAGTAAAGAAGATGCTCAAAATGGTCTGGTAAAGGGTGATTACTACATGGTTGTGACGCTTCCAAGTGATTTATCTGAACGTGCAGCCAGTATTTTGAGCGATAATCCTCAGCAAATGAAGATTGACTATCAAACGTCTAGCGGCCACAGTTTTATTGCTGGTAAGATGAGTGATTCAGCCATGGCTTCTTTGAAGCAGACGGTGGCGCAAAATGTGACGGATACTTATACAAGCGCCTTATTTAAGAATATGGGAGACCTAAAAACTGGCTTGGTGAAGGCATCCGATGGTGCTCAGCAATTAGCATCTGGCAGCCAACAACTAGGCTCAGGCGGTCAGACAATTGCAGATAATTTAAGAACTCTGAATCAAGCTACGAGCAAATTATCGTCCGGTGCAGCTCAATTTAACACAGGACTACAGACTTATACTGGGAGTGTTGCACAAGTATCGTCTGGGCTGGGTAGTTTGTCAAATGGGATAAACACTTATGCAAATGGTGTAAGTACTGTGGCCACAGGTGCAAATCAGCTGTCGGGTCGATCAGCAGATTTATTGGGAGGAGTCCAACAGCTCACCCAGTCAGGAGATGGAGTTCAGGCCTTATCGACAGGTGTGACAAATCTGAATACTGGCTTGGCCACATTAAAGTCCTCGGTAGATACCACCTTAGCTAACAACCAGCAAAACGTCAATGATTTAGCAAACGGTTTGACACAGTTGAATGCTAGTATTCAAGCTGCAGCAAGTGACTCAGCAGTGTCGACAGACAGCATTGAAGCTTCACTGACTAGCATAGCAGCATCCGCTCAGGCCATTATCAATAATAATCAAGACGCCAAGGCCGCAGCTTTGGCAAGTGTCCAAGGGACCAGTGCTTATCAAGGCATTTCTAGTGAAGCTAAGGCTGAGATTGACGCAGCAGTCAGTGCTAGTCAAGCAGGAAGTGATCAATCTGCTCAGACGATTTTATCAGAAATCGATACGATGAGGGCTTCTCTTGAAACGATAAAAGGCGCTAGTCAAACAAAACTTAGTCAGTTAGAAGGTGCATCAAATCAAGTTCTTCCACAGGCAGCTAGCATGATCAATGGCCTTTATAATGGCTTATCAACGGTGAGTACAGGCCTCGGTTCAGCAAGCGGAGGAGCCAATCAACTAGTCGCAGGTGTAGATACCCTAAATGAAAAATTAACGACTGGCGCAACACAATTGGAACAAGGAGTGACAAGCTATACCAATGCAGTCGGTCAGCTATCTGAGGGGACATCAGCTTTAGCAAGTAAGAATCCTGCTTTGCTAGCAAATACCACAAAATTAGCAAACGGGGCAGCCCAATTAACAGATAAATCGCCAGAATTGACCTCTAATTTCGGGAAATTAGCGGATGGGACCAATCAATTAGCGAGCGGAACAGGGAAGCTAGCTGATGGCAGCAGTGCTTTAACAGATAATCTCTCCAAACTTACTGAGGGAACAAGTGATTTGTCCAATGGCCTCGCGGATGTAGGTGATAAATTGTCAACTGTTTCTACTAAGGAAGACAATGCAAAAACTCTAGCAGATCCTCTGACACTGAGCAAGACAGATGAGAATAAGGTAGAGAAAAACGGCATTGGGATGGCGCCTTATATGATTTCAGTAGCTTTATTTGTGGCGGCTATTTCAACCAATATCATCTTTAGCACACTTCCATCAGGGGAAGAACCTAAGACGAAACGAGATTGGCTGAAGGCCCGTATAGAGGTAAATGGAGTCATTTCTGTCGTGGCGGGTGTTTTGGTCTATGGTGCTGTGCACTTGATAGGCTTATCTGCTAACCATGAGTGGGCAACCCTTGGTTTGATTGTCCTGGCCAGCATGACCTTTATGGCTCTTGTAACGGCTTTGGTTACTTGGGATAGCAAGCTCGGTGCCTTTGCTTCTCTGATTCTCTTGCTTTTACAGCTAGCTTCTAGTGCAGGAACCTATCCGCTGGAGCTGACTAGTAAGATTTTCCAAGTTATCAACCCTTGGCTGCCAATGAGCTATTCTGTATCGGGCTTACGCCAAACGATTTCTATGAACGGCCAAATTGGTAGTCAGGTACTCTTCCTTGCTTTTGTTTTAGTTCTTTTCATGACACTTGGTACTCTGGTCTATCGAACAGATAAAAAACAGCTAGCTTAGGGTTCTTAATCTTATGAATCTGTAAAAATGTAGATGAAAAGTCTATCTGTAATTCTTTTACTTTTTATCTAATCAACATCTCCTGAAAAGGGAGATGTTTTGTTTTCTTTAAGTTTTCTTTATCTTTCTTTTAAGTTTTCATCTTTAAAATTGCATTACATTCAAGAAAGATAGAGAGGTGAGAAGCCCATGGCAGAAAAATTTTTTCAACATCATTTTCAGCGCTTTGAAACCAAATACATCATTTCCAAGGAAACCTTGCTGGATCTATTGCTAGAGTTTGAAGGTTATTTGGTGGAGGATGAGCGAGCTTATTCGACCATTAACAATCTCTACTACGATACGCCATCTTATCAGCTTATTCGTGAGTCCTTGGAAAATCCTTGCTTTGATGAGAAGGTGCGTTTGCGGACTTATCAAGAGCATCCGATCAAGGATAGTCAAGTCTTTTTGGAAATCAAGAAAAAGACTGAGAATCTGGTCACCAAACGTCGGATTGCAGCAGATTTGCTGACAGCGGAAACCTATCTGGACGGTGATTACAGTCAGCTGACTGACCTTCAGATAGATAAGGAAATGGCCTGGTTGACCCAGCATTTTGGCAATATTCAGCCTATGATGTATATCGGCTACAATCGTTATTCGATGAAAGGGATTGAGGATGAGCGGATTCGGATTACCTTTGATCACGACCTGACCTACCGTCCTTATGATCTGAGTCTCTTAGCCGGTCGCCATGGAGATCATCTCCTGCCAGCCAATCATGTCATTATGGAAGTTAAGATTCCAGAAACCTGCCCGCTATGGCTGAGCGAGATCATGGATCGCTACCAACTGTCTCCAAGCTCTTTCTCCAAATATGGCTTTGCCTATAAAAGGGCAAACTGTATCAGCAGTAAATAAGATAGATAGGAAAAGAAAAATGAAACAATCAAAATCAACCCTTAAAAAAATTAAATTGATGATTCCACTGGTCTTGATGACAGCAGTACTGGGAGCATGCAGCTCAAATGCCAGCAGCTCTACAGCTTCAAGCAGCACTCAGACTGCTAATGCTACCAACACCAGTCAGACCAAGACCAATACTTCTGATTACTTTGCCTCAGAGGACTCAGACGCTTCTTATGATGAGTCTAAGGCGACAACCATCAGCCTGAGTGGCTCTAGTGCTAAGGCCTCTGGTGACGGGGCTAGTGTCTCCGGCTCGACTGTGACAATCTCAAAGGCTGGAACTTATGTCGTTTCCGGAACGAGTGAAAATGTGCAGATTGTTGTCAAAGCAGGTGATAGCGACAAGGTTCAAATTGTCCTAAATGGCGTAACCATGAGCGGGACAGACGCAGCTATTCTGGTAGAAAATGCGGGTAAAACAAGCCTGACTTTGGCTGACGGCAGCCAAAACACCATCTCAGACTCATCTAATCACAGTAATACGGATGCAGATGCAGCTATCTATAGTAACTCTGACCTGACTCTCAATGGCTCTGGAAGTCTGACAGTTGACGGCAAGTATGAAACAGCGATTAAGTCTGAGCAGACCTTGCGGGTGACAGGTGGCACTTATACGCTCAAGGCAGCTAAGAATGGTCTGTCTGCAGCTTCAGCCATTAATATCAAGGACGCTACTATCGATATCACAGCGACAGAAGATGCCATCCATGCAGACAATGATGAAGACACTTCTCTGGGGAATCTCTATATCCAATCAGGCACCATCACGATTAATGCTGGTGATGATGGTCTACACGCTAGCAATATTGCTTTGATTGATGGTGGGACGATTACAGTTTCCAAGAGTGTAGAAGCTCTGGAGGGAACGAATGTCACCATTAACGGCGGTAAGCTGGACCTTTATGCGACAGATGATGGTATCAATGCCGCTAGTGACGTAACTGGCGCTGATATCTTTATCAAGATTACCGGTGGCGATATCAAGGTCGAGGTCGGTGAAGGCGATACCGATGCTATCGATTCCAACGGCGATGTCATTATGTCAGGAGGAAACTTAGATATTACTTCTACGGTATCTGCCTTTGACTTTGATGGAACGGCTACCTACACTGGCGGCACCATCACGGTCAATGGTGAGAGCCGAACAGAAATTACAGCAGACGGACCTGGCGCTGGTGGACCCGGTGGCGGCGGTGCCCCGGGCGGCCAAGGCGGTTTTGGTGGACGATAAGAAAGCCAGCAAGATAACAATGAAATAGTGCCTAATGAAAAAGAAGAATCCTCATTCCAGCTGGAATGAGGATTTCTTGCTATTCATCAATTCTGATAGATAATTTTTCCGTATCCACGGTCACTTGAGCACCGATGGTAATGGTAAAGAGTGGCTGAGTATGAGCAAAGTCCAAGTCATAGAGGACAGGAATTGTCTTTAGAATAGGATGTTTGTCCAAGATATAGAGGAGCAGCTCCTCTGTCATCTGACATTCTTTTGGAAAGCGGCCGATGAGAAGGGCCTGCGGGTTGGGATAGGCCTGAAGCAGGGCAGCTAGATTGCGGTCAAACTCCACATAATCATCTTCCTCCGCCTCTTCAACAAAGAGGACATAGTTTTCATCTGTCGGGGCATAGGGTGTTCCACGCAGAAGCGAGAAGGTGGAAAGATTGCCGCCGATAGCAGTGGCTTGGGTTTGCCCGTGGTGATAAACTTTCCACTCCGTCTCATGGAAGGTCAGTGGGGCATCAGGCAGATACCAAGCATTGTCGCCCCATTTTTCACTAGGAGTCAATTCATAAGAAGTCTGGCTGACGGCCTTGAGCCAGCTCTCGGTCTGATAGTCCTGCAGGGCATCCATTTTAAAGCTGGAGTAGGACGGTCCCATGTAGGTTTTCATGCCGGTCTTGCTATAGATAGCGTTGAGCAAGGCTGTTGTGTCTGAGTAGCCGCAGAAAATCTTAGGATTTCTAGCAATCAATTCAAAGTCCAGATAGGGCAGGAGCTCATTGCAGTTGAAACCGCCGATGGTGGCCAGAATAGCATCAACGGAGTCATCCGAAAAGGCAGCATGAATGTCTGCCACCCTGCTTTCGATGGAGGCAGAGTCTAGAATATCATTTTCCAGATAATGCTCCGAAAAAGACACGATAAAACCCAGCTTTTCCAAGCGCTCCTTGGCGGCTAGATTGGCCTCAAAGCCACCGATGTGTTCGATTGATGCCGAAGGGCTGACGACCCGAATGTGCATACCAGGTGCGAGTTTTTTCATAGGAACCTCCTTGGGATAAATTTTTATAGAATATCATAGCACAAAGGCCAAGACCTGTAAAGCAAACTTAGGTCAGTGCGGGAATTTTTATCAAAAAAAGGGAGCCGCTGAAGACTCCCTGATTGTATATATTCTTTTCTATGATTTATTCGCTGAGCTTAATGCTACCGCTTTCGACGCTGGCAGTAAGTGTAGTTGTCGGATTTTCGACTTTACGGATGGCAGAGCCGCCAAGTTCATGGCCTTTGGAGTGCTCTACACTTATACTACTAGGGATGTCAATTTCACCTAGATCCGTTTTCAGATCAAAGGATAGCTGCGACAAACTGCCAGAAACCAGATGCAGATTAATATCGCCCAGTTGGTTAGTGATAGAGATTGTACCAGCTAATTCCAACTGTTCAGAGTTCAGTGAGCCGCTTGAGATTTTCAGAGTGCTGTCGGAGATTTTGCTCGAGTTTAGATTGACCTCTCCCAGAGAGTTTGATATTTCGCCAGATGCGAACTGGCTGTTGCTCAGAGTGATGGTACCCGAAGAATCAATGATTTTTCCAGAGCTAATCTGACTGTTATTGATGGTAATCTCTCCCAGAGAGTTCTTAAATTTACCAGATGCGAATTGGCCATCATTCACAGTCAACGAGCCCTGAGATAGAGAGAAGTCAGCATTTTTGGCTGATAGATTGGACAGCGTAACATCTCCTAATGACGAACTGCCGCTGAATGTCTCAAGCTTGGTCCCCTTGGGCAGGGAAAGCTCCACAGTACGCTTCTCCTGAGATTCTTGGTCAAATAAGCTGAGTAAGGAGCGGATGCCAGTGCTTATGTGGAAGGAGTCTGCACCATCTTCCTTGATGTTTAAGTTTCCATTTTCAGAACTTGTTGTTATTTTTCCAAGCATGCTGCCGCCAATCTGATAGTTGCCGTCTCTTTGGTAATAGGTCAAGTGAGCCTTGTCATCAGGAGATTCGCTGATGACGAGGTTTCTAGCTGCTAAGTTGATATTTAGGGAAGAAAGATCAGAGAAACTTTCTTCTTTTTTCGTTAGTTTTACCTTGCTTTTGGTAGAATTGACCAAGTCATTGACACCGCCTGTAATGGAGCCGATAGTTGTCAGGGCTCCACCAAAGAGGCAGGCTAAAATAGCTGCAGATAAAAGAGGTTTTTTCAATTTGATGTTAGCCATGACGTGTTCCTTTCTTTGCGAAAAGTTGAGCTAGTTTGACAAAGCCAGCCTTGCCAAACTGAGTAACAGGAGAAATGCCTGCGTAGAAGATGCCGGACAGTCCCAGAACTAGAACACTGAGCCCCAGAGTGAACAGGAAGGCCGGGATCGATGTCGTCAGTCCCACTGTCAAAGTGTCCCAGATCAGGCTGATACCAAAGATAAAGAAGGCAAAGGCACCTATAGCCATGACGAGAGCAAAGATAAAGACTAAGAGGAAGAAAACAAAAGTCAAAAGGGCTGCTACTATAAAGAGCGGAATAGCCAAGGGTGCTGCCAAAATGGATAGGATAGCAATCTGGACGATGTTCTTAGTGTTTTTTGATGAACTGCTGTCTTGATTATCTTCCTCGACTTTTTTGTCCAAAAGATTCAACATAATCTCGTGGGCCGCTTCCTTAGGGCTGCCCAAATCAGCAATAGCGGCTGCCTCGCCCTCTGGGCCTACCTCGTCGAAGTACTCAGTGAAGTAATCCATAGTTTCTTCATAGTCCTTGCGTGGCAGTTTTTTTAGATATTTTTCTAGCTCAGCTAGATACTCGGTTCTTGTCATGACGGATGCTCCCTTCTATGATACCGCTGATGGTCGTGGTATAAGTTTGCCACTCTTCTTTGAGAGTGAGTAGATGTTCATGCCCGTAGGCAGTGAGTGAATAGTATTTTCGTTTTCGTCCTTGGTACTCTTGCGAATAAGTCGTGAGGCAGTCATTTTGCTCCAGCTTCTTCAGAATAGGGTAAAGTGTTGATTCTTTGATATTGGCAATCAGCTTAATCGTCTGGCTGATTTCATAACCGTAGGAATCGTCTTTTTCAAGGATGGCTAAGATGAGAAACTCAATCAAAGCCGATGATGTGGGGAAAGACATAGGACCACCTCCTTGTGTAAAATATTTATATATAATCTTTCTATATATAGTCTACAACCTCTTAGTGAAAAAGTCAAGCAAAATATATAAAATTTTTATATATTTTTTGAAAAAGTCTTTTAATGGCTGTTTATAAGGCACATCAAAGTACCTTTCTTCCTTACAAGAACTTTACATCTTCCTTAGCTTTTGTGTTGAAAACATCTTCCATAAAATGGTAAAATGGTGTAAGTCTAACTAAAAATATAAGAGAGATCAATGAAAAAACATCAAACCCTATATAAGTTTTTGGGCCAAACCCTACTATATTTTGTTATCTTTCTGGCCTTGCTTTATTTCTTTAGCTATCTGGGTCAGGGTCAGGGCGGCTTTATCTATAATGAATTTTAATGTGAGAGAGTAGGAAACAATGTCAAATAAAGTGATACAAGATATGATTGAAGCGATTGAGCATTTTGCTCAGGTGCAGCCGGATTTTCCGGTCTATGATATTTTAGGTCAAGTTCATACTTATGGCGATTTAAAGAAGGATTCCGATTCGTTGGCGGCTCATATTGACCGTTTGGAACTTCCTGACAAGTCTCCGGTTGTGGTCTTTGGCGGTCAGGAATACGAAATGCTGGCTACTTTTGTGGCCTTGACCAAGTCTGGTCATGCCTACATTCCTATCGACAGCCACTCAGCCTTGGAGCGCGTGGCAGCGATTGTAGAAGTTGCTGAGCCAAGCTTGATTATTGCCATCAATGATTTTCCGCTGGCAGATGTAGCTGCTCCTATTTTCAGTGCGGAGCAAGTTCAGACAGCCTTCAGAGAGGGAGCGTCCTATGAGCTTAGCCATCCGGTGCAGGGAGATGACAACTATTACATCATTTTCACATCGGGAACGACTGGCAAACCTAAGGGAGTGCAGATTTCCCACAATAATTTGCTCAGCTTTACGAATTGGATGATTACGGATAAGGAGTTTGAGACTCCGGAGCGTCCTCAAATGTTGGCTCAGCCTCCATATTCTTTTGACTTGTCAGTCATGTATTGGGCGCCGACTTTGGCCTTGGGAGGGACTCTTTTTGCCCTGCCTTCGGCTGTGACTCAGGATTTCAAGCAGCTGTTTGAGACGATTCTTAGTCTGCCTATTGCTATCTGGACTTCGACGCCTTCCTTCGCGGATATGGCCTTGCTGTCGGATGACTTTAACAGCCAGAAGCTGCCTCAGCTGACGCATTTCTACTTTGACGGCGAGGAGTTGACGGTCAAGACAGCTCAGAAGCTTCGCGATCGCTTCCCTCAAGCTCGCATTATCAATGCTTACGGTCCGACTGAGGCAACAGTGGCCCTGTCTGCGGTAGCAGTGACAGACGAGATGCTGCAAAATTGCAAGCGCCTGCCGATTGGCTATACCAAGGCGGACTCTCCGACCTTTGTCATTGACGAAGAAGGACAGAAAGTACCGAATGGCCAGCAAGGAGAAATCATCGTCTGCGGTCCAGCCGTATCCAAGGGCTATCTGAATAATCCTGAGAAGACAGCGGAGGCCTTCTTTGAATTTGAAGGTCTGCCAGCCTATCATACAGGAGATGTCGGCTCAATGACAGATGAAGGCCTGCTGCTTTACGGCGGCCGGATGGATTTCCAGATCAAGTTTAATGGTTTCCGTATTGAGCTGGAGGATGTGTCTCAGAATCTGAACAAATCGAAATACATTGATTCTGCAGTGGCTGTGCCCCGCTACAATAAGGACCACAAGGTCCAAAATCTGCTAGCCTATGTCATTCTCAAAGACGGTGTGGCTGAGCAGTTTGAGCGGGAAATCGATATTACCAAGGCAATCAAGGAAGATCTGCAGGATATTATGATGTCCTATATGATGCCGTCCAAGTTCCTCTATCGAGAGACCCTGCCTCTGACTCCAAATGGCAAGATTGACATCAAGGGGCTGATTAGCGAGGTCAATAAACGATGATGGATTTCTTGAAACAGCTGCCTCACTTGGAACCCTACGGCAATCCAGTTTACTTTGTCTATATCGTTCTGGCAGTTCTGCCAATCTTTGTCGGACTTTTCTTTAAGAAACGCTTCCCCCTTTATGAAGCCTTGGTCAGCTTGGTCTTTATCGTCCTGATGCTGACAGGTCCTAGTCTGGCGCAGCTTTGTGCTTTGTTAGGCTATGTCATCTGGCAGATAGTTTGGGTTTACTCATACAAGCTCTATCGCCGGTCGCGGGACAGCAAGTGGATCTTTTATCTGCATACCTTGCTGGCGGTTCTGCCGCTTGTGCTTGTTAAGGTAGAGCCCGCAATCAGCGGTCATCAGTCTCTCTTTGGCTTTTTGGGAATTTCCTATCTGACCTTTCGCTCGGTAGGGATGATGATTGAGATGCGCGATGGGGTTCTGACAGAGTTCACGCTCTGGGAGTTCTTGCGTTTCCTGCTCTTCATGCCGACTTTTTCAAGCGGTCCTATTGATCGTTTCAAGCGTTTTAATGAGGACTATTTGAACATTCCTGAGCGCGATGAGCTGCTGGATATGCTAGAGCAGTCTGTCAAGTATATCATGCTAGGCTTCCTTTATAAGTTTATCCTAGCCCATATCTTTGGACATCTCTTGCTGGGGCATGTCAAGACCTACGCTCTCTACACCGGCGGTTTCTTTAATCTAGGAACTCTGGGCGTTATGTATGTCTTTGGTCTGGATCTCTTCTTTGACTTTGCCGGTTATTCGATGTTTGCGCTAGCTATTTCCAATCTTATGGGAATCAAGAGCCCTATCAACTTTGATAAGCCTTTTCTCTCACGCGATTTGAAAGAATTTTGGAATCGCTGGCACATGAGTCTGTCCTTTTGGTTCCGTGATTTTGTCTTTATGCGGCTGGTCATGGTCCTGATGCGCAATAAGGTCTTTAAAAACCGCAACACGACCTCTAGTGTGGCCTATCTGATTAACATGCTGATTATGGGCTTCTGGCATGGTGTGACTTGGTACTATATCGCCTACGGTCTCTTCCATGGAGCTGGGCTAGTCGTCAATGATGCCTGGCTGCGCAAGAAGAAAACGCTAAACAAAGAGCGCAAGGCTAAGGGGCTTCCGCCTCTGCCAGACAATAAATGGACTCAAGCTTTGGGGATTGTGGTGACCTTTCACGCGGTTATGTTCTCATTTTTAATCTTTTCTGGATTTTTAAATGAGCTTTGGTTTAAAAAATAAAAATGAATGAGGAAGAAAAATGGATATAAAAGCAGAAGTAATTGAAATTATTGAAGAACTATTTATGGAAGATGTGTCAGATATGATGGACGAGGATTTGTTTGATGCTGGTGTCCTAGACAGCATGGGAACGGTCGAACTGATTGTTGAGCTGGAAAACCGTTTTGATATCCGCGTGCCAGTGTCAGAGTTTGGCCGCGATGACTGGAACACAGCCAATAAAATCGTTGAAGGCGTAACGGAGCTTCGCAATGCTTAAACGACTCTGGCTGATTCTGGGGCCAGTTTTCTGCGCTATAGTCATGGTTGCCCTGCTCTTTTTCTTCTATCCGCTTGATAAAAAGCATGATATAGAAGCAGAGAAGCGCTCGGCAGTGACCCTGACAGCAGAAAACTTCAAGAGCCGCAGCAAGAAGGTGACAGCCTTGACCGATAAGAAGATGCGCTTTGTTCCCTTCTTTGGCTCTAGTGAATGGCTGCGCTTTGATAGCATGCATCCGGCAGTGCTGGCTGAGAAATACAACCGCTCCTATCGGCCTTATTTTCTAGGCCAGCGCGGGGCAGCATCATTTAATCAGTACTTTGGTATGCAGCAGATGTCCTCTGAGTTGGAGGGGCAAACGGCGGTCTATGTAGTGTCGCCCCAGTGGTTTACCAAGACTGGCTATGATGCTTCGGCCTTTCAGCAGTACTTCAACAGTGATCAGCTGACGGCTTATCTGTCTCAGCAGCAAGGAGATGCGGCGGCACAATACGCAGCCCAGCGACTCCTGCAGCTCTATCCAGATGTCGCTATGGCAGAGAGCGTGCAGAAGCTATCTGAAGGTAAAAAGCTGAGCAGCTTTGAAGAGCGTCATATTGAGATGATGGCTCATCTTAATGAGCGTCAAGATGCTTTTTTTAGCAACTTTGCTGCCCTTAATAATGAAAATTATGACCAGCGAATTTTGCCTTATATGGCTGATTTGCCAGACACCTTCTCCTATCAGGCTTTGGAAGAGATTGCTACAGCAGAGGCCAAGAAGAAGACCAATAACAATCAATTCGGCATAGACAATCAATTTTACAAGACCCGTCTGGCCGGCAAGGTTGCCAAGCTCAGAGGTTTTCAAACCAAGCAATCTTATGAAAAATCTCCTGAGTACAACGACTTGCAGCTGGTTCTGGACCAGTTCGCCAAGTCAAAGACTAATGTCATCTTCATCATTCCACCGGTCAATTCTAAGTGGATGGAGTATACAGGACTCAGTCCTGAAATGTACCAGCGGACGGTTGCCAAGATTCGCTACCAGCTGGAAAGTCAGGGTTTTACCAACATCGCTGATTTTTCTAAGGACGGCGACAAGCCTTACTTCATGCAGGACACTATCCACATGGGCTGGAATGGCTGGCTGGCCTTTGACAAGGCTGTTGATCCTTTTGTAGCCAATCCACAGCCGGCGCCAAACTACCAGATCAATGACCGCTTCTTCACTAAGGAATGGTCTCAGTATACTGGCAAACCAGAAGAATTCAAATAAGGTTGGGACTTTCCAGCCTTATTTTTATAAAGGAGGAAAGATGAAGATTCGTTTGTCCCAAATAGAAGATATCCCAGCCATTATGGCGATTTATGATGTGGCTCGTCAGTTCATGAAAGACCAAGGCAATCCGACTCAGTGGGATGGAGGCTATCCCAGCGCGAGCTTGATTGAGGATGACATTGCGACTGGCCACTCCTTTGTTGTCGAGGAAGAAGGGCGGCCGGTTGGTACCTTTGCCTTTATCATTGGAGAAGACCCGACCTATCAGGTCATCGAAAAGGGAACCTGGCATTTTGCAGAGCCTTACGGCACCATTCATCGCATCGCTTCGAACGGGCAAGTCAGAGGCCTGTCCCGTCAGGTCTTTGATTTTTGCCACCAGCAGATTCCCTACTTGCGAATCGATACCCATGCGGACAATCAAGCTATGCAGGCTGCTGTTTTGAACTACGGCTTTAGGGAGTGTGGCATTATTTATGTGGCTGATGGCAGTCCTCGCCTGGCTTATGACTATCATCAATAAAAAAATCTGCTTAAGGGCAGATTTTTTGTGTTATATCAAAACATACTTTTCGACAGCTTCCGCGACCCCGTGCTCATTGTTACTTTTGGTCACGGCTTTTGCCTCGGTTTTGACTGCTTCAGGGGCATTGTCCATAGCAACTCCAAGTCCAGCCAGGCGCAGCATAGGAAGGTCATTGAAGTTGTCTCCGATTGTCATGACCTGCTCTAGAGGTACTTGGTAGTGCTGGGCAATTTCGTGCAAAGCTTGCTCCTTGGAGACATGCTTGGCCGTGACTTCCATGTAGTTGTCCTTAGAAAGGTAGAAGGCTGTCTTGGCAAAGTCTAAGGTCTGTAGGTAGTCATGGAGTTTCTGGATGATAGGCGCTTCATCAATGAGGAGTAACTTGTGAGCAGGCATTAGAACATCCAGCACCGGCATTAACACATTCTGAATTATCGGCTGCTCACCTGTAATCTCAGCCTCTATCTGCACCCATTTATCTAGATGATCAGCGATCCAATCCTTACCAGAGTAGAGATTGATGGACACGCTAGGAAATTCAGCCTTGACCAGTTCCAGAAAAGTGCGGATTTCTTCCTTATCCAGAGGGTGCTCGATAATGGTCTCATAAGCTTGCGGGTCGCCCTTGATGACCAGAGCGCCATTGTAGCAGGCTAACGGATTATCTCCCAGTCCCAGCTCACGGGCAATGGGCTCCATGCCTAGAGGAGAGCGAGCAGAAGCGAGGACGAAAGGGATTTTTTCTCGACTTAGCAGGGGAATGATATCCTTGAGCTTAGGATCCACTTGATGCTGGTCGTCCAAAATGGTGCCGTCAATGTCGCTGATAATCAGGCGAATCGGTTGGTTTGTCATAGCTCTTCCTCCTTTGTGTCTAAAAGATCGATTTAATAAATTATTTTAACCTTGTCTCCGATCAGTTCTTGGACTTTAGGGCTGGGCTCTTGGTCCGTAATCCAGTAGTCAAAGTCGCTGACAGGACCCAGGATGTACTTAGATTCTTTCTGCCACTTGTCTTGTTCGGCCAGCAGAATCTTAACCTTGGCGTGTTTCAAAGCCAGTTTTTTAAGGTGAGCATCAGCCTCGTCTTCAAAGCTGACTAGACCATCAGAGACACTGGCTGCCCCGATAAAGGCAATGTCAAAGGAAATTTGCTCCAGCAGCTCTGCTTCATTGAGCGCGTAGTAGAATCGGTTTTTGGGATAAAATTTCCCGCCTAAGAGGTGAAAGTCCACTTTGTCCTGACTGCTCAGCATGATTGCATTATCCAGAGAATGGGAGTAGATTGTCATAGGCTCCTTGATGCGCTGGGCCAGATGGAGAACGATGGTTGAGACATCAAAGAAAGCAATCTGCCCCGGCTTGAGAAAGTCATGGGCCTTCTGGGCAATAGCCTTTTTTTCTTGATTTAGTTGGTTGATGCGGTCGTTAAAGGACGGGATTTGCCGGCTAGTATCCAGCGGGATAATACCTCCGTGGGTGCGCTGCACAAGTCTACGCTCGCTCAAAATCGAAAAATCTCGCCGAATAGTATCTTTAGAAACCTGAAAATGCTCAATCATATCCTTGGCAGACAGCTGTTTTTTCTCAGCCAAGAGCTCTAAGATTTCAGCTAAGCGTTGTTCTTGGTACATACTTGGCCCTCCTTGCTTTTCTAAATAGAGTATAACATAGCAAATAAGTTTTTACAAGTCTTTTTAATGTTTTACAAGTTTTTTGAAATGCGCAGGAGAAAATCAAAAAACCGAGCAAATCTCGGTTTTCATGAATTATAATAATCGAAATATGTTTTTCAATTAAGGTGTTTGGATATTGACAGATCCATCGCTGCCGACCTTAACATCAACGCCGCCGCCTTGAACATGAACGCCATCTTCATTTACGCTAACACCAGCGTTGTCAGTTTGTACATTAGCACTACCGTCTCCGTTAGTTTCAACAGAAGCATTTCCGCTTTCGTCATCGCCATTTACATTAACGCTGGTATCACCGCCGTTTACGTTGACTTTGGCACTGCCGCTTTCTTCAGATGTGCTGCTAGAGCTTGTTTTAGCTTTAGATGAAGAAGATACGCTTGAGCTGGAACTTGAGCTTTCTTCAGTCTTCTTATCCGCAGAATTTCCGCAAGCTGCTAAAAAGAAAAGTGCAATTAGTGGTAATAAAAATAAAGAAATTTTAGATAATTTTTTCATCTTACCCCTCCTTCTAGTATAATATTAAACAAATATTTCATTTGAAGCAATGAAAAACTGGATTGATACATAAATAACATACTCTGTTAATAAAAATGTTACAAAATATATGCAAGGTAATTAGACAATACATGGATTTTATAAGCTTTACCACGATTTTTCGCTTATTTAGTGCGTAATTGTTTTGTAACAAAATTCTTGTCCATGAGAAGGAGAAAAATAACATTTTTGCAACATTTCTTTTCCTCTGTAAATGGAGAAATCATGCTATAATCAACCTATGTTATCAAGAGATTTTCAGAAACTAATCGAGACAGACACAGTTGCAGCAGCGCGAGCTTTGTTAGGTATGCAGCTGATTCTAAATGGCCAGAAGTTGGGCCGGATTGTCGAAACAGAAGCCTATCTAGGAAGTCAGGACAGTGCCTGTCATTCAGCTAGAGGGCGCCGCTCCCCTAAGAATGAATCTATGTATCTATCAGCTGGTCACTGGTATGTCTATCAGATTCATGGCCATCAGATGCTGAATCTGGTGACCAAGCCTGAAAATGTGGCCGAAGCCGTACTGATTCGAGCCTTGGAGCTGCCGGATGGCCGACTTATAGCTAATGGTCCTGGCAAGCTAACCAAGTATGCTGGGATTGATAAGCGCTTTGATGGACAGAGTTTAGCGACTTCCAGTCTGCAATTAGCCCATGACCTGACTCCCAATCAGATTGCCAGCCGTTCGCGGATTGGTGTGACCTGCACAGATGCCTGGCGGGAGGAGCCCTTAGGCTTTTATGTGGCTGGCAATCGTCATGTCTCAAAAGTGCCCAAGCGAGGCCTGCTGGATGATGAGGACACTTGGAAGAAGGAGTAAAGGATGAAGAAAACAGAGATTTTTGACCAAGTTGTAGAAATTATGCGAGAGGATTCTTCTACAAAGAAAGACATTCTGGGTGCAAATCCCGAAGAATATCGAGCGCGTATCACAGACCAGATGAGCCAAGAGGACTTTCTTTACCAGATGCATTGTTATATAGCTAGTTTTGGGATTTTGTCTCATGTTTGGTTTGGACTTAAGGAAACGCAACCGCCCGGCTTTAAACTGAGATACTACCAAGACTGCCTCTACGTCCTGCAGGCAAATAGCGACACGGGGCTGAAACGTGGAGACCAGATTCTAACCTTAGATGGGAAAGGCTTGCCTCATGTGTATCAAGATCACAAGGACTATTTTGTCAGTGCCACACCAGAGCGACAGCACAAGGAGTGGACTTACTTTGTGGAGCATGCCGGAGAAGTTACGGCGGTACGCAATGGCGAGGAAGAGCAACTGCATGTTCAGCCAACTGCCCACCCAAAGAAGCCGCCGCAGTTTAAATGGCGCAGCCTTTCTGAGGATGTCGTCTATCTTAAGTTAGAAGATTTTACGGATGAGGCAGCCATCACTCAGCTTTATGCTGACAGTCAAGCAGCTATTGAGCAGGCCAAGTATTTAATCATTGATGTCCGAGTCAATTATGGCGGGACGGACTCGCTTTATTATCCACTTTTCAAATATACTCTCCCTCAGGGAAAGGCCTTCAGTGACTTAGATTTGCTAAGCGATGATGGGATGGAGATTCTCTATACTGATAGAAATGTTGATTTGCGTCAGCAACTGATGCAAAATATCCTAGAAGATCCAAACTTGTCAGCAGAAACTCACCAAATCATCAAAGAATTTCTAAAAGAGCTAGAAGAAAATCGGGGGAAAGGTTATGTTCTCTATGGCGACGAGGACAGCAATCAAAACTTTTTGCCAGATGTCCTAGGTCTAGCTCGACCTGAAAAAGTCTTTGTACTAGCAGATGTTACCTGTGGGTCTTCAGGTGACAATTTTGTTGATACCATGAAAAAGATGCCTAAGGTTACGGTCCTAGGGCGTCCGACTATGGGAATTTTAGATTATTCCAATTGCTGCGTGAAGGATTTTGGTGACTATGAGCTCCTGTTCCCCACTTCACGTGACACTAGGATTGATCAAGGAAAAGGCATGAATGACAGGGGAGTTGAACCAGATATCTTGATTCCTTGGACACCAGAGCACTTAGAACGGGATGTGGACCTGGAAGAGTGCCTCAACTATTGCAAAAACGCTTAGGATTTCTAAGCGTTTTTTCGTCTTTATTATATCTTGTCAAACTTCTCAATGTAAAAGAGTGTTAGCGTCACAATGGCAGCCAGACCAATGAGAATGAGGATAGCTGGAGTCCAGGAATGGAATAAATCAAAGCTGTATCCAAAGAGGCTAGGTCCAAAGGCGGCCAGAATATAACCACCAGTCTGGGCCAAGCCAGATAGCTGAGCGGTTTGCTCAGGAGTACTGGTTTTGAGCGAGAAAGTAACCATGAGGTAGGGGAAGAGGGCGCTGACAGACATGCCGATTAGCAGATTGAGGATGAGCCAGTAGACAAAGGAATCTGTCTTGACCAGCAGCATACCCAGACCAACCATACCGGTTGCAGAAAAGAGAGCAATCATTCCTAAGCGTTTTTTAGCGGATAGACGCGTTGTCAGACTAGGTATCGTCATAGCCAGAGGAAGACTGATAAAGGAAAAGACAGAGGCCAAGAATCCAGTAGCATCATTGGAAAGTCCTGCCAACTGACCAAGAGTCGGCAGCCAAGTGATAGCCGTATAGAAGAGTAAAGACTGCAGACCACCGAAAACAATCAGAGCCCATACTCTAGGATTTTTTAGCAGGGAACCCATTTGCTGCTCGCGGTTTTTACTAGTCAGTTTGTGATTGTGCCGGCTGTTGGGAAGCCAAATCAAGCAGGCCAGTAAGCAGATGAGGGTCAGGACGAGAATCAATCCTTTCCAGCCAGCTGAGCGGACAATAGGCGCAGCCAAGGGAGACATGACTGAGATGGCCAGTCCCATAGAAGTGATATAAAGCGTGGTTAAAAATCCAATTTTCTCTGGCTGATTGGCCTGAATGACATTAGGCAGGAGCACATTTAAGACGGCGATGGCAGCCCCTAGCATGATTGTACCTGCATAGAGTAGAGGCAGGTTAAAGATACGAATAAAAGAGCCTAGAGTTAGCACAATCATGGCTAGGGTAAAGAGCTTTTCCAGACCGACCTTTTGAGCTAGGCGTGGGGAAAAGGCTGAGCAGAGGGCAAACATGATCAAGGGCAGGCTAGTCAGCAGTCCCAGTGAGTTGACGGGAACTTGCAGCCCCTTGGCAATATCGCCCAGAACAACGGGCAGCACTGCAAAAGGCGCCCGTAGGACAACCCCTACCATCAGAATGCCTGGAAGTAAAAATTTCGAATGTTGCTTTTTCATAAAGTTAAGTTTCCTCCTATATAAATATCAAAATAAAATCAGTCCATCAAATCCAGAAAATACTGGCTGATAACTGTTTCTGGCAATGTTTTCTTCTGCTGGAGCCACCAGCTGACCGTCTCCACAAAGGTAGAAGTCACATAATTTCTCAGAAAGGGCTCTGGCAGCTGAGATTTTTTCTGAAGGAGCTGTTCCTGAATCATCGGAAAGAGATAGTTTTCCAGCTCAATCTTTAAGCGATTGGTGAAATAGATATTTTTCGAAAGCAGTAAGGTTGCAATCTTGTCCTGATTCTTTTGGAAATGCTTGAAAATATGGGCGGTTGCTTCAAAGAGATCCTTGCCGTCGTCGCGTTCAAGAAAGGTATGCTGAAAGAGGTCTTGGCAAACCTCCTCCAGCAAGGCTTCCTTGGTATCGAAATGGGCATAAAAAGTCGACCGGCCAACGTCTGCCAGGTCGATGATTTCTTGCACTGTAATGCTTTCGTAGCTTTTTTGATGCAGCAGGCTGATAAAAGCTTGGTAAATAGCTGCGCGTGATTTCTTGACTCGTCTGTCCATAGCGTTTCGGAACAAAAGAGCAGGATTGTTCAGTAACAGACAAAGCCCCTCAATTGCTTCTTGTTTCCTTTCTGAGAATAAGGGATAATAAAGATGAGAAAAACTGAACAAGGTGTTCCGTTTTGATTACATTATACTATAAAATTTGCTAAACTGAAAGGAGGCTGCTGTGAAATCTAGTAAAAATATGACTATTGCCTTTCTGTTAAACTTTTCCTTTGCCATTCTTGAGTTTATCTTTGGCTTCATGTTCAATTCCAGCGCTGTACTAGCCGACGCTGTGCACGACACAGGAGACGCTATGGCCATCGGACTCTCCACCCTTTTTGAAAAAATTTCTAATAAAAAAGAAGACAAGAAATATACTCTGGGCTACAAGCGCTATAGCCTTTTAGGAGCCCTGCTGACCTCGGTCATCTTGCTGGTCGGCTCAACCTTGGTGATTATCGAAAATGTTCCCAAGATTTTTGCGCCTGAAAAGGTCAATTATGACGGCATGCTGGTGCTGGGTATCTTTGCCATTATAGTCAATCTAGCAGCCAGTAAGGTAGTCGGCCATGGTCATGGACACAGTCACAATGAGTCTATTCTCAGTCTCCATTTCTTAGAGGACATTCTGGGTTGGGTGGCTGTTATTCTGGTCTCTATCGTGTTGCGCTTTACTGACTGGTATTTTCTTGACCCACTGCTCTCCCTGCTTATTGCGGGCTTCATCCTCAGCAAGGCCCTGCCTAAGTTCTGGGAAAACATCAAGATTTTTCTGGATCACATCCCTAGCGATATTGATTTGAGCCAGCTTTATCAGGAAATTCTGGCGGTTGAAAACGTTCAGACTATTACCCAGCTCAATGTCTGGACCACAGACGGTTTGGAAAAATTTGCCATGATCCATATCTGTCTTGAAAACCCAGAGCTGCTGGCCGAGACCCAAACCACTCTGCGTCAAGAACTGCAAGCCTATGGTATCACCAAAATCACTATCCAGACGGATAGCAGCTTGGAAGAGCATGAAGAGTGGTGTTTAGGTGGGGAGAGTGATTTAAAACCTCATACTTAATAGTACTACGGTAAAACATATCTCTGCAGTCCGATATTTCGGGCTGTTTTTTGTTTTATAGTCTGATTGCCATCTTTTAAGTACTTCTAATTTTATGATTTTCTTCTTATTTAATTTCTCTATTTCTTTGTCTGAAAATTCTAGCCTTTTTGATTTTGTAGTTTTTCTATAAAAAAATAGACAAGCCGCGCACATTGTGCATTTTTAGATAGGTTTTACATCTAATAAAATGCAAATGCATTGACAATGCTTTTTCTTTAGCATATACTATTGGGTAGGAAGAAACAGGCAAAGCTTGCTAAGCCTTGTCCTGAAGCGCCTTTCCTAAGCATATCGACTACCGATCAGAAGAAGACAGATGCTGTCACACTGTCCATCTGAAGGTTGAAAAAGAAGCAGTAAAGGGGGAAATTCCTCAAAAAAATTTGCTGTTTTTAAATCCTCGAAGTAAAAAAACGCTTTAAAAAAAGCGTCAAAAAGCTTGATATAACAAGTTTTTATCAAAATTAAACATTTTTTTAAATGCAATCATTTTTTTCGAGGCAAACCTGTTGACAAGATGTCAATTATGTCATATACTGTGATAGGTAAATGTTTTTTAAAGCAAATAAAGCTTTTGTTCCTAGCATTTCCTACCAAAATATGCATATCGGTAAAAAGAAAAACCATAAGACAAGAATTCTTATCTTATGGCACTGGCTGCTTGATGATTCGGGTTAAACCAACTTCACACACACACGGTTTAACCTGCATCTAAAAGCATGAGAAATTTTGCAAGAGAACTTGCTTTGTATAGTATTTAAGAACGCAAGAACAAATGTTTTTGGCATCTGCTTTTTTGCGCCCCTTTTGACAAAATTAGAACGCCCCTTATCAATCCTAGGATTGTTTTAAGGACTGTTACTAGGTTTATCAAATGGAGATACTGCTCAAAGCATCTAACTTAAAACATTAAGTTTGGTTCTATTGGTAAATTTTCCATGTACTAGCCTAACTTAAAAAGCTTAAAGAAACCTTAAAGGAAACTTTAAGCGAGGGAGATTTTTTTAAGAAAGCTGTTATCTATTAACGCATAGAAAGAATTGAAGGATTTTTACAAAAAAATCACAGACAGGAGAAACAAATGGCACTAATCGCTATATTGGTTCAATTCAATCTGATAACGGCAGCTCAAAAAGAAGAAATTCTTCAAGATATGCCACAATCAAACATGCAGTTAGAGAGATATCTAATCAGCAAGGGCTATGTGACAGAAGAAGATATGCTGAAAGTCATGAGTTACTATTACCGTGTACCTCATGTCAATCTATCACAGTTTGTGATAGAAAAGGAAGCTGTCGAGAAGGTTTCAGAGAAAGTTGCTAAACGTCATGGATTGATTCCGATCTCTTTCACAGATGGGGAAGAGGGAGAAGAACCCAAGTTAGTAGTTGCGATGGCAGACCCAAGCAACTATATCGCCCTAGACGATGTTAAAATCGTCTCTAAGATGGCGGTAGAACCTTATGTAACTTTTCGGGATGATATTGAAAAGTATATCGATCAATACTATTCCAAAGGAGAAGAAGCCCAACAGGCAGCGACCGAAATCGAAGGTTTTAATGTGGATGAAGAGATCATCGAAGAGGATCTCGAAATCAAAAACGCTCCGGTTGTACGTTTGATTGACTCGATTATCAGTCAGGCAATCAAGACGCGGACCAGCGATATCCATATTGAGCCCTTTGAAAAAGTTGTTCGTGTTCGTTTCCGGGTTGACGGGACTTTGGTGGAAAACATGCAGTTGAAAGCCAATGCTCACTCAGCCATTGCGACACGGATTAAGATCATGAGTGGTCTGGACATCGCCGAGCGACGGATTCCTCAGGATGGACGGATTGAGACAACCATCGACGGCAAAGAAGTCGACATGCGGGTTTCAGTCTTGCCTACTGTATTCGGTGAAAAAATCGTTATTCGGATTTTGAGCCGGAATGCAACTCTCCTCAGTAAAGAGGAGCTGGGATTCTCGCCAACCAATCAGAAGCTCTTTGAAGATATTCTTAAGGCGCCAGAAGGCATTATCTTGCTGACTGGTCCTACAGGAAGCGGAAAGACAACCACTCTCTACACAGCGCTCCGTGAGCTCAATGATGTAGGAAAAAATATCATCACCGTTGAAGATCCGGTTGAGTACCGATTGGAAGGGGTCAACCAAGTTCAGGTAAATAATAAAGCTGGACTGACCTTCGCGAGTGGTTTGAGAAGTATCCTGCGTCAGGACCCGGACATCGTTCTCTTGGGGGAAATTCGGGACGAAGAGACAGCTAGTATCGCGGTTCGTGCCGCTATCACTGGTCACGTCGTTCTCTCGACTATCCACACCAATGACACAGCTAGTACAGTCAACCGTTTGGTCGATATGGGCATTAAGCCTTATCTGGTCTCAACGGCGACTGTCGGTATTATCGCACAGCGCTTGATTAAGCGCATCTGTCCTAAGTGTAAGACTGAGTATACTGTAGAAACAAATGAACATGCAGGTATCGGTATTCACAAGGGAGACACCTTGTATCGCGGACGCGGCTGTAACTACTGCAGCGGTACGGGATACTATGGACGTATTGCCATCCACGAAATCATGGCGGTGACACGGGAGATTAAGTCACTAATTAATGATGGTGGAACAACGGCGCAGCTTCGAGCAGAAGCTAAGAAAAATGGTATGCGAGACTTGGCGGAGGAGGCCATTGATATCGCAAAACAGGGGACTACAACGATTGAAGAAGCAATGAAGATTGCCTTTAGTCTAGAAGGGGAAGTTTAGGATGAATTTGGATGAGTTAATTAAGCAGGCGATTGAAGCGGGTGCATCAGATATCCACTTCACGGTTGGCGCTGAGCCAACCATGCGTCTGCACGGGAGGTTAACACAACTCAACAATACAATTTTGACCAACGAAGACACGGTTCGCTTCACCAAGCATATTTTAAATGAGAAGCAGATTGCTCATCTTTTAGAAGTCGGTGAAGTGGACTGTGCCTACGAGGTCGATAATGGCTATCGCTTGCGGGTCAATATCTTTAAGCAGAAAAACAACTGCGGGATTGCCTTGCGGGTTATTCCCAAGGATATTCCATCTATGGAATCTCTGGGATTGCCACCAGTTATCAAAAAGCTAGCTGAGAAACGCCGGGGGCTGATATTGGTTACCGGGCCAACAGGAAGCGGAAAGTCAACGACCCTGGCAACCATGATCAACTACATGAATAGCTTGCGGGACGAGCACATCATCACGATTGAAGATCCGATCGAGTACATGCATACGCATAATAAGTGCTTGGTCAACCAGCGTGAGCTAGGAGCAGATACACAAAGCTTCGGGAATGCCCTCCGCGGTGCACTTCGTCAGGACCCGGATGTCATCCTAGTCGGTGAGATGCGGGATAAGGAAACGATTGAAATCGCCCTGCGTGCGGCGGAAACAGGTCACTTAGTCCTGTCAACTCTCCACACGGTCGGTGCCGTAAACACCATGGACCGGATTATCGACGTATTTCCAGCCGAGCAGCAGGAGCAAATCCGTGTACAGCTTTCTGCCGTTATGGAAGGGGTTGTATCGCAGCAGCTCATGCGTACAGCGACCGGTAAAGGTCGTGTGGCTGCCTTTGAAATCATGCTGGGAACACCCGCTATTCGCAACCTCATTCGCGAAGGGAAGACCCACCAGCTGCTTACGCCAATCCAAACAGGGGCTCAGCTAGGCATGATTACTATGGATACTTCGCTCATGGGACTCTACCGTCGCAATGTCATCGATCAAAGAACGCTACTGTCCTACTCAGTGGATCGCGCTCAAGTTGAAAAATCCCTAGGAATAGTGGGGTACTAGAGCATGACAGTATATGTATGTAAATACTTAGACACTCGGCAAGGAGTCGTCACACTAGAGGTGGACGCTCCTAACCGGACGGACGCCGTCAATCGGATCCGTCTCAAAGGGAAACCAATCAGTGTCGAAGAAAAGGTCATGGGTTCTAAGGAGATTGTCCTTTTCCAAAGTAAGAAGATCAAGCTCAAGGACATATCGCTCTTCTGTAAGCAGATGTCAGTTATGCTGGAGTCAGGGATTCCCCTCAATAATGCAGTGGATATCCTAGAACAACAGGCTACTTCAAAGAATCTCAAGTCTAGCCTTAAAATCGTCAGCAAGAGCCTAAAAGAAGGTAGTCAGCTGTCCAAGGCCATGCTGGATCAGGAAGGGATGTTTCCCGATCTCTTGATTCGTATGGTGCAGGCCGGTGAAAAGACTGGTAAGCTGGACGAGGTGCTGGAAAAGATGTCTGAGCACTATACTAAAGAGCTCAAGACCAGCCGCCAGATTCAGGGAGCTATGATCTATCCCGCAGTCCTAGCCTTTCTGGCTGTGGCTGCAGTCTTGGCCCTGCTCTATGTCGTTATCCCAAGCTTCTCAGGAATCTTTGAGCAGAGTGGGATGGCTATGCCGCTGCCAACGCGTATAGTACTAGCAGCTAGTAACTTTGTCCGCTCTTCATGGTACATCCTCTTCGGTGTGACAGGGATTCTGGTCTTCCTCTTCCTGCGCTATCGCAGCACAGAGGCAGGTCGCTACCAACTGGATCGGCTCAAGCTTAATCTGCCGGTCATCAAAGGGCCAATGCAGAAGATTGTCACTGCTCGCTTTGCCAGCACCTTGGCTATCCTGACCAGTGCAGGTATCCCTCTGGTCGAGGCTATTGAGTCTGCTGCTGCAACGACCAACAACGCTGTCGTCATTGAAAAGATGAAGATCGCTAATGAAGGTCTGCAAAAAGGGGAACGTCTGACAGGGATGATTACCTCAACCGGTCTTTTCCCGCCTATGATGCTCTCGATGGTCAAGATCGGTGAGGAGTCCGGGTCTCTGGAGTCCATGCTGGTCAAGACATCAGATTATTATGAAGAAGAGCTTGAAACAGCAATCAAACAGCTGCTCTCACTCTTGGAGCCAGCCATGATCATCGTCATGGGGGTTATCATCGGAGGTATCGTTGCCTCTGTCATGCTGCCAATGTTTGAGCTTGCTCACGCTGTGGATGCGGGCTCTGGAGCTGACCAGTAGGAAGACGCTTCAGAAAAGTTTAGGAGATAGCAGGGCAACTGCTCTGCCTAAAAAGTTAGGAAATCGTTCTGATGCTGGGAGTTTGTAGGGTCTCCCAGCTAGGAACAAAACAAATGCCCCTGTGGGCGAAAATAGTAAAAATTGTGAAAAAATAGGAGATCTATTCAAAATGTTAAACAAATTGCAAAAGTTCCGTCAGGACTTGAAGAAAAAAGGTAAAGGTTTTACCTTGGTTGAGTTGATCGTGGTAATTATCATTATCGCTATCATTGCAGCTGTAGCTATTCCAGCTATCACTTCCTTCCAAGATAACGCTCGTAAGAGCCGTATCCAGTCAGAACACCGTGAGTTGGTATCAGCAATCCAGTCTTATATCGGAGCACAAGATGATCCATCTAATCCAGGTGAGATTACACTTGAAAAGCTTGCACCATATATTTCCAAAAATGCTACCAAGGATTCAACTAAGATTGCAGATGCCTTGGCTAAAAATGATAATGCTGCTGCCCATGTTATTTCTGGTACTAAGCTGACTTCAACCTTTATCCCGTCTGGTAAAACTGCTACTGATACTGGAACTAAAAAGTGGGAATACGACTGGTCATCAGCTGGTGTAAATGCTAACTAGAGAAGTAATCTCTAGTTAGGCTATTTCAGAAAGTGGTAATACTTATCAAATCATCTAAGAAAAGATGAATTAAAACCCTACATTTGAGAGATATTAAATGGCTGCTCAATAGCCCTTATGAAAAAGAATTAGGAGAAGTTAGTGCGAAACAAATTGCAAAAATTTCGTCGTAATTTGAAGAAAAAAAACAAAGGTTTCACCTTGGTTGAGTTGATTGTGGTGATTATCATCATCGCTATCATTGCAGCTGTAGCGGTTCCAGCCCTCACTTCCTTCCAAGATAACGCTCGTAAGAGCCGTATCCAGTCAGAACACCGTGAGTTGGCAACTGCTATTCAGTCTTATATTGGGTCACAGGATGATCCAGAAACTGTAAAGTCAATTACAATGGAGCAACTGGCGCCATACATTTCTAAAAATTCCAAGGGTGATTCAACTAAGATTATGGATGCCCTTGCTAAGAATGATAAGGAGCCAGCTCATAAAATTGATGGAACAACTTTGGTTTCGACCTTCCATCCCTCAGGAGCGGGAACTGATAAAACCAAGGACAAAACTTGGCTTTACGATTGGAGATATAGTGGTTCACATACCAACTAGCCCAATTAAATTTAAAACTAAGCTGGTATTCAGCGAAAAATAAAGATAAAAAGAAAATAGGAGATTACTTAAATGTTAAACAAATTGCAAAAATTCCGTCAGGACTTGAAGAAAAAAGGTAAAGGTTTCACCTTGGTTGAGTTGATCGTGGTTATTATCATTATCGCTATCATCGCAGCTGTAGCGATTCCAGCTATTACTTCATTCCAAGATAACGCTCGTAAGAGCCGTATTCAATCAGAACACCGTGAGCTGGTAACAGCTATCCAGTCTTATATCGGAGCACAAGATGATCCATCAGACGTTAAAGATATTACCCTCGAAAAACTGGCACCATATATTTCTAAAAATTCTACTAAAGATGCATCTACCATTGTAGAAACCTTAGCTAAGAATGGTACTGCATCTGCCCATGAGATTAAAGGTACACAGCTAATTTCTACCTTCAAGCCATCAGGTGCTAAAGATGCTTCAAAAGATAAAGTATGGAAGTACGACTGGTCATCAGCTGGTGTAAATGCTAACTAGAGATAGCTTCTCTACTCCGACTGCTTTAGCAGTCGGATATTACCAAAGTAGTTGTCAGACTGTGACAACTATTTTGGCAATATCAAAAGTAGAAATATTAGGAGAATACTATAATGAAAGGAAAAAAAAGACAGGGCTCTACTCTTCCCATGGTTATCGTAACCATTGTGATTCTGGTTGCTATGATTGGGATTTTGGCTTCTATCGTGGATACAGGGCAAAGCCAGACTCAACGGATGTATAACTATCTCAAAGCTAAGTACACAGCGACTTCTGGTACACAGTTGGCATGGGGTGCTTATCTAGACCCTGTGGACGGTAATCCGTCATCAGTTTATGAAGAGTTTGATAAACGAGCGCGTAGCATGGATCCTTCAACAGAGCCGATTAAGTCAACCCATACCTTTAAGGATGGCAGTGTAGCAGAAATCGAGATGAATGGACAGCTTGTAGATGGTTTGACTGGTCCTGAAAATTATAATATCACGATTAAATCGAAGTCAAAATTAGCTGGCAGTAATGACTATTACGAGCATATTGTAACCTTCAACTTTGACACAAAAGGAATTCGCTCGGAAGAAGGACATTTGAGATCGGCGCAGAAGTAAAAATAAATTAGGTAGGAATGATGAAACAAATACAAAAAGGTTTTACCCTAGTCGAGATGGTTATGGCTATTATGTTGATGAGCATGATAGCACTCATCATTGGTGTTATATTTAACACCATGTTTTCCAGCCGAGAATTGATCGAGCGTGAAGCGAGTATTCAAGCGGAAATGCGAACCTCTATGCAGTATGTGGATCGAACCGTTGGTAAGGCAACCTCAATCTTTGTCTTGGATGACAGCAAGTTCAAAGGTTCCAAGCAAGGACTAAGCAGAGAATGGAGCTATATTGGCCTATCTGCGGATGGCAAGAAGGTTCTAAACTATGTTTGGAACAAGAAAAAACAGGACTGGGATGTCAGCGAGTTGGGAACCAAATCTCTCTATAATATGAAGTTGGACTTGGAATTTAAGACAGAGGGCGCTTATCAGGACAATCGCTTGATTAGTTATAACCTGTCTGGTAAATATCCAGATACTAACAATAAGTTGTCTATTGATACAGCTATATCAGCTCTCAATACTAAGCAGGTCTTCTCTAAAGTTGCTAAAGGCAAGAAAGGGATTGCTATTGCTTATCGAACTGACCCTATTCAAGGGCAGATGAATATTGCTGTTTCTTTTGTATTTGATACATCTGGTTCTATGGATTGGGATCTGCAAGGAAGAAATGTTAATCCAAATAGTGGTACTGAGAGTCGTATGACTATCCTTCGGAAAAAGGCTGAAATAATGATTAAGGACCTTAAGGGAATTGGGAATATTAGTGTTAACTTAGTAGGCTTCTCTAGTTCAGGTAAATATATTCAAAAAGAATTTTCTAATTTAGATAATGGTGCAGATACTATTATAGGTACCATAAAGGATCCTAAAAAATTAGTGCCAGATGGTGTTACTAATCCAGGTGATGGGCTTCGCTATGGACTGATTAGTTTGCAGTCACAACCGGCTCAGCTTAAGTATGTAGTTTTATTAACAGATGGTATACCTAATACTTATATAGTAGATCCTAGTGCGCTGTATGCTGGGAATAGGGTAGACCATGGGAATGCAGTTGGTCGTGTAACTTTTAACAATCCTATTTATGATGTATCGACAAATTTAGGATATGAATACCGTCGTCTTGGATATGATTTATATTCTAGAGATTCCGTAACTCGTGAAAATGCTATTACTTATGCGGGAGAGGTGTCTAAAAAATTTGGCGTCGGTGTTAAACGGGTAAATGTCATTGGTTTTTCTGGGGTAGACAAAGAAATTGCTTACGGGAAAGATTTGACAAATAGTATTGGAAAAGGTGGCATGGAAACCAGCTATGAATCTGCTACCAATGAGGCAGCCTTGCAAAAAACATTCTCTGATATTAAAAAGCAGATTCAGCAGGATTTGTGGTTTGTATCAGGGCCTTAGAAAGGATAAGGGATGAAAAGATTAAAAAGACGCAGAGGAATTACACTGGTCGAAGTCTTAGTTTCTCTGATTCTGATTGGAGTTATTGCTGCAGGGTTCTTGACCTTCTTTTCTGGGAGTTTTAATAATATTCTCCGTCAGCGAAGTCAGAATGCTATCAACTTTGATATTCAGGAGTCTTTCGAGAAACAACTGACTGAAAGTAAGAAACGTGAGGGTACAGGAACAGATATTGAAACCTTCACCTACCAAATTGGTAATGGGACCAAGCAGAGTATTGATGTAAAAGGTACAAATCTGTCTTATAATGATAAAATCAAAAAAATTCATCTTTTTGCAGCGAATGCAGTCGAAGTTCCGCTTGATATTCCAGATTTGAAAGTAAGTATTCCTACTGGGAAAAGATATTATTATACCGGCAAGGGGATAACTACTCCTGGCGGTAAAGTGGACACAGCTGATATTCAGAAAAAAAGCAAAACTAGAATTTACACAGAATCTGGTTGGTTTCTCAGCGACCGTAGTATAGGCACGGGAGTATCTGACATTGTCCCAGTGGGAACGATTGGTAAAAAAGGTGATGGCACTATTTCTCAAACACTTTTTCCAGAAATGCCGACCGACTTCCGTCAGCTATCAAAATCAGAGACGGGTGTCTATATTACAGATGATATGAGGGGGAAGTACTTGACTTTTGCTGCCCGAGCTATTAACTCTTATGGACGGGTAGGAAATTATCATGAAGCTGACCGTATCTGGGTTATGGGCCTGCCAGTTACACAGAATGTGCGTCTTCATACGGATGCTGACTTGGCTCTGTTAAAGAATGGAAATACCACCTCGCTTATACCAACTGACAATCAGTTACATACTAATACAGAAGTAAGAGATTATTTTAATGATGTTGTTTATGGTGCTACTATCCCTGTTCTGAATTATAAAGAGCCTGCAATTAACCAGACTCGACAGTTAATAGCACTTGATGGTCGTACGATGCAGTTTAGTAATCATAACTTTAACAATGGCTATACGACTTCTGTATTGATTGGGAATCGTCAGCAGACCGGACCACTTCTAACCTATAAACTAGATGATACTCTAACTTGGGGGATTAATCTGGAAAACGATGGTAGAATTGCTATTAAAACAGTCGATACAACTACAGCTAATAACGGTGGTCAGGAATATATACAAAATGTTAAATTAGACTATAGTAATGATAATTCTATACAAGTGCGTAGTGCTGCGAAGAATGACTCTTTAGGGATTGAAATTTTTATCAATGGACAATCAGTCTATAATAAAACAGTTTCGCTGACCAGAAACAGAACGACGCATAATATTAGTAGTGGTCAGATTATCTTTGGTGGCAATACTTACATTAATGAGTTTGCAGTTTATACTGAAAGTCTGAATAACAGCAATATACAAAAACTTGCTGAATACTTCCGCGATAAGTATAAGGCGAGCCAATAGGGAAATAGTTTTTAGGAAAAATAAGGGAGATTAGGAGATTATGGCAAAAAATATGTTTTCGTCCAAGGGGCGCAGAAGAGCTCTGGACGAAGAAGACAATGAGAAAAAAGGCTCATTTTTAGGAAAATTAAATAAACCGCTCTTCTCATCAAAAGGGAAACATAAAGAACACTTATCTATTCAAGGAGTTCAGATCAAGTCAGATCGTCAAGAAGACTTTGACGATGAGGAAAAGTCAACGGCAAAAGGGAGCTTCTTAACTAAGCTCAACAAGCCGCTCTTTTCTAAGAATAGTGGCAGTGATGACATGCCTGCTAAGTCTGGTAATCGTTCGCTCTTTTCTAAGAAAGGCAGTGGTGCGGCGAGCCAACCGGTCACTAGAATGCATGCACCTTACACTATGTTTGGCAAGCCAATCAAGGGCAATCTGATGGCCATTGACTTCACTGACGAATCAGTCTATCTGGTTGTTGCTAGACAGAAGCGCAATGAGCTGGAGATTATCAAGATGGCATCTGCTAATCTGCCAGAAGGTGTTGTACTGAATAGTGAGATTATCGACCCGATTACTCTCAAAAATATTATCAGTGACCTGATGGAGCAGCATGCTATCACTGCTAAGTACGCTTTCTTTGCACTTGGCAATACCAATATCATCGCCCGTTCGGTTGATGTAGCAGCTAGTGTGCAGAATGATGAGGATATTGAGGGCTTGGTATCTTACGAGCTCCAGCAATATCTGGATATTGATCCGACTTCTTATGTCATCCAGTTCCAAGAGCAAGAGTCTAATTCAGCTTTTCCGCTTGATGAAGATACTCGCTCACTCATGGTCTATGCTGTGCCAAAAGGCGTGGTAGAGCAATATCTGGGCTTGGCTGAGAATTTGAAGTTGACACCTTATGTCTTTGACCTTCAGTCTAATACCTTTGAAAAATGGCTGGAACGCGTTCAGGCGGTTAACAATCGTGCCAAGAAGCTGACCAAGGAAAATGTCGGCATGGTACATCTGAGCAAGAGCTTCATTGGTGTTTATCTCTACTCAGAAGGCAAGTTTGTGACCAGCAACTATCTCAACCGTGGCTACAAGGACATCCTGAGCTATGCAGACGACGCTAGTCTATTGCAGAAGCTTCCAGCAGTGGCTTCAGATGATCTGGATACAGGTCTCTTGAAGAGGGCCTTGGATGAGTGGGTGGCTGATGCTAAGAACCACATTCTCAATACTGAAAACTTCTTTAGCGGATCAACCGGTCTCAACATTGACAGTTTCTACGTCTTTGGTGATCAGGACATTTGCTGGCAGTTGGCAGCTATTCTGAAGCAGAGCATGAATCGGGAATTCATCTCAATTGATAATGTAGATTATGAGAATGTACTGTGGGAAGGTTCTGCCGAGTTTAATGCGGAGTTCATTCCGGCCACAGCCATGTTGATTAGGAGAGCGAACTAATGCGGAGAGATTTAAACTACTTTTCAAAATATCATGTGGCACCGGCTAAAGCTAGTCCACTAAAACTTGCTGCTATTTCCGCTTTTGCTGGGATTGTAGCGATTATGATTGTGCTGATTGGTTTCTTCCAGTTTAGCGCTATGCACCTCCAAGGCGAGATTGACCGAGCGGAGCAGACACTCAAGAGTCCAGAGATGGCTCAAGAGCTGAAGGCAGTCTCTGAGACTGAAGATAAGATTGTTACGGTCAAGAATGACGAATTTCTCTTTACAAGTCTGGAAGGCGACTTCCGCCGCCTGCACCGAGTAAACAAAGCCTTTATGGACTTTCTTAATAAAAACGTGACGCGAAACCTAGTCTTTGACGATATCAAGATTAATAACGACAATGTTGAAATCAATGGTTCGTCTCAAGAGCATCTTTCCATCGCTAAGTTTGAGGAAGAGCTTCGTAAGTCTGAGAAGTTTAACCATATTTTTGTGGATAACATTACTCGCGAGGAAAAGGATAACAATACAGTGTACAAGTTTAACATTAAAATTTTGACGAAGGATGTAGATTTCAATGAAGAGCAAAAATGAGAAAGAAAAGAAAAAAATCCTGAGTAATTTAAATGAGCGTGACAAGAAATTGTTGGCCTGTGTTGGAGGAGTAGCGGTACTTGCTGGTGGTGGGTATCTGGTAACAAATTCTTATACACGGATGGCGCAGTTAGCTGAAGAGCATGCAACTATCTCGACAGAGTTGGAAGGCAAGAATGCCAAGATTAGTCAGAGGAAGTCTCTTACCAAACAGCTCCAAACATTGAATGCTAAGACTCTGGATCAGGCTAAGAAATACTATGGTACGACCAATCAAGGGGAGTTCATCTTCTTGATTGACAAGTTAGTCAACGAAAGCGGTATTAAATTCAAGTCTGTCAACTACACTGAGAGCACAGAGTTGGAACTCCAGCAGGAGGGATTGGCTGCTACTTCGTCCAAGGGTCAAAACTCCAACTCTTCTGGTACGACTAGCAGTTCAAGCTCGAGTGAGACGTCTTCTTCATCCAGTACGACCTCTAGCTCGTCTGGTACATCGTCCTCGTCTTCATCTAGCAGTAGCTCTTCATCAGATGCGAATACTGCAACAACAACTGCAGCTAATACAGCGACACCAGGGAACGGAACGACCAATAATACCAACATCACGCAGATGACAGCGGACATTGAGTTCGAAGGAACTTATACACAGGTTCTGAAATTGCTGGAATTGATTGATGGCAATCAACAAAAAATCGTTTCCAGCGAACTTGAATTGGGCGGAAAGAAAAGCCTATCTAGCACAGAGGAAAACAAAAACCCTGATCTAACCAGTGGTAAAATCAAGTTGCGTTTCTATCAGGTTAAAGACGTCGAGCGCTATGTGACTCTGGAGAGTAATGTCGATAAGACGCCTATTCAATTTGCCAATTGGGAGTCTCCATTTGCGATTCCGACTTGGCAGGCAGGCTCTATATCTGTAACAACAGCTGGTGGCGGCACAGATGCAACTGGCAATAAGGGCAGTTTGGGGGCTGCAACAACCAATACAACTAGCAGCGCGAATGCTAACAGCAGTACCAATCTGGCTCCGTCTTATCTGGAGCAGCTTAGCACTCAGTCTAGTCGGAACGATGGTCTGTCAGCTTATTACAATTCATCAACTATCTACCGCTTCGAGTCACCTCTTAAGCTGACTCAGTCAGGCGGCAGCAATCAGTATGATGTGACGGTTGACAATACGGACTTCCTTGAGGGTTCAGGTTCCAATGTAGTTAAGATTCCAGCAACCAAGTCTTCTACCATGTATGAAATGGAATTTGCAGCACCGTATGTATCCTTGAACAATAAGCCGGATGCTATCAGCTTCTCTCTATCTCTGTCTAATCAATGGCAGGGCAAGATTGGCTTGATTGTCAAGAATGCCAGTGGGCAGAAGATTTACCTTCACGTTATTCGTCCTAACAGCTGGACTGGCTGGCGCGAAGTTAGCTTCGATCCTGAAAATATTCCAGGATTCAGCTATCCAATGACTATTGTGGGTTACTACTTCGAAACTCCGAGCGGAGAAAGCCCTGAAACGACTATGAAGCTGGATAACCTATCTGTGAATAACTTGGTAGTTAGCTAAAACACTTTGAAAAAATACCAAATAAGTCTATGGTTTAAAATTTCAAGAGCATGACTAAATTTTTTCTTAAAAAAATGCTAAAAACCAAGTTATTAGACTAGTATTCACGGTGCATTTATAGTAAACTAAAACATAGAGATATTTGAAGTATAATACAAGCAAACTCAGAATAGACGCCCGAGTCTATTTTGGGTTTTAATGGAGTTTATGGAAAAACAAAATCAAGACTGGTTTTGCATTGAAAAAGTTTAATATCATTTAGAAAGTGGGGGGTGTCGAAAATATTCAAATGGCATATTTTTTACCTTTTGGAGCAGGGCTCATAGCGCTGCATACGATTAGCATTTTATTTGTTTCTAGGATTTCATTAATAAAGCGCCTTTTTCTCGTAGTATGGGTCATGCTATTTGCGATTGGTGCTCCATTCCTCTTTCAACAAGTTCCCGGCATAGCCTTTGTTGGGCTCTGTGCCTTGGCTTTGGCTGTCTATATGGTGCTGCTCTTTTCACAGGAGCTAGCTCCAGTCAAGAAGAGAGCAACTGCTTCTGCGCGAAGCAGAAGCCAGAAGCATGCTAAGAGCTCGCGGAAGGAAGCTAAGGAAGCAAGCTTGTCATCTGCTAGGGATTTGAACTTCTCCAATGCTTCAACCGGTAAGATGAGAAAGGAAAGTAAAGAAAGGGTTCAGGCTGAGGAAAGTCCGGCAAGGCAGAGGGTATCTGCTTCTGGTCGCACCCTAGCAGACCGTTCTATCAAAAAGGATATGACAAGATTTGAGAAAGTAAAACCTCTCTACCCTGTTGATAACTTGGCTACAGCTCCTGCCTTTGGAGAATATGAGCCAAACAGTCAGCTAGCGGCAGCTGAGGTCGGTATGGTGGGTATGGACCACAGCGCACAAAAGGCCAATGATGAATTTTTGCAGTCCCTGCTTCATCACCGCAAGGGTTCTACTAAGATTAAGGTGGCCAACTCTCTGATTCAGCCTACGGAAGCAAATGCAGCCAGCAATCAAGGCTATACAGATATAGATGATCCAGCCTTTGAGACTGCTGTTCTGTCTAAGATTAGACCGATGTCCTATACGGAGTCTAGCTATGGCAACTTCAGACCGCAGGCGGTTGAGGTGACAGGTGTTGTTTCTCAAGATGAGGAAGAATACTTCACTGAGCAAGAACAAGCTCAGCAGCCAGTGGCAGAAGAAGTAGGCAACAGCCTGGAAGATGTTTTTGCTGCTACGGGAGATATCAAGCCAGTTAGAGCAGAAGAGTCAAGAGCAGCAAACAGCTTAGAATCTCTCTTCTTTGCTAACTCAGACACTGAGCCACAAGCTAAGATGGATTCCACCTTCAGTCAAGCAGCTGCAGAGCCAGAGTTTTCTGCTTCTGAAGAGTCTATGGTTAGCCGTGATCGCGCTGATATTCAGGGTTATCAAGATATTCTCAGCCAGATTCAGCATGATTTGCTGGGATCTGAAGAGGAAGATTTAACTGCTGAAGTGGCAGAGACTTGGGAGGAAGAAAGTAACTTCGCACCTGCAGCAGAAACGTTTGAGTTTGAAGCAGCTGCTGAACCAACAGTTGTTCAATCAGTTTCTGAAGACGCTCTTTGGACACAGGCTGAGCCTGTTCAAGAAGCAGTTGCAGATGAGACAGAAGAAGACTTGCTTAAGGGAATTGCTGATATCCTCAAAGCTGAGGAAGCACAAGTCAAGGCAGCTCCAGTCGTTCCGGCTGTAGATGAAACAGAAGAAGATTTGCTTCAGAAAATCACTGACATCCTCAAGGCTGAGGAAGCGGCAGAAGCAAGACCAGCTGCAGCAACAGCGGGAGATAAAGAAGTCTATTTCCAATTCCTCCTACTGGAAAGTCAGGAATTATTGGCTTCAAATGCAGTTCAAGAAGCTGAGAGCTATCTGAAAGAAATTGTCCAAGGCAGTTCAGATCAAAATCTTCGTCAAGAAGCGTTCAACATGCTGGACAAAATCGTGAAAAATTAATACTATATAAACATACAATTGATTGTAATCAATTAGAAGGGTTTTAGGGGAAATTATGAAAAGTTGTAAAACAATCACAGGGACCGTTGTCATTGAGATTGAAAAAGGGATGGGACTGGGTGAAGTCCATGAAGTCTTTGTTGACGAGGGGGTCAATCTGACTTTTGTTATTAAGTCAAAGCAGTCTGAACAGCCTTTTGCCTTGCTGTCTAGCAAGAACATCCAAGGCATCGGTGACTTTGCGGTCATGGTAGAAAACAGCTCAGCCTTTCAAGAGCTGGAAGAGGCTGATCTGAAGGTCTTGAACGACAAGCAGGGTAGCGTCTTTGACGAAATTGTCATCACAATTGATGGAAACAAGGTGGGAACTGTTGTTGACTATCATATTGATGAAAAGAATGAAATTGGTTACTTGGTGGTTAATTCTGAAGATGCCAGCGAGGAAATTCAGATTCCTAAATCACGCATCTTGATGATTGGTAAAGAGTATATCATCCTCAATGATGAAAAAAAGACAGCTCCTCATCTTGAAGCAGATGTAGAGATGGGCCGTCTGGCTGCAGCAGATCTGCTTCATGAAACTGAAGCTGCAAAACCTGCCGAAAAAATTGAGGAAGTAGTTGCTGAAGCGCCTGTATTTGAGCCAGTTGTAGATGAAAAAGCAGATGTAAAAGAAGAAGCTGCAACAGATTTGACAGAGGCCTTGGCTGCTGTAGGTCTGGGAGCTGCTGCTCCTGAGTTGGAGTTTTCTGAAGCAGTCGTAGAGACAGCGGAAGAGCCAGAAGTCCAAGACTTGGTACAAGAAGCAACAGCTCCAGCTGAAGAAGAAGTTGAAGAAACAGATGCAGCGCTGAGTCTGGATGCTGCTTTGGAAGAAGTATTGGCAGTCCCTGCTGAGGAAGTAGAAACAACTATCAGCACAGCGCCAGTTGCTGAAGAAGAGTCAGGAGCAAAGAAAGCTGTTAACGACTTTATCGATCGGCAAAAACGTCTTCTAGTGGGCAAAACACTGCAAAAAGATCTTGTTAATGCAGATGGAGGAGTTATCCTGAATGCCGGAGATACTGTTTCAGATGACATCATTGATTTTCTTCGCCGTATCGACCGTAAATTCCTTATCCGCTTAGCTGAATGCGTAGTATAAGGTTGGGATGAGATTCATGTCAAGAAGAAAAAGAAAGGTTTCATCAAAATATCAAAAACTACTTCCAGCAGCGACACTTGCTGCCTTTCTGCTGGGTAGTTTATTTTATGTCATTTTTGTCTTTAATCCAACGATTGACCTGAGTATCAATGGCCGCCCCTCTATGAAGGTTCGCTCTCGGAGCGAAGCTGAGATTGAAGTTTACAGAGAACTGCCCTATAAGGCTACATTTCAGCTGTCTACAGGGCAACACTTCTCTGTAGATATGCGCTTTTTAGGACTGAGCTATTTCACAGAAGAAGAGCTCAAGCGGCTGGATAATATCTCAGCCAAGACAGTTTGGGATAAGTTTACACCGTTTTTCGATACCAAGGAAAACCTGCAGATTTCCATCTATCCCAATCGACTCTTTTGGCTCAGACCTTTAAATGATGTCTTGGCTGCCCATCCTGATGTTCTCAGTCAGCTTCCAACGACCAATCATCTGGTCATGGACGGCGAGTCTAACGTAAAGGTGGGAGACAAGTCTAATGGCTATAAGATTGACCCTGCTGCTTTTATCCAAGCATCTGAGGAGATTGCCAAGACTGGTAAATTTGATGATGTCAAGGTTGAGAGTACGCCTGTCGAAGCAGAAGATCAAAGTGAGCTTCTGAGCCAATATACGCACTTTATAGAGCGTAAGGAAGTACCACTGCCGACCAACGCTGCCCAAGCTCAAAACATGAAGACAGCCTTTTACAAGCTGCAGAATGTTTACTTGGCTCCTGGTGAGACCAAGTCTATCTCAGAATTACTGGGCGCTTTGAATGCAGAGTCTGGATATCTGCCAGTCAAGGGCAAGGATAATAAAGAAGTTTACGGTCAGGGTGCTGAGCAGATTATAGATGCCATTCAGCAGCTCGCCTTTTCACGGACCAATGTTATTTCCTATCAAGGACAGTATTTCAACGTCGGAACGCCGGCTGAAGGTTTGACCGAATTGACCATTCAAAACAATACAGAAACAGATATGGTATTTTCATTAAGTTTGGAGGAGGGGCAAGTATCCATCATTCTGGCATCTAAGTGATACTCAAGGGAAGTCGAAGTTTGACATCGTCACCTGAGATTTTCAAAGAGTATAAAAAGGGAAAAATTATGATTGCAAGTTTAGTATTTATATTAGGTGTCGTATTTGGGAGCTTTTTCAATGTCGTCATCTACCGTGTGCCACTGGAAAAGAGCATTGCCAAAGGTCGGTCTATGTGTCCGTCCTGCGGCCATGTCTTGACTTCGGTGGAGCTGATTCCGGTTGTGTCGATTATCATGCAGGGCTTTAAATGTAAGCACTGCAAGGAGCCGATTTCACCGCGCTATCTCATTGTGGAGCTCCTGACGGGTATGCTCTGGCTGGCCTCTTATCTGATCTTTCAAGATCAGGGACCATGGATGGTTGTTTCAGCCTGTCTTTTGGTGTCGCTTTGCCTCATTATCGGTTATATTGATTTTGATACTCAGTACATCTCGGACTCGGTTCTGCTGGTTTTCTGGCTGGGCCGCATGGCTGTTACGTTTTTTACCAATGAGTTTAATTGGGACCTGCTCCTTTCGCTGCTAGTCGGCGCTGGTCTCTACTCTCTCATTTATTTTGGGGCCAAGGCTTATTACAAGAAAGAGGCTTTCGGGATGGGAGACATCCTTTACTTAGCTGCCCTGAGCAGTTGGTTTAGCCCTTTGAATACGCTGATTTTGGGATATGGTTCTTTCTTTGTGGCTGGAGCTATTCTCTTAATCGCAACCATCTTTAAGAAATTCAAATTTAAGTTGAAAGAAGAAGTCCCTTTTGGTCCTGCTATGAGTATCATGGCGGTCATCCTATATTTCTGGGGAGGAATCTAGGAAACCAAAAGCGACAATAGAAATGGATAGAAAAAATGTTTAGGAAGAAAAAAGTTATCATAGCATTAGCGACAGCTACTGTCCTTTCAGGCAGTGTGTTGCCTGTCAGCCGCCTAGCGGCAAATGAAAAGGCCAGTTTGGATCCGTCTTTAGTGCAGGTGTCAGATCAGTTTCAGGCCAAGAAGACAGGAGCAGTCGTCTTTTCAGAAGATGTAACAGTGCCAAGCACAGTGTCAGCCGATTTCATTGATAGTCGTCTGGCTGGCACACCGATGGCTGGATTGGGAAAAGCTTTCAAAAAAGCAGAGAAAGATCATGGAGTTAATGCAATTTTTCTCGTAGGGCTGGCTATTCACGAATCGGATTACGGCCGCAGTCAGATTGCTCAAGCCAAGCACAACCTGTTTGGTTTTATGGCTTATGACTCCAGTCCTTTTTCCAGTGCAGGAAATTTCGCAACATTTGATGATGGTATAGATACCGTTGCCCGCTATCTCAGCGAACACTATCTCAAGCCTGGCGGTCAGTTCTACAATGGTAAGAGCATGGCTGCTATCAATGTAAGATACGCATCTGACAAAACTTGGTCAAGCAAGATTATGATTCGTATTCGAAATTTTTTGAAAAAAGGTTAAGGAGGCTGGGACAATCGTGTCTCAGCTTGCTTTATTATAGAAAGAATTTCTTTTGGTGAGGTTATTGACGGGGTTTTTCTTGTTCTATGGGGCTCTAAAAATTCTTAATCGTCTTCACGGGACTGGAAACAAAAAATTGCTTCTGCGACATCGTCTTTTATGGCGAAAAAATGACTTAATTAGGGGATTTATGAAAAGAAAGTTTGATGTAAGCGATGTTTTAAAGGAAGCCTGGGGACTGACTGTTGATTACTTTTTTGTATGGACAGCAGGGCTTGCTATCATTCAACTGCCATTTTTTATTCTGGGGCTGTTAATTCTATTTTTTTCTCCATTGACTTCTACATTTCTTCCAAGAATAATTCTGCTGGGATTTCTATGTTCTTTTGTAATTGCTTATATCCATAAGTTTTCCTTGACCATGGTTCGTAATCCGCAGATGGTGCGAAGAAACTTCTGGAGAGCTGTTGGCTATAGTATTTCTGATGGCTTTTTTGGGCGTTTGCTTTCTATGTCTATTTACGTCTTTATATTTTTCTTGGCTATATTACTTCTTTTAGTATACTTCTATAATGCCTTGATGTCAGATGCAAATTTTCAAGAGATTATGAGAACTGGGCTTATTTGGGTTGCAAAAAATCAAGAGAAGATAGCTAGCATGCTCTTCCTGCTTTTTTTGATAGCACCAATGTTTAACTTGGTATTCCATTTGTTTTACAGCTATTTTATCGTCTCTCACTTCTTCTTGTTGCCCTATATTATTCAAGATACCAACTCCTCTGATAACCTCTTGCGTCCTCTGTCAGCCTTTGGCAGCTTGGGCAAGTCCTTTTCTCGTATGAATGGTCAGAGGGGGCGTTACTTACTGGTAGAGCTTGTCTTAAAGCTTATTCCTGTAGTATTGGGTCTAATAGAAGTTTTGAGTTTGCTTTTTGGTGCTGGTGTGTCTAATATTGTGGGAATGATTGTTAGTATGATAAATGGCTTTTTGCTGATTTATGCCTTGGCAGCCCGCTCGGTTATGGCCGACATCCTGATGTCTTATGATCGGGAAATAGTTAATTTTGGGGATTAATATTTATGAAAAAAATTAGAAAGGGTTTTAGGATTTAGGATAATGAACGATGAATGATGTAAAAGTAACAAGGGTTTTCAGAGAAGCTTGGATTTTTGTTACAGAATACTATTTTGTCTGGCTGAAAGGCCTTTTGCTGGTCGGAATCCCGCTTGCAGTGCTGGGCTGGTTTCTTTTTCCGCTGGTTTCGAGTTGGTCTTACCGGTCCATCTTAGTCTTGACTTGTTTAGCTTTTATAATTGCCTTCGGTTTTGCTTATGTCAATAAATTTGCCTTGACAATGATACGAAATCCGCAGATGGTTAAGCTCTATTTTGGCTATGCGGTTTGGTACAGTATCTCAGATGGCTTGCTTACTCGCCTCTTTTATTCCTTTATTGTCAGTGCAGTCCAGGTTCTGATTCTGTACATGGGTTGGTCGGCAATCGGCATCAATCTTGGGGTGGCTAGTCTCTTTGCCTTTTATCGGAGAGCAGTAAGTCCAGAGGCCATTGTAATTTTCCAGTTTCTTTTTCCTTTCTTGTTCATGGTCTTTTACCTGCTCTTCACTTATCTGGTTGATTCGCACTTCTTTTTGCTGTCTTATATCATTCAGGATACTAGCTCCAGAGACAATCTGGCCAAGCCGCTTTCCTTTTATGGCTGTTTGAGAAAGTCAGTCTTGCTGATGAAGGAGCGCAGGGGGCGTTATGTTCTGCTCAGCTTTTTTCTAGCTTCTTTTGGTGGGCTGATTGGCTTGGGTACTCATCTCCTGATGGATCTGATAAGGCAGTATATTGGTCCCTTGCTGGGGGAACTGGATGATTTACTTGGCCTGATTCAGATGATTCCTGTCCTAGTTTTCAGTAGCTTTTACTGTGTATTTGTTCTGGTTGTTCGGACAGTTTTTGCTGATACTCTGATGGAAAATGATGCAGAAGTGGTGGATTTTGGTGATTAATTTAGGAAGTAGCAAGACCAGACAATACTTGATAGAAACAAGAGGAAGGGTATGAAATCAGTAACAAGAATCTTAATAACAGCTTTGGTGCTAACTGGGATTGGCTTTATTCCTCTCCCTTATGAATTAGAGACCGTGAGGCCGGCTTTGAATGCCAAAGACTTTGTCCAAGTTCAAGGAGGAACTGATAAAGGAAAAGGTAAAATCTATGTCATGGCTGTTGGTGTTTCCAAGGCCCGAGTGTTCAGTCTCTTTTTGACTCTGCTGCCTAATTACAGGCTGGAAACAGAGTATGTCTCTGTTCCTGAAAACTATTTCGATAAGGAAAAGGGACGGGAAGAGCGAGAGAACAGCACTATGGGATCTTCCCATCTCAATGCCTTGCAGGTGGCTTATCAGGCTGCTGGTCGTACAGTTGAGATTAGGCATAAAGAGATTTACGTAGGTGGCATCAGCAGCGAGACGCCTCTGTCAAAGGAGTTGCAGCGAGGCGATGTGATTTTAAAGATTGACAATCAGACTTACACTAGCCCATACGACATCGTTGATCAGATGGAACAGCGGACAGTCGGCGATGTGGTATCAATTGAGTACAGTCGAAATGGTGTAATCGGCTTGGCTAGCGGTCCTGTGATTGTGGATGAGACAACTGGTAAGCCTGGTTTGGGAATCGAATTGGGTTCTAAAGCCAGTGTTGCCATGAATCCTCTGACGGAGTTTAAGAGCAACGGTGTAGCAGGTCCTTCTGGTGGACTCATGTTCAGTTTGGAGCTTTATAACCAGCTCGTGTCTGAAGACATTACTAAAGGAAAAACTATTGCTGGTACTGGAACGATTGACCACAAGGGAAATGTTGGCCGGATTGGCGGGATAGAGATGAAGGTCATGGCTGCAGATAAGGCAGGCGCTGAGATTTTCTTTGTTCCTGATGACACCATTGATGCCGATATTGCCCAGTACAATCCCAAGCTGCGCTCTAACTACCATGAGGCACTTCGTGCTTCTATCAAAATCAAGAGTAAAATGAAAATCGTCCCTGTCAAAACCTTCAATGAAGCTTTGAACTATCTCAGAGAGATGGAATAAGGGAGTCTGCTACTCTTGAATAATCAAAAGAAACACAAGCTCTTGCTGGTTATTTATCTGGCGAGGGCTTTTATTATAGAATTTTTTCAAATAATTGCCACCTTGGCACATAAATACTTGATTTCCAAATCGCTGTGTGATATATTTATAACATAAAGAATGTTAAATATTTCTAACACAAGGAAAGGAGTCTATCATGAAAAAAAGTCAAAAAACGGGTGGCCTCATTGCGATGATTGCCGCAGCTCTCTTTATTGATTTTACTGTTTTATTTGGTTCTAATCTTAGTTGGGGACCCAAGTTGATTATTGTTGGTATTTCAGTATTAGGTCAGATTGTAGCTATTTGGGGCTGGCTACACATGAAACCATGGCCACCTAAGAGTCAGAAAGGAAAGGAAAAGAATATTTTTGACTTGTCTGCTAAGCTGTACACGATGCTTTTGTTTGCAGCAACTATTTTTTATACAGTAGGGATTTGGGTTGCGACCCCAAGCGAAGGATCCAGCATTAAGGAATGGATTTTGGGAGTTGGCCTCGTTATTGAAGTGATTGTATTTGGTTTTTTCTCTTTGAAAAATGTCAAGGAAACTCCAGACGAACGCTTCTATGCTAATCTAGCTAAGGCAGCTAGCTTAATGTTTGTCTTTATACTAGGCGTACTGATGATCCTAGCAGTTATCATTGGGTACATGGGTTCTTTCACTCTTTACATGGGTCAGATTTTTATTAGCATAGCTGCCTTGATTTGCATCTTTGCAGTTGTCTATCTTATCTTGGAACGGAGAGGATAACTATGGCCAAAGAAAGCAAGATTATCACTAATCTCAAATCCGTTCGTGAGTCCAAGGGCATGACCCAGCAGGAGCTAGCCGACCGCATCGGCATGAGGCGCGAGACAATTCTGCACTTGGAAAATAACCGCTATAATCCTTCGCTGGAAATGGCTCTCAAAATTGCTCAAGTTTTTAATCTGAAAGTAGAAGATCTCTTTGAACTCAGACAGAAAGGGGAGGCATAATTCTTTTCGAGACCTGCTATTAAGTGTGTTGATTAATTATGGCTTGCCGCCAAAAGAAAAAAGCCTTTGAAATGTTGATTTCATAGGCTTTTCTTTATCTCAATTATTTAACTTCTGTAAATACAACGTGCTTGCGAAGTTTTGGTGAGTATTTCTTCAATTGAAGACGGTCTGGAGTGTTACGTTTGTTTTTAGAAGTAAGGTACAAGCGTTCACCAGATTCTTTGTGTTCAAGTGTGATATTTACGCGCATGGTAGCTCCCTTCTATTATTCTGCTGCAGCAGCTTTGGCGATCTTACGGCCCTTGTAGTATCCTTTAAGGGATACACGGTGAGAGCGTGAGTAGTCACCAGTAGTTTCGTCAAAAGTTACAGTTGGAGCTGTCACTTTGTAGTGAGTGCGGCGTTTGTTTTTCTTCGCTTTGGAAGTGCGACGTGCAGGTACTGCCATTGTTTGTTTCTCCTTTTAGTTTGTGAATTCGATTCAATTTGATGATTTTCATCAACTTTAACAGTATAACAAAACTTTTTTGTAAAGTAAAGTTACTTGACAGATTTTTTTAAAATCTTTTCTGCTTAGGTTTTTAAAAGAAACCGGTTTTTCCGTATGCTATAATAAGAACAAAGGAGGCGGACTATGAAAGCAGCATTAAAATTACTTAGTCTATTCTGGCTGGGAATCATGTGTATTGTTTTAATCTTTTGGGGAGTGAAAAGTTTTCGTGATTATCAAATTATGAAAGATGTAGAAAATCATTTGACTGTGGATTTCAAAAGCATGGGATACAAGGGGAAAGTGACGGTAAAAAACTACGATAGGCCTGCCGGCTATGGGGAGACCATGGACTTTAGCTATGAAGAAAAGATTGATGGAAGACTTTTGACCTTCTCGGATAGCTTGGATTATGATCCGACAACCAAGCAATACGAAGCTTCAAGATTAAGTCCCGTGCCTGAGGAAACTGAAACTGGCTTAGATGATATTATTCAGCTAGAAGCCATGTGGCAGCAGCCTTATGTTCAGAAGCAGTTTAAGAAAATGAAGTCGGTCTTCAAAAAGCTAGAAGATGAGGATCTGACTTTAAAAGAAATTTCAGGTGAAACAATGGAAGTGCTTCATCAGGATGATAATCAAATAACCTCAGAAATGCTGGATGCTGGGCAAGCAGAGCTAGTTCAGGATTTCCAAAAGAACAGGCAGAAAGGCCTACCTCTCAATGGTTATTATAATGTTGATGTCGAGTCTTATCTGCAAAAACATACTCTGCAGCTTCGAGTGAACTATGAGCTATTAGTTGATGATTTGTATGATGATGAGAAAGCTAGAGATAAGTACCCCGGAGTCTTTTTTCAAAAGCTTAAAAAGTTAGACTACAGTCAATTTTGGGATGGTTATTACATAGTAGGCTATGATTTGAGAGAGAGTTCTGGTAGCGGTATAGGCGGGAATTCTGAGGTGATTGTGTTGGATATTCGTGGAGGTAAATTAGTTCGCACTTTTTAGAGTTTTACTATATTTTAAGGAGAACTTGATTATTTCAGGGATTAAGCTGATAGGTTTTAATTGCTTAGGGTTTTTGAGGAAAATTCATTTTTGAAAAAATTCTGAAAATTTAAAAATTTTCCTCTGTAAAATACAGCCTAAGTGTGGTATAATAAAGCACAAAGATTACTGCAATGAAAGGGAAAGCTATGACAGATAAGGATATTCGTCACAGAAGTAAGATTTATGACAGTATGGTTAAATCTCCTAACCGTGCCATGCTTCGCGCGACGGGGATGACTGATAAAGATTTTGAAACGCCTATTGTTGGGGTGATTTCTACTTGGGCGGAAAATACACCCTGTAACATCCATTTGCATGACTTGGGCAAGCTAGCCAAGGAAGGTATCAAAGCAGAGGGCGCTTGGCCTGTTCAGTACGGGACTATTACGGTTGCGGACGGGATTGCCATGGGAACGCCAGGCATGCGCTTCTCTCTGACCTCACGCGACATCATCGCAGACTCCATCGAGGCTGCCATGGGCGGGCATAATGTGGATGCCTTTGTAGCTATCGGGGGCTGTGATAAAAATATGCCGGGCTCTATGATTGCTATTGCTAACATGGATATTCCTGCTGTCTTTGCCTACGGCGGAACGATTGCGCCAGGGAATCTGGACGGCAAGGACATTGACTTGGTTTCTGTCTTTGAAGGAATCGGGAAATGGAACCATGGTGACTTGACAGCTGAGGAAGTGCGCCGCATTGAGTGTAATGCCTGTCCTGGCCCTGGTGGCTGTGGCGGTATGTACACGGCCAATACTATGGCGACGGCTATTGAAGTTCTGGGCATGAGTCTGCCAGGCTCCTCTTCTCACCCTGCTGAGTCGAAAGACAAGCAAGAGGATATCGAAGCAGCTGGCCGTGCTGTTGTAAAAATGCTGAAAATGGGGCTGAAGCCGTCTGACATCTTGACACGTGAAGCCTTTGAAGATGCAATCACGGTGACCATGGCTCTGGGTGGTTCTACAAATGCTACCCTGCACTTGCTGGCCATGGCTCATGCAGCCAATGTTGAATTGACGCTTGATGACTTTAATGTCATTCAAGAGAAGGTACCGCATTTGGCTGACTTGAAACCATCTGGTCAGTATGTTTTCCAAGACCTTTATGAGGTTGGTGGGGTGCCGGCTGTGATGAAATATCTCTTGGCAAACGGCTTCCTGCACGGTGATCGCATCACTTGTACAGGTAAGACGGTGGCAGAGAATCTAGCAGAATTTGCTGATCTGACACCAGGTCAAAAGGTCATTATGCCGCTTGAAAATCCAAAACGTGCAGACGGTCCGCTTATCATCTTGCATGGTAATCTAGCTCCAGACGGCGCTGTTGCTAAGGTTTCTGGTGTTAAAGTACGCCGTCACGTCGGACCGGCCAAGGTCTTTGACTCAGAAGAAGCCGCTATTGATGCGGTACTGGCCGATGAAGTGGTCGATGGCGATGTGGTTGTAGTTCGCTACGTTGGACCAAAGGGTGGCCCTGGTATGCCAGAGATGCTGTCACTTTCGTCTATTATCGTAGGGAAGGGGCAAGGAGACAAGGTGGCTCTTCTAACAGATGGTCGCTTCTCAGGTGGTACTTACGGCCTGGTTGTCGGACACATTGCTCCGGAAGCTCAGGATGGTGGCCCGATTGCCTATCTTCGTACAGGCGATATGGTCACGGTTGACCAAGATACCAAGGAAATTTCCATGGCAGTATCTGACGAAGAGTTGGCGAAACGCAAGGCAGAAACGACCATCCCACCGCTTTATAGTCGCGGGGTACTTGGTAAATATGCTCACATGGTATCCTCTGCCGCTAAAGGTGCTGTTACAGACTTCTGGAAACCAGAAGAAACTGGTAAAAAATAGCTTATATATGATAAAAGAACCCGCTAGTTTTTCTAGCGGGTTTGATATTTTTACTTTAAATGTAGATGAACTAGTCATCTTCTTATCTAGGACTGATTCCCAGAGCAATGCGGCCGAAACGGCTGATACGGGTGATTTTCCAAGCAGGAGACCAAGTAACTTCGACAGAGGCACTTTCAATCTCATCAATTTTTTTAAGAGAGTCCATAATGGCGATGGGTAGACTCTCAGCACAATCACAGGCTGTATCGGTAAAGGTCATAACAACCTTGCAGTGGCCGTTTTCGTCTAAGTTAATTTCATAAATCAACCCTAAGTTATAGACATCCAGCTCTACATCCGGATCGTAAATACGCTCGAGCTTCTCCACCAATTTATCCTGAATTGCAGCTGCTCGGTCATTGATTTTGATATCGTCTCTCATGGCTATCCCCTTCTATCTGAGTTGAATTGTTTTTATTTTCTCACAATTCAGACTTATTTTCAAGTTATTTTGGAACATGAAAACGTATTTAGTTCTTCCAAATGAAAAATCCCTTTCAGACTCCTCAAAATGGCGGACTTATGATAGAATATAAGTACTAAAGAAGGCGGAGGTCAGAAGATGAAATTACAAAAACCTAAAGGAACTCAGGACATTCTTCCTCAAGAATCAGCCAAGTGGCAGTATGTAGAAGACTTTGCCCGCAAGACATTTAGAAAATACAATTACGGCGAAATCCGCACACCGATTTTTGAGCACTATGAAGTCATTAGCCGCTCGGTCGGGGATACGACAGACATCGTGACTAAGGAAATGTATGACTTCTATGACAAGGGCGACCGCCATATCACGCTACGTCCAGAGGGGACAGCGCCCGTGGTACGTTCTTATGTAGAGAATAAGCTTTTTGCTCCTGAAGTTCAAAAGCCTGTCAAAGTCTACTATATGGGCTCTATGTTCCGCTATGAGCGACCTCAGGCCGGCCGTTTGCGGGAGTTTCACCAGATTGGAGCAGAGTGTTTTGGCTCTAGTAATCCTGCTACAGATGTAGAAATGATTACTATGGCAGCTCAATTTTTCAACGATATTGGTATTACCAATGTCAGCTTGGAGCTCAACTCGCTGGGTAATCCTGAGAGCAGAGCTGCTTACCGTCAGGCCTTGATTGATTATCTGACTCCACTGAAGGCTAGCCTTTCAGCAGATAGCCAACGTCGCTTGGAGGAGAATCCGCTGCGCGTGCTGGATTCTAAAGAGCCCGAGGACAAGGCGGCTGTAGAAGGCGCTCCGTCTGTTCTGGACTATCTGGATGAGGAGAGCAGTATCTACTTTGCGGCTGTTCGCTCCATGCTAGAGACCTTACAGATTCCTTATGTCATCAATACCAACATGGTCCGTGGCTTGGATTATTATAATCATACGATTTTCGAATTTACAACAGAGGTGGCTGGCAGTCAACTGACCATTTGTGCTGGCGGCCGTTATGATGGTCTGGTTGCTTACTTTGGTGGCCCTGAAACCCCAGGTGTTGGCTTTGGTATGGGCTTAGAACGCCTACTTCTCGTTCTTGACAAGCAAGGAGTAGATCTGCCGATTGAAACCGCTCTGGATGTTTATGTAGCTGTTTTAGGAGCTGGTGCCAATAGCAGAGCTTTGGAGTTAGTGCAGGCTCTCCGCGCACAAGGATTTGCGGCAGAGAGGGATTATCTCGACCGCAAGCTCAAGGCTCAGTTTAAGTCGGCTGATATCTTTAAATCCAAAACTCTTATCACCTTGGGCGAAAGCGAAGTGGAAAATGGTCAGGTAACTGTTAAGAACAACCATAATCGTGAAGAGATTACTGTTAGCCTAGACCAAATCCAAGAAAACTATCAGCTTATTTTTGAAAAATTGGGGTTTTAAAGGTTTTAACCTAACAGTCAGAAACGCTATAGTATCAGATATTTGAACGGGTTTAGTTGACACAATGTCAATATATTTTCTAAAAAAATATCTTTAAAAACTTGAAACATAAAGTGATTATTGATATAATGTATCCGTTATATAAATTTGCTAAAGGAGAAACAACTATAGCACAAATTAAATTGACTCCAGAAGAACTTCGTACATCTGCAAACAGATACACTGAAGGTTCTGAAAATGTAACTCAAGTTTTGACTACATTGACTAATGAACAAGCAATTATTGCTGATAACTGGGATGGTTCTGCATTTGATAGCTTTGAAGCACAATTCAACGAATTGTCTCCAAAAATCAAAGAATTTGCACAATTGCTCCAAGATATCAATGCACAGTTGGTTAAAGTTGCTGACATCGTTGAGCAAACTGACCAAGATATCGCTGCACAAATTCACTAATTTTGTTATAACGGCTTTAGGAAGGCAAGAGCCTTCCTATTTTTGTAAAGATTTAAAATGAAAAAAAGCAGTTTCTTTCATATTTGATAAGAAAATCACTGCAATGTAAAGGCAAGCTCTGACAATCTGAATCAACATCTGAATTAGACTGTTAGAGCTGTTTGTGTCTTTCTGTGCGCTTTTTTATGTAACAGTAAACTAAAAAATTTAAAAAGAAAAAGAAATTTGCATCCATGGGAAATAAAAAATTACTTAAGTATATAGGAAACGTTGTTTTAGTCATCGCCTTGCTGGCTGCAGTAGTGACGCTGAATGTCGCAGTGCAGAAGAATACAAGCAGCGCTAGAGACAGCAAAATCAAAACAGATCAAAAGACTAAACTGAATGTTGCGGTCGTCAATGAAGACCGGGCTGTTAAGGTTGACAAGAAAGAGTATAATCTTGGAGCTAGCTATGTCAAAAATCTAGAACGGGATGACTCTCAAAACTGGTACATCGTGACGCGTGGAGCTGCAGATGCTGGCCTGGAAAATGGGAAATACCAACTGGTCGTGACGATTCCAAGTGACTTTTCAGAGAAAGTGCTAGATGTCAATGCTATCAGTGCAGATCGGACAATCGTTACTTATAAAGTTAACGCTGCAGGAAATCAGCAGATTGAAAATGAGGCCAACAGTCTGGCTAAGGATATTATCGCAGATCTGAATAGCCAGTTGGTTGATATGTATATGGCAAGCATCTTGAGCAATCTATATACAGCTCAGCAAAATGTGCAGGCTAGTTCAGAGGTGCAAGTTACCAATATTGGCAATTATCGAACCAACTTGTTGGAGTCTGCCATTGGCTCTAAGAATATCTTCCCAACATTAGTCAGTATGTCTGCTTCATCTGTTGAAGCCAATAACTCTCTGAAGACGACTCTGGAAACTTATGCTAAGGCTTTTGATGACTTGGATAACTCTCAGGCCACTTATGGCAAGAATTTTGATAGTCTTCTCAAACAGCGAGCGGATGACCAAGTTAACTATGCCGCATTTATGAAGCAACTGATGGAAATGGACGAAAAAGTTGTCCATGATGATACTCAAAAACTCTACGCTAAGTTAGAAGAAACACAAAAAGATTTCACTAAACAGCTTGGCTCAACAGATGATGTGAAAGATGTGGATGTTGATAATGTCAGTCAGCAATTACAGGATTTGGAAACTGCTTTGGAAACTGAACGTGGTCAATTAGATGTCCATAAACAGCAGATTAAGGACTTTGTTGATAATAAATTAAGAACTTACTATGGTGTTGAAGAAGGCAAGCCTATTACTCTTAGCGCAGTGTTAGGAGATGCCATAACAAGCTACGATGCTTCTTTGAAGGCACAAATAGCTGAAGCAGTAAAAGCTTTGCCAGCTTCTCAACCAACAGAGGTGAAATTCGGATTGCCTGTTCCTGCTCTTGATTATTCAACCATTTCGCAATTTGGAACACCACAAGGAAATGGAAGTGCTGAGTTAGACAATCTGGCAGCAGCTGCAGAGAAAGCGGCTAGCTCTACAGCCAGCCCAGTTAATAGCCAGGTTGGAAAGGCTACTTTGTCAGTCACTCCACCAACAGGTGTAACAATTAGAACTATTACATACAATGGCGAAACAGTAACAAATGGGCAAGAAATTAATTTGGCTGAAGGCGCTAATTTTAATGTGCAGTTCAATGTGGCTAATGAGGCTGCAGCCACTTCAGTTGACAGCTCAATTGATATTTCTCTGAATGGTATTAAGGTTGCAAGTGCGCCAGTGAATGTAGAGGATGCACAAAAAGCGGCAGCGGCATATGGAGCTAAAGTACAAGAGATTTCTTCTGCCTACCAACACGTTATGTCTTTAATCCAAGCTTATAATTCTTTTGATGAGTTAAAAAATAAAGATATGTCTGAATCTTTATCTACCCTTTTGATAAATGCTATTAATTCGAATCTAGATAGTTATCAAAATAGCTTGTCTAAAAGTAACGATGGTAAGAGTCAAGGGGTTAAAGAAACCTTAGATGAAACGATTAGTAACTTGAAAAACAAGATTGAAGACGTCAAAGGAACGAACGCTAAACTCGCAGAAGAGATTGGAGAACAGCTCAAACTTTATGAAAATCTACAAACTAGAATGTCAGATATTTCAAAAGCTCAGGCTTCTTCTACAGATGCATTGGCTAAAACAGACACCGATTTGTCATCTCTGAATTCAGAATTCTCATCCTTGTTGTCTTCGACTTCTGGTGTTAAGTCCTCTTCACAGACCAATGTGCAGGCAGCTGATAGTGTCAACCAGATCTTCAGCAGTTTCAATCGTGAGCTGGAAAATGCGCAAGGAACGACAGAGAAACTGTCTGCGAATGCTGAAAGCTTGATGGGGCAATTCAATAAGGAATTGGAAGATAATGGCAACTTTGTGGAGTCCTTTGTCAAGGTTCTTAATAATGCCTATGAGAACGGTGTTCCTAATGAAGTGTTACTGGACTTCCTGTCTAATCCAGTTGCTCAGTCTTCTTCATCTGTCAAAGCGACTGTCAATGTTTACCGTCCATTTACTTGGATTCTCTTGTTGGAGGTTGTTAGTCTCTTTACGGCCTATCTCTTTGCAACGCAAAATATTGTGCGCAAGGTTAAAGACCGCTTTAAGCTTAATAAACTACAAGATACAGATATTATGACTGTGGGCATTCTAGGCTTCCTTTCTCTGACGATTGGTCTGGTTATTGGGATTGTCTCCAGCATGCAGCTTCATATCGGCAAGGAATATGTTCCATCTTGGGTCTTGTTGATTGTGGTTGCTAGCTTTGTCTTGATTCAGGGACAGTATTTGTTCCTCAAGCATCTGCGCGTGATGGGCATGGGCTTGGCTTTCTTCATGATTATCAGCTTTGTCTACCTATCTAATGCTATTGGTACGACAGCAAGCTTGACTGGCTTCCCAGCCTTTATCAAGAGCTTGAATGCCTTGTCTGTGCTAGAAGGCATGCTGTCAGGTTACTTTGACGGCAAGACCGCTGGCTTCTTTGCCATCTTTGGTCTGATTGTCCTACTGGCTCTGCTAGTTGCAGCTAATATCTTTATCAAGACTAGAACATTAAAAACTGAGGAAGTTTAAAAGAGTATGAAAAGAATTCTGTTTTTATTCCTACTCCTAAGTTCGTTTGCGGTGACGGCTGTCGCCGCAGATGAGCTAAAGGATAATCGTCTGCAGATAGATAATTCGCGGATTGAAAAAGAGCAAGAACTGAACTTTGGTGCACAATCGGAAGGCACCAAGTCTCTTTTCGTTGCTGAGAATCAGGAAAAAATTCAGGAAATGAAGCAGTATCAAAATAAACAGTTGGCCACAGAAGCGGGACAACTGTTTTCTGCTATACAGGGGCCGACGGATATTTACCATTCCAAGGAGCTTTTTCAGCCGGGAACGGAAAAATTGTCCAAGTTGCAGACGAGTTTGAAAAGTGATGATGAAAGCAGCTGGGATGATTTTCTGCCAGGAGTAGTCTACTTTGTAGCAGCCATACTCTTGGTCAGTATGACTGTCTTTGTCAGCTATCGTATCAGTAAGGGAGAAGTATAACATGGAAGGACATATCAATATCACTCTCCGTTTGCGTGATAAGGACGTGGATATTCGCATTCCTAAGCGGATTGAGGTCCGTCGCTTCATTCGGGAGATTGATCAGATTTTCAATATCGAAGGAAAGCGCCATAAGTATCAGCTGCGGATTATTAACAAGGGGTTGATACTGGATGAGGGCAAGGTTTTGGCTGATTATCCAGTCACAACGGGAGATTTAGTAGAGATTGAGGAGATTTAAGGTGACTGAGGAAAAATTTGTATTTGCTGAACAAGAGTTTATCTATGAAAAAAATGACAAGAATTGGAGCCTAACACTGAAGCGTTCGGATGTAGCAACGCAGGATTTGCGGGAGCTCTTGCTTTTGGACCTGCACCATCCGCTTTTCTTGGAACAGGAGACTAAGGCCGACCACGATAGTGTCTACTTCACCTATCAGATTGAGCCTTTAGGGCTTTCTAAAGAAGAGATTGAAAAGCGCACGATTTCTGAGCGGATTCGTCTGGCTCTCAATGTGTTTGCCCTAGAAGCGGCACTGGAATTGCCGGTTACTTTTTTGCTGCATCCTAGCAATCTCTTTATTACCAAGGATGCGCAGGCTAAGATTGCTTATCGCGGAGTTCCCAGCATCATGACACCTCAGGCTATTTCTCGGGAGGACTTTTTGCGCCAGGCCAAGTGCTTTGCGGTGACGCTCTTTGCAGATCTGGACTTTATGGAGCTTTACAAGGGCTCGTTGGAGCTAGAAACTCTGCCAGATTTCCTAGTGGAACTGCGTGAGGCTGACAGTCTGGAAGATGCGGTTGCTGTTTTGGAGAAATCTTATCAGGAAAAGGCTGCAGAAGAAGCAGAGAAGCAGACACTAGTCTCCAAGCGCCAGCATAAGATTTTCAAACTGGCGACCATCTGGCTGACAGCAGCTGTTGTGATTTTGACCATTCCTTTGATTTATCTGATTTTCATACAGAATCCTTTCAAGGAAAAGCTGTTACAGGCGGATACTGCCTTTATCAAAGTGGACTATAGCAAGGTCATCGATGAACTGGAGGGAATTTCTCCTAAGAGCCTGCCGAATACACAGAAATATGAACTAGCCTACTCTTATATCCAGGGCTTGGAATTTTCTGATGATCAGCGTAAGGTCATCCTGAACAATGTCACACTAAAATCAGATGATTTGTATCTCAATTACTGGATTCAAGTTGGACGTAATGATTTTGAAGATGCTTTAGACACAGCCAAACGGATTAATGACTCAGATCTGATCATCTATGCCTTGACGCAGGAGATGAAAAAGGTGCGTGAGGACGATAGTTTGTCTGGTAAGGATCGGGAGACTAAGCTTGAGTCCTTGGAAGGCGAGTATAAGAAATACTGGGATAGCCGCAAGGAGCTTTTGACTGGTGATTCTAGCTCAAGCGCTTCTGGCGAGGAAGGTTCTTCAGGAGCAATTTCTTCCTCCAGCAGTGAAGCGTCATCTAGCAGTAGCGCGAAGGAGTAAGTATGAGCAAGACAATCATCATCTATACAGACCATCTGCGCTATGAGCTGCAGCTGACAGAGGACAAGAAAGTTCTCTTGGCAGCGAGCGAGAAGGCTCAGCTTTACCTGCCCCATCAGGAGACTCCTATCCAGCTTCAGCTAGCTAAAGGGCAAGTCTTTTATCAGATGGGGGAAGAAACGGGTGTCGTAACTGACGGTATGGCCTTGGATAATCTGACCTTGTATCAATCTGATTCTGAACCGGCTGTTTATGACCTACTGGACAGAAAAGAGTTACTCATCAGCGACCAGAAAGGAGCAGCTATCAGTCTGGAAGCGCCTTTGGAGTTGCTCTTGAAGCGAACAAATGATTCTTGGATTTTGACCAAGATGCGAGGTCAAGTCTACCTCAATCACGTTGAGTGGACGGGAGACCAAATCCAGCTGGAAGCCGGCGACGAGCTAAGCTTGGAGGGTATCTGCCTCAAGGTCTATCCAGAAGAAATCTGGGTGACTGGTCCAGCTACGGTCAGATCTAACCTGACCTTGCGGGGGGCTTCTCGCCATGGTTTTTATCCAGACTATCCAGACTATCACCGTTCACCGCGGATTATCTATCGGAGTTCAGAGGACAAGATTCAGATTGCTCCGCCAAGCAAGGAGCCTCAAAAGCCCAATGATGAGCTCTTGAGACTGATTGTGCCGCCGCTCCTTATGGTTGGGGTGACGGTACTGATTACACTGGTTCAGCCGCGGGGGATTTATATCCTCGTTACAGTTACTATGTCAATCGCCAGTGCTATCTTCTCGGTTCGTGGTTTCTTCAAAAATCGCAAGAAGTTCAAGGAAGACAAGAAAGAGCGCATCGATCTTTATCACCTCTATCTAAAAGACAAGGCTATTGAGCTGAACAAGCTGGAACGTGAGCAGCGTGATGGCATGCTCTATCATTTCCCAAACATTAACGAATTGACGGGTCTGGTGACAGACTACAGCCACCGCATCTACGAGAAGACACCGCTGCACTTTGACTTTCTTTACTATCGCTTGGGGCTTGGACAGGTGCCAACCTCTTATAAGCTGACCTATGGTCAAGAAGAGCGAAGCGGAAAGAAAGATGCGCTGGAAGAGGAGGGCTATGCTCTCTACACTAGACATAAGAAAATTCCCGATCTTCCTATCGTGGCTAATCTCAGTCATGGACCGGTCGGCTATATCGGTCCGCGCAATTTGGTCTTGGAACAGCTCCAGCTCTTGGTCATGCAGCTGGCGGTCTTTCACTCCTACCACGATGTGCAGGTAATTACCATCATGCCAGAGGAGGAGCGCGACCAGTGGGATTGGCTGCGCTGGCTGCCGCATGCGACTCTACAAGAGCTGAATGTCCGTGGATTTGTATATAATCAACGGACGCACGATCAGGTCCTAAACAGCCTCAACCAAATCCTTAAACTGCGCAAGGCGCAAAAGGAAGAAGCGACCCGGCAGGAGACGACACTCTACAGTCCTCACTATGTGGTATTGGTCACAGATGAAAAGCTGATTCTCGACCATATCATCATGGAGTTCTTCACAGAGGATCCGACTGACCTGGGCTGCTCACTGATCTTCGTACAGGATGTGATGAGCTCGCTGTCTGAGAATATCAAGACGGTTGTCAATATCAAGGACCGTAACACTGGTCAGTTAGTCATGGAAGAGGGAATCCTCAGAGAAATTGACTTCCGCTTGGATCATTTCCCAGAAGGCTATGACAAGGAGCGAATCGCTCGGACCTTGGCGCCGCTCAATCACCTGCAGAATCTCAAGAGCTCGATCCCTGATACTGTGACCTTTATGGAGATGTATGGGGCAGAGACCTTCTCGGACCTGCAAGTCTTGCAAAAGTGGCAACAGAATGCGCCTTATAAGAGTTTGGCGGTGCCTATCGGCCTGCGGGGCAAGGAAGACCTGGTCTACCTCAACCTGCATGAAAAGGCTCACGGACCGCATGGGCTGATTGCTGGGACAACCGGATCTGGGAAGTCAGAGACTATCCAATCC
>NZ_GL878508.1:115838-120961 GCF_000194945.1 Streptococcus sanguinis SK1 = NCTC 7863
ACTCTTGGTGCGGATCTCCCGTGAAGGTCTAAGCATCGGTGTTCACCTCTTGGTGACAGCGGGCCGTCAGTCCAACCTTCGGGCGCAGTTCTATGCCAACTTCAAGCACCAGCTGAGTCTGCCACAGAATGATTTCGGAGAAGTCCGCTCTATCGTGGGTTCTACCCCGCTTGCTAAAACTATGGAAGATATCAAGGGTCGGGCACTCATGAAGCGTGATGAAGTTGATGTCATCCAGCTGGCTTTACCAGTAGCGGGTGCCAATGATGCGCAAGTCCTTAACAACCTGCGTCAAGAAGTCGCTTCTCTCCAAGAAGCTTGGACCGGACAACGCCCAAGTGCCATTCCGATGGTACCAGAGGAGTTGACGGAGGCAGACTTCTATAGCCGGGCTAGTGTCCAAGCAGCTTATAAGCAGGGCTTGGTACCACTAGGACTGGATATGGAGACGGTTGAGACGGTGACTTGGAAACCCTGTGGTGGAAATCTACTTTATCTAACAGAAAAAGAAAGCCAAATGGCGGCCTTTGCTCGTTTGCTTTCACGTGGAAAACAAAAGACGATTATTTTAGCTCCCCAATATAATGAGATTGAATCTGATGAGAATGTATTAGTTGTTAATAATCCAGATGAATATGAGGAGTTGATAGCAGTTATTTCTCAAAAAATTGATGAACGTATGAAAGCTAAAAATTTCGATCATGTAGCTACTTTGGTGCTCTATAATTTGACTGAATTAATTGAGAAAATGAGTCAAGAAACACGTGATAATTTGGCTTATATTTTAGATAAAGGTGAACGAGGAGGATATGCCTCTATCGTAATGACTGTACCTAGCTTAAATCGACAGATTGATCCAGTATCTGCAGTAGCTAAGTCCTTTAAGAAAGCAATTATGGCTGTTAGAATTACAGATCAAACTGTAGTTGCTGTTAATAATAAACCGTTAAGAGAGCAATTATTGGAAGAACAAATACATTATTATGTTCAAAATACTATTGCAAACAAGATTAAAGTTTTAATGTACTAGGAGAAAATGAATTATGGCAAAATCGGAAACAACTATAACCCTAGAAAATGAACTAGCTGCACTTGAGAAAAAAATAGAGGCTCTCAAAGCAGCTTCTTCGGCATTAGAAGGGGTTAGTACAAATGTTCCAACAACTAAAGATGACATGGAGAGTCTTCATGTAGCTGGGCAAAAATATGACGAAGAGTATGATAAGGAACAGGACGATATAAAAAACAGCTCCAACAAGTATGTAAGTGTAAAAACTAGTACTCAGGAAGTAATTAATGAGCAAATCACTGCTTTAGCCTTGGATCTATTCGAGACTAATATGGCATTATTTAAATCGCGAGCACAAGATAGATTGGCCGAGATAGAAGCAGCAAAAAATGCGAAGAAATGAGGTAGTATAGAGTATGAAAGTCCACATCAAAGATAAGCAAGGTCTACAGACCCATTCAACTAATGCAGTGAATGCTTCTAGAGTTTATAGTGCTGAAATTAGTGCTTATAAACAGGAGCTCCATATTGCTACAGACCAACAATTTGCGGAGGCTGTTGAAGCATTCACAGATAGGATTAATACTATTTCAAAGACACTTTATGAAGATTTTCCTCTTGCAATGGAAAAATATGGGACACTAATTTCAAATTATATAGAGGATGTTAATGATGCTGGATTTGCAGGAAGTTCAGTCATTAAGACTAAAGATACAGATATTGAGTCAATAGGGAAATGGCTAACAGAAGATACAAAGAAAAAATTTGATTCTGTAAAAGAGAGTTTAGACTCTGCTTTAACAACAGCAAAAGATGCCTTAGCTCAATCACCTCGATCACATGACCTAACTATAAACCCTTCAACAGAGTCAATCCAAAATGATATTATTGCATTGTTGGGAAATCTAAAGAAAGATAGAGATAATACTCATGAAGATCTTGCTAGCGCGAATTCAACCTTTAGTAGTGAATTGGCAGCTCATAACGCAACGATTGTGACGATTAATTCAATTATAGCTAATGGTGCTAGCATTAGCTCGTTGTGTATTAAAGATACTCTTTCCTTGATAAAGAATGGACAATTAACTAAGGATAATATGTATCTAATTGGATCTATACAGAATTCAGGAGATGGAGCTGCTTTAAAAAAATATCTTATAAAATTTAGTAAAGATTATGAGCTTCTTGTTCAGGATGTTGACCAACTCTCAGATGAAGAGAAGGAAATGTACTATGAAAAACTGATGTCTTACCATGAAATACTTGGGGGAATTAATTCAACGAATGTTAGTGGAGCGATGATGGATCTGATTTATGGAGAAGTGATTAAGAATTACTCCAGAATAAAAGATGGTTCAGAGCCTGAAATGGAAGTTCTTCGGAGTTATATCAATGCTATTTCAGAACAGGATTTAGAAAGGTCTTCGGTTTACTTTGAAAAATTAATTTATGCAGGAGATCGACATGCTAGTTTAATAGGAGTTACAGCAACTGCTTTAGTTCCTAAAGTACCAGACTCTGATGCTAGTCAGGCAGAGTTTGATGCCTATGATCGGGCTATGTCTCAAGTAGGCGGTCAATTAGCTTCTTTTGAACAACAGATGGCAAAAGCTGGCCGTTTGACGAACCTCTTTGAAGCAATGTATGGTTTGGAAGTAGGGAAGAGTTCTAAGAATTACAGAGCTCATAATGGTGCGGGGTCACAGCGCATTGATACCAGCGTTGGGGTTTCTGACATTACTTTTAACAAGAATACTGGTGATTTCAGTTTTAATATTAAGAAAGGCGCAACGACTGTTCAATGGGATACACAACGACTTTATAGTAGTGCTGGAGTTCAAAATGAAGATTTACTCCTAAAGATTAAGGAATTGCCAGAAAAGAGACAAAAGGAAATGGTTTCCTTTGTAACAAAAGCAGCTTCGTTAGCTCCAATTCCAGGAGTAAGTACTGCTTTAGACACAATTTCTAGTGTAGTGACTATGGATGGTAGTTTAAGTTCTTATATCCGAACAGGAGATAAGGCTGGAAAATATACTTTTGGTGATTTGTATAAAGAAAAGCTGGGAAGCCATGCAGGCAACGCTTTGACTCTTGCATCAAGCTATGAGAAAATTATAAAATATGATAAAGAGCTTCAAGAAACTAGGGACAAGCTAAAGAATAACTTATTTGATATTGGTGGTTCTACTTATCAGCCAAATTCCTCAAATTCCTCCGAAAAAGGAGAAGTGAAATATAATTTGAATTATGATTTGCAATCTATCTTAAAAATTGACGATTTGCAAAAAAATGGACTTCGTGGATATATCTATGATAAAGCTGGGGGAGATTGGAAAAAGAAATCTGATCATTTAGAAGCTTTTGATGCTTATACAGCGGAACTCTATAAGCAAGGTAAACTTAGTGAAGAGACCTATGATCTGTTTCGAGGAGAGCAGTATAAGAGTCCTTCCGAAATTGGTATTGATAAAGTTTATAATGAAATGAGAAGCTTACAGGATAAAACAATCTCGAACTTCGACTTAGAATTTAGAAGAGAGGATTATTTGACTTGGCATAATAAAATTGGAGAGTGGTAATAAATGCGAAAACGAAAATCGATTATTATTATTATTATTTTGTTTCTTATAGTGTCTTTTGTAACAATCTTTTTCTTAAACACAGCAAGAAAAAAAGATAATATAGGAGAACCTGATAGCGATTATATTATTGAAGATATAAAGGTCTTTGATGATAATAAGTTTGTATTCGCTTCTAACAAAAGAAATGTGGGATATGGAGAATCTTTTCGATACAGTCAAAATTATATAGTAGATTTTTCAAGCTATGATCTTTTTGTAGATAGCGATGCTACCTCACCTAAAGTTGGCAAAGAGGAGTATTTCAAGATAAAGATTTATGATTTACATAATCCGTCTAATTTAGCTAGTAAAGAAGTGAATCTTTATGATTTGATGGGGAAAGAAAATACTTATCGGGTAGCACAGTACTATGATCCATTCACAAGGAATGGAAAAGACTATTTGCCGATCTGGATGAGTTCATATGAAAAAGGCAAGGCGGAAAAAAATAAATACGTTATTTTTTCACTAGATACAGGTAAAATTGAAAAGGAGATGTCTGAAAAAGAAATCAGCCAGCTTTTGGAGCAAAAGGAAACTAAGGTTTATTCAAAAGAAACTTTATACGAATCTATGGATTGGGGTAGAGGTGGAATAGGAGAACAGATTGACAATGAATTATTAAAGTACGGTATAAAGGATGTTACAGGATACTTAGTGCAATCATTTGATAAAGATGATTCTGTAGATGTTTCAGGGACCAACTTCTCCAAGCTATATCCAGAAATTTCAAAAAACATGAAAGAAATGAATAAAATCTATTTCCGTCCAGAGCAATACAATGAGGAGGAGTGGTTTAATGATTTAATTCATTGGTTTGCGCCCGAAGGTCAGGAAGTGATGGAACTTTATGCTACAGATGAAAAAACTGGAGAAAAAACACAGATTCGATCTTTTAATGATTTCAAGCAGTGGGTTGAAACCCATCCACAAAAAGAAGAATAGGAGCTACTATGGGAAAAGTAGATAAAGTCGAAATAGATACAGCACGTTTGCAGAATGTCAATAAGAAAGAGCTTCAAACAGCTTTTGCGGCTCAGGATGTATCTGCTACTAATTGGGTTGAGGATAGTTCAGAACCTGGTTTAACAGCTTGCATTAATTCTTTCAGAGAAGGAAAAGACACAATAAATATGGCTATTACCAATTTTAATAGTTATTTGGCAGGAGCAGCAAAAACTTTTGAAAGCAGGGATAAGAATTTGGCGATTGCCATCAATGATTTTTCGTTGAAGAAATCTTTTAATGAAAAATCTTATCAGAAAAAAGTCACGGATATTCAGAACAGTAAATTTCAAAGCCAAGTCCCTGGTGCTGAAAATAAATGATTCTAAAAGGATATGAATAGAAGACTATGTTGATGTAGTCTTCTATTTTAATTTGTTTTTGATCTCCTCTATCATATGGTATAATGTGACAAGAATATTTTTTATCACTTCTAGAGTTTTCCATTTTTTCATTAATTTCTCTGCTCTGCTATTTTACCAAAA
>NZ_GL878508.1:121902-156103 GCF_000194945.1 Streptococcus sanguinis SK1 = NCTC 7863
GCTTTTGGTGCGGATCTCCCGTGAAGGTCTAAGCATCGGTGTTCACCTCTTGGTGACAGCGGGCCGTCAGTCCAACCTTCGGGCGCAGTTCTATGCCAACTTCAAGCACCAGCTGAGTCTGCCGCAGAATGATGTGGGAGAAGTCCGCTCTATCGTGGGCTCTACCCCGCTAGCGAAAACGATGGAAGACATCAAGGGCCGGGCACTCATGAAGCGTGACGAGGTTGATGTCATCCAGCTGGCTTTACCAGTAGCGGGTGCCAATGATGCACAAGTCCTCAACAACTTGCGTCAAGAAGTCGCTTCTCTCCAAGAAGCTTGGACCGGACAGCGACCAAGTGCCATTCCGATGGTGCCAGAGGAGTTGACGGAGGCGGACTTCTATAACTTTGTTAATATGTCTGAATGTCAGAAGAATGAGTATATTCCGATTGGTCTAGACACAGAGACCACGGAAGCTGTTCATTGGCAACCAAGAATAGGACCTTTAGTTTATATTGCTAAAGGCGAAGAGCAAATGGTAACTATGACAAACTACTTAACAAATATCAGTAGACTATTTGAAAAAGATACAATTATTTTAGCACCTACTTATCATTTTCTTTCAGATTCGGAAGAAAGTGTAATGCTTTTATCTGATATTGATGAAGTGAAAGAAATGATTTTAGCACTTTCTGTGAAGATTGACGAACGCTTCCAAAATAAACGTTACGATTACGTAGCAAATATTTTGATTTACAATATGTCAGTTTTAGTTGATGAGTTAGATACTAGTAGCCAAAATGAGCTTAGCAGAATTTTGGAAAAGGGATATAAAGTTGGATATGTACCAATTGTTCTGACAGAGAGTAGTTTGTCTAAAAAATATGATTCTGCTTCGAAGCAAGTACGAAGTTTCAAACAGGCGCTCATTGGAGTAAGACTTAATGATCAGCAAGTCATTGAGGCAACAAATAGACCTCTCAGAGAATCAATGCTTGATTTACAAGTGAATTATTTTGTACAAGACAAGTGGGCGATAAAAACTAAGATGTTTATTGAATAGATTAAAAGTGAGGAAAATAAATGGGAAAAGCAGATAAAGCTGCAAAGTTAGCGGCATTAAAGAAGAAATTATCAGAAGCAGAACACAAGATGTCAGAACTTGAATCTGCCTTAAGTGGTTTAAATGGAGTAGATTTTGCAATAAATGAGGCTTACAATGGCGGAGATGCATCGGATTTATATGGAAATAAATATGATGAAATGTCTAATGAAGAGGAATCAACTATCCAAAAATATAAGAAGAAATTTGAAGAAGAAAAAAATAATATGGTTAAGGAGATAAATGCTCAAAAATTTAGTTTAAATTTAACAATATCAGGCTTAAACGCAGAGATATTTATTACAAACTTAATTGGATAAGTATAGATTAGAGGTGATGAAATGGTAATCGTAAAATTTGTGAGTAAATCTGGATTAAAGCAGCAAGGAGAGCGTGCCGGAACAGCAGCGAGTAAATATGAAGAAGCTATTGACGGTTCTCATAAAACATTAACTTTAAAAGCAAGTGGTTCATATGGTAAAGCATTAACAGAGTTTCAAAATAAATTGAATGAGATTTCTGATAAGGTATTCATTAAGTTTCCAACTGCTATTCGATTATATGGCAATTTCATTGATAGCTATGTATCTGAGATAGAAGGGATTGGTTTTACAAGTGACACATTGAGAACACAAAAAACTCCAATTAACCATGTAAAAAAGTGGTTAGAAAAAGATACTTATTCTAGTTTCAGTGAATTAAAGACTAGTCTGGAAGCTAAATTAAAGGATGGACAAGAGGCTCTAAAACTCAATCCAGATAGTAAAGATGTTGACTATGGTGACTTATCCAAAATTTTGACTTCTGTTGAGGACGAACTACGAACATTAGCCAAGAATAGAGAAACTGTCCACTCTAAGTTAGAGGATGCTTTATCCACCTTTAAATCAAATCTATCAGGACTGCAAAAAAGTTTTGCTGATGTAAATATAGCACTTAAAAATGCTAGGCATTTGAGTGGAATCAAAGCAAGTGAGTATGCGGAATTAATAAAAGAAAAATATTTAAACGAGACTAATATGACCGAGATTAATTCCATTCAGGCGAAAGGCGATGCTGAAGTCCTAAAAATCTTGTTGAGAGAAAAATCTACAGCCCCTAATATATTTTTCAAACAGTTGGGGGAAGCAGATACTCGTGAGGTAAGCCCTGTTATGGCTGATAAGATTTATAGTAAAATTCATCACGAAACATTAAATGCAATGGAAACAGGTGATACAAAATATTTAAACATTTTTACAACTGCTATTTCGCAACAAGATTATGAACGGGCTCGGAGTTATTCTGAAAAAATGACTTACGCAGCTGATAGATATGGTGAACTATTGTCAAATAAGGCAAGAGAACTCAACCCTCAACTGAAAGGAACAGACCGCCAAACTTATAAAAAAGAGTTAGACGAAAACACTCCTTATTTACAATTATTAGGTGAAGAATTAAAAGCGACAGGCCACCTTTCATCTTTATTTGAAGCAATGTATATCAATCATATTGGTCAAAAACGACAAACTGCAAGTAACCTAGCTAGACCAAATATAGAATCTAAAACAATTAATGAGAAGAGTCTGAAATTTATAAAGGATCCTAATGGAAACGTTCAATTGAGATTTGATGTCTCTTTTGAGAAAAATAATAAAAAGCAAGGCGATCCTACTAGCATTGTAGCAACTCGTTATGAAGGAGTTCAGGCTACAGAGGGTGCTTCAATAGCGGATGAATATAATAGCTTAAATAAAAAACGCAGAGAGGCTTTAATGAATTTTGCTTTAGATGCTGCATCTTTAGGAACTGCTTCTGAGTATTCTTTCTTGCTTAATACAGTTCGAAATGGAAAAACGCTTTTCAGCGAAGATTCTGGCCCATCTGAGCGTGTTTCACTAATCACAAAACAGCACAATCTTAATAAAGATCAGTTTGGCCAAAAATATAAAGATATGGTAGGAAAATGGCCAACTGGTTTGTCTAGTTCGGGAAGCTTTTTGTCTACTATGTATAATATTGAACAGAATGCAGAAAAGCTTCGTACAAAAGAGAATAATAACTTATATAATATTGGCGGTTATAATATTAAAGATTTAAATGATATTGAAAATAGCAGAATATACTTTAAACCACAATTTGATCTTCAAGCCATTCTTCAAATGGATGATATGCAAAAAAACGGAATGCGCACATATATATATGACGTAAATGATGAAAATACATTGAAACAATATGACGAGGCTATGAAGAACTATACTCCTGTTAGTCCGTATAACAATGATTTTTCAAAATTTATTGGCTATGAAGATAATAAACAAAGATTGGCGTCTATTACCCCAGAAATACGAGACTTATTAGCTGGGAAAGGAGGAATGGATCAACAGGATCCTGTCAAAGTCTTTAATAGTATAACAGCTATTCAAGATTATAAAAGCGATGGACCAGAAAAAGGGGGAGGGCTTTTTGGCCTTCGTAACAAAAATTTTAGTGTAGAAGACTATATAACAAATCGGAACGAGTTCTTCAGTAAATTACTTGAGGTTAAGGAATGAAAGTTATAAAATCAAAAAAAAGTATCTTTTTCATAATTCTTCTTACGGCTTTATTCGGAGCTCTATTCCTTTATCACCAATCGCCAGTAGAAGAAGAGCGTTTCAGGAGTGAATATACACTTTATGTTGATGATCTTAGATTTGAGCAATTGGAAGATGGAAAGCTTGTGTTTGTGACAAGTAAGACACCTGAACAGGGCTTTAATGCATTAAAAGTTGGGCAAAATAATTTTTATTTGGATGATTGGAGCTTCGATTATAGTGAGGAAAATCGAGCTGATAGTCATCAGAATGAAGGAGAGTATTACTTTATTAATGTCTATGATCTAAAGACGAAGAAGTTTAAGAAAAGATTGGACATTTTTGAAATTGTTCGACATTATGATCCTTCGTTTGGGGTTGACTTATCTGGCGATATTCTAAACATTCAAGGGCAAGATTATATTTACATTAGGCTAATAAAAGAAAACAGCTCACCGAGAATTAAAGAAATCCTCTTTAATGTGGATACTGAGGAGATAATTGATTATTCAAAAGAATTTGTCAAATCTAAATTACAGTTTGATGAAGTATCCATCACCTCTGGCTTGTGGGATCACCTTACTGACTCATACGGTCTTGCTTCAGACTTCCAAGGCATCGGTTCTAGGTCAGTCAAAGGAAGTAAAATACCTGACGATTTAAATATCTCGAAACGTTACCCTGAGGTTGTTAAAAAAATGAATTCTGGTAAGGGAATAATTTACACACGCCAGGGCAATATTAGCCCGGAGGAATGGTATAATACATTAATGCACTGGTTTGCTCCAGTAGGGCAAGATAAGCTTTCTCTTTCTATAACTGATAAGGAAACTAATGAAGTAACACCTATTAATTCTTATGAAGATTTTTTAAAGTGGAAAGAGAAACACCCTGATTAGCACAATAGAGAGGAGATCGAAATGTCAGGAATTAAGATAGACAAAGATACAATAAGTTACCATCAAGCTAACTTCAATTCATATATAAAAGAGAGTTTCAAAACAGGCGCTCACACTTGGGTAGATGATTCATCAACAAAAAAAATAGATAAATGTAATGAATTAGTGCAAAATGCTACTGATGGTCTTGCAGATGCTATATATCAGTTCAATACATTCCTTAATGATGTATCACATGAATTTACTAGAAAAGATAATGCTTTATCCAAACACATTCAAAGTATCACTATAAATAATGTAGAAAGTATTTCACAGCAAAATCAACAGAAAAAAAATGGAATAAAGAAAACAGCATCTTATAAAAAATTAAATGGTTGATTTTAAGTGTTTATTTTTAAGGTAAAGAAAGAGTATCTGTAGAAGCAAAGAAATGAAAATATTTCCCCCGAAAATTAGATTTTCAGTATCTAATTTTTGGGGTGTTTTTATCAAATAAAGTTGTGAATATAGATTAACTTTATTGATAGAATTGAGCCTAAAACTCTCAGTCAAGTATTCTCCTAAAAGAATCGTAATTAAATTTCGTATTTAACTTTTGAAACGCAACAAATAACTAAGGCCGCTATCTATTTTTCTAGTTTTTCTCATATCTACCTTGTTAACTTACCTTACTATTTCTCAAATATTCAAAAAATAAAAATTTCTCTCCCCTTATGCTATAATAGTCTATAGAAAGTCGAGGGAATAATGAAGAAAATATTATTGGTGGTTGTGGTGCAGAGTTTTGCTATCTTTGTGATTACTGGTCTGCTTTGTTTATTTATGAGGGGGGATTTTTTCTTTCGCGCTTTGGCGCCGATTTTTGGTTTGGCAGCGGGAGGGTTTCGCTTCTTGACGGCCATGGTGACAAAAGCGTTTGCGCCCAGTCTCTATGAGGATAGCAAGAAAAAGGAATAATCTATAGAGTAGACAGTAGGTCTGGGGTCTTTGCCTCAGGCCTTTTGTCATAAATATCAGCATTAGTCATGTGAAGCTTTAATATTTTTCAGAAAAAGAAAGGACAGAAGGGCTTTCTTAGGCGCTTTGTGGTAAAATAGTAACAGAATTAAAAATTTGGAGAGTAAAGATGAAACGTTCTATGTATGCTGGGCGTGTTCGCAAGGAGCATGTTGGTCAGGAAGTCACTTTGAAGGGTTGGGTAGCCCGCCGTCGGGATTTGGGTGGTCTGATTTTCATTGATTTGCGCGACCGCGAAGGCATTATGCAGCTGGTCATCAATCCTGAGACTGTGGCTGCTGAAGTCATGGCGACCGCAGAAAGCCTGCGCAGTGAGTATGTGCTGGAGGTGACAGGTAAGGTGGCTGCGCGTGAGCAGGCCAATGACAAGCTGGCGACAGGAAGCGTGGAGCTACATGTAGAAAGCCTGACTGTCTTAAACACAGCCAAGACAACGCCTTTTGAAATCAAAGACGGCATCGAGGTGAATGACGATACGCGTTTGCGCTACCGTTATCTGGACTTACGCCGGCCAGAGATGCTGGAAAACTTCAAGCTCCGTGCCAAGGTGACTCACTCTATCCGCAACTATCTTGATGAGCTGGAGTTCCTTGATGTGGAAACGCCTTTCCTGTCTAAGTCAACGCCAGAAGGAGCGCGTGATTACTTGGTGCCTAGTCGGGTTCATCAGGGGCATTTTTACGCTCTGCCACAGAGTCCGCAAATTACCAAGCAGCTCTTGATGAATGCTGGTTTCGACCGTTATTACCAGATTGTTAAATGCTTCCGGGACGAGGACTTGCGCGGTGACCGTCAGCCAGAGTTTACTCAGGTGGACTTGGAGACTTCTTTCTTGTCTGATCAGGAGATTCAGGACATTACAGAAGGCTTGATTGCTCGTGTTATGAAAGAGACAAAGGGTATTGATGTTTCTCTGCCATTCCCTCGTATGAAGTATGATGATGCCATGGCTCTTTATGGGGTTGATAAGCCTGATACTCGTTTTGAGATGTTGTTGCAGGACTTGACAGAGCTTGTCAAGGGAGTTGACTTCAAGGTCTTTTCAGAAGCTCCAGTTGTCAAAGCAATCGTGGTGAAAAATGCTGCAGATAAATACTCTCGCAAGGATATCGACAAGCTGACAGAGCAAGCAAAACAGCATGGTGCTAAGGGTCTTGCTTGGGTGAAGGTGGCTGAAGGTGAGCTGGCTGGTCCCGTTGCTAAGTTCTTGACAGACTTGACAAGTCAGTTGACAGAAGCTTTACAGCTTGAAAATAATGACCTAGTTCTCTTTGTGGCTGATACTTTGGAAGTGGCAAACGCTGCTTTGGGAGCTCTTCGTGTTCGTTTGGCCAAAGAGCTGGACCTGATTGACCCTGATACATTTAACTACCTTTGGGTGGTGGACTGGCCCATGTTTGAATGGTCAGAAGAAGAGGGGCGCTACATGAGTGCCCACCATCCTTTCACTCTGCCTCAGAAAGATTCTGAGCAAGAGTTGGAAGGCGATCTGAGCAAGGTGCGGGCTGTAGCTTATGATATCGTCCTCAATGGTTATGAGTTAGGCGGCGGAAGTCTTCGGATCAACCAGAAAGACTTGCAGGAGCGGATGTTCAAGGCGCTTGGCTTCTCGGCTCAAGAAGCTGCCGAGCAGTTTGGCTTCCTTCTGGAGGCTATGGACTATGGTTTTCCTCCGCATGGCGGCTTGGCTTTGGGCTTGGACCGCTTTGTGATGCTGCTGGCTGGTGAAGAAAATATCCGCGAAGTCATCGCCTTTCCAAAGAATAACAAGGCTTCTGATCCAATGACACAGGCACCTAGTCTAGTATCGGTCGCTCAACTAGAGGAATTAAGTTTACAAGTGGAAGCACATGAAGAAGACTAATTTTTACAAACTCTTTCGCTATTATGTCCGCAGGTTTGCTTATAATTTTAAGATTTTGCGGTCTTTAAAGAGTATCTCGCGTGAGAAGTACGATGAGAAGATTTCTGCCTCACTTGTCTATGGCTTTTTGTCGGCTGTTGCAGTTAATTTCTTCTTTCAGCCGGGGCATGTTTATTCCAGCGGGGCGACTGGTCTGGCGCAGGTTATTACTGCTCTCAGTACTCGCTTCTTTGGTTTTACCATTCCGGTTTCTGTGACTTTTTACGCTATCAATATTCCGCTGATGATCCTGGCTTGGTACCAGATTGGGCATAAGTTTACCATTTTCACCTTTATCACGGTTACCATGAGCTCACTTTTTATCCAGTTTGTGCCGGAAGTGACCTTGACTGATAATCCTATTATCAACGCCCTTTTCGGTGGTGTGGTTATGGGCACGGGGATTGGCTTTGCCCTTAAGTCCAGCATTTCCAGCGGTGGGACTGATATTGTCAGTCTGACTGTTCGGAAAAAAACAGGCCGGAATGTTGGGAGTATTTCCTTGATTGTCAATGGGATTATTATGCTGATTGCGGGTCTGACTTTTGGCTGGGAATATGCGCTGTACTCCATGATTACTATTTGTGTATCAAGCCGAGTGACGGATGCTGTCTTTACCAAGCAGAAGCGTATGCAAGCCATGATTATCACCAGTCATCCAGACAGAGTGATTGATAAGATTCACAACAAGCTGCATCGTGGGGCGACAGTGATTCATGGCGCCGAGGGAACCTACAATCATGAGAAAAAAGCTGTTCTGGTGACAGTTATTACCCGAGCTGAGTTTAATGAATTCAAGCAAATTATGAAGCATACAGATCCAGCTGCCTTTGTTTCCGTCGCAGATAATGTCCATATCTTGGGACTCTTTGTGGAGGAGTGAAGATATTCATTAAGCTTGGGAATGCGAAGTAGTATAGTGTGGGAGTTTGTGCTTAAAATAAGGTTTTGTGATAGGAGATTAATATGCGGTAGGACAATAGTCCCACCGCTTTCTATTCTCTATGATGGAGGGTGGAAATCTTAAGTAAGAAAGGATATACAAATGCAGGAGATTTTCAGACAATGAAGACTTATAAAAAAATCATGAATATCGCCTTGCCAGCTATGGCAGAGAACTTTTTGCAGATGCTCATGGGAATGGTCGACAGCTATCTGGTGGCCAGCCTTGGGCTGATTGCGATTTCCGGTGTCTCAGTGGCTGGCAACATCATTACGATTTATCAGGCAATTTTTATCGCACTGGGGGCTGCTATTTCCAGTCTCATTTCCAAGACTCTTGCGCAGGGGGACAAGGAGCGTCTGGCCTATCATACAGCTGAGGCTATCAAGCTGACGTTACTTCTGAGTCTTCTGTTGGGGCTGATTTCCCTGCTCTTTGGCAGGCAGATGCTGGATCTTCTGGGGACGGAAAAAGCGGTAGCTGAAGCAGGTGGTCTTTATCTGGCTCTGGTTGGTGGGACAATTGTTCTGCTAGGCTTGATGACTTCTTTTGGAGCTTTAGTGCGTGTCACACGCAATCCTAGATTCCCCATGTATGTCAGTCTTCTGACCAATGTCCTCAATGCCCTCTTTTCCGGTCTGGGGATTTATGTCTTTGGGCTTGGTATTGTCGGTGTAGCGCTGGGAACGGTGCTGGCTCGTTTGGTCGGTGTGCTGATTCTCTGGCGGGAGCTGGATTTGTCTACAATTCGCTGGCGCTGGGGCTTAGATGGAGAGCTCTTGCGCCTGTCTCTGCCGGCTGCTGGAGAGCGGCTCATGATGCGAGCGGGTGACGTAGTTATCATTGCCATTGTGGTCGTCTTTGGGACAGACGCAGTAGCGGGGAATGCCATTGGTGAAGTCCTGACTCAGTTTAATTATATGCCAATCTTCGGAGTCGCAACAGCAACAGTCATGTTGGTAGGTCATGCGGTAGGTAAGGGAGATATGCAAGAGGTCGTTCTTATTCGTCAGCGGACCTTCTGGCTGTCTTTTGCTTGCATGCTGCCTGTGGCTCTAGGAATCTTTGCTTTTGGTCGGCCGCTGACCTTGCTCTATACGGATAATAGCGGAGCTATCACAGCCAGTCTTTCGGTCATGCTTTTCTCCCTGCTGGGAACTCCCATGGCAGTGGGAACAGTGATTTACACAGCTATCTGGCAGGGGCTGGGGAATGCCAGACTGCCCTTTTATGCCACGACTGTTGGCATGTGGCTGATTCGCATCGTTGTCGGTTACTTGCTGGGAGTGACCTTTGGCTTGGGTCTGCCGGGGGTTTGGACTGGGATGCTCTTGGACAATGGCTTCCGCTGGCTATTTTTAAAGGTTTTATTTGACAGAAAAATGAGGAAAATCACATGACAAAAGCGTTTATTTGGGATTTGGACGGCACCTTGCTGGACTCCTACGATGCTATTTTGGCGGGGATTGAGGAAACCTATGCTCACTATGGTCTGGACTTCGACAGGGCGAGTATTCACAGCTATATCCTAAAGCACTCTGTCCAGAAGCTCTTGGAAAAAGTAGCGTCTGAGAAGGGGCTGGACGCTGCCGAGATGAATGTCTTCCGTGGAGCAAGCCTAAAGGAGAAGAATGCTCAGATCCATCTGATGGAAGGAGCTGCGGAGATACTAGCCTGGGCTGAAGAGCAGGGCATTGCCCAGTTTGTCTATACCCACAAAGGACTCAATGCCCATCAAATCCTGAAAGACTTGGGAATTCATGACTATTTTACAGAAATCATCACAACAGCCAACGGCTTTGAGCGCAAGCCTCACCCAGAGGGTGTCGACTATCTGCTCGAGAAATATGGACTGGATAAGCAGGAAACCTACTATATCGGCGACCGGACCCTGGATGTGGATGTCGCCGTCAACAGTGGCATCCAGAGCATTAACTTCTGTGACTACCGACCAGAAATCAATCAAAAAATAGAGAAGTTGGTGGATATCAAGCAACTATTTACAAGATAAAAAGCAGACTAAAACTGATCGACTGTCAGTCTAGCCTGCTTTTTCTTTTACATATGCTCAATGTGAAGTTCTAGCAAGAACTCAAGAGCCTCGGGAGAACAGTTTTCTTTTTCAATTGCGAAACCAGTGTTCTCTCCTATCAAGATATAAAAATCTTGCTTTGTCATAATGACTTTGACAATATCATCATAGGTATAGTGAAATTCTCCGCGTATATTTCTTGCGATAAAAGCCTCTCTGTCAAATATCAGAGTGACCTCCATGTTCTGAAATAAAGGATTTTTTTGATAAGCCCTCTTTATCTGATAATTCATGCCAAAATAGTACATGGAGGCGCAAATAGGGGGAGCCAATATGATGGATATTATCTTTTCCTCTAATGGGCCGAGCATTACGTAGGTGAACAGTCCGATTATCAGTATGATTATGTATAATACAAATCCTTTTCGCCGTACGAGAATAGCCCATGAAAATCTTTTATAAACTTCTTCAGTCATAAGAGTTGTAATACGGATTGGAAACATCTTTCACCTCCTAGTTCTTCTTATTATACCATACAGGAATTATTAAAATCACTTTTTATTTTCCACGCCGCCTTTCCTGTCTTTGTCCGCCTTTCGTGTTATAATAAACCTATGGAAAAAAAGAATAAGTTATTATTAATCGACGGTTCGTCCGTTGCTTTTCGCGCTTTTTTTGCGCTTTATAATCAAATTGACCGTTTCAAGAGTCCATCGGGCCTGCATACCAATGCCATTTATGGCTTCCACCTCATGCTCAATCATCTCTTGGAGCGCGTGCAGCCGACTCATGTCCTGGTAGCTTTTGATGCTGGCAAGACGACCTTCCGGACCGAGATGTACGCCGACTATAAGGCTGGTCGGGCCAAGACACCAGATGAATTTCGTGAGCAGCTACCTTTTATCCGTGAAATGCTGAAGCACCTAGGCATTCACTTCTATGACTTGGCTCAGTATGAGGCGGATGACATTATCGGGACCTTGGACAAGATGGCTGAAAAGACAGCTGTGCCTTACGATGTGACCATTGTCAGCGGCGATAAAGACTTGATTCAGCTGACGGATGATAATACCGTGGTGGAGATTTCCAAGAAAGGCGTGGCTGAGTTTGAGGAATTTACCCCAGCCTACCTCATGGAAAAGATGGGCATCACACCAGAGCAGTTCATTGACCTCAAGGCGCTGATGGGCGATCAGTCGGACAATATCCCCGGCGTGACTAAGATCGGCGAGAAGACTGGTCTCAAGCTCCTCTTGGAGTATGGTTCTTTGGAAAATCTCTATGAAAACATTGACCAGCTCAAGGCTTCTAAGATGAAGGAAAATCTGATCAATGACAAGGACAAGGCCTTCTTATCTAAAACCCTAGCCACCATCAATACTCAGGCTCCGATTAAAATCGGGCTGGATGATTTGGTTTACAAGGGTCCGCAGGTAGAGGCTCTGAGCAAGTTCTACGACGAGATGGGCTTCAAGCAGCTCAAGGCTCAGCTAGGTACTGGTCAAGAGCCGGTAGAAGTTAAACCAATTGAATTTACCAAAGTGACTGAGGTCACAGCGGATATGCTGGCACCAGAGCAATTCTTCTATTTTGAAATCTTGGGTGACAACTACCACAAGGAAGAGATTGTCGGCCTTGCCTGGGGCGATAGCCGTCAGATTTATGTCGGCACCAGCGATTTACTACAGCAACCTCTCTTTCAGGAGTTTTTGACAAAAACAGCTCTGAAAACCTACGATCTCAAGCGGACTAAGGTACTGCTCAGTCATTACGGCATTGAACTGCCGGCAGCAGCCTTTGATGCGCGCCTAGCCAAGTATCTGCTTTCTACAGTTGAGGATAATGAGCTGGCGACTATTGCTCGGCTTTACGGCCAAACAATCCTGCCGACTGATGATGAGGTTTATGGCAAGGGAGCCAAGCGCGCTCTGCCGGAGCAAGAGCAGCTCTTTGAGCATCTAGCTCGTAAAATCCAAGTGTTGCTGGAAACAGAAGAGCCAATGCAAGAACAGCTCCGTTCCCACAATCAGCTGGATTTGTTGCTTGAAATGGAGCAGCCTCTGGCCTTTGTCCTAGCCAAGATGGAGATTGCGGGGATCAAGGTTGAGCGGGAAACCCTGCAGGGCATGCAGGCAGAAAATGAAAAGACGCTGGAAAGTCTGACGCAGGAGATTTATGATCTGGCTGGTCAGGAGTTCAATATTAACTCACCAAAACAGCTGGGAACCATTCTCTTTGAGGATATGGGCTTGCCGCTGGAGTATACCAAAAAGACCAAGACAGGCTACTCGACAGCGGTTGACGTGCTGGAGCGTTTAGCACCGATAGCACCGATTGTGTCTAAGATTCTGGAATATCGTCAAATCAGCAAGCTCCAGTCCACTTATATCATCGGACTGCAGGAGGCGATTGCGGCTGACGGCAAGATTCACACTCGCTATGTTCAGGATTTGACCCAGACGGGCCGCCTGTCCTCGGTTGACCCGAACCTGCAGAATATCCCTGTTCGTTTGGAGCAGGGGCGCCTCATTCGCAAGGCTTTTGTGCCGGAATGGGCAGACAGCGTACTACTCAGCTCGGATTATTCCCAGATTGAGCTGCGGGTGCTGGCTCACATTTCGCAGGACGAGCATCTGATTGCTGCCTTTCAGCATGGAGAAGACATTCACACGGCTACAGCCATGCGGGTCTTTGGTATTGAAAAGGCAGAGGATGTGACACCAAATGACCGCCGTAATGCCAAGGCTGTCAACTTCGGAGTGGTCTATGGCATTTCCGACTTCGGACTGGCCAATAATTTGGGCATTTCCCGCAAGGCTGCCAAAGATTATATTCAGACCTATTTTGAGCGTTTCCCTGGTATCAAGAATTATATGGAAACCATCGTTCGCGAAGCGCGTGATAAGGGCTATGTAGAGACTATTTACCATCGCCGCCGCTCCTTGCCGGACATCAATTCCCGCAACTTTAACATCCGAAATTTTGCGGAGCGCACAGCCATTAATAGCCCCATCCAAGGCTCCGCCGCAGACATTCTCAAAGTCGCTATGATTAATCTGGATCGAGCTCTGACAGAGAAAAATTTCAAGTCTCGCATGCTCTTGCAGGTGCACGATGAAATTGTGCTGGAAGTGCCAAACGACGAGTTAACAGCCGTCCGCCAGCTAGTCAAAGAAACCATGGAAGCTGCGATTGAGCTGGCCGTTCCACTAGTAGCTGATGAAAATGCCGGCCAAACTTGGTACGAGGCGAAGTAAAACAAGATACAAAGAGCGTCAAAACCGACTGAAAATTAGCAATTCGGACGAAGGAGCGATGCTCCTAGAACGGATGATCAATTTTCCAAGATTTTAGCTCGTGTTCAGTTTAAGATATCAAGGGCGTAAAACACAAAGTGAAAATAGAAAGCTGACACAGCATTCGATGAATGCGAGGAAGCTTGTCTTTTTCACACGGTACTTAGACTAGATTCTGTTAAAACATGAATACTACAAAACTATCCAGCTTTATTATGAATGAGGAGGAAGTCTATGACTTATCATTTTCAAAATCCCAGTGATGCCATCGTCAAACATTATCTGAACAACAGCAAGGTGATTGCTGTTGTTGGTCTGTCTGACCGTGAAGAAACGACCAGCAACCGTGTGTCCAAGGAGATGCAGGAGCGAGGCTATCGCATTATCCCAGTCAATCCTCGGGCAGCAGGCAGTCAGATTTTTGGTGAAACTGTTTATGCCAGTCTCAAAGACATTCCTTTCCCAGTGGATATTGTCGATGTATACCGCCGCAGTGAGTTTTTGCCAGATGTGGCACTGGATTTTCTGCAGACGGACGCCAAGATTTTCTGGGCTCAGTTGGGCTTGGAGAGTGAGGAGGCTGAGCAGATTTTGCGGGCAGCCGGTCGGGATGACATTGTCATGGACCGCTGTATAAAACGCGAGCATACTCGCTTGATTCTGGGCGAATAAGATGGCCAAGTTAGTTATCATTCGTGGGAATTCCGGCTCTGGCAAGTCTAGTCTGGCCAGAAAACTGCAGACTCACTACGGCCGAGGGACTCTCCTGATAGCGCAGGATACGGTTAGACGTGACATGCTCAAGGAAAAAGTCAAGCCGGGAAATTTGTCTATTGACCTGACGGGAACACTGGCTCGCTTCGGCTACGAGCATGATTTGCTGGTTCTGGTAGAAGGATTTTATGAGACAGACATTTATGGACAGATGCTAGAACGGTTGAAAAAAATCTTCGCTCCGCAGGTCTTTGCTTACTACTATGACCTATCCTTTGAAGAAACAGTCCGTCGCCATCAGACCAGAGCGAAGCAAGAAGAATTTACCCCAGCCGACATGAAGCGCTGGTGGAAAGACCGAGACTTCTTAGACTGGGAAGAGGAAGTCTTTTTTACAGATGAGGATTCACTAGAGGCAGCCTTTGACAAAATCTGCTCTGCCCTGGACAAGACAGAATATAATAGTAAATAAAAAAACAACTCACAAGCTTAGGACAAGGAGTCCTGTGCCTGTGGGTTGTTTTCATGTGAGATTGCGTTTTCTTTTTTCAATTCTTCATAAAAGAGAATGTAAGCAGTCGCTGTATAAGGGAGAACTATAAAATTCAGCAAGCCGTAAGTTAATCTGGCCAATAAATTCCAGCCGATGAAGCTCAGATTAAGCATAAAAAGCTTTCCTTTATAGCCTTTCATTAGCTTCCGGCTTTGACGGATAGCATAGAAAGCTCCCTGGTAACTCCCAGCCTCAAGCTGGTCATAGAGGATGAACTCTGCTTGAGCATAAGCATAGTACTGAGGGATGGCAATACCTAAGCCAGTGAATATCAAGAGGGTTCCCAGTAACATACCAGGGGTGTATTGAAGAATCTGCTGGCCTGCAGCACTTTGAGCCGTCACTACTGTATGGGCTGGGATTTTTTCCGAAATAGAGAGGATTTTATAAGCATTAAAGATTGCTAGAAGACTCCCGCAGAACATAGGAATATTCCAAAGAAAAATCAGCAGCTGCTTGAGTAAAACCGTCTTGAAGACAGGTGTGAAAGTCTTGCTCGTAAAAAGATGTCCTATATCTGAAAAGTTGACATCATCCTTTGTCTTACGAAGAACCCTCATCATGGTATAGCTGGCAGAAAGCAGTAGCAAAGTCAAGATAAACTGAATTGTTGTCGGGAAAAGATTTTTACTAATGAGAAGATAGATGGACTGGCTAAAAGTTAGGTTGGGAATGGAATCTCTTAGATTGTCATTGAGGGAAAGTAAGATGCTGAGGATGCTGACAAGGGTTGGGGCCGTAAACAAAAGAAAAATCCCTCTCGTTTGACCGCGGACAGTACGAGCCTGAGCTCTGATGTTGCTTAGATTCATAATTCCTCCATTTGGATTTGTCTGTTACATTATATCATACCCCGTGACAGATAGAAGTTTTTTTGGTAAAATCATACGGTATCTTGTGAGCCCTTGCTGCTCATTATATAGAAGAAAAATCGCTGGGACTGTTTTTCCCAGCAGGAGGAAACATGTCAACATCACCGATTCAATATCGTTTGATTAAAAAAGAAAAGCATACAGGTGCTCGTTTGGGGGAAATTATCACGCCTCACGGGACTTTTCCGACGCCTATGTTTATGCCGGTTGGTACCCAGGCGACGGTCAAGACCCAGTCACCAGAAGAGCTCAAGCAAATGGGTTCTGGTATCATCTTGTCCAATACTTACCACCTCTGGCTGCGGCCGGGCGATGAGCTGATTGCTCGTGCAGGTGGCTTGCACAAGTTCATGAACTGGGATCAGCCAATTCTGACGGATAGCGGTGGTTTTCAGGTCTATTCTCTAGCTGACAGCCGCAATATCACAGAAGAAGGAGTAACTTTCAAGAACCACCTCAATGGATCTAAGATGTTCCTATCGCCAGAAAAGGCCATTTCCATCCAGAACAATCTGGGCAGTGACATTATGATGTCCTTTGATGAATGCCCGCAGTTCTACCAGCCCTATGACTATGTCAAGAAGTCCATTGAGCGGACTAGCCGTTGGGCAGAGCGTGGACTCAAGGCCCACAGCCGTCCACACGACCAAGGACTCTTTGGGATTGTTCAGGGTGCTGGATTTGAAGATTTGCGTCGTCAGTCTGCTCAAGACTTGGTCAGCATGGATTTTCCGGGCTACTCAATTGGAGGACTGGCAGTTGGTGAATCTCACGAAGAGATGAATGCAGTGCTGGACTTCACAACTCCCCTACTGCCTGAAAACAAGCCTCGCTACCTCATGGGAGTTGGGGCGCCAGATAGCTTGATTGATGGGGTTATCCGTGGCGTTGATATGTTTGACTGCGTCCTGCCGACTCGGATTGCCCGAAACGGTACCTGTATGACCAGCGAAGGACGTCTGGTTGTTAAAAACGCTCGGTTTGAGGAAGATTTCACGCCGCTTGACCACAACTGTGACTGCTACACATGTACCAACTACACGCGGGCCTATATCCGCCACTTGCTCAAAGCGGACGAGACCTTCGGCATCCGCCTGACCAGCTATCATAATCTCTACTTCTTGGTAAACCTTATGAAGAAGGTGCGCCAAGCTATCATGGATGACAACCTGCTGGAATTCCGCGAAGACTTTATTGAGCGCTACGGCTACAATAAATCCAGCCGAAATTTCTAAGAATCTCCATTTGAAAGGAGAAGCCATGTCTGATGAAGAGAAATTGCTGAAAAGATTGACAGCGTATCTGTCAGGCGACCAAAACCATACCCTGCGTATTTACGGTCACGGTGCTTCGGGGAAGTCAACTTTTGCTCGAAAACTCCAGCTAGCCTTGGGTGAGGACCGAGCCAATCTGCTGGAAACAGATCCTTATGTAATTACTGGGGAGTATCGAGATTTGCTCAGTTCCAAAGATTTTCCTCATCAAAAAGTCACAGCCTGTCTCCCAGCTGTTCATGAACTCGGGAGTCTGGAGCGAGATATTTGCGCCTTGCAGTCTGGTCTGGATATTCTGACCATTGGCACAGCTTGGTCGTCTAGCTTGCGTTTATCAGCTCGAAAGCCGATTTTAATAGTAGAAGGTATGTCGGCTGCCTTTTTGCCTGAAAGTTTGTTTGATTTGTCGCTTTGCTTTTACACGGACGATCAGACTGAGTTAGAACGACGCTTGGCACGGGATGTGGCTGTGCGAGAGCGCAGGCCAGAGTGGATAGAGCAGACGCATCTGGCTCGACGAGAGCAATATAGGCACTTTTATCAACCCTATCTAGCAGCTGCAGACCTTGTCATCTGCCAGTCGGGCAATAGCTTTCGCATTGAAAAGAACAGTCCCTTGTTATAAAACAAAGTAGCCAAGGGTAAATTTTCGTTTCTAATCTCACTGATGTGCGTCAGTGAGATTTTGTATTTTCTGAATACAAACTCGAATAAATAGGTTAAAAGTCTAAATTTTCTTATCTATAATGATTTACAAGACTTATAAATTGTTTAGAAAACACTTTCATAAAAAATCATCCTAAAAATCTTTAAAAAATTACTCAAATCCCTTGCAATGACTGGTTCTTTGTGTTAAGATACTATGGTGCTGTAAAAATACAGCGTTTAGCTTTGATGCAAGAGGTTGCGACACGCTCGGTTGCATTGCCACGCAATCGCCTGTCGGTTTTCTTGTGGAGCTAGCCTATTATCTTAAATAGACGAAAAGGAGAAAAAGATGGCAAACAAAAAAATCCGCATCCGTTTGAAAGCTTACGAACATCGTACACTTGACACAGCGGCTGCAAAAATCGTAGAAACTGCTACTCGTACTGGTGCTGAAGTTGCGGGTCCAATCCCACTTCCAACTGAGCGCAGCCTCTACACAATCATTCGTGCGACTCACAAATATAAAGACTCTCGCGAACAATTTGAAATGCGTACTCACAAACGCTTGATCGATATCATCAACCCAACTCAAAAAACAGTCGACGCTTTGATGAAATTAGATCTTCCAAGTGGTGTGAACGTAGAGATTAAACTTTAATCTGAAGCTTGATCTAAACCAGAGCATGAAAAACGCTCGTTAAAAACTTTTTGAAAAAAATTATAGAAAAGGAAACATTTTCTCATGACAAAAGGAATCTTAGGGAAAAAAGTGGGAATGACTCAAATCTTCACTGAAGCTGGCGAATTAATCCCTGTAACTGTTGTTGAAGCAGCTCCAAACGTTGTTCTTCAAGTTAAAACAGTTGAAACAGATGGTTACAACGCAGTTCAAGTTGGTTTTGATGACCTTCGTGATGTATTGAGCAACAAACCTGCCAAAGGCCATGTAGCGAAAGCTAACACAGCTCCTAAGCGCTTCATTCGTGAATTCAAAAACATTGAAGGCTTGGAAGTAGGAGCAGAAATCACTGTCGATACATTCGAAGCTGGTGATGTTGTTGATGTAACAGGAACTTCAAAAGGTAAAGGTTTCCAAGGTGTTATCAAGCGCCACGGCCAATCTCGTGGTCCAATGGCTCACGGTTCACGCTACCACCGTCGTCCTGGTTCAATGGGACCAGTTGCGCCAAACCGCGTGTTCAAAAACAAACGCTTGGCTGGACGTATGGGTGGCAACCGTGTAACGATTCAAAACCTTGAAATCGTACAGGTTGTTCCAGAGAAGAACGTTATCCTGATTAAAGGTAACGTACCAGGTGCTAAGAAATCTCTTATCACTATCAAGTCAGCAGTTAAAGCTGGTAAATAATAAAGAAAGGGGAAATCAGTCACAATGGCAAACGTAAAATTATTTGACCAAACTGGTAAAGAAGCTGGTGAAGTAGTTCTGAACGATGCGGTCTTTGGTATTGAGCCAAATGAATCAGTTGTCTTTGATGTTATCATCAGCCAACGCGCTAGTCTTCGTCAAGGAACTCACGCTGTTAAAAACCGTTCTGCAGTATCAGGCGGCGGACGCAAACCATGGCGTCAAAAAGGAACTGGACGTGCTCGTCAAGGTTCTATCCGCTCTCCACAATGGCGTGGTGGTGGTATCGTATTCGGTCCAACTCCTCGTTCATATGCTTACAAACTTCCACGTAAAGTTCGTAGATTGGCATTGAAATCAGTTTACTCTGAAAAAGTTGCTGAAAACAAATTCGTAGCTGTAGACAGCCTTTCATTTACAGCTCCAAAAACTGCTGAGTTTGCAAAAGTGCTTGCTGCACTGAGCATCGATACAAAAGTTCTTGTTATCCTTGAAGAAGGAAACGAATTCGCTGCACTTTCAGCTCGCAACCTTCCAAACGTGAAAGTTGCAACTGCAACAACTGCAAGCGTTCTGGACATCGTAAACAGCGATAAACTTCTGGTTACTCAGGCAGTTATCTCTAAAATTGAGGAGGTTCTTGCATAATGAATTTGTATGACGTAATCAAAAAACCTGTTATCACTGAAGGTTCAATGGCTCAGTACGAAGCAGGCAAATACGTATTTGAAGTGGACACTCGCGCTCACAAGCTCTTGATCAAGCAAGCTGTTGAAGCTGCTTTTGAAGGAGTTAAGGTTGCTAACGTTAACACTATCAATGTAAAACCAAAAGCAAAACGCGTTGGACGCTACACTGGTTTTACAAACAAAACTAAAAAAGCTATCGTAACACTGACAGCTGATTCTAAAGCAATCGAGTTGTTCGGTGCAGAAGAAGAATAATCTAAGGAGGAAATATCGTGGGAATTCGTGTTTATAAACCAACAACAAACGGTCGCCGTAATATGACTTCTTTGGATTTCGCTGAAATCACTACCAGCACTCCAGAAAAATCTTTGCTTGTTTCTTTGAAGAGCAAGGCTGGTCGTAATAACAACGGTCGCATCACTGTTCGTCACCAAGGTGGCGGTCACAAGCGTCACTACCGTTTGATTGACTTCAAGCGTAACAAAGACGCTGTTGAAGCAGTTGTAAAAACAATCGAGTATGATCCAAATCGTTCAGCAAACATCGCTTTGGTTCACTACACTGACGGTGTGAAGGCTTATATCATCGCTCCTAAAGGCCTTGAAGTTGGTCAACGCATCGTTTCAGGTCCTGAAGCAGATATCAAAGTCGGAAATGCTCTTCCGCTTGCTAACATCCCAGTTGGTACTTTGGTTCACAACATTGAGTTGAAACCAGGCCGCGGTGGAGAATTGGTTCGTGCTGCTGGAGCTTCTGCTCAAGTATTGGGTCAAGAAGGTAAGTACACTCTTGTTCGTCTTCAATCAGGCGAAGTTCGTATGATTCTTGGTACTTGCCGCGCTACAGTTGGTGTTGTCGGAAACGAACAACATGGACTTGTAAACCTTGGTAAAGCAGGACGTAGCCGTTGGAAAGGTATCCGCCCAACAGTTCGCGGTTCTGTAATGAACCCTAACGATCACCCACACGGTGGTGGTGAAGGTAAAGCACCAGTTGGTCGTAAAGCGCCATCTACTCCATGGGGCAAACCTGCTCTTGGACTTAAAACTCGTAACAAAAAAGCGAAATCTGACAAACTTATCGTTCGTCGTCGCAACGAGAAATAATTTAAAACAATCTATCCGCCAGCTCGGTAGCGCTGCTTAGTCAGCGCAGGCCGCTGTGGTACTTATTTAAAGGAGAAAATATAAAATGGGACGCAGTCTTAAAAAAGGACCTTTCGTCGATGAGCATCTGATGAAGAAAGTTGAAGCTCAAGCTAACGACGAAAAGAAAAAAGTCATCAAAACTTGGTCACGTCGTTCAACGATCTTCCCAAGTTTCATTGGTTACACAATCGCAGTTTATGACGGACGTAAACACGTGCCTGTTTACATCCAGGAAGACATGGTAGGTCACAAGCTTGGTGAATTTGCGCCAACTCGTACTTACAAGGGTCACGCTGCAGACGACAAGAAAACACGTAGAAAATAAGGAGAACATAAATGGCAGAAATTACTTCAGCTAAAGCAATGGCTCGTACAGTGCGTGTTTCACCTCGTAAATCTCGTCTGGTTCTTGACAATATTCGTGGTAAAAACGTCGCTGACGCAATCGCAATCTTGAAATTTACTCCAAACAAAGCTGCTGGCATTATCGAAAAAGTTTTGAACTCTGCAATCGCTAATGCTGAAAACAACTTTGGTTTGGAAAAAGCAAACTTGGTAGTATCTGAAGCTTTCGCAAACGAAGGACCAACTATGAAACGTTTCCGTCCGCGCGCTAAAGGTTCAGCTTCACCAATCAACAAACGCACAAGCCACATCACTGTGGTCGTTGCAGAAAAATAAGGAGGTAACATCGTGGGTCAAAAAGTACATCCAATTGGTATGCGTGTCGGCATCATCCGTGATTGGGATGCCAAATGGTATGCTGAAAAAGAATACGCGGATTACCTTCATGAAGATCTTGCAATCCGTAAATTCGTTCAAAAAGAATTGGCTGACGCAGCGATTTCAACTATTGAAATTGAACGCGCAGTAAACAAAGTAAACGTTTCTCTTCACACTGCTAAGCCAGGTATGGTTATCGGTAAAGGTGGAGCAAACGTTGATGCACTCCGTGCAAAACTCAACAAATTGACTGGAAAACAAGTCCACATCAACATCATCGAAATCAAGCGTCCTGACTTGGATGCGCATCTGGTTGGTGAAGGAATTGCTCGCCAGCTTGAGCAGCGTGTTGCTTTCCGTCGTGCTCAAAAACAAGCTATCCAACGTACAATGCGTGCAGGAGCTAAAGGAATCAAAACTCAAGTATCAGGTCGTTTGAATGGTGCAGATATTGCCCGCAGCGAAGGTTACTCTGAGGGAACTGTTCCGCTTCACACTCTTCGTGCGGATATCGATTACGCTTGGGAAGAAGCTGACACTACTTACGGTAAACTGGGTGTTAAAGTCTGGATCTACCGTGGAGAAGTCCTTCCAGCTCGTAAAAACACTAAAGGAGGTAAATAACCAATGTTAGTACCTAAACGTGTTAAACACCGTCGCGAATTCCGTGGAAAAATGCGCGGTGAAGCTAAAGGCGGAAAAGAAGTAGCATTTGGAGAATATGGTCTTCAAGCAACTACTAGCCACTGGATCACTAACCGCCAAATCGAAGCTGCCCGTATCGCTATGACTCGTTACATGAAGCGTGGTGGTAAAGTTTGGATTAAAATCTTCCCACACAAATCATACACTGCAAAAGCTATCGGTGTACGGATGGGATCTGGTAAAGGTGCTCCAGAAGGTTGGGTTGCGCCAGTTAAGCGTGGCAAAGTAATGTTTGAAGTTGCTGGCGTTTCAGAAGAAATCGCTCGCGAAGCACTTCGCCTTGCAAGCCACAAACTTCCAGTTAAATGTAAATTCGTAAAACGTGAAGCAGAATAAGGAGAAGGCATGAAACTTAATGAAGTAAAAGAATTTGTTAAAGAACTTCGTGGTCTTTCTCAAGAAGAACTCGCGAAGCGTGAAAATGAATTGAAGAAAGAATTGTTTGATCTTCGTTTCCAAGCAGCTGCTGGCCAATTGGAGCAGACAGCTCGCCTGAAAGAAGTGAAAAAACAAATCGCTCGTATCAAAACTGTTCAATCAGAAGTTAAATAATAGACTAGGGAAGGAGAATTTCAATGGAACGCAATAATCGTAAAGTTCTTGTCGGACGCGTTGTTTCTGACAAAATGGACAAAACAATCACAGTTGTAGTTGAAACTAAACGTAACCACCCAGTCTATGGTAAACGTATTAACTACTCTAAGAAGTACAAAGCACATGACGAAAACAATGTTGCCAAAGAAGGCGATATCGTTCGTATCATGGAAACTCGTCCGCTTTCAGCTACAAAACGCTTCCGTCTTGTAGAAGTCGTTGAAGAAGCGGTTATCATCTAATCAAACCAGAAAGGAGAAAACTTAAATGATTCAAACAGAAACTCGTTTGAAAGTTGCCGACAACAGCGGCGCTCGCGAAATCTTGACAATCAAAGTTCTTGGTGGCTCAGGACGTAAGTTCGCTAACATCGGTGATGTAATCGTTGCGTCTGTAAAACAAGCTACTCCTGGTGGTGCGGTTAAGAAAGGTGACGTTGTAAAAGCTGTTATCGTTCGTACTAAATCAGGTGCTCGTCGTAAAGATGGTTCATACATCAAATTTGACGAAAACGCTGCAGTCATCATCCGTGAAGACAAAACTCCTCGCGGAACTCGTATCTTCGGACCAGTTGCTCGTGAATTGCGTGACGGTGGCTTCATGAAGATCGTATCATTGGCTCCAGAAGTACTTTAATCAAAATTAACAAACACAGTCCCCTGGCAAAAGTCAGGGTGCCCCTATGGGCGTAAGAATTAAGAGGAGAAATAAATGTTTGTAAAAAAAGGCGACAAAGTTCGCGTAATTGCTGGTAAAGACAAGGGTGTAGAAGCGCTTGTTGTTACAGCTCTTCCAAAAGTAAACAAAGTTGTTGTTGAAGGTGTAAACATCGTTAAGAAACACCAAAAGCCAAATAACGAAAACCCTCAAGGTGCTATCGTGGAAAAAGAAGCACCAATCCATGTGTCAAATGTTCAAGTTCTTGACAAAAATGGAGTTGCAGGACGTGTTGGCTACAAGTTTGTAGACGGCAAAAAAGTTCGTTACAATAAAAAATCAGGCGAAGTGCTTGACTAATCACGAAGGAAAGGAGAAGTATAATGGCAAATCGTTTAAAAGAAAAATATCTTAAAGAAGTAGTTCCTGCTTTGACTGAAAAGTTCAACTACTCATCTGTTATGGCTGTGCCAAAAGTGGATAAAATCGTTTTGAACATGGGTGTTGGTGACGCTGTATCAAACGCTAAAAACCTTGAAAAAGCTGCTGAAGAATTGGCTCTTATCTCAGGTCAAAAACCACTTATCACTAAAGCTAAAAAATCAATCGCCGGCTTCCGTCTTCGTGAAGGTGTAGCGATCGGTGCTAAAGTAACCCTTCGTGGCGAACGTATGTATGAATTCTTGGATAAATTGGTTTCAGTTTCTCTTCCACGTGTTCGTGACTTCCACGGTGTTCCAACAAAATCTTTTGATGGACGCGGGAACTACACACTTGGTGTGAAAGAACAATTGATCTTCCCAGAAATCAACTTTGATGACGTTGATAAGACTCGCGGTCTTGACATCGTTATCGTAACAACTGCTAACACTGACGAAGAGTCACGCGAATTGCTTACAGGCCTTGGAATGCCTTTTGCAAAATAATATAGGAGGTAAAACAAATGGCTAAAAAATCAATGATTGCTAAGAACAAACGCCCAGCTAAGTTCTCTACGCAAGCTTATACTCGTTGTGAAAAATGTGGCCGTCCACATTCCGTTTACCGCAAGTTTAAACTTTGCCGTGTTTGCTTCCGTGAATTAGCATACAAAGGACAAATCCCAGGCGTTACCAAAGCATCTTGGTAATATCATGATACAAAGAGCGTAACAACCACAGCAAAAATAGGAAATTTGGTGAAGGAGCGATGCTCCAAAACAAATTTATCTTTTTTGCCCAGGTTGTAGCTCGTGTTCAAATAAGAGTTATCTTATTTGAATGTGTCAATACAATCTGAGCCCAGCTCAATCATTAACTAGCAAGTGCAGCTTGCAAACTACTAGTAAGAGGAGAAATATAAAATGGTTATGACTGACCCAATTGCAGACTTTCTGACACGTATCCGTAATGCTAACCAAGCAAACCACGAAGTGCTTGAAGTGCCTGCATCAAACATCAAAAAAGGGATCGCTGAAATCCTGAAGCGTGAAGGTTTTGTAAAAAACGTTGAAATCATCGAAGATGACAAACAAGGCATCATCCGTGTATTTCTTAAATACGGACAAAATGGTGAAAAAGTTATCACTGGTTTGAAACGCGTTTCAAAACCAGGTCTGCGTGTTTACAAAAAACGCGAAGATCTTCCAAAAGTTCTGAACGGACTTGGAATTGCTATCCTTTCAACATCTGAAGGCTTGCTGACTGATAAAGAAGCACGCCAAAAGAATGTTGGTGGAGAGGTTATCGCTTACGTTTGGTAATATTTAGCTCCCAATTTCTTTGTGACTCTTCGTTATCGTCTCTTGCCTAACCAAAAGTTATGTCTGCGAGACGATGCCTAGATTCACTTTGAAATTGAAACCTAAATGTTCCTTTAAATCGAGAAATCGATTTAAGCCCCGTGAAAACTGGTCGCTTGCGGCCTGACAATCTAACAGGAGAATATATACATGTCACGTATTGGTAATAAAGTTATCGTGTTGCCTGCTGGTGTTGAGATCAGCAACAAAGACAACGTTGTAACTGTAAAAGGACCTAAAGGAGAACTGACTCGTGAGTTCTCAAAAAATATTGAAATCCGTGTGGAAGGAACTGAAGTAACTCTTCACCGTCCAAACGATTCAAAAGAAATGAAAACAATCCACGGAACAACTCGTGCCCTTTTGAACAACATGGTTGTTGGTGTATCAGAAGGATTCAAGAAAGAACTTGAAATGCGTGGGGTTGGTTACCGTGCTCAACTTCAAGGCAAAAAGCTTGTACTTTCAGTTGGTAAATCTCATCCAGACGAAGTAGAAGCACCAGAAGGCATCACTTTTGAACTTCCAAACCCAACAACTATCGTTGTCAGCGGAATTTCAAAAGAAGTAGTTGGACAAACTGCAGCTTACGTACGTAGCCTGCGTGCTCCAGAGCCATACAAAGGTAAAGGTATCCGCTACGTTGGTGAATTCGTTCGCCGCAAAGAAGGTAAAACTGGTAAATAATCTTGTCTGGCTGATTTTCTCAACCAAACAAGCTGTTTTCCAAGGTTGTGCATAAGCACAAGATTAAAATTAAGAGGTGAAAATTGTGATTACGAAACCAGATAAAAATAAAATCCGCCAAAAACGTCACCGTCGCGTTCGCGGAAAACTCTCTGGAACTGCTGATCGCCCACGTTTGAACGTATTCCGTTCTAATACAGGCATCTACGCTCAAGTGATTGATGACGTAGCGGGTGTAACGCTCGCAAGCGCTTCAACTCTTGACAAAGAAGTTTCAAAAGGAACTAAAACAGAACAAGCCGTTGTTGTTGGTAAGCTCGTTGCTGAACGTGCAGTTGCTAAAGGTATTTCTGAAGTCGTCTTCGACCGCGGTGGATATCTCTATCACGGACGTGTAAAAGCTTTGGCTGATGCAGCTCGTGAAAACGGATTGAAATTCTAAGAGGAGGACACTAGAAAATGGCATTTAAAGACAACGCAGTTGAACTTGAAGAACGTTTAGTTGCCATCAACCGTGTTACAAAAGTTGTTAAAGGTGGACGTCGTCTTCGCTTTGCAGCTCTTGTAGTTGTTGGTGATCGCAATGGTCGTGTTGGCTTCGGTACTGGTAAAGCTCAAGAAGTACCAGAAGCAATCCGCAAAGCAGTTGAAGATGCGAAGAAGAATTTGATTGAAGTACCAATGGTTGGCACAACAATTCCTCACGAAGTTCTTTCAGAATTTGGCGGAGCTAAAGTATTGCTTAAGCCAGCTGTTGAGGGTTCTGGAGTCGCTGCCGGTGGTGCGGTTCGTGCCGTCATCGAATTGGCAGGTGTAGCAGATGTTACATCTAAATCTCTTGGCTCTAACACTCCAATCAACATCGTTCGCGCAACTGTTGAAGGTTTGAAACAATTAAAACGCGCTGAAGAAGTTGCTGCCCTTCGTGGTATTTCAGTTTCTGACTTGGCATAAGAAAGGGGATAACATGGCTCAAATTAAAATTACTTTGACTAAGTCTCCAATCGGACGCATCCCGTCACAACGTAAAACTGTTGTAGCACTTGGACTTGGCAAATTGAACAGCTCAGTTATCAAAGAAGATAACCCAGCAGTACGCGGTATGATTACTGCAGTATCACACTTGGTAACTGTTGAAGACGTTAAATAAGCTTTGCTGGTTTAACAACTTTAAATTAAAATACGTTAGGGGATGGGATTTTCTCAGCCCCTAAAACTAAATATATGTATAGGCGAGTTTATATAGGAGACACCTTTTCTCCTATATGAGCGCTAGCATTTTACAAAAGAGGAGAAATAATATAATGAAACTTCATGAATTACAACCTGCTGCAGGTTCTCGTAAAGTCCGCAACCGTGTTGGTCGTGGTACATCATCTGGTAACGGTAAAACATCTGGCCGTGGTCAAAAAGGTCAAAAAGCTCGTAGCGGTGGCGGCGTTCGCCTTGGTTTTGAAGGTGGACAAACTCCATTGTTCCGTCGTCTTCCAAAACGTGGTTTCCTGAACATCAACCGCAAAGAATATGCGATTGTTAACCTTGACCAACTGAACGCCTTTGAAGATGGCGCTGAAGTAACACCAGTTGTTCTCATCGAAGCAGGTATTGTAAAAGCTGAAAAATCAGGTATCAAGATTCTTGGTAACGGAGAATTGACAAAGAAATTGACTGTTAAGGCAGCTAAATTCTCTAAATCAGCTGAAGAAGCTATCACTGCTAAAGGTGGTTCAGTGGAAGTCATCTAAGCGAGGTGACCTATGTTTTTCAAACTATTAAAAGACGCATTTAAAATCAAACAGGTACGATCTAAGATTCTGTTCACGATTTTTATTATCTTAGTTTTCCGTATCGGTACAACCATAACGGTTCCGGGGATTAATGCCAAAGCCTTAAGCAATTTGAATGATTTGCCATTCTTGAATATGCTAAGCTTGGTCTCTGGTAACGCCATGCGCAACTTCTCTGTCTTTGCACTTGGAGTCAGTCCTTACATCACAGCTTCGATCGTTGTTCAGCTGCTGCAAATGGACTTGCTTCCGAAGTTTGTAGAGTGGGGCAAGCAAGGGGAAGTGGGACGGAGGAAGCTGAATCAAGCGACTCGTTATATCGCCCTAGTTTTGGCCTTTGTGCAGGCAATTGGGATTACCGCTGGTTTTGATACTCTCTCAAGAGCTAATCTGGTTGCCAATCCTAATGTTCAGACCTACGCTTTGATTTGCGTTCTTCTAGCAACTGGTTCAATGATTGTAACTTGGCTGGGTGAGCAGATTACAGACAAGGGTTACGGAAATGGCGTTTCCATGATTATCTTTGCTGGTATCGTTTCAGCTATCCCTGATATGATTAAAGGTATCTATGAAGATTATTTTGTCAATATTCCTAGTGAACGTTTGACTTCATCCTTCATTTTTGTAGGAATTCTGATTGTGGCAGTCCTGCTTATCATTTACTTTACAACCTTTGTACAGCAGGCTGAATATAAAATTCCAATTCAGTATACGAAAGTAGCGAAGGGGGCACCTTCTAGCTCCTATCTGCCACTGAAAGTCAATCCAGCTGGTGTTATTCCAGTAATCTTTGCCAGCTCGATTACAGCTGCACCGGCAGCGATTTTCCAAGTTGTCAGTGCCTTGGGCTATGACGCAGATTGGGTTAAGACAGCTCAGTCACTTTTGGCAACAACGACCATTAGTGGCATGTTCATGTACGCCTTCCTGATTGTCCTCTTTACATTCTTCTATACTTTTGTACAGATTAATCCAGAGAAGACAGCAGAAAATCTGCAAAAGAGCGGAGCCTACATTCCAGGTGTTCGTCCAGGTAAAGGAACAGAAGACTACATGTCTAAGCTGCTTCGTCGTTTGGCAACAGTGGGATCTCTCTTCCTAGGTTTCATTTCTATCCTGCCTATTTTGGCTAAAGATGTATTTGGATTGACAGATGCCGTTGCTCTTGGAGGAACCAGTCTCTTAATCATCATCTCAACTGGTATTGAGGGAATGAAACAGCTAGAAGGCTACTTGCTGAAGAGAAAGTATGTCGGCTTTATGGATACATCAGAGTAAGGGAACTTTTGAATTGCTTATCTAATGAGAAGCTTGTTCAGATAACCTTTCTTGAACCGAAAATAAACAAAATAAAAGGGGACAGAGTAGACTCACCCCCTTCTATTTTGTTTTTAAACGAGTTTATTAATCGGTTTAATAGATTGCTTTAAAAACAAAAAAGGAGACCAATCATGAATCTTTTGATTATGGGCTTACCAGGTGCTGGTAAAGGAACTCAAGCTACTAAAATCGTTGAGCATTTCAATGTTGCGCATATTTCGACTGGAGATATGTTCCGTGCGGCGATTGCTAACCAAACAGAGATGGGCGTTTTAGCCAAGTCCTATATTGACAAGGGCGAGTTGGTTCCAGACCAAGTGACAAACGGCATTGTCAAAGAGCGCTTGAGCCAGGATGATATTAAGCAAACAGGCTTCCTCTTGGATGGCTATCCGCGCACGATTGAGCAAGCAAATGCCTTGGATCAAACACTAGCAGAGCTTGATTTGGCTTTGGACGGAGTTATCAATATCGAAGTGGATCCTAACAGCTTGCTGGAGCGTTTGAGTGGTCGGATTATCCATCGTGAAACAGGTGAAACCTTCCACAAGGTCTTCAATCCGCCAGCAGACTACAAGGAAGAGGATTATTACCAGCGTGAAGATGACAAGCCTGAGACGGTTAAGCGTCGTTTGGATGTCAATATCGCTCAGGGTCAGCCAATCATTGATCACTATCGCAGCAAAGGTCTGGTCCATGATATTCAAGGGAATCAAGATATTAATGATGTCTTCTCAGCTATCGAAAAAGTCTTGACAAATTTGAAATAAAAGCGTTTTTCCTGCTTGCAATATTTGACAAGTAGTGATACAATGAATTAGTCTGACTTATAATTGTTACCTCTGTGCTCAGAGGGATCAAATCGAAATTTATGGAGGTACTTTTGCGTGGCAAAAGACGATGTGATTGAGGTTGAAGGCAAGGTAGTTGATACAATGCCTAATGCAATGTTTACGGTTGAACTTGAAAATGGACATCAGATTTTAGCAACAGTTTCTGGTAAAATTCGTAAAAACTATATTCGTATTTTAGCGGGAGACCGTGTGACTGTAGAAATGAGTCCTTATGATTTGACACGTGGACGGATCACATACCGCTTTAAATAATCGAAAAACTTGGAGGGAAAAAATGAAAGTAAGACCATCGGTCAAACCAATTTGCGAATACTGCAAAGTTATTCGTCGTAATGGTCGTGTTATGGTAATTTGCCCAGCAAATCCAAAACACAAACAACGTCAAGGATAAGATAGAAAGGAGAAAAAATGGCTCGTATTGCTGGAGTTGACATTCCAAATGACAAACGTGTAGTCGTTTCACTGACTTATGTGTACGGTATCGGACTTCCAACTTCTAAGAAAATCTTGGCAGCTGCTGGAGTTTCAGAAGACATCCGTGTAAAAGATCTTACAATCGAACAAGAAGACGCTATCCGTCGTGAAGTAGATGCGATTAAAGTTGAAGGTGACCTTCGTCGTGAAGTAAACTTGAACATCAAACGTTTGATGGAAATCGGTTCATACCGTGGAATCCGTCACCGTCGTGGACTTCCTGTCCGTGGACAAAACACTAAAAATAACGCCCGCACTCGTAAAGGTAAAGCTGTTGCGATTGCAGGTAAGAAAAAATAATATAAGGAGGTAAAAAGTCTTGGCTAAACCAACACGTAAACGTCGTGTGAAGAAAAATATCGAATCCGGTATTGCTCATATTCACGCTACATTTAATAACACTATTGTTATGATTACTGATGTGCATGGTAACGCGATTGCTTGGTCATCTGCTGGAGCTCTTGGATTTAAAGGTTCTCGTAAATCTACACCATTTGCTGCCCAAATGGCATCTGAAGCAGCTGCTAAATCTGCACAGGAACACGGTCTGAAATCAGTTGAAGTTACTGTAAAAGGTCCAGGTTCTGGTCGTGAGTCTGCTATTCGTGCTCTTGCTGCCGCTGGTCTTGAAGTAACAGCTATTCGTGATGTGACTCCTGTACCACACAATGGTGCTCGTCCTCCAAAACGTCGCCGTGTATAATCACCAACCGTTACACTGCTTTTCGTTTAAGAGGGAGTATAGCAAATGATTGAGTTTGAAAAACCAAATATAACAAAAATTGATGAAAATAAAGATTATGGCAAGTTTGTAGTAGAGCCGCTTGAGCGTGGTTATGGTACAACACTGGGAAATTCTCTTCGCCGTGTGCTTTTGGCTTCACTTCCAGGTGCTGCTGTTACTTCAATTAATATTGAAGGTGTTTTGCACGAGTTTGATACAATTTCCGGTGTCCGCGAAGACGTGATGCAAATTATTCTGAACGTCAAAGGAATTGCTGTAAAATCTTACGTCCAAGACGAAAAGATTATTGAACTGGATGTTGAAGGCCCAGCAGAAGTAACTGCCGGAGACATTTTGACAGACAGTGATATTGAAATTATAAACCCTGATCATTATCTCTTTACAATCGGAGAAGGCGCAAGCTTTAAGGCAACGATGACTGTCAACAGCGGTCGTGGTTATGTGCCTGCAGATGAAAATAAGAAAGATGATGCACCAGTGGGAACACTTGCGGTGGATTCTATCTATACGCCAGTGACAAAAGTTAATTACCAGGTTGAGCCAGCTCGTGTTGGTAGCAACGATGGTTTTGACAAACTAACCCTTGAAATTTTAACGAATGGAACAATTATTCCAGAAGATGCTTTGGGACTTTCAGCCCGCATCCTTACGGAACATTTGAATCTCTTCACTAATCTGACAGAAGTAGCTATCGCTGCAGACGTTATGAAGGAAGCAGAAAAGACTTCTGATGACCGCATTTTGGAACGGACCATCGAAGAATTAGATTTGTCAGTTCGCTCATACAACTGTTTGAAACGTGCAGGTATCAATACTGTATTTGATTTGACAGAAAAATCTGAGCCTGAAATGATGAAAGTTCGTAACTTGGGACGCAAGAGTCTGGAAGAAGTAAAAGTTAAACTTGCTGATCTCGGTCTGGGGTTAAAAAACGATAAATAAAGGAGGAATACATGGCTTACCGTAAACTAGGACGCACTAGCTCGCAACGTAAAGCGATGCTTCGCGATTTGACTACTGATTTGCTGATCAACGAATCAATCGTGACAACTGAAGCTCGTGCTAAAGAAATCCGTAAAACAGTAGAAAAAATGATTACATTGGGCAAACGTGGAGACTTGCACGCTCGTCGTCAAGCTGCAGCTTTTGTACGTAATGAAATCGCATCAGAAAACTATGATGAAGCAACAGAAAAGTATACTACAACTACTGCTCTTCAAAAATTGTTCTCTGAGATTGCACCACGCTATGCAGAGCGCAACGGTGGATATACTCGTATCCTGAAAACTGAACCGCGCCGTGGAGATGCTGCGCCAATGGCAATCATCGAATTAGTTTAAGATCATCAATCTTTGTTGAGTGTTATGATGATGGAATAGAATCTCTATTCTTAGTCTAGCTCTGGTCTACCGCTAGGATTCTTTCCTAGCGGGAACACTCATCATATAGTTGATAATAGGTAGACGCTTGTTTACGAAATTGCTTTTAAGGCAAAAACAATTTCGTAAGCAGGCGTTTTTGCATGAGGCTAGGAAAATACCTGAAATTTTGTTATAATACTTTAACACTATCAAAAATTTATAGGAAATGGAAATGATGGATTCAATCCAAATTTTAAAAGAACGCTATTTAAAGAATATCAAAGAAAATCCAACTGTCTACATTGGCATTGAGTTAGAATTTCCTATTGTCAATAGCCAGGGCGGAGCGACTGATACAAATGTGGCCAAGAATCTCTTGAAGCATCTATTGGAAGAGTATGATTTTGAGTCGGAACGATTTGATAGAGATGGCAATCCCATCCAACTGAAATCTACTAAAAATGAAGACAGGATTCTTTTTGAGGTCTCTTACAATACTTTGGAATTTGCTTTTGCCAAGGCTAGTAGAATTCAAGAAGTTGAAGAGCGTTTTAAGAACTATCTGAACATTATTCAGCCAATTCTGCGCGAAGAAGACCATGAAATTCAAGGAGAAGGTATTCATCCTTTCTGGGCAGAAAATGATAATAGTCCAGTTAAGTATCCAAGATATGAAATGTTGATGCAGTATTTAGCTATGGGAAAGAACATGGATGGTCTGCACAATTATCCGGAATATGGCGCTTTTATTTGTGGGAGTCAAGTGCAGCTGGATGTCTCAAGAGAAAATTATTTAACTGTTATCAATGTCTTCAATCAAATTGAAGCTGCTAAAGCCTATCTATTTGCCAATTCAGAGTTTTCAGATTCTTCTTGGGATACAAAAATAGCTCGGGATATTTTCTGGGAGCAATCGATGCATGGCATTTTACAGGAAAATGCGGGTGTGAATTCAAAAGATTTTCAAACTGAAGATGAATTTTTTGCATATCTTAATAGATCAGCACTTTTTACTGCCGAACGTGAGGGTAAATCCTATTATTTCTATCCGATAGCTGCTAATGAATACTTGATCCAGAGAACTATTGAAGCTTATAGCCTCTCGGGTGAGAAAGTAAACTTGACACCAAAGGAAGCAGACTTCAAGAATCACAGAAGTTACCAGTATCAAGATTTGACGACACGGGGGACAGTAGAGTTTCGGAGCGTCTGCACCCAGCCTTTTGATAAAACTTTTGCTTCTGCCGCTTTTCATCTTGGTATTTTAGAAAACTTGGAGAATGTAAAAGCCTATTTACAAGATGCTCCCTTCTTTCAGCAGGAAGGTCGGAATTACAAAGCTTTAAGAAGAAAGTTTTCTAAAAAAGAGATGACCGCAAGTGAAAGAGAACATATTTATGAATTCACAAAGACTTTGCTTCAGCTGGCGAGAGCTGGTTTAATAGCACGTCAACTAGGAGAGGAAGTATATCTACCCGCACCTTAAAAGATAAAAACTCCCTGATGAATAAAAACTTC
>NZ_GL878509.1:0-204207 GCF_000194945.1 Streptococcus sanguinis SK1 = NCTC 7863
GAAAAAAATTTAAAAAATTATTATTTTTAAATTGGTGGATAGTTTTACATACCTTTGAGGCTGGTAATTGACCTACATTCTTTCTTTTAAAGGCGCAAAAAATGCCCTTTCGGACATTTTTTCTATTCTTGTTCTTGTTTATACTTTTCGAGTTCAGCTTTATTAGCCCAGACATAATGTCCTGGACGAATCTCTGCCATTTCTGGTTTATCAACTGAATAATCGTGCTGGTCAGGATCATAGACCTTCAACACTTTTTTACGCTCCAAGATTGGGTCTGGAATTGGAACAGCTGAGAGCAAAGATTGTGTATAAGGGTGGACAGGATGGTTGAACAGCTCCTCTGTCTCTGCCACTTCTACAATGACACCTTTGTAAATCACGGCGATACGATCAGAAATAAAACGAACTACCGAAAGGTCATGGGCAATAAACAGGTAGGTCAAGCCAAGCTCTTTTTGAAATTTTTTCAAAAGATTCAAAACCTGAGCCCGAACAGATACGTCCAAGGCAGAAATCGGCTCATCTGCAATTACGAAGTCTGGTTGCATGACCAGAGCACGAGCAATCCCAATCCGCTGACGCTGTCCACCAGAGAATTCGTGAGGATAGCGAGTTAAATGCTCAGCCAACAAACCAACTTCATTGATGATATTTTTGACTTTTCTTTGGCGGTCTTCTTCACTATCAAACAAATGGTAATTATAGAGCCCCTCAGATATGATATAGTCAACCGTTGCACGTTCATTCAGACTGGCAGCCGGATCTTGGAAAATCATCTGAATCTTGCGAATCAAGTCTGCTTCTTCTGCTTTTGACTTTTTACCATTAATCTTTTTGCCTTCGTAGAAGATATCACCTGCACTGGTATCATTAAGGCCGATAATAGCTCGACCAATAGTAGTCTTACCAGAGCCTGATTCTCCTACAAGAGAGAAAGTTTCCCCCTTGTTGATGAAGAAATTTGCGTTTTTTACTGCTACAAATTTCTTACTTCCTTCGCCGAAGGAAATTTCTAAATCTTTAATTTCAACTAATTTTTCAGTCATTTCCTTCCTCCTAAGCTTCTAATTGATTGAAGCCCATTTTCGAACGAATTTTTTCATGTAGGTTTTCGATAATCTCTGGTTTATCAACTTTAGGCGCATCTTCGTGCAGCAACCAAGTCTTAGCCCAATGAGTATCTGAGACCTTGAAAGCCGGTGCTTCTTCTTCAAAGTCAATTGACATGGCATAGTCAGAACGCAAAGCAAAGGCATCCCCTTTGATCGGTGAATAGAGAGACGGCGGAGTACCAGGAATCGAGTAGAGGGCACCATTCGCATCTGCCAACTGAGGTAAGCTGGATAGCAAACTCCATGTATAAGGATGTTTTGGCTCGTAGAAGATTTCTTCAACTGTACCGTATTCTACAATTTCACCGGCATACATGACCGCAACCTTATCTGCAATACTAGCCACAACACCAAGGTCGTGCGTAATAAAGATGGTTGTGAAATGATATTCTTGCTGCAAGGATTTGAGCAAGTCAATAATCTGCGCTTGAATCGTTACATCGAGGGCCGTTGTTGGCTCATCACAGATAAGAATATCAGGACGGCAAGCTAAGGCAATAGCAATAACAATCCGCTGACGCATACCACCTGAGTATTGGAAAGGATATTCTTCGAAACGTTTTTCCGCATCTGGAATTCCGACCTTGCTCATATAATCGATGGCCATTTTTTTAGCTTCTTTGGCTGATTTTCCTTGGTGCTTGATTATGACTTCTGTAATTTGGCTTCCAATCGTATTAATGGGATCCAAGCTCGTCATCGGATCTTGGAAGATAGTCGCAATTTTTGCACCGCGAATCGGCTCCCAATCCTTATTACTACGAAGAGTTGTCAAATCTTTGCCACGGTAGTCAATAGTTCCTTGAGCTACACGGCCGTTTTCTTCTAACATGCCAGTAAAAGTCTTAGTCAATACAGACTTTCCTGAGCCTGATTCACCAACAATAGCCAGTACTTCACCTTCAATCAAGTCCAGAGAGACTCCGCGAATGGCTGTTAAAACTCGGTCGCGGACATCAAATTCCACGACAATATCGCGAGCAGTCAATATTACATTTTCATTCTTTGTCATATTTACTCCTATCTATGTGTACGTGGATCGCTGGCGTCGGCTAAGTTTTGACCAACTACGAAGAAAGTAAGGGATACCAAAATCAGAGTTGTTAGTGGAATCCAAAAGAGGTAGGCATTGGTCGTCACGTTTTGTGAATAATCTGAAATCAAGCGTCCCAAACTTGGCACTGTTACAGGAAGCCCTAAGCCAAAGAAGGACAGAAAGGCTTCGTAAGAGATAAAGCTTGGCAGCATCTGTGAAGTGGTAGTCACGATAACAGATACCAACTGCGGCATAATGTTCTTCGTTACAATCTTGAGAGTTGGTGTACCAAGAGTACGAGAGGCAAGGTTGTACTCCAAATCCCGATAGCGCATAATCTGCACACGGATAGTGTAGGCAATACCGACCCAACCAGTAATCGTCATGGCAAAAATAAGATTCCAGAAACCAGCACCGATAGAGTAGGTCAAGACGATGACAATCAAGAGGGCTGGGATATTTGAAATGATATTGTAGATTTCCATCATGACACGGTCAACTGTTTTGGAAATTCCCCAGATACCGCCAATGATAACTCCGATAGCCAGATTAATAACCGTCGCAATAATCGAAATAAGAATAGAGTTACGGGCACCAAACCAAACACCGTCAAAGAGAGACTTACCATTACTGTCCGTTCCAAACCAGTATTGAGCACTTGGCTTGATATAACGCATGCTAAAGTCATTTACCTTGCTCACGTCATTAAAGTCGAAGTTTGAAAACATAGGATAAATGAAGCTCATGAGAATAATGGCAATCAGAATCCCCAGCATGGTAATGGTTGATTTCTTTTTCAGAAATTGACGCATGACTGATTTCCAGTAAGAATAGGCTGGAGCATCAATCGTTTCAGAGGCAAAATCGTCACGTTTGACAAATTGGAATTTGCTTTTATCAATTGTAGCCATTATTTACCTCCTTTTGATGTTAACTTAATACGTGGATCCAGTACTGTCATCAGAATGTCACCCAGCAAGAGAGCAAAGATAGACAGACATGTGAAGATGAATACAAGACCAACAACCATAGAGTTATTGGATGCCTTAACAGAATCAATCAGCATCTTACCCATACCAGGAAAGGCAAAGACAGTTTCTGTCAGAGTCGCACCTGCAATAACACCAACGATAGAAGCTGGGATACTAGATACCAGCGGCACCATAGCGTTTTTAAAGATGTGCTTGTTAGAAATTTCTTTTTCAGAGAGACCCTTAGCACGTGCAAAGCGGACAAAGTCCTGAGACTGCAGGTCAATCATATAACGACGAATCCAAACAGCTGTCCAAGGAGCACTCAAAAGCCCTAAAATAACAGCTGGAAGGACATAAGAACGCCAATCTCCTGCTCCCAAGATTGGGAAGGAGTCTGGAAGACCAACAGCAGACCCCGCCAAACGAACGATGTAGACCAAGGCGATGGTTGGCAGTGACATCATGAAGGTCAAACCTGCTGTGGAAATGCTATCAAACCATGTATTCTTAAGTCGAGCCATGTAGGAACCGAGCGGAATAGCAATCAGATAAGACAGAGCCACACCAATCAAACCAATAATGGCTGAGCTGGTAATCATGGATGGATTTTGATAGTTGCTTTGAGTCGCTGTATAGGCATCTCCCTTACCAAACTTAGCAATGTCCTGTGAATCGGCTTTGCTTGGCGTCTTGTAAGTACGAGAATAAATATTAACAGACGATGTCTTTTTACCTGTTGGGAATTGAACTTCAGAAGACTTAGTTTGCCCTTGTCCCTGTGTAATAACCTGCAGAACAGGGATATTAGCATAGGTTGGATAAGAATTACCTAAATTAAAGGTAATAAAGTTCTGGTGGACAAATGGGAACTGACCATTAAAGTACAGCAGATACTTATGCTTGGTACCAGAACCCACAAGAGACCAGCCAACAGAAGGATCATTTTCAAACCGGATATAACGCTCTAGGTTTGGATTTTCCTCATCTTGAATAACATTTGGATGGTCAATTTGAATCAAATTAGCATAGAACTCAAAGACACGCTCATAAACAGGCCCTTCACGTACAGCATAGAACTCACCACTTAGTGGGAATTTCTGCAATTTCCAGCCATTGCCAAGTTTATTAATATACTTCTGATAAATCTTCTTGTTTGCTTCTGTAGCTTCTGTTGTAACAGAGGAATCTTCCTTGCTGGCCTTCTCCTGCAGTTCCTTAGTATCATAATAGTCAATGTAACCCATCCGCTCAAAGATGGTGTTTTCATAGTTAGTCTTTTTATCTTTATTTGTCGCTATCTTATTATAGTTAGGATCCTGCTTGAAAATCAACCTTCTTGGCACCATAGTATAGATAATGGCATAAGTCAGGGTCGTCACCAAGAAAATCGACACAATTGAGCGTAAGATACGCATAAAAATATATTTTTTCATTTATCGTTTCCTTTAAATTCCAAAAGAACTTTCTCCTCTATTAGAGAAAGTTCTCTTAGCAAGCTTATTTCACGTGGTCTGCTAATTCTTCTTGAGCTTTTTTATTAGATTCCGCACGTTCTTTATTCCATTTTTCCTGAGCGCTATTATAATCTTTTGTCGTTACAGGCTCATCCTGCAATTTCATGTACTTATAACTTGCTGCTTCACGCGCCTTAGCACCAGACCAAGCAAACGGTGCTGAGAAAGGCACTACCTTAGTCAAGGTTGGACGGCCTGTTCTAGAAGTTACCGGAATCAACAAAGCACTATCAGTCAGCCAAGCCTGAGCAGCCGCATATTTTTCATAACGCTTGTTCAAATCTTGCTTTTCTGCACCCGCTTCGTCAACCAGCTTGGTATATTCATCCAAACCAACTTGTTTCGCTGCTGCATTATCTGTGCCATCAAATCCTAAGAAGGTCTTGGTGTTTTCACCACCAGGTTTGATAACATCAAGATAGGTAGATGGATCTTGATAGTCTGGAGACCAGCCGACATTATCTGAAATATCCCAGTCCTCTTCAGCAGCAGAAGGTGCAAATAAGGTAATGTTAGTCACTTCATCCTTAGACAACTGGTGAACATCAATCACAACATTATCTGTTCCCAAAGTCTTTTCGATAGACTGCTTGAGGGATTGAACACGCTGTACTTTAGAAGTAGCTGTTTGATCAACCGGAATGTCCAGATGGATTGGGAATTCTACTCCATCGGCTTTCAAAGCTTCTTTTGCTTTAGCAAATTCAGCCTTTGCTTTGTTCTCGTTATAGAGACCATCTTGGCCATCTGAGAAGTCCACATCTTTCCACTCGTCGCCATAAGTTACTACTTTTTCCTTAACTAAGTCACCGAAGGATTTGTCACCAGCTTGCACAAATGTAGGTGGGATGTAAAGGTTACGAAGAAGTTTGTCCGCTCCGTCCTTACCATTAATCTGAGATGCATAAGACTCACGATTGAAGGCAAAGGTCAAAGCCTGACGAAAGTCCTTGTTAAGTAAGGCTTTCTTAGTTGAATTCTTTTGAGCTTCTGATGTCTTAGCAGTATGGTTGTAAGACTGGCGATCAATGTTAGTACCTACTAAGAAAGTTGAGGCATCCTGAGGTGTATAGACGATATTATCTTTAAAGTCTTTTTCAACCTTTTCATAAGTCGCACTAGTTGGGAAGAGTCTGGCTGTTGTCAGAGCTCCTTGACTGAACTGATCAGCTAGTTTCCCTTGATCTTGTCCATCATAGAAAGAGAGTTTAACTGCATCTACGTGAACATTTTCTTTGTCCCAATAATTAGGATTCTTTTCAAACTGGATTTCAGATTTTGAAGTCAATGATTTAAGCAAGAAAGGTCCGTTGTAAAGCAAACTTGTTGGATCCGTTGCTTGAGCGAACTTATCGCCTTGGTTTTTCAAAAAGTCTTTGTTTACTGGGTAGAGAATTCCCATTGTAGTCTTAGAGTTCCAGAAGCTTTCTGGCTCATTAAGAGTATACTCAACGGTATGATCATCGACTGCTTTAATCCCTACTTCTGAGAAATCAATCTTCCCAGAAATATAGTCCTTAAGCCCTTTGACAGAATCCTGAACCAAGTAGATTGTTTCAGATTTATTGTCTGCCGCATACTTAAGACCTGTAACAAAGTCTTCTGCTGTCACATCTGCGTACTCTTCACCTTCGGAAGTATACCACTTAGCGTCTTTGCGAAGCTTATAAGTATAGGTTTTCCCATCTGGGGATACAGTCCATTCCTCTGCCATTGAAGGAACTAAGTTTCCATATTGGTCGTTTTCTAAAAGACCGTCAATGACATTGGCAGTCAAGTCTGTTGTAGCAGCTTTACTTGAAGTGAGATAGTTCAAGTTTTCAGGATCTGTCTCGTAGATATAATTAAAGGTGTTTGAAGAGTCTGAGCTGCCTGACTTTGTGTTTGGCTTAGAGCCAGAGCAAGCAGCAAGAAAGCCAGCTGCAAGAAGAGTGACTCCTGCTAGCGCAAGGACTTTGCTTTGTTTCATATGGGTTTCTCCATCTTTTAGATTTTTAGATTTAATTAAGATTATAGCATAGATAGTACTAAAAGTAAAATAAATTTTCAGAATATTAAGTTAGCTCACTAACACCCTAAGATGTTTATGCAATTGGTTTTCTCGGATGTTGATTATCTAGGACTAGACAAGCTCAACCTCGTCCATTTCGTCTTCAAAATCATCAAAAATCCCACTGTAGCTACAATGGGATTTTCTTGCTTTATTTGATATGTTCTGCGAGTTCTTTTTGAGCTTTTTTATTGGATTCTTCCTTTTCTTTTGCCCATTTTTCACGCGCTTTTTCATATTCTTTAGTCGTTATTGGTTTATCTTGGATTTCAACATATTTAAAGCTGTATTCACCCTTGTTTCCAGTCCAAGCAAATGGTCCTGAGAATGGAACAACCTTACGGACACTTGGTGTTGCACCAGATGACCATGCCGGCATCAACAGGGCACTGTCTGTCAGCCAAGCCTGAGCTGCAGCATATTTTTCGTAACGTTTGTTAATATCCTCGTTTTCTGAAGCAGCGTCTTCCAAGAGTTTATCATACTCTTCAAAGCCAGCCTCTTTAGCTGCTGCATTATCTGTTCCAGGGTCAAAACCAAAGTAGCTGTCAACATTCTCACCAGTCTTAGAGCCAGTGATTTCCAGATAAGAAGATGGATCGTTATAATCTGGACTCCAGCCAAGATTATTATTCAAATCCCAGTCTTCTTGGGATGCAGAGGTAGCAAAGTAGGTGATATTATTCAACTCATCATCTGTCATTTGCTGAATATCAATCACTACATTGTCAGAGCCAAGATTAGCTTCAATAGACTGCTTCAGTGACTGAACACTCTTAACGCCATTGGTATCTGCTGAGCTGACCGGAATATCCAGATGAATAGGGAATTCCACTCCTTCTGCCTGCAGCGCTTCCTTAGCTTTGGCAAATTCTGCCTTAGCTTTTTCTGGATTATAAAAGCCATCCTGAGCGTCGTCTAATTTGACTCCCTTCCACTCATCACCGTAACTAGCTAGATTTTCTTCTACAATGCTGCCGAACTCTTTCCCATTAGCTTGAACAAAGGTTGGCGGAACAAAGGTATTACGAAGCTGCTTGTCTGCTGCTTCTTCGCCATTGGTTTGTGCAGAATAGGCAGTCCGGTCAAAGGCAAAAAGCAGAGCCTGACGGAAATCTTTATTGAGCAGTGCTTTCTTAGTGGAAGACTTCTGTGCATCCGTTGTCTTAGAAGTATGCTCGTAAGACTGACGATCAATATTAGTTGTAACAAAGAAGGTTCCTGAACCTTGAGGAGTGTAGACGATATTATCGCCATACTGTTTCTTCACACTGGCAAAGTTGGAGCTATTTGGGAAAAGACGAGCAATGGTGTAGTTGCCATCAGAAAAGCCACGCACCAGAGATTCTGTATCTTGACCATCATAGTAAGAGAATTTGACTGTATCAATTTTTACCTTTTCCTTATCCCAATAGTTTGGGTTCTTCTCTAAGCTAATTTGAGATTTCGAAGTTATAGATTTCAAGATAAACGGACCGTTGTAGAGGACACTGGTCGGATCCGTTCCCTGAGCAAACTTGTCACCTTTTGATTTCAGAAATTCTTCGTTAATTGGGAAAAGAATTCCCATGGTTGTCTTAGAATTCCAGAAACTTTCTGGCTGATTCAAAGTGTATTGAACAGTAGAATCATCCACCGCCTTGACACCAACTTGGGAGAAGTCAGTTATTTTACCATTGACATAGTCGTCCAAGCCTTTAACAGATTTTTGAACGATATAGAGACCATCAGACTTGCTGTCAGCAGCATGCTTCAGACTGGTCACAAAGTCCTTAGCAGTCACATCTGCATACTCTTCACCATCAGAAGTATACCACTTCACTCCCTTACGAAGCTTATAAGTATAGGTCAGACCATCCTTTGAAACGGTCCAATCTTCCGCTAGAGAAGGCACTAAGTTACCATACTTATCGCTTTCTAGCAAACCATCCACTACATTAGCCATAATCTCATTGGTTGCCCGCTTATTGGACACAGTGTAATCCAGCGTATCTGGATCTGCCGTATAAACATAGCTATAGTTTTTCCCAGATGAATTGGAGCCACCAAACGAACATGCAGCCAAAACACCTGCAGAGAGAATGACAAGCCCAGCAGCTGCAGCTAACTTAGATGTTTTCATAAACTTCCTCCAGTTTTCATTAAGATTACTTTCATTATAGCACTTCTGCGACAGGATGTAAACGCTTCAATGTAATGGAGGCCGATATAAAAAAGAGAGAACAAAAATGTTCTCTCAACTTAACAACTTGATTCAAGACAGCTAATAAAGTGTCAAACTTTTGCTGTTCAGAATCTTATTTGATATGTTTTTCTAGCTCTTCTTGGGCTTTTTTATTGGATGCTTCCTTTTCTTTTTCCCATTTCTTAAGAGCAGCTTCGTAGTCTTTGGCCGTCACAATATCATTTTGGAGTTCCATGTTCTTAAAGACATAGACATCTCCTTTGATTCCGACATAAGAGTAAGACTTGGTAAATGGCACGACCTTTTGAACAACTGGTGAACCACCGCCAGAAACACCGGGAATAACAATGGAGCTATCTGTCAGCCAAGCCTGAGCTGCTGCGTATTTAGTATAACGAGCATTGGTATCTTGTTTTTCCTTATCAGCCTCATCCAATAACTCTTTGTATTCGTTCAAGCCAACTTTATTTGCAACATCAGCATTTTTCCCTTTTTCTAAACCAATATTATCTGTAGCGTCACCCGTTTCTGGGTTGAAAATATTCAGATAAGTTGATGGATCTTGGTAGTCTGCTGACCAACCAGACATGTTGAGGTCGTAGTCCTTCTGAGCTGCTGTTTCTGCAAAGTAGGCAGAGTTATCAAAGTCATCTGTAGACATTTGCTGAACATCAATGACGACATTGTCCTGACCGAGTGCTGCTTCAACAGACTGTTTGAAAGAGTTAGTCCGCTGCACTAAGACTTTGTCAGTCTGATCCACAGGGATATCGATATGAATCGGGAATTCAACACCTTCTGCTTGCAAGGCTTCCTTAGCCTTAGCAAACTCAGCCTTGGCCTTGTCAGCATTGTAGATGCTGTCTTGGGCATCTGTCAGTTTGACACCGCTCCACTCATCACCGTATGTAGGAAGTTTGCTCTCTACTACATCTGAAAAGTCTTTGCCATCAACCTGCACGAAGCTAGGAGGAACAAGTAAGCTACGGATGAGTTTAGTCGCCCCATCTTTACCATTCATCTGAGCTCCAAAAGATGTCCGGTCAAAGGCAAAGTTGATTGCCTGACGGAAGTCTTTATTTTGAATAGCAGCTGTAGTTGATGCCTTTTGAGCATCTGATGTCTTAGACGAATGATTATAAGTCTTACGATTCAGATTGAAAGCAAAATAGAAACTAGTTGAATTCTGCGGTGAGAAGATAATATTATCTTTGTATTGTTTTTCTACAGAAGCGTAGTTAGAACTTGTCGGATAAAGTCGCGCTTGAGAGTAGGCTCCATCTGAGAAGTTACGAATCAAAGCTTCTTGGTCAGAACCATCATAGTAAGTCAGCTTCACATTTTCAATCTTGACATTGTCCTTATCCCAGTAGTTCTGGTTTTTAGCATATTCAATGACAGACTTAGAAGTGAATGCTTTCAGAACATAAGGGCCATTATAAAGAATAGAGGAAGGTTTTACAGTACCAAAATCTTTGCCTTGTGACTTTAAGAAATCCTCATTGATTGGGAACAGAATCCCCATAGTAGTTTTAGAGTTCCAATAACTTTCTGGCTGGTTAAGAGTATACTCAACCGTATAGTCATCGACAGCCTTGACACCGACGGTTGAAAAGTCATTTGACTCACCCTTGACATAGGCATCCAAGCCTTTGATAGAGCTTTGGACAATTGGAAGAGCTTCTGATTTTTCATCTGCTGCATGCTTCAAACCAGTTACAAAGTCTTGAGCTTTAACCTCTGAGTATTCTTCACCGTCTGATGTATACCATTTAGCATCTTTGCGAAGCTTATAGGTATAGGTCAGACCGTCCTTTGAAACAGTCCAGTCTTCCGCAATAGATGGAACCAGATTGCCATATTCATCATTTTCTAAAAGGCCATCCACCAAGTTTGCAATAACATCAGAAGTAGTAGCTCGATTTGAATTGACATAGTCCAAAGTATCAGGGTCATTCGAATAGACATAAGAATAGGTATTGCTTGCGTTGGAATTTCCACAAGCAGCTAAGATTAGTGTTGACACGACTGTTAGTCCAGCAATGGCCAACCATTTTGATTTTTTCATGAGCATTCTCCTTCTCAATTTATATTGTATTATTATACAATATTTTTTTATAAAAACAAATGCTTTATGTAGAAAAATAATAATTTTCTATTTTTCAGCTTGTATATCTGTATTATTTCAAATATTTTTCTATTTTGTGAGTTTTTCCGAAAGATGCTTTTATAAAAAATCTCTTAAAGGAGATTGCTCTACTTTTCTCTACATTTATCTTGTAATCTTTTATTATCCTTGATTTATAAAAGAAAAGAGAATTTTATGATACAATGGTTATATCTTGTTTTAGGGGAAAGAAATGAAACGATTATTCCTATGTTTACTAGTTTTGGTCGGAATGACCGCCAGCAAGGTTGCAGCAGATGATTTCAACATTGCCGCTAAGAGTGCAATGGCTGTGGACGCTACTTCTGGAAAGATTCTCTACGAAAAAGATGCTAATACTCCAATCGAAGTCGGCTCCATCACCAATCTTTTGACCGTCTATCTGGTCTACGAAGCCATTGACAGAGGAGACTTGACTGCCGATACTTATGTTGATATTTCAGACTATGCTTACAATCTGACATCTAATCCAAATATCAGCAATGTCCCTTTGGAAGCCAAACGTTACAAAGTCAAGGACTTGATTGCCGCTTCCTTGATGTCCAGCTCCAACAGTGCCACGATTGCTTTGGCTGAGAAGGTTGGGGGCAGCGAAGAAAATTTCGTCCAAATGATGAAGGCTAAGCTTAAAGAATGGGGAATCAAAGATGCTACTATTGTGAACTCCACAGGGCTGAATACTCTTCTTCTAGAATACGCAACTGAAGAAACAGAGTATAGCGCCTCAGCTAGCACATTTAAAAAAAGCAAGGACACTGAAAATAAATTCAGTGCCTACGACTTGGCTGTTATCAGCCGGCATCTGATTATGGACTTCCCTCAAGTGACAGAGATCACTTCCAAGTCCACAGCCAAAATTGCGGGGACGAGTCTGGAAAATTATAACTTCATGCTGGAAAACCAGTCCAACTTCCGCTCAGGTGTAGACGGACTTAAAGCCGGCAGTTCGGATAAGGGAGGATCTTCCTTTGTTGCGACGACTACTGAAAATGGCATCCGCATGATTACTGTTGTGCTGGACGTTGATCAAACTGACGGCGACCCCTACGCACGCTTTGTAGCCACAGCATCTTTGATGAACTATGTTTCGCAAAACTTCACCCAGACGACCATTGTGGCTGAGGGGGAGGCCTACAATAAAAGCAAGTCAACCGTTATTGACGGCAAGCAAAAGACCGTTCCAGCCGTTGCCAGCAAGGATTTCACCATCATTGAGCGCATCGCCAATCAGGCTGAGCACAAGGTAGAATTTTCAACCAACGAAAAAGGCTTCCAAGCTCCGCTGAAAAAAAATACTGAACTTGGTACCCTGACCTATACCGACCCTGAACCGATCGGCCAAGGCTATCTAGAAAATAAAGCACCTTCTGTCACGATGGTGGCAGGTCAAGAGGTAGAAAAAAGTATCTTCTTCAAGGTCTGGTGGAATGACTTCGTCCGCTATGTCAACGAGAAATTATAAAGAAAAGCCGCGAATCAAATGATTCGCGGTTGTTTTGTATGTTTTCTAAATGTTGGACTAGAGCTAGCAAACATCTTTGAATATTAACTCACAATGCGTGTCTTCAAGCAGTGATTCAAAATTTCGCTTAGACGAAGCTTTACCCAACTGATCCTTCCATTTCGTAGCTGATCAAGCGGTTAAGCTCAACAGCATACTCCATAGGCAGTTCTTTGGTGAAAGGTTCGACAAAGCCCATGACAATCATTTCGGTGGCTTCGGATTCGGACAAGCCACGGCTCATGAGATAGTAGAGTTGTTCTTCTGAAATCTTAGAAACCTTAGCCTCATGCTCCAGAGCCACCTGAGAGTTATGAATTTCATTAAAGGGAATGGTATCTGACGCTGAAATATCGTCCATGATAATCGTATCGCACTCAATATGGCTGACGGATTTCTGTGAATTCTTTCCAAAGGTCACTTGACCGCGGTAATCCACCTTACCACCGCCCTTAGCAATAGACTTAGACACGATAGATGAGCTGGTATGAGGAGCATTGTGAATCATCTTAGCACCTGTATCTTGGTGCTGATTGGTATTGGCAAAGGCAATAGAAAGCATGGTTCCACGCGCTCCAGGTCCGTCCAGATAGACAGACGGATACTTCATAGTTGTTTTTGCACCAAGGTTCCCGTCAATCCACTCAACCGTCGCATCTTTCATGGCCCGCGCCCGCTTGGTCACGAGGTTGTAGACATTATCGGACCAGTTTTGAATAGTGGTGTAGCGCATATAGGCACCATCAAGGGCAAAAATTTCAACAATCGCAGCATGCAAGCTATTGCTGGAATAAGTCGGAGCTGTACATCCTTCAACATAATGGACGCTAGCGCCCTCATCGACGATGATCAAAGTCCGCTCAAACTGACCAGAATTTTCATTGTTAATCCGGAAATAAGTCTGCAAGGGAACATCTACCTTGACACCTTTTGGCACATAGATGAAGGTACCACCAGACCAGACGGCGGAGTTAAGAGCTGCTAGCTTATTATCTGTCGGAGGAACCAGCTTAGCAAAATACTGTTTGAAGAGCTCTGGGTATTCCTTAAGGGCTGAGTCGGTATCCGTAAAGACGATTCCTAGCTTTTGGAACTCTTCCTTCATATTGTGGTAGACCACTTCTGACTCATACTGGGCAGCCGCACCAGCCAGGTAGGCCCGCTCCGCTTCTGGAATCCCAATTTTCTCAAAGGTTTCCTTAATCTTCTCAGGCACTTCATCCCAGCTTCTAGCAGGCTTATCAGAGGCCTTTTGGTAATAAATCAAGTCATCAAAATTAATTTCCGACAAATCCGGCCCCCAAGTCTGCATCGGCATCTTTTTGAAAGCCTCGTAGGATTTGAGGCGGAAATCCAGCATCCATTCTGGTTCATCCTTGGCTGCAGAAAGCTCACGAATGACCGCTTCATTCAGCCCTTTCCCTGTTGAGAGGACAGGTTCAACATCGTCATGGAAACCAAACTTGTATTCACCGAGATCAATCGGTTTTGGTTCTACTCTTTCTTCTGACATAATTTCCTTTCACATTCTTACTTTTTATCTTCTTCAATTGCTCGCTTGAGGGCATTCCAACCCAAGGTCGCACACTTAATTCGCTGCGGGAATTTGGCAACACCTGCTAAAAAGGCGCCATCGCCCAATTCTTTCTGGCGACTGTCTTCCTGGCCCTGAACCATCTGCGAGAAAACTTCTGCTAATTCCAGCGCCTGCTCTTTTGTCTTGCCTAGAACCGCATCAGTCATCATGCTGGCCGAAGCCGTTGAGATGGTACAGCCGGAATTAACAAAGGCAATATCTTCAATCTGATTTTCAGCATTAAACTTCACAGACAAGCTGATAACATCACCACATGTCGGATTATTGAGAACTACCTGCTCCACATCTTCCAGTTTCCCATGATGATGGGGGTGAGCCGAGTGGTCGGTCACAACCGCCTTGTAAAGACTGTCTAACTTAGAAAGCGCCATTGAAAAACTCCTTTGTCTTTTCTAAAGCATCTACCAGCTTGTCACAATCTGCATATGTATTATAGATATAGAAGCTAGCCCGCACAGTCGCTGGCACCTGCAGATAGGTGAGCAAAGGCTGGGCACAATGGTGCCCCGCCCGAACAGCCACTCCTTCGTAGTCCAGAGCCGTCGCGACATCATGCGGATGAAGCCCCTCCAGATTAAAGGCAATCACACCTGATCGCTGGGCCAAATCCTGAGAGCCATAAATGGTCAAACCTTCCACTGCCTGCAGCTTAGGAAATACGTAGGCAATCAGGTCCTGCTCATGCTGGGCAATGGCATCCATACCCAAGTCTTCCAAATAATCAATAGCCGCCGCAAGACCGATTGCTCCTGCCATATTTGGAGTGCCGGCCTCAAACTTCCAAGGAAGCTCCTTCCAGGTCGCTTCCTGTTCATAGACGAAATCAATCATTTCGCCGCCGAACTCAACTGGCGACATCTGCTCTAGCAGCTCTTCCTTGCCATAGAGAACCCCGATACCAGTCGGCCCAGCCATCTTATGTCCCGAAAAGGCGAAAAAGTCCGCATCCAAATCCTGCACATCAATCTTCATGTGCGGAATGGATTGAGCTCCATCCACCACCAAAAGTGCTCCTCGCTGATGAACCAGTTGGGCAATCTCCTTGATGGGATTGATAACTCCAAGGACGTTAGAAGCATGAGCCAGAGAGACAAACTTGGTTCGCTCATTGAGTTTGGCACGGAAATCTTCCATATCCAGAGCACCGTCTTTGAGATAGACATAGACCAACTTGGCTCCAGTCTTCCTACAAGCTTCCTGCCAAGGAATGATATTGGAATGGTGCTCCATGATAGAAATCAGCACTTCATCACCAGGCTGCAACCTTTCAGTCGCAAACTGAGCCACCCAGTTAAGTCCCGTCGTGGTTCCTCGCGTAAAGAGGACTTCTCTACTAGAAGCCGCATTGATAAAAGAACAAACTCTTTCCCTGGCTGCTTCATAGGCTGCTGTCGCCCGCTCGGCTAGCGTATGCACACCGCGGTGGACATTGGCATTGTCTCTAAGATAGTAGTTTTCAATCGCTGCCAGCACCTGCTTGGGTTTCTGGGTTGTCGCCGCATTGTCCAAATAAACCAAAGGCTCATCATTGACAATTTGGTCCAAAATGGGAAAATCTTGCTTGATTGCTTCTGCATTAAACATGGACATGAAGACTCCTATCTACTTATACGGGACAAGGCCCAGCTTTTTATCTTTTTGCGAGAATAATATCGATATTTTCAATCATTTCATCACGAACTTCTTTAACAGGGATTTCCACAATCACTGAGCCCAAGAAGCCGCGCACGACCAAGCGTTCAGCCGTCGCCTTATCAAGACCCCGACTCATGAGATAATACATATCTTCTGGATCTACCTGACCGATAGAAGCTGCGTGACCAGCTGTCACATCGTTTTCATCAATCAAGAGGATTGGATTAGCATCTGAGCGCGCTTGATCAGACAGCATGAGAACTCGGCTTTCCTGCTGGGCATCTGCTCCCTTAGCCCCTTTGATAATATGTCCGATACCATTGAAGGTCAAGGTTCCTTTTTCTAGGATAACCCCGTGCTGCAGGATATTTCCAATAGAATTGCAGCCATAGTTAGTTACGCGGGTATCAATCCCTTGAACCTGCTTACCGCTTGAGAGAGCCACCACCTTCATATCCGCATGGCTCCCCTTGCCATAGAGGTCACTATCAAAGTCCGCTACGACATTGCCTTCGTTCATAACGCCGATAGCCCAGTCAATCATAGCATCATTATCCAGCTTACCACGGCGACTGATATAAGCCGTTACATTTTCGCCCAAACGATCAATAGCTGAAAACTTAATCTGAGCTCCAGCCTGAGCAATAACTTCGACAGTGATATTGGCTGTTACGGGAACAGAGCCCTCGCCGTAAGTTTCCAAGCGTTCCAAGTAGTTAACCTTGGAATGTTTGCCCGCGATAATCAAAATATGCTTGTTAAAAGGAACATCGCTTTCGCTGTCCTGATAAAAAATTCCTTCAATTGGCTGGTCAATCTCAACATTGTCCGGCACATAAAGAACTGCACCGCTGTTGAAATAGGCAGTGTGGTAAGCTGCCAATTTATCCTCGTCATACTTAACTGCGGACATAAAATGCTTCTCTACCAGCTCTGGTATCTCTTCCAAAGCTGTGTGGAAATCTGTGAAGATCACACCTTGCGCTGCCAAGTCAGCTGGCAATTGCTCCAGAACAGTATGAGTTCCCACTTGGACAAGCTTGAGATTGTCTTCTAGAGCTGTAAAGTCTGGAACACTTGTCAATGGCTCACTCTCTGAAATACGGCCGTCCCCCAGATTCCAGCGGTGAAATTTAACCCGCTCAATACGCGGCAATTCTAACTGGTCAATTTTATCAAAGGCCTGCTGGCGCAGTTGAAAGAGCCAGTCTGGCTCTGCATGTAGTTGTGAAAATTCTTGAATTAATTCTTTAGTCATGTCATTCTCCTATCTTTTATCAAAGTCAAAAGAATGTTTGACTAGGCTTCTTCGGTATAGGTGAAGCCCAACTCTTCAGCCAATTTAGCATAGCCTTCTTTCTCCAAGCGAACCGCCAATTCAGGACCACCAGAAAGAACGACTTTCCCATCCATCATGACATGAACTACATCTGGAGTGATATAGTTGAGCAGGCGTTGGTAGTGGGTGATAATCATAGCACCAAAGCCCTCACCGCGCATAGCATTAACCCCTTTGGACACAACCTTAAGAGCATCGATATCCAGTCCCGAGTCAATCTCATCCAAGAGCGCAAAAGTCGGCTCTAGCATGAGCAACTGCAGGATTTCGTTACGCTTCTTTTCACCACCGGAGAAACCTTCATTGAGGTAGCGCTCAGCCATTTCTTCTTTCATGTTGAGCAGTTCCATCTTTTCATCCAGCTTCATGATAAAGTCGCGGACAGAGATTTTTTCCTCATCTTCTTTGCCAGCATTCATAGCTGCTCGCAAAAATTCGGCATTAGTAATACCAGGAATTTCACTAGGGTACTGCATAGCAAGGAAGAGCCCCATGCGAGCACGCTCGTCTACTTCCAACTCCAAGATATTGACTCCATCAAAAAGCACCTCTCCTTGAGTCACTTCGTAGTTAGGATTGCCCATGATAGCTGCAGACAAGGTGGACTTCCCTGTTCCATTTGGCCCCATAATAGCTGCAACCTCTCCCGTTTTCAGAGTGAGATTCACCCCTTTGAGAATTTTTTTACCTTCGATTTCAACATGAAGATCTTTGATTTCTAAGACAGACATTTCTTTTTCCTTTCTTTGCTTAGCTGATTTACACACTTTAGTATACCAAAAAAAAGCCCAAAAGGCTTTTATTTTGTTTAGAGCTATTCTTATTTATTCCTCTTTTGACGCCATTTCCGCCGAACTTCCTCTCGGTAGGAGGAATTCCCAATAAAGCGGAGAATATTGAGCAAAGGAGTACGATTAGGCCCCAAAACTCCGACAAGCTCAGCAAAGAGCTCAACACCCAGAAGTAAACCAATCATCAAGAGCACGCCCCCAATTCGACTGGAAACATTCAACAAGAGAGAAATCATGGCAAAGACCAGCGAAATCCCGTAGATAACCAGTACTGTTCCTCGGTGAGTCAATCCCAAGGACAAGAGTCTGTGATGAAGATGGTGCTTGTCAGGCGTGTAGAATTTCTGACCAGACAGAGTACGGCGGATAATCGCCAGAAAAGTATCCGTAATCGGAACCCCTAGGATAATCATAGGAGTCACCACCGCAACAGCTGTCGCATTTTTCAGCCCTTGCAAGGACAAGACGGCAATCATAAAGCCGATGAAGAGAGCACCTGTATCACCAAGATAGACGATAGCTGGGTGGTAATTGTAAGGGAAAAAACCCGCAATTGACAAGACCAAGACGAAAATTGTCAGGGTCAAAAAGAGATTGTGCTGGGGCAAAAAGAAGTAAGAAACAATCCCCATCGTCACTAGCGAGATGATGGACACCCCACTCACCAGACCATCCAAACCGTCAATTAAATTAACCGCATTGGTGATGGAAATAATCCACACCACTGTCAAAATATAGGACAGCCAAGGCTCAAAATGCAGGAAAGGTCCGCCAAAAGGAAGCTTAAAATCATCCAATCGGAAATCCGTCAGCCACCAGATTAGGCTGGCTGCTAGAACAATCCCCCCCATTTTTAGCATGGGCGACAGCTCTTTGATATCATCGACCAGCCCTGTTAAAGCAATAATCAAACCACCTAGAACGACCGGCCAAACATAAGCAAAATAGGTCTGTCCAAAAAAATCTACAGCAACAATCTGCGGCATCAAGAGCAGAGTAGAGATAGAAAAGGCCGCTACAATCGCCAGCCCGCCACTGCTAGGCATAGGCTTTTTATTGATGCGGCGAGCATTGGGATAATCTACCGCACCAATCTTAAAGGCTAAGAGCCGAACCAAGGGCGTCAGAATCACCCCGATAAAAAAAGTTCCCAGCAATACCAAGATAAACTTTAACGGAAAAGTAATCATAGGCATTCAACCTTCTGCAGGCCGGAGACGGCATCTGTCACCAAAAGAAGATGTCCGTGCTCCTGCAGCACTGCCCGAGTGATATCTGAATCATCTGCGAATTCACGCATCTTAGCCAAAAGCCAAGCTGGATAGCGCTCTGGGAAGCCCTCAACATCTACTAAAATCGTCAAATAATAAGCTGAATCATACTTATAAAGTTCTGATAAGTCAATCTTATAATCCACCGTCTGGGCAAAAGCCGCAGCAGCCTTAATATCTTCAAAACGCAGGATATAGTAAATGTAACGCTCAGCATTTTCTGCCGACTGCTCAGCAGCCGCCTCCTGAGAAAGCTGTTCCCCTTCCTCAGCTTCTGCCGTTTCCAAAGATTGGACTGCTTCTATGTCTTCCTTACTCTTTTCAAAAATGCTCTTTTCCAGTGTCTTGAGGAATTCATCTGGAGACATATGAGACAGCTCATCCATGTCTGGCAGATCTGCCAAATCCTCAAAACTCAGATTCTTATCCAACTTAGACTTGGTAACAAACACATCCACCTTATCTGGCTTAGGCGTCACACGGAAGCTCAGCATACCGCTGTCCAAAAAATTATCCGGCATTTCCAACTCATCTAAGATGGTATAGAAAAACTCTTCCGTCTTTTCTTGGGGAACCAAGAAATCGGCCATTTCCATACCGCGCTCTTCCAAATCTTCCAGCTGAATCGTGATTTTTATGGTCGAATCACTAATCTGTTTCATTTCCATATCTCTACCTCATACACTTCTAGTCCTACTATTATACTAAAAAATCCCCCGTATTTCAAAAAATAGCTAGTATCGCTCTGAAAATGGAAGTTGCAAGAAAAAACTCTCAGAAAATTCTGAGAGCTTATTATTTCACTGCATGAGAGAGTCAGGGAAACATTAAAATCGCCCCCTTTTATCCCATCAAAGCTTTGATGACTGCATAAACCAGAAGCACGCCGCCTAGGCCAATCCGATATTTCCCAAAAATTGTAAAGTCATGCTTTTTGACGTAGTCTGTCAGGAAACGAATCACGACTAGACTAACACCGAAGGCAACCCCCATAGCAACCAAGAGCAAGAAGATTTGCCCAAATCCCAGACTGTTCCCATTCTTGATGAACTTGAGAATTTTCCAGCCACTAGCGCCAAACATAATGGGAATCCCTAGATAGAAAGTGAACTCTGTCACGACAGAACGGCTGACACCATTCAAGAGACCACCGACAATGGTAGCACCAGAACGGCTAGTCCCAGGAAAGAGAGCTAGAACCTGAAAGAGACCAATTTGCAAGGCAGTCTTGTAAGGAAGAGAAGCTAAATCTGTCACAGCAGGCTCCTCATGCTCGCGCCTTTCCAGATAGATAAAAGCAGCTCCATAGACAATCAGCATCACTGACACAGAGACCAGATTGTAGAAATGCGCTTCAAACCAATCATCCAAGAATAAGCCGATAACAGCAGCTGGCAAGGCTGCCACGACGACCTTGGCCCAAAGCTGCCAGGTCTTTTGAACCTGACGTGCTGATTTGCCTGGTTTAAAAGGGTTGAGCTTGTCAAAATAGATGACGACAACCGCCAAAATAGCTCCCAGCTGAATAACGACATTAAACATTTCCATAAAGGCTGGACTTTGATTCTTAAACTGGATAAAGTCTTGAATCAAAATCAGGTGACCTGTACTGGAAATCGGCAGCCATTCTGTGATTCCTTCGATGATACCGTAAATAATAGAGATAAAAATTTCAATGATAAACATAGAATACTCCTGAAACAAGGGTTTACTCAAGGAAAGTCATATATAAATTCCCAAAGAGTATTAGGTCTTATTATATCACAATTTCAAGGCTAGGAAAAGCCAGTACTAAGACTTTTCCGGATAGGCAAGGGCTTGTCTATTAGAAAGCTCCACCGCCTCCGCCGCCTCCGCCACCGGAGAACCCACCACCTGAACTTCCGCCAGATGAGACGGAGAAATTGCTGGCCGTGGTGGCTACATGGCCGTAGTTTGAGAAACTGTGCATGCTGCTATAGAAGGCATAGTGCAGGTTAGCCTGAACATAGCTGTCCATAGATGGATTTCCCAAGTGAATCTGACGCAGAGCCATGACACGGCTGACACGATCTGCATAGCCAAAGAGGGTCGCATAGACCAAGAGACGGTTCCAAAGGATAATGCCTTCGATTTCCGTCTTGTCCAGATGAGCAATATCTCGCAGCATATTTGAAAAACTTCGCCACAGATAGAAGTCATGCGCGCCTTCATCATTCAGGACGCCATCTCGCCAATAAAGCTGTGCCTTACTAGCAAAAATGCAAATCATAACAAGTCCCACCAATGCTAAGGGAATATATATCCAGATAAGACTTTCAAAAGCGGCCATATAGACAAACAAAACTCCAAGAGAGAACAGCAAAACAGCACTAGCTAGAATGATGGCAGTAATCAGCAATCTCTTTTCCTGAACTTTAAGAGGCCGGTAGTGGCCAAAGAGACCCAAACGCTTGCCCTCAGAGCGCACTTCTTTAGATAAGGAGCGCAGACTGTTAGTAAATAAGGACTTGATATTACTACCAATGTTACGGATATAGGACTCATCCGCAGAAGACTTGTGCTTATAAATATCTTCTGAAATTTGATAGGCTGAAAAGAGATCTTTCACACTGGCTTGGGATTGCTTGTTGAAAGCCATGCCCAGAAAACGTCTCTCAAAGTCCGCTAGCCCATCATAGGTCGCTATTTGCAGAACAGGATTTTCAGCATCTCCCTGCAGGAGGAGATTGCCCCTATCCAGCAAGTCTAACAGAGTCGCCTGAACCATGTTTTCAAAGTTCAGCGCTGCCTTGCCGCCCCTAGTCGGATCGACATCCTCCATGTCTACTGCGTAAATATTTTCCGCCAAGACAAGAGGAGCCAAGTCCTGAGGAGCCTCATATAGACGGGCATTCTTGGGATAAGACTGCTTAGGCTTAATCTTCTGGGTAAAGACAAAATAAAGGATGGCCGCTACAAGTATGGCACATAAGAGCAGCAAGGGCATATAAATTTCTCCTAGCTGCCGGTAAAAGACCGTCTTGCGGGCAATCTTTTCTTCTTGAGCTTTAAAGGTTGGCAAGTAGTCACTCTCGTCTTCATTCTGGGATACAAGAGAGACCGTTTGTCGATCCCAATAGCCGTGGAGCTCGACATTGTCACCCGATCCGATTCCATTGAGTTTGACCAGATAGTCGGTGCCATCCTTATCCACGAAAGGCTGAGTACCAAAGTAGCCACTATGAGCAAAGAGCTCGCTCTTATCTGGATTGCTCAAGCCAGAAACTGTCAAAACGACCTCTCCTATCCCCTGGTCCCAGTCACTGATAGGAGTCCAGTTGAGCTCAGCAATATCCCTGTGAAGAAAAAGGAGATTTCTCAGTTGCCAAGTCACAGTAACAACAACTCTGTCACCGTCGTTTCCGGAATTATAGATTTTGACTTCATAGCCATCTCCCAAGTCTTTGACTTGGGGGTTAATATCCATATCTGGCTCACCATTGGTCAGAACCGAGACCGTCGGATTCCCATCAATGGCAAAGCCATTGGGCATCTTTCCAGCAGATCCCAGCGAAACAATCTGACCATTATAGTCGTCATTAAACTTGTAGGTCACTTTCTCTGTGTAGGTGGCTGTATTGTCCTCACGCAAGACCAGATCGCCTTGATAAGATTCAATATCATAGTCAACAGCCGAGACAACCTGACCAAAACAAAGGCAGGAAAACAAAACCAACAGAAGATAAAAATATCGTTTCATACTCAACCTCTCTTTACAGATATTTTGTTCTATTATATCATTTTTATCAAGTAAGGGCTTACTAGGATTGAAAAGAACAGCAATTTTCGATAGAATAGGAAGAACTATTATTAGATAAGCAGGAGAAACCCATGAAGAAATTATTACTCACTTTATTTACAGCCCTCCTGGTCACCTTAGGAACGGTTCATGTTATTCAGGCCGATGACTACCTGAGAATCGGTATGGAAGCAGCCTACGCTCCCTTCAACTGGACTCAGGATGACGATTCCAATGGTGCTGTAAAAATCGAAGGCACCAACCAATATGCCAATGGATACGATGTGCAGATTGCCAAAAAAATCGCACAAGAGATGGGCAAGGAACCTCTAGTTGTCAAGACTTCCTGGAATGGCTTAATTCCTGCTCTGACCTCCGGCAAAATTGACATGATTATTGCAGGTATGAGCCCAACTGCCGAGCGGAAAAAGGAAATCGCCTTTTCCAACAGTTACTACACCAGCGAGCCAGTTCTCCTAGTTCGTAAAGATGGAAAATATGCATCCGCTAAGACGCTAGAAGACTTCAAAGACGCTAAAGTCACTTCCCAGCAAGGAGTTTATCTCTACAATCTCATTGACCAGCTGCCTGGCGCCAAAAAAGAAACAGCTATGGGCGATTTTGCTCAGATGCGTCAAGCCTTGGAATCTGGTGTTATTGATGGCTATATCTCTGAGCGGCCAGAAGCCTTGACTGCTGAGACTGCCAACTCCAACTTCAAAATGATTCAGTTTGAGAAAGGCTTTGAAGTTGGCGAAGAGGATGCTTCTATTGCCATTGGTATGCGCAAGGATGACAGTCGTATCGAGCAAGCTAATGCAGCAATCGCTAAGATTACTACTAATGATCAAGTCAAGCTGATGGATGAGATGATTCAGAAACAGCCTGTTGATACGGATAGTGAAACAACGAATGAATCATTCTTCAGTCAAGTGGCTAAGATCCTGGCTGAAAACTGGCCTCAATTCCTACGCGGAGCTGGTTTGACTCTACTCATTTCGATTACAGGGACCATCGCAGGTCTCATCATCGGACTGCTGATTGGCGTTTATCGGACGGCACCAGCTTCTAAGAATAAACTCCTAGCATCATTGCAAAAAATCTTCGGCTGGTTCTTAAATGTCTATATTGAGATTTTCCGCGGAACTCCAATGATTGTTCAGTCTATGGTTATCTATTACGGAACAGCCCAGGCTTTTGGAATTTCTATCGACCGGACTATCGCTGCCATTTTCATCGTCTCCATCAATACTGGAGCTTATATGAGCGAGATTGTCCGCGGTGGTATCTTTGCTGTTGATAAGGGGCAATTCGAGGCTGCAACAGCACTGGGTATGACCCATGGCCAGACCATGCGTAAGATTGTACTGCCTCAGGTTGTCCGCAATATTCTGCCCGCAACTGGTAACGAATTTGTCATCAACATCAAGGATACATCCGTGTTGAACGTTATCTCGGTAGTTGAGCTTTATTTCTCTGGAAATACTATCGCTACCCAGACCTACCAATACTTCCAAACCTTTACCATTATCGCTGCAATCTACTTTGTCCTGACATTCAGCGTGACACGCATCCTGCGCTATGTTGAAAAACGCTTCGACACAGACAACTACACGACAGGTGCCAATCAAATGCAGACAGGAGAAGTGAAATCATGACAGAAACCATTTTAGAAATTAAAAACCTCAAAAAGTCCTACGGTGAAAACCAAGTCCTCAAGGACATCTCCCTCACCGTTCATAAAGGAGAAGTAATTTCCATCATCGGCAGCTCTGGCAGTGGAAAGTCAACCTTCCTGCGATCCATTAACCTTCTGGAAACGCCAACTGGCGGACAAATTTTCTACCGCGGCAAGAATGTCCTGGACGAGAATTACGACTTGACCCATTACCGTGAAAAGCTGGGCATGGTCTTTCAGTCTTTCAATCTCTTCGAGAATCTTAATGTCCTAGAAAATACCATCGTCGCTCAGACAACTGTCCTGAAAAAAGAACGGTCAGAAGCCGAGAAAATTGCCAAAGAAAACCTCAACAAGGTTGGCATGGGCGAGCAATACTGGCAGGCCAAGCCTAAGCAACTCTCAGGCGGTCAGAAGCAGCGGGTCGCTATTGCCCGCGCCCTCTCCATGAATCCTGACGCCATCCTCTTTGATGAGCCAACTTCAGCCCTCGACCCTGAAATGGTTGGTGAAGTTCTGAAAATCATGAAAGAACTGGCTCAGGAAGGACTGACTATGATTGTCGTAACCCACGAGATGGAATTTGCCCGTGATGTTTCCAGCCGTGTTATCTTTATGGACAAGGGCGTCATTGCTGAAGCTGGCAGCCCGCAGGATATCTTCACCAATCCCAAAGAAGAAAGAACCAAAGAATTCCTGCAACGCTTCCTCAGCTAAATTACTTCTATTTTCAAAAGCAAAAAGGAATCTGGAACTAAGTCCAGATTCCTTTTTTGATTTAATGAGCAATATCAGTTGCACAATTTTGAAGTTTAGTCTTCAAATTTTTCATGGTTTTTGTCGTAGAAATCAATCAAGCCAAGAGCTGTTTCAAAAGAGATATTTTTCACTTTTGCACGTCCTTGAGCAAGAGCAATGATAGACATTTCACGTGCATTTGTTTCTTTACTAATACGGTAACCGGTGATCTTCTTATCACGTACCCAACTAACAACAGATTCTACTTTCTCGAAATTAGATTTAGCCATTTCTTACTCCTCTCTATTCTAGCTACATCAACTACTATAATTGTTTTTATACAGTTTGTCAACTTAAACAAACCAAATTCGAACAAATTAAATAATTCTGAATTTTCTTTACTTAGCTTTGAGGGCTGAAAGTATCTGAGTCCGAATACTTTCGACACCTTCTGGATTTGCTGGAAGGAAGATGGTATTATTACCCGAACTATCTGCAAAATTATTCAGCGTATCCAGGTACTGATTGGTCAAAAGAATAGACATAATCTGCTCTTCTGTCAACTCAATGTTGGCGCCCTTCAATTCCTTGATCGAATCTGCCAAACCATCCACAATGGCCTTCCGCTGCTCGGCAATACCAACCCCATGCAGGCGGTCTTTCTCAGCTTCCGCAGAAGCAGCTGTCACAATCTTAATCTTATCCGCTTCAGCCAATTCCTGAGCAGCCACGCGCTTACGCTGCGCCGCATTGATTTCGTTCATAGACTGTTTAACTTCAGCATCAGGCTCAACCTTGGTAATCAGAGTTTTGACAATGATATAACCATAGGTCGACATTTCTTCTGCCACTTGCTTTTGAACTTCTAGGGCAATTTCGTCCTTCTTTTCAAAGAGCTCGTCCAAGGTCAGTTTTGGAACGGAGGAACGAAGGGCATCTTCAATATAGGACTTAATTTGAGCTTCTGGCCGCATAAGTTTGTAATAAGCGTCAATTACGTTGTTCTCATTTACACGATACTGGGTCGCAACATTCATAGTTACAAAAACATTATCTTGTGTCTTGGTCTCAACGACAATCTCGCTCTGCAGCAAACGCAGCTGAACGCGAGCCGCTATCTTGTCAATCCCTAAAGGAAGACGGAAATTGATACCGCTGCTGCTGGTTTTGTGATAACGTCCAAAACGCTCAATGATTGCCACAGATTGCTGACGAACCACATAGACTGCACTAAGCAGCAAGAATATAAAGATTATGACCAATATGATAAAGAAAAATGGAATAAAAAACATGTTCAAGCCTCCTTGATTCACTATGGTATATTCTAACATATTTAATTTGCAGTTTCAAATAAAAGCATACAAATTAGGCTAAAATATATTTACAATTAGACAAGCATATTGTAGAGTGTTTCATTCCCGTTCAGATTGATAAAGGACGGATCAAACTGCTCAATACGGTTAATCAAAGAAGCATAATCATGCTTATCTGCCAGAGAAATACCAATCAAAACTGGTCCCGTTCCCTTACTCGCCCGCTTGATATATTCAAAACGAGTGATATCGTCATTAGGCCCTAAAATATCATTTACAAATTCCCTCAGGGCACCCGGACGCTGCGGGAAGTTGACCACGAAATAATGCTTGATACCATCATAAATAAGTGCCCGTTCTTCCATCTCTGGCATACGGTTGATGTCATTGTTTCCACCTGAGATAATGCAGCAGATAGTCTTCCCCTTGATATACTCGCTCAGCACTTCCAAAGCAGCAACACTTGCCGCACCAGCTGGCTCTGCGACAATCCCTTGCTTGGAGTATAGGTCAATAATGGTCTCTGAAATAAGCCCTTCATCTACACCGATAAGATTTTGAACATTCTTTTGTGTAACCTCATAGGTTGACTCACCAACCTTCTGTACTGCGATGCCGTCAGCAAATTTGTCGATTTCTTTAAGCTTGACCGGACCTCCAGCTTCAAAAGCTGCTTTCATACTGCGGGCACCGTTGGCTTCCACACCAATAACTTCGATATCTGGCTGACTTTCTTTGATATAGGTTGAGACTCCTGATATCAGGCCGCCGCCGCCAACTGGTACTAAAACTGCATCAAAATCGATAGCTTCTCTCTTGGCCTCATCTAAGATTTCATAGGCTACAGTCCCTTGACCAGCTTGGACATCATCATTATCAAAAGGATCGATAAAGGTGCGATTTTCAGCCTTAGTATAGTCAAGCGCAGCCTTGGCCGAAGCATCAAAGGTATCTCCGACCAATTTAATTTCCACAAATTCACCACCAAAGAAGCGGACCTGGCCAATCTTCTGCTGAGGAGTCGTGATGGGCATAAAAATAGTTGCTGGAATTTTCATTTCCTTACAAGTATAGGCCACTCCTTGGGCGTGATTTCCCGCAGAAGCACAGACAACCCCACGCTGACGTTCCTCTTCATTAAGTTGAGAAATGGCATAATAAGCCCCGCGGAGTTTAAAAGAGCGTACCCGCTGCATATTTTCCTTCTTCAGGTAAATCTTGGCATGGTACTTCTCCGACAAATAGTGGTCGTAGTCAAGCGGAGTATTGACAACCACATCTTTTAACACTTTATGAGCATGAGTGATATCTTTTGCTCTGAGCATATTTTTTCCTTCCCTGTCTCTCCAGTTTATTCTCTATCAAGCAAAACAAGGGGCTGGGAATTCGCATTCCAACCCCTAATGTCTTATCTGCTCTTTACCTTAATTGTAAATCTTGAAAGCATCGTCGTCGTTTTTACCAACGAATGGCATTGCTTTACGCAATTCTGCACCGACCTTCTCAATCTCCAGATTAGCAGCTTGCTCGCGGTAAGCAGTCAGTTTTGGACGACCAGCTTTATAGTCATCAACGAAGTCGTTCGCAAATTTACCGTTTTGGATATCAGCCAAGACCGCCTTCATGTTTTCTTTGACTTGCTCAGTAATCACGCGCGGACCAGATACATAGTCACCATATTCGGCTGTATTTGAGATAGATTGACGCATCTTCTTGAAGCCACCTTCATAGATCAAGTCAACGATCAGTTTCATTTCATGAAGAACTTCAAAGTAAGCCAATTCTGGGGCATAGCCTGCTTCTGTCAAGACTTCAAAACCTGCTTCGATAAGGGCAGTCAAACCACCACAAAGGACAGCTTGTTCACCAAAAAGATCTTCTTCAGTTTCTTCTTTGTAAGTTGTTTCAAGCAAACCAACACGAGCCGCACCAACACCTTTACACCAGTCCATTGCGATGTCTTTGGCATTTCCAGTAGCGTCTTGGTAGACTGCATACAGAGCTGGTACACCAAAACCTTCTTCGAAAGTACGGCGAACCAAGTGACCAGGGCCTTTCGGTGCACACATAAAGACATCTACATCGGCAGGAACTTTGATAAATTCAAAATGGATGTTAAAACCATGAGCAAATCCAACTGCGTTTCCAGCTTCCAAGTTTGGAGCGATTTCTGCTTCATAAAGATCTTGTTGGATTTCATCTGGAGCCAAAATCATGATAACATCAGCCAATTTAGCTGCTTCTGCTACTGTATAAGTATCAAAGCCGTCTTCTTTAGCCTTGTCAAATGACTTACCAGGACGAACACCGATAATCACATCGTGGCCTGTATCGCGCAAGTTTTGCGCATGAGCATGACCTTGTGATCCATAGCCGATTACGGCAATTTTCTTACCGTCAAGCGCTGCTACTTTTACATCTTTTTCGTATTCCATTGTTACTGCCATAAGTTTTACTCTCTTTTCTATTTTTATTGCCTGTTAGGCGGTTTTAACAAATTAAAGGTTTGATTTAATCTCGGGTAAAGCCTGTCGCTCCAGTCCGAGCAATATTTTTAATACCATATGGGCGAATGACTCGAAGTAGAGCCTCGCTCTTCTCCGCATCACCAGTCATCTGAACGGTAATGGAGCTAGGTGCTACATCCACAACTGTTGCCCGGAATGGCTGGATAATAGACAGAATCTCTGCTCGCTTATCAGCTGGAGCCGAGACCTTAACCAGAATCACTTCACGCTCCAAGTGAGGACGGTCTGTGATATCTCGAACCCGAATCACATCAATCTGACGATTGAGCTGCTTGATAATCTGCTCGACTTCTGCCAATGAAGCCACATCAATGATAATGGTGATACGGGATACTTCCGGATTTTCCGTCGTTCCGACTGAGATACTCTCAATATTAACCTGACGTCTGGAAAGGACGCCCGTGAAGCGGTTCAGAACACCCGAACGGTTTTGGAGTTTAGCTGTCAACATTCTACGCATGGAACTTCACCCCCAACATCTCATGATTGCTCTTGCCGGCCGGCACCATTGGAAGAACGTGCTCCTTACGAGAGATATCTACCTCAATAAACATCGGTACATCTTCTTTCAGCACTTCCAAATCCTGGACAATAGTCTCCGGATCGTCAAATTTATAGGATTTAACACCATAGGCCTGAGCCATGAGCTGGAAATCTGGCAAAGTTTCAAAGACAGACTCAGAGGTACGACCATCATAGAAAGCTTCCTGCCACTGGCGCACCATGCCTAGCGAATGATTGTTAAGCATGATGACCTTAATCGGAATCTTATAGATATTGAGAATAGCCATCTCTTGGTTTGTCATCTGATAGCCACCGTCTCCGACAAAAAGAACTACTTCCTTATCCGGATTAGCAATCTTAGCTCCAATCGCTGCAGGTACACCGAAGCCCATGGTTCCTAGACCGCCAGAAGTTACCAGTTGACGCTCGTTTTTATACGGATAATATTGGGCGGCCCACATCTGGTGCTGACCGACGTCTGTTACAACGATGGCATCACCCTTGGTCAGCTCACCCACGCGCTCAATGACAGCCTGGGGCTGTACGACACGTTCTTTCTTATCATACGAGCGAACCCGCTCCTTATCCTGGGTTACTTTTTCAATCCACTTGCTGGTATTATTATGCACCTGCTCTTCATTTAGCAGCATCTGCAGGGCTTTCTTAGCATCCCCTACGATAGGAATGTCTACGCTGATAATTTTTCCAATTTCCGCTGGGTCAATATCAATATGTGCTACTTTAGCGTTCTTGGCAAAGGTTTTCGGATTACCAGTCAGACGGTCATCAAAGCGGCAGCCGATACTAATCATAAAGTCAGCCTCAGTCATAGCAATATTGGCCGCAAAAGAACCGTGCATCCCACCCATACCTAAGAACAAAGGATGGTCTGTCGCAATGGTCCCTTGCCCCAACAAGGTAGTGACTACTGGATTCTGCCGCTCCGACAAAGCAACCAGCTCTGCTGCTGCCTCGGCATAACTAATACCGCCTCCTGAAAGAAGGACCGGCTTTTTAGCCTTAGAGATTTGTTTGATAATCTTCTTAATCTGCAATTCATTAGGCTCAATAGTCGGCTGATAGCTTGGTAAATGCAACTTGCTGTCATAGATAAAGTCCGTTTCCAGAGCTGAGACATCCTTAGGCAAATCAATAACGACCGGTCCAGGACGACCTGTCGTCGCAATGTGAATAGCTTCTGTAATAATACGCGGAATTTCTGCCGTCTCCCGAACCTGATAATTATACTTGGTTATAGGAGTCGTAATCCCAACAATATCCGCTTCCTGAAAAGCATCTTTACCGATTCCGGCCTTGGCTACCTGACCAGTAAAGACTAAAAGGGGGACACTATCACTCATGGCATCGGCAATACCGGTAATGGCATTGGTCGCTCCCGGACCGCTAGTCACGACTGCAACTCCGATTTTCCCAGTAGACTTAGCATAGCCTTCTGCTTCGTGAACACAGCCTTGCTCATGGCGGCCTAGAATATGACGGATGCCTTCAAAACTATAAATAGCATCATAAAGCGGCAGTACAGCGCCACCGGGATAGCCAAAAATCGTATCAACACCAAGATTTTTCAAGGTTTCCAAAACAAGCTCTGAACCTGTCTTAGAAGTTTCTAATTTGATTTTCTCCATTCTTCCCCTTTCATTTATTTACAATTTTCTAAAAATTCAAAAAGCTTTCTACTATGATAACATTTTTGAAAAAAATTGCAAGCCATGCAGAATGTTTTTCTACATTTTTTCTCTAAATCCGAATGTTTTTTTTCTAATAAAAGATAAAAAGCCAGAACTATATTTATAGTACTGACCTTTCATTAGAATTATTAGCTCTCAAATGTTCCGTTTATGGGAAAGCTCCCGCTCCTCATCTTTTCTAAAAAACTGATTCTACCAGCTATAACCAGCCTTGCTCTTGGCCAATTCGGACGGCTTCTGTTCGATTTTCAGCATCTAGCTTGGTCAAAATAGCAGACATATAGTTACGAACCGTTCCATTTGACAGGTAGAGTTTTTCAGCAATTTCTTTATTGGACAGGCCAGTCGCCGCAGCTTGCAGGACTAGCCTCTCCTGCTGAGAGAGAGGGTTCCTACTGGTCATTAGCACCTCCATCAATTCCGGCGAATATTCCTTTTGCCCATCTAGAACGGTATGGATGGTTTTCATCAAATCCGCAATGCTGCGCTCTTTGAGCACATAAGCATCTACATCCGCCTTAACAGCTCGCTCAAAGTAGCCCGGTCGCTTGAAGGTTGTGACGATGATGACCTTGATGTTGGGTCGATTGGCCTTAACCCATTCGAGAACATCTAGGCCGGTCTGGTGGGGCATTTCCACGTCCAAAATAGCTACATCAACAGTTTCTGAGCTAAGACAGTCAATAGCCTTCTGCCCATCTGCGGCCTGATAGACTTCTTCGACATCTGGCTGCAGCTGCAAGAGCTGAGCTAGAGCATCTCTCAGCATACTTTGATCTTCTGCTAACAAAAGTTTCATGCTTCCTTCCCTCCGTATGGCAACTCAATCCGAATCCATGTTGGATCTTGGCTGCTAAGAATCTCAAGCTTTCCTGATAAGGCAGACAGCCGCTCTCGAATACTATGCAACTCCCGTCCGGTCAGCTTCTGAAAACCACAACCATCATCCTGAATGTCTAAAATAAGCTTTTCGTTTTTCTTTACCAAAGAAAAATTACTCTTTTTAGCCTTGGCATGCTTGATAATATTGGTAGCAGCCTCCAGCAAAATCATACTAATCGTTGACTGCTGACTTGGTGGGATACTGGCAACATTGAACTGGTTATCTATCTTTACCTGAACGCCGCTCATCTCCAGCATGGCTCTAATGGTCACGAGTTCCTCATCCAGCGTCCGATTCTTTAGATCATTAATAATCCGCCGAACATCAGCCATTGATTTCTTACTAATCTCTTGCATTTCCTGCAGTTCTTTTGCTGCCTTGTCGTAAGCTTCCATATGCAAAAACTGCTGAGCCAGCTCCGCCTTAACACTGAGCATAGCAAAGGTGTGTCCTAGACTATCATGTAAGTCTCGGCCAATCCGATTGCGCTCATTTTCTGCCATAAAAAGATTCAGCTGGGCATTTTGCTTGACCTTTTCTTCCTTGATTCGCTCCGTCGTCTGAATCCGATGGAGACCAAAAGTCAAACCATCTGAAAAGAGAAAGGTTACAATAAAGAAGAGTAGCTCTGCTGGACCAACATGACCCAACAAGTAATTAGTCAGCAAAATAGCAGGCTGCAAGGCGACAAAGGTCAAAAAACGCCAAGATTTAAAAGAAATATCATCCAGCTCATAAATGAGCATATTTGATAAATAAAAGACGTACCAAGCAAACCCTCCATTTAACCAGACCGAACTATAATATATGTAAGCAACTAAGAACCACCAAGAAAGAAACTGGATAAGGCGACGGTTACTTAACAAGACCGCATAATAAGCCGCAACAAAAATAGCTGTCCACAGCAAGACGAAAAGCGGGTATTCCCCGCTAATCACTCCTGCCACTGGAAAGATGATAAAGACCAGCGCAATATGAAACATATAGTGGACATGTCTAATTTTTTCCCACATGCTTTTATTTTACCTCAATTCGCTTTTTGAGTTGTAGTACAAGAATGCTGACCAAAACCGTATAAATCAGAACAATCAAAGCGGCCTTGCCATTAAACTGATGGTGTTCTAGATAAGAAGACACAACCTGCATCAGTTGATAACTTGGCGTCAACTTACCGATTGGCTGGAGCCATTTTGGAAACATAGTCAGAGGGAACCATAGACCGCCCAGAACAGCCAGTGCCATATAGACGATATTGCCCACTACAGACATGAGCTGAGCACTTGGCAAGAGGCTGACCAATACACCCATGGCAATAAAGACCACACTTCCTACCAGAAGGATCACGGCAATAAGAAGCCAGTCTACCATTGGCAGATTAACCCCGCGAACAAAATGCCCAATCGAGAAGACTACGATGATAGAAAGCATAAAAGTCAACAGCGTACTGCAAAGTTTTGATATATAATATTTTACCATAGAAATCGGCGAGTGCTGAATCATTTTTTGCCAGTTATTATTTTTATCAGACTGCAAAGTGCTTGGAATGCTAAAGAAGGCACTAGACATGATACTAAAAAGAGTCATAGAGAAGAGGTAGCCTCGAAGCACACGCTCAGGCGTATCACTCCCAGACATCATTCCTGAGAAAATCAGGTAAAAGACGCTGGGCAGACCAATAGACAAGAGATAATAAGCAGCCTGCCGCTTCATTAAAATCAACTCAATCTTCATAAGACTTGCCATATTTTTCATGATTACTCTCCTATTCTTGTGTCGTTTCAAAAATACTATCCAAGAGGGTACGGTTACGTACTTCAATCTCTTCGATTGTACAGCCGTTTTCCTGAAGAACCTGCCAGACTTGACCAGCATCTCTAGTCGCAAAAGATAAAGCCTTTTGCTTGATTTCTATATCAGTCACATTATCCAGCTTTTCCAGCACAGACTGATAAGTCAGCGGCAAGGTAAAGTGTTTTTCCTGCTCCTCACTGCGCATGGCATAAGGCGTCGTGTCCCGAATCAACTCGCCCTTGTGCAGCACCAAAATCCGATCTGCCGTATGCTCGACTTCTTCGATATAGTGCGAAGAATAAACGATGGTCACTCCCTGCTGCTTGAGCTGATTAACAATTGCCCAGAAATGCTGACGAGTAGAGGTGTCCATAGCAGAAGTCGGTTCGTCCAAGAATAGAATCTTAGGACGGCCAATCAGACTCAGAACAAAAGAGAAGAGACGCTTTTGTCCACCAGACAGCTTGCTGGCCAACTGATTCTTTTGCTTGTCTGTAAATTGCAGCAAGTCATCAACTTCTTGATTGGACAAACTATTTGGATAAATAGCTTGGAAGAACGTCAAGAGTTCCTTGACCTTCAAATCCTCCACCACTGTATTTTCCTGTGGTAAAATCGCTACCGACTGCTTGAGATGATTGTCAGTCGGCTTTAGTCCCTGAATCCTTGCTTCACCTGCTGTCAGAAACTTATCGCCCAGCAAACAATCCATGAGAGTCGTTTTACCTGCTCCGTTGGGACCAATCAAGGCCACACAGTCACCTTGGGAGATTCCAAACGAAATATCCTTTAAAATCTCCTTACCATGAATGCTTTTAGAAAGCTTCTTTACTTCAATCAGTTCCATTTTACTCCTCCTTTGATTCAATAAAGCGCATGTGCATCTTTCCTTTATTTTTCCAAAGCCGGAAGAATAATAAAGACCAAATGCTTTTTGAATTCTTACAGCAATCTTTTATCATTTTGTTAACTATATTATAAGGCAAAGAAATTTTTCCTACTAGTTAATTTTGTCACCAGCTGACATGACAAATGTCACTATTCTGCTTTTAGAGCACAAAGCTAGCAAATATTGGAATAATCTGTTTATCTCCCTTCTGCATGAAGACACAAAAAAGCCGGTCCCCCTCGTTGAGAGGAGCCGACTAGTTGTATGTCTGTTGCAATTTAGATAGAAGCTGGAATTAAAGCAGCTTAATCTAAAAAATTTTTCAATAAACTAGCTACTCAATTTGTAAGATGAGGTGACCAACGCTTTTTAAACTTTAGCTCTGCACCTCTTCTTTGAGACCATTGAGCTTCAGACTCAGAATGAACATCTCAGGTGTAATATCCTTAATGTCCTTCAGTCCAAAACCTTGGAAGAAACTGTTCTTTTCCACCTCTTCGACATTGACCTTTTGCAAATCAATTTCAATCAAGGTCTGCAGTTTTTTATCCGCTGTAACTGAATAGTCAATATTAACACCTTCCAAACTCTTAGCTGCTACATAGTTTGAATCAGACTGCATTCCTTCACGAATGATAGTCGTCATTTCCTCTGGAGTCAAAGTAGCTGATGCCGCACTAGCTTCTTCTGGCAAGGAAGTAAGCAATTCCATCCGAAGATTCAAGATTTTCTTGCCCTGATAGGTAATTGTATCACGATGATGGATTTCTTCAATGTCTCCAACCAAGGTTTTAGAAACAATCTCTGTACTTTCAGAAGAAGAACTGGATGACTTGCTAGAGCTGGAGCTAGAGCTGGATTTAGTCCGCCTAGAAGAAGCTGCTGATTCAGAAGAATGTCTAGGACGATGCTTGCTGAAGCTAGGAAACACACAGCCCGTCAAGAGTACCGAAGCAGAAATAACAAGAATGAAAAATTTTTTCATAGTTCACCTTTTTTACTTTTTATTTGTTACAGTATAACATAATACCAGTTTCTTGTCTAAGTATTTTCTATAAAATAATAAAAGACAACCTTTCGATTGCCTTTTTATGCTATTCAACACTAAAAATATATGGATAAACCGGCTGACTGCCCTGATGAATTTCTACTTCGACATCCTCGAATTGTTCCATCAAATCTTGAGCAAGACTGCTAGCCAACTCTTCGCTGCCGTCTTCACCGATATAGATAGAGACAATCTCGCTGTCTTCATTGAGCATCTTGCTGAACGTTTCTTTCAAAGCCGTCAGCATATCTGGATTAGAAACAACAATCTTACCATCCACCATACCGAGGTTGTCATTTTCATGAATTTCCAAGCCATCAATCGTCGTATCACGAACCGCAGTCGTCACGCTGCCGCTGACTACTTCTGCCAAGGCTGCAGTCATACGCTCTTGGTTTTCCTCGATAGTCTTGCCGCCATCAAAAGCTAGGAGACTGGTCAAGCCTTGAGGGATCGTGCGAGTCTCAATAACAGCTGCAGGCTGTTCAATCACTTCTGCTGCTGATTGGGCTGCCATGAAGATGTTTTTATTATTTGGCAAGATAATAATATTACGAGCATTGACTTGCTCCACAGCTTTGATAAAGTCTTCCGTTGATGGGTTCATAGTTTGCCCGCCAGAGATGATGTAGTCAACTCCTTGAGCCTTAAAGATTTCAGCCAGACCATCACCAGCCACTACAGCAATAATCGCAAACTCTTTTTCTTGAGCCGGCTTAGCTGAGCGCTCTTCCTTTTCAACCTGGGCTTCGTGTTGGTTGCGCATATTGTCAACCTTGACCTTGACCAAACTACCGTACTTGAGACCTTCCTGCATAACCAATCCTGGATCTTCAGTATGGACATGGACTTTGACGATTTCATCATCGTTGACTACCAACAGGGAATCTCCCAAATCGTTTAGGTAGTTGCGGAACTCATCATAATCAAAATCTTTTACATAGGTTGGTCCTGTCTTAAGGGCCACCATGATTTCAGTACAATAGCCGAAAGTGATGTCTTCTGTCGCAACATGGCCAGCTACAGACTTATGATGCTCAGCATTAATCATCTCAGACATGGTCGCAGGTGTCGCCACGAAGTCCTCGGAAGCAATATATTCGCCTGTAAGAGCAGACAGGAAGCCTTCGTAGATAAAGACCAACCCTTGACCGCCAGAGTCCACAACACCGACTTCTTTCAGAACCGGCAGCATATCCGGTGTCTTAGCCAAAGCAGCCTTTGCTCCTTCAAGAGCTGCTTTCATAACTTCTACAGCATCATTAGTGACTTCAGCTTTCTTCTTGGCTCCGATAGCCGCACCGCGGGAAACAGTCAAAATCGTTCCCTCAACCGGCTTCATAACTGCCTTGTAAGCCACTTCTACACCAGACTGAAAGGCCAGAGCTAGATCTTCACCAGTCAGCTCTTCATGCTCTTTCACACTTTGAGAAAAACCGCGGAAAAGCTGGGAAGTGATAACTCCTGAGTTACCACGCGCGCGCATCAAAAGGCCTTTCGCAAAGATACCCGCCGCTTCGCCAACTGTTGAAGCAGACTTATCTGACACTTCCTTAGCACCATTTTCAATAGTCATACCCATGTTGGTACCTGTATCGCCATCTGGAACCGGGAAGACATTCAAAGAGTTCACATATTCAGCCTGTTTATTTAAGCGAGTAGATGCCGCCTGCACCATTTCTTGAAATAAACTAGTAGTAATATTTGCCACGATTATTCTCCTACGACTTTAATATTTTGGATATAAACATTCACTGCATGGGCAGTAATTCCGAGCTTGTTTTCCAAACTGAATTTAACACGCTCTTGGATGTTTTTGGAAACTTCGCTGATTTTGACTCCATAGCTTAACACAGTGTAGACATCAACTGCGATATCACCTTCATCAGTCGCTTTCACAACCACGCCCTTAGCATAGTTTTCTTTTCCTAAAAGGGCTTGAAAATTATCCTTGATTGCATTTTTACTGGCCATGCCAACTACACCAAAAATTTCAGTCGCTGCACCGCCGACGATTGTCGCAATCACATCATCAGTCAGCTCAATTTGACCATCTTTTGTATTAATTTTCACAGTCATAATTTGTACCTCAAAAGTATTTTATAGTTTATTCTACCATATTTTATACAGGGTGTAAAAGAGGAAGGGTCTAAATCAACTGTCTAGGCGGAAATTTACAAGCAAAAAAAGGACGGAAAATTTCCATCCTTTTTAAATAAAGATTAAACGCGTTCAACTTTACCTGATTTAAGGGCACGAGCTGAAGCCCAAACTTTTTTAGGTTTACCGTCAATCAAAACAGTAACTTTTTGAAGATTTGGTTTAACAGCGCGTTTTGTTTGGTTCATCGCGTGAGAGCGGTTGTTTCCTGATACAGTCTTACGACCAGTAAAGTAACATACTTTAGCCATTATCGTGTTTCCTCCTATTAGATCTAATATTACGGATGTGCTAGCACCACATACCTTCCTATATTACCAAAAAACTTGACGTTTGACAAGTACATTTGTCCAAAGTTTCGAAATTAATCCGTTTTCCTAAACATAGCTAATCTTCAAAGAGCCGAAAGCCACGTTTCCTTTGACATAGAGAGTTTTTCTCTTTTCATTGACATTGCGGGGATTGTAGACAGAGCCAAAGGCATTATCTACATCCAGCTCTACACGCCAGTCGCTGGGCACATAAAGCATCACACTGCCAAAAGACAGATCCACTTCAAAAGTTGCTGAGTCCCCTTCGATAGTCGCATTATCAAAATAAACCGATGCACTGCCAAAAGCACAGTCTAACTTTTCATAGGTGAAGTTATCTGAGTTGATATAGCGCGTGCCGCTGCCAAAAGCAATATCATCTTTTGAGGAAGAAGAGGCAGTTGAGAAGATACGCCCCTTAAAAATGCGCCGGGGCTTGAAAATCATATTGAGACCGATGCAAGCCAGAATACCACCCAAAACCAAGGTTCCTGTTGAAATAGCTAAAAAGTGGTAAACGGCATTGGCAATAATCAGCGCAATAACTGCCATGATCAGCCCAGTGCCAAAGTCTCTTTCTAAGAAATTTTCCAAGGCGAAATAGGCAAACATTGCAACTACTAGCATGGGCCAAATATTAAAATTGAAGGCAGGAATCCCAAAATTCCCCTGCAGCAGAACCCAAGCTGCCAAGACTAAAAAGCCGATTCCAAAAATTGTTTTTTTCATGAAAATTACCTCGTTTCGTTTAACTTTTCTTTTAAAATTTGATAGTAGTGTCGGGAAACGTGCACTTGTTTATGTGTGTCATAAAATTGGATAGTACTGGTTCCCGAAAATGATTTATCCAAAGCGTAAATAGCCTTGGCATTGGCAATAGTAGACTTTGAAATGCGACAGAAATATGCCGGAAGTCTCTCTTCTAATTCGTATAGCTTCAATTTGACTTCATAAGCATCATCCCTGCTATGAGCATAAATTTTGGTAGCATCCGTTTCAAAAAATAAAATATTCTTCAAATCGACAAAATATTCACTTGTATCCTTATAGAAAGCTATCGGTTGACGGTTGGCTTGTTCAAGAGCTGCTTGAATCCGAGCCACCTCTTCACCATATTGAGCCGTTCGGATAACGACTTCAGTTTCTGCCATATCTGTATCAAGCTCAATCCTAATCTTCATAGCCACTCCTTTCCTTGCTTCTGACTTCATTATAACAATTTTCAAAAAAGAAACAAGGCATTTTCAGTAAGTGGTTATTTTTGATAACTAAGTGGTAGCTTACCCTTCTCAAAAAATGTTAAGCAAATTTGATTTCTCATCCTAGACTCTCCAATAGATTCGTTTAGTATAAAAGCACGACTTACACATATTGAATATCTGTCTTATTTTATGATCAAACAAATTTGAAAACTTTTTTCCTTCTGATATAATAGTACCTCAGGAGGTACTATATGTCTAAACAAAAAATTAATCGCTTTGTCGGATCTATTGGAGCTTTTATTGGGATTCTTGTCTTTATTGCATATATTCCACAAATTATCGCTAACTTGCAAGGAGAAAAAGCTCAACCATTCCAACCACTATTCGCAGCAGTTTCTTGTTTAATTTGGGTAATCTATGGTTGGACCAAAGAACCTAAAAAAGACTGGATCCTTATCATTCCCAATGCGGCAGGAGTGATATTAGGCGGTCTAACTTTTCTTACTTCTTTATAAGAATTAGATAAACAAAACCAGCAACCCATGAAAAAGTTGCTGGTTTTCTTTCTGCCGATTGCAGGGATCGAACCTGTGACCTACGCGTTACGAGTGCGTTGCTCTACCAACTGAGCTAAATCGGCGTCTTTTCCCCTTTATTTTAGCATCTTGAGTTTTTTTGTCAAGTTAGAATTTCACAATTTCTTAACCCAAATCAAACAAGGGTTGCTTTTATCCCAAAGTTCAGGAAAAATTTCTAACTTTTTAAAGCCCTGAGCCTGATAAAAAGCGTTAGTTCTGTCATAGGTAGGATAATAACCTGGTGCTACCGTTTTTACTTGCAGATAGGATGCTTTTTGACGAGCAGATTTTTCTAAAACTTCTAGAAGTTGACTACCAATTCCCGCTCTATGATAGAATTTCTTAACAGCTAAGCAGTCAATCTCTGCACAATCTTCACTAGAATAAGATAAGCTTACAAAGCCAGCCAATTTACTCTCCTGATAAGCAACCCAAACTTGTAAATCCCTAGCTCCTTCAATGTAAGCTTGTGTACTTTCAGGTATTCCAAACCATTCTGGTAGATCCTTTAAAACTTCACTGACTGCTATCATCTTTTGTTTTTCTTCCTTCACTTCTTCAATCGCTACCATCTTTAAATCCTTTCATGTTTTAAGCTTTAGGACTAAACATATTTTCCATCTTACGAACCCGCACTTTCGTAGGCATCCAATCCCCTATCCCAGAGTTTGAGCGAAATGAAAAAGAAAACAAGGGAAATCAGAATCAAACCACCAATGTTAAAGAGCCCATTTTTGTCCTGCAAGAAATAGCTAGCAGGATAGTAGGCTGTAAAAGCAAAAGGAACGATAAAACTAATCAACCAACGAAGGAGCGAATTGTAAATGGAAATCGGGTACTTGGCAAAATCATTAAACATATAGAAAATGTAAATCATAGCACCTGACTGCTTGGTCCAAAAAGCGATACTGGCTGTCGCGATTTTCAAAGAAGTATAAATCAGGGTCGCAAAAGGAATGCAGACTAGGAAAAGCAAGAACTTGGGAATAGTCCAAGTAATGCTAGAGAACGTTGTCGCTAGTAAAATTCCACCGACCAAGAGCTCACCCAAGGCATCAATCTGAAAAGTCTCGACTAGGATGTGAAAGAGAGGATTGATAGGACGAGTCAGATACTTGTCAAACTCTCCCTTTCTCACCAATCGTTGCCCCAGTGCCCAGAGATTGTCAAAAAAGAGATGGTCCAGTCCCTTGGGAATCAAGGAAAAACCATAGATAAAGGCAATCTCTTGAAAGGTCCAGCCTTCTAGCGAGGGGATGTGTTGAAAGATGACATTGAGAAACAAGAGGTTCAAGCCTTGGGTCAGGAAGACACCTAAAACACCAACCACAAAATCAACCTTGTATTCCATGATTTGCTTGATGTACTGTCTGATAAAAATCAGATGCATGCGCTGATATTTTTTCATACTAACCTCCTTGAATGGTGATAAATGACTGGACTCTTTTCCAAATCAACTGAGACAAGCCCACCATCACTAAAAGCCAAAACAACTGCAGGAAAAGAGCCTGAAGAATCTGACTGGTATCGTATTTCCCAACAAGGATCATGACTGGAGTGTAAATCAAGGATGAAAAAGGCAAGAAGGACAGGATATCTGAAACTACCTTAGGAAAGAAAGCCAAAGGAATCAAGCTCCCCGACATAAAGGCAATCAGAGAATTCTTGAGCAGATTAGAGCCCCATAGATTTTTAAAAACAAAAGCTGAAAATCCAAAGCAGATATTAAAGAAAAAGTTAATCAGATAGGCTAGGGTTAAGCTAAAAAGATATAGTGCAGTTAAACCCAACACTTCTACAATGCCTTGCCCAGATAAGATTTTCATCAGAAAAATAACACTTAAAAATGGAAGTCCAACGCTGACAAAAATTAACCACTTGGAACCAAGCTCGGTGAAGAGATAAGAGGCCGCAAAGTGCACCGGTCTCAGCAAGCGCATGATAATGGATCCGTCCTTGACCTCCTCTCCAATCATAAAGGAAGAATCCGACTTGGTCAAAAGGTTAGTCACAAAACTCATGATGATGTAGAGGGTGATATCTGCCATACTGAAGCCCTGAATCAAAGACTCTTGCGACGAATCGAAGACTGCCTTCCAGAGATAAAAGGCCACAAAAGCTCCCATGACATCGCCAAGCCGATAGAGAAGAAAATTCACTCGATAGGTAATCAACTCCTGAATCCCTGCATTGATAAAGGGTTTATAACGTCTCCACAATTTGACCATCTTAGAGCTCCTTTCGGTAGAAGCGACGGATAATATCCTCAATATCCGTATCCACCATCTTCAAATCGCGAATCTTAAAATCAGACAGGGTTTGCTTGATAATATCTGCCGTCTGGTAGCGGGAACTATCGTATTGAATGTTGAGGCTATTTCCTTGTCTATCAATAGTCATATCAGGTAATCCTGCATAGTGAGAGACAAGATGACTTTGACCTGGTAACAGTTCAAAGGAAAGAGTCTTCATCTTGCCAAAGGTTTCCTTGAGCTGACTCACCGTTCCATCAAAAATCTCCTGCCCCTTGTCAATCATAAAAATCCGATTACAGAGTTGCTCAATATCACTCAGGTCATGAGTGGTCAAGAGAATAGTTGTTTCTTCCTCCTGATTGATTTGGGTAATGGCCCGACGAATATTATCCTTGACCAAAACGTCCAGCCCAATGGTCGGCTCATCTAAAAAGAGAACCTTGGGATTGTGGAGCAAGGAAGCCGCAATATCCGCCCGCATCCGTTGACCAAGTGAAAGAGTCCGCACGGGATCTTTGATAAATTCCTTCAAATCCAAGACTTCATTTAAAAAGTCCATACGCTTATGAAACAGCAAGTCTGGCACATCGTAAATCTCTTTCAAGACCGTGTAAGTCTCTTGCAGAGCCAAATCCCACCACAGCTGGGTGCGTTGCCCAAAGACTACTCCAATATCCTTGACATAGTCTTGGCGATTGTCCTGCGGAATCTTGCCGTTAATTCGACAAAAACCAGATGTCGGCTTCAAAATCCCTGTCAGCATTTTAATGGTTGTTGACTTCCCAGCACCATTAGCTCCGATAAAGCCTAAAATTTGGCCCTTGGGTACCTCAAAAGTCAAATCCTTGACCGCTTCAAAAGTCTGCTTTTCAGGATGAATAAAGGAGCGCAAAGCCCCCTTCAATCCTGGTTCCTTAACTGTCTTCACAAAATTCTTTTGAAGATGTTCTACTTCTATCATTGCCATATCTATCTCCGCTATCGTAAGGAATAGAAAATCGTATTTTCAAACACAAGTATTCTAAATCCTTACTTTCTACACCTTCTAACTTTTATTATTACAGAAGGCTTTATACCAACCTATTATAGTCCAACAAAAAATAGAATGCAAGCGTTTGCCTATAGATCATGAAATTGAAAATTTCTCTCTTAAAATAATACTTTTAATACAAACTTCTGGTTTAATAGTTTCCTTAAAACACCAAAAAAACCTACCCTTATGGGCAGGTTTCCGTTTTGTAGTCTTCAGCTAGATTAAGCATTAACTTCTCATTTCAATTCTTTAGCCAAGATACTCATGTTTTCTTCTAGATTCTCTAGGTAGTTTTTATCATTTTGGGGATCGGCTTCTAAAGGATTGAGAGTTTTCAGTCTGACTCCCGTTGACTTGACGAGCGTTTCTGCCACTTTCGACGATGCATTGCTTTCGGTAAAAATCGTTTTAACTTTATATGTTTTCACAAATTCTTGAATTTCAGTAAGCTGCCTTGCATTTGGCTCTTGTTCAGGAGAAATCCCTGCAATACCTAGCTGCTGCAAACCAAACCGCTTTGCTAAATACGAGAACGCAGTATGTTGAGTTACGAAAGTCTTTTGCTTAGCCTTTTCAAAGATTGGTTGGTATTTTTTGGTCAATTCTTGAGCTTTAGAAATGAATTTCTTAGCATTTTTTTGATATATTTCCTTGTGTTCTTTATCGAGTTCAGATAGCTTATCCGCAATAATCTGCGCTTCTTCACCAGCTTTTTCAGGATCTAGCCATGTATGAGGATCATAAAGAGTTTTTTCATCGATTCCTTGGCCAGCTTCCACGTCTTCCAAACCCGATACACGTTCCAGGGGCATTCCTTCGGAAGCTTCAAGTACTTTCACCTTAGATTTTTGCAAATTTGGATCCAAGCTCCCTGCCCACGACTCTAAGGTATGTGAATGATAGACAAAAACATCCGCATCATAGATAGCAGCTACATCATTAGCCGATGGTTCAAATGAATGGATCCCTGTACTAGATTGAATCATGCGAACATCATTCAAATCACCAGATACTTCTTTAACCATGGCATAAACCGGATAAAAACTGGTCACAATCTTCAAACCTTTAGCTTGTTGTTCTTCTTTCTGAGTACACGCTCCCAGCATCAAAGCTAGTATACTCAGCATTAGTAATACTGCAGTTCTTTTTTTCATACAATACTCCTTCACCTCAGCTAATCAGTTACTGCTGTACTTGACACAGAAGCTGAAGAAGCAGATTGCAGCAAGGCTAGCAATTTTTCTACTTCTGCCATGATGTTATTATTATCCATAGTCCCTAAATTAAGATTATTTCGCAATCCTGTTAAGGTCTCAGTTGCATTGGATTTCAAACTTGGATCCGTCGTCTTTTCAAGTAAGTCTTCCGCCTCTTGCAACTTAGCTTCTACTTTAGCAGTTTCAACTTGAGGTACTTCTGGCTCAGTTGGTGTTTCCTCTTCAACTTCTTCCTGAGGTTTCTCAGGGCTAACAGCATCCTCCTTGTCATCTTTTTTACCTAAAACATGATCACTTGCATTCCCCCATCCATCGCTAGACTGTGGTCGCTCATCTGGATGTTCAACATAATACTTGATAGTTGCAAATAAATCCTCTAATGTATAGCCATTAGGAGCTCGGTAAGTCTTATCATCGAACCAAGCAAATTTGATGTTGTGGTAGTGATCCTTATGAGGGATAATCAGATTACCATTTTTTACTGCTACAGTATGCTCAACATTGTAAGGCAGACGAACGAGTGGTATCCGTTTCTCTCCTTGAACACGTTCGTAGATAGCAGCCGCACTTTCTCCACTTGGATTGGCTTTGGAATCATCTGTTGGTGCAGGTGGAAGCAGACCTTTTTCTTTAGTATACGCCTGAGCAGCTGCTTTTTCTTTAGCTGAAAGACTATCTTTTCCTATCCAGTGACTGTGTCCCATATGAGGGGTTACATAAGCATCTCCTTCGTCACTGATAATATCCCGGGCATCAAAGATATATCCATCAGATGTCGTATATTTGTCAGCCAGCTGGGCTACTCGAACTTCGGTTTCAGTATACTCAATCTGTGAATTTGCTTTGCCGAGACGTTCTGGATGATTGATAGGCGCAAGAAATGCTAATAAGTCATCAATTAATTGCACCTTATCACTTGTTTCATCATTCAAACGCTTCACTAAATCATCCAAGGCTTGAAAATCTGACAAACGTCCCTTATTTTCTAGCAATTGCTGATGGGCCTGAGTCAGAAGACCATATACCTTATCATAAAACTCTTGATCTTTCGGTTCAACTGATTCTTTCTTAGCTTGCAGGACATTAGGTATGCTTTTCTGCTTCGCCAATTTATTTTCAATCGCTGTAATAATCTCTTTAGGCAAGTCTTTAGCTAAAAGATAGCGGGACACTCCTTTATCCTCTAGCACATAACCGTCAGCTATTTTCCTAACGACCTGCTGGATTAAATCCTTATCCAATGAATCCGCATGTTCCAAATTTAACTTTGGAGGAAGAATCGGTTTTAAAGCTGGTTGAGATGGAGTTAGTATCGGAGTTGGTATAGGTCTATAAGGTGTCAATCCTAACATAGGTTTATTAGGCTGACTTATAAGAGGAATTGTCCGAGCAATCTTTTCTTCCAATGCCGACATTTGTGTATAAGGAATAAAGTGATAATGATTACCATGCGGCACTGCTACTCCATTTTGTGTTCGACTAGTAATTTGTGCTGGATCAAAGATCAAGCCATCTGATTCAACATGACGCTGACTAAGTGGAAGATTATAAAGTTGCTGAAGGAGACCCTTAACATCTTCTCCTTGACTCGGTTGATAGTTGTTTAAAATTTGAGTAAAAGTAGGTTGTGTCTGTATCCAGCCACTGCTTCCATTATTATACGAACGGCTGACTACAGTACTAGCTACTTTTCCTCTACCTGATAGGTAAGCTTGAGCTGCAGCTAGCTCACTAGGCGACAAATCACTCTTTGGGATATAGTGAAAATGATCACCATGAGGTACAATATACGCATCTCCCGTATCCTCAATAATGTCTGAAGCATTAAAAACATAGCCATCATCTGTTGTATAACGGCCTTGAGCTCTAGCTGTTGCTACTTCATTGCTTATTTTCGTAACATTATGACCATGTTCCTGCTTTTGACGATTAATCTCTTCCTTACTGCGAATATTATCCGCGCGAGCTATATCTTTCAGATAAACATAATATTGGCCATTAACCTTGATAACATATCCACCCTTGACTTCATTGACAATATCCTCAGTCCTAAGTTGATAGTTGGGATCTTTCATCAAAAGATCTTCGCTGAAAATAGCATCATATGGAACTTTCCCATTATAATAATGATAGTGATCACCATGAGAAGTAACATAACCCTGATCAGTAATCTTGATAACAATCTGCTCCGCGTTAATCCCTTCTTTTTTGCTTACTTCGTCAGGCGTTAACTCCTCAGACTTTTGAACAGCTTGCTTACCATCAATATAGCTAACACGATTGGATTTTTTAATCGAACTGTTTGCCTGATAATAACCTAACTGATGAGCAAAAAGACCCACAATAGCAATGACAACAATTCCTATTAAGTATTTCTTATTTTTTTCCATTGAATATCACTTTCTTTTTTGATTACATAGAATTCGCTAAAACCTATCACAATTTACAATTAACTCATAATATACCCCCAAAGAAATCATCTAAATATTTTTTTCTATAAAATATAGCAGAAACTCAATTTTTAACAACTTATTAAATTCTTTAACTAGTTAATTAACTGGTTAATATTTTACTCCTCATCATCTAGTCTGTCAAGATTTTTTTATTAGATTGTAAGAAAAATATTATTTATTCTTTACTTGTCCAATTATCATAATACAAAAAACCCACCCTTACGGGCAGGTTTCTATTTTGTATGGTTAAGCTAGATTAAGCTTTACCTTCTGAACCGAATACGTCGATACGTTCTTCAACTGATGCTTGGATAGCTTTTACACCATCAGCCAAGAATTTACGTGGGTCGAAGAGTTTCTTCTTGTCGTATTCTGCTTCGTTTGCTTCGTAGTCACGAGCAAATTTACGAGTTGCGTTAGCGAATGCGATTTGGCATTCAGTGTTAACGTTAACTTTGGCAACACCAAGTTTAATAGCTGCTTGGATTTGGTCATCAGGAATACCTGAACCACCGTGCAATACGATTGGGAAGCCTGGAAGAGCTTCTGTCAATTTCTTCAAGTGGTCAAGGTCAAGACCTTCCCAGTTTGCTGGGTATGGACCGTGGATGTTACCGATACCAGCTGCCAAGAAGTCGATTCCAGTTTCAACCATTGCTTTAGCGTCTTCGATTGGAGCCAATTCACCTTTACCGATGATACCGTCTTCTTCACCACCGATAGTACCAACTTCAGCTTCTACTGAGATACCTTTAGCGTGTGCTTTTTCAACAACATCTTTAGCCAATTTAAGGTTTTCTTCTACTGGAAGGTGTGAACCATCAAACATGATAGAAGTGTAACCAACTTCGATACACTCAAGTGCATCTTCGTAGTGACCATGGTCCAAGTGAATCGCAACTGGTACAGTGATGCCCATTGATTCTACAAGGTTAGCGATCAAGTTACGAGCAACTTTGTAGCCACCCATGTATTTAGCAGCACCCATTGAAGTTTGGATAAGCACTGGTGCTTTCTTAGCTTCTGCCGCACGCAGGATAGCTTGAGTCCACTCAAGGTTGTTTGTGTTGAATCCACCAACTGCGTAACCATTGTCACGAGCTGCTTGGACAAATTTTTCTGCTGAAACGATTGCCATTCTTATCAGGCCTCCTCTTATTTTTTGTGGTTAAACCACTTACATTGTTTATTTTATCACTTTTTCACTAAAATTGCTAGTTTTTCCTGAAATTTTAAAGAATTACAGGGAGACACTCAGCCTCTTTAAGCGTCTCTAGTGGAAAAAGAAAAAGCTGACCAAAGCCAGCTTACTTGATGCGGAGAGAGGGACTTGAACCCTCACGACCTAAAGCGGTCACAGGATCCTTAGTCCTGCGCGTCTGCCAATTCCGCCATCCCCGCGATTGAGTACCTTACTAGTATAACAGGACAGCTAAGGCTTGTCAAGAAAATTTTTGACTTTATTTCAAAAAATCAACTTTCTACTCAATCAGCAAATTTAGGAAATCTAAGCGAAAATGAAGCTAAGGAAGGAACACCGAAAACTCAAGGTTGCTGAGTCGCAATAAAGACAGCCACCGTTTGGTCGGGATCGTATTTTTCAAAGTCAATAGTGTAGTCCCGATGAAGCTCACCTGTTTCTTCTGCCTGCCAAATCCTCTGCCAAGCATGAAGAATCGCTTGCGTATCTTCCTTATCCGCTTCAAATACTTGATAGGTCTGCTCGGATGTATCAAAATCATAGACGTCCCCATCTGTCAAACGACAGATAGAGAGGCTGTAGTCTCCTTTGTAATCACTAGCATAGTCATGATAGACAGCATAAACCGGTTCCCCTTGGGCAAAAGCTTCTTTCACCGCTTCCTCTTGTTCCTGCCAGAGAGCCTGGATTTTTTCTATACAATGCTCATCTTGAAAATTATTAGTACGAATACTAGCTAAAATGTTTAGAAACATCTTCTTCCCTCCTTTTGTTTTTTATTATAACATTTCTCTAAAAAAGTCGCTTAGGTCAGACAAAGCAAGTCTATCTATCCGAGCTCTTTTCTACCGCTGCTGTGACAAAGGCTGTATAAAGACCTTCAGGTCGGTTCGGTCGGCTAGAAAGCTCTGGGTGATACTGACAGGCTACGAAGAATTTATTTTCTGGGATTTCCACTATTTCGACCAAGCGATTGTCTGGTGAAACTCCTGAAAATACAAATCCAGCTGCCTCAAACTGCTCGCGGAAAGCATTGTTAAACTCATAACGATGACGGTGACGGCGCTGCACGACTTCTTGATAGTCGTAAGCCGCTGCTGCCTTAGAGCCACTCTTAAGTTTAGAAGGATAGAGCCCCAATCTCAGCGTTCCACCCAAGTCTTCGACATCAATCTGATCACGCATGAGGTCAATAATCGGATACGGTGTGTCTGGATTGAGCTCCGCTGAGTTGGCATCCGCCAATCCTAGGACATGACGGGCGAATTCGACACAGGTTAACTGCATGCCCAAACAAATCCCCAACATAGGCACATCCTGCTCACGCGCATAGCGGATTGCCTGAATCTTCCCCTCAGTTCCTCTCTGACCAAAGCCGCCCGGAACAATAATCCCATCCGCACTTCCAAGAAGCTCTGCTGCATTTTCAGCAGTTACCTGATTCGCATCGATCCAGTTAATCTTAACTTCCGCATCATTGGCATAGCCGGCATGCTTGAGCGCTTCGACAACTGAAATATAGGCATCTGGCAACTCGACATACTTGCCGACCAGAGCAATTCGGACCTGACTTTTCAGATTCATCACTTTTTCTACCATAGCTGACCACTCTGTCATATCTGCCGCCGGCGTATCCAGCTTCAGATGGTCACAGACGATCTGGTCCATCTTTTGCGCCTGCAAATTGAGAGGAATTTGGTAGAGATGCTCCACATCTAGTGACTCAATGACCGCCTCAGGCGCTACATCGCAGAATTGAGCCAGTTTATTTTTGATGTTTTGCCCAGCTGGCTCTTCTGTGCGGATGACCAGCATATTAGGCTGAATCCCCAGACCGCGCAACTCTTTGACAGAATGCTGAGTCGGCTTGGTCTTCATTTCTCCGGCTGCCTTGAGATAGGGCAGGAGGGTCGTATGGATATACATGACATTATCTGCACCGACGTCCGCCTTCATCTGGCGCAAAGCTTCTAAGAAAGGAAGAGACTCGATATCCCCCACTGTGCCACCGACCTCTGTGATAATCACATCCGAGTCCGTCGTCCGTGCAGCCCGCTTGATCTTGTCCTTGAGAGCATCTGTAATATGCGGAATGACTTGGACCGTCGCCCCCAGATACTCGCCTTTACGCTCCTTGCGTAGGACTTCGCTATAGATCTTACCAGTGGTGACATTGGAGTATTTATTGAGATTAATGTCAATAAAACGCTCATAGTGCCCCAGATCCAGATCCGTCTCGGCTCCATCATCTGTGACAAACACTTCCCCATGCTGGTAAGGGCTCATGGTGCCGGGATCAATGTTGATATAAGGGTCAAATTTCTGAATCGTAACCTTGAGGCCTCGATTCTTCAAAAGGCGGCCCAAGCTAGCTGCCACAATCCCTTTTCCGATAGAAGAAACCACACCACCGGTGACAAAAATATATTTAGTTGACATACGTGCTCCTTTTCATAAAACAATTCGTTCCAGCAAGCATCACAGTTGCTGAAATCTTATCTAGAGGAGGATTTTCCATAATCTGTCTGAAAAAGAAAAATAGCTCCCTGAAAACAGGAAGCTCTGACCTCTAAAAGAGGTGCCCGAACAGTATAATATCGCAAACCTAAAAAAATGTCAAATGTTTTCATTCGGTTTTCATTCATTCTCACCAATACTGATGACATGTGTTTCAAATTCTACATCGGGCATGCACTCTGCTAAATCGTGTCGGATTCCTTTCAAGATTTCCGACTTCTTATCTTAAAAATCTTCATGCTGTTTCTCACCATTCTGATAAGAATTCTGCCTGCCGATTATCATCCCTGATTTTTTTAACCTTTTGAATAAATAAAAATCTGATGATAAAACATAGGGCATTCAAGATAACAAACATATAAACAAAGGTCATCCAGTTGAGCTGGAATGGCATATAGTCACCTGTCTGAAGAGAAGTCATAATCTGGATATTCCTTGCAGCATAGATGGCCACAGGCAGAGTGAGCAAGAAAAGTAGATTGCTGATCACAATGTAGGGGTTAAGCAGGATACGATAAACCTCTCTCTCCTCATATCCTAGTAAATCAAACATCAATAGAGTCTTCATATTACCATTCAAGCCAATAAACACTGCTAGGTAAATCAATAAACATCCCGTTATGACACCGATACTTTGGTTGATAATAGCACTTGCTTTGTTGGCGGTCTGACTTCTTTGTACAGCTGATAATTTTTCCTCTAGGGAGCGAACTTTTCCTTCACCTTTTTCTTGAGGCTTATTGGTCAATCTACCATTAAAAATATCATTAGTCTCATCTACCATGACGGATGCTTGGTCTTTGGGAATATATATTGTCTTTAAATCAGCATTCTCCGCAAATCCAGCTATCTTTATCTGATGTTGCTTTCCCTTTACTCTTAGCTCTAGAGTATCCCCAACTTTAAGACCATAATTCTCTCGCAATTCAGGATTTACAAAGACACCTTGTGTGGGATCTAGAATTTCTCCCTTACTGTCAATGAGCTGAAACAAGTCATTTTGGTTGGTAAATGCAAGGGCATGATAAGCTATAGCTTCGCCTTTTATCATTAGCTCAACATCGTATCTCAGATAGGTTACAGAATCTGAAGCTGACCCAGCCTCCTCCTTTCGGTAGTTATCATAGCTGATATCATAAGAATAGTTCCGGCCTTCCTTCTGAGATTCAAGGATTTTAGAGGAGCTAAAAGTAAGAGACAGGCTTAAGACGAACATGATGCTAAACGTAACGATAGCAATCAACAGGAGACCTAAGGTGCTAAAATGATTTAGAGTTAGCTTAAATTTGAATTTATGCTTCATCGGCAGCTTTTGAATCAGCTTCTCCATCAAACCAGGACGGATGCTTTTTCCGTCAGTCTGTTTCATCATTAGAGCAAGGTCTGTCTTTCTCACCGTCAGTCCTGCCAGATAAGTAACAGCTCCTAAGAAAAGACTTAGGAAGAGGGTTCCCGTCATAACCGACTGCAGAGAAAGTCCTTTACTCAATCCTTGCACGAGATAGGTCTGGCTATTCGCAGAAAGGAGGATATCGGAAGCCCAGAAGCCCAAGACTAAGCCAAGCAAGGAACTGATTAAGGATAACCCGCAGATTAATAGCGCATAGCTTGCCAGCACACTGGAGAAAGAAAAGCCAAGGGACATCAGCTGGGCTAGCTGCACTCGATTTCTTTGGAGCGTCCCTCTGATGAATAAGAACAAAATGAGGGAGAATATGGCTACCATAGCGACAGTAATGTTTCTGATTAAGAGTTGATTACTTTTCAAAGCTGTGAAATAATTAGCCTCATTGCCTGATAATTGCTCTCCACCTAAACGAAGTAAATTGGCATCAATCGCGAAATGAACGAAGAAGTACATAAAGGAAGTGAAGATTATAATCAGAGATAGAATGGACACCATTGTCCTCTTAGCAAAAAAGTCTCTGGATAGATATTTAAACAGCAACCCCATATTAAATCTCCCAACTCATTTGATCCGGCGACAACTTCTCCATATTCATGTCGTCCCTAACAATACGGCCATCTTCCAAGAGCAGTATTCGGTCTGCTGTTCTGGCAATTTCTCGATTATGTGTCGTAAAAAGGATACTGGTTCCGTAGTTTTGCTTGATAACATGCAATAAAACAATAATGTTCTTACTATTTTCGCTGTCCAGAGCGCCAGTCGCCTCATCACAAAACAAAATAGTTGGTTTCTTGATCACAGCTCTGGCAATGCAGACCCTCTGCTGCTCACCGCCCGACAGCTGATGAGGATATTTGTTCAAAAACTTCTCAATTCCCAATAGCAAAGCCAATTCTTCTAAGTCTGCTGCCTCTGCGGCATACTTGCTGCCCAGTTGAATGTTCTCCTCCACTGTCAGATTAGGAATTAGCATATAGTGCTGAAAGACCAAACCAATGTCTTCTCTCCTAAACTTAGCCACTGCCGATTTGCTCAGCTGACCTATCTCCTTTCCTTTGTATAAGACCTGTCCAGAACTTGGTTTCAGTAGAGAAGATAGGATATTAAGCATCGTTGACTTTCCTGAGCCGCTGTGACCCAAGATTGCTACAAACTGCCCCTGATCAATTTTTAGATCCGTATTCTGCAGGACATACTCATCCTCATATTTTTTGCTGATTGATTTAGCTTCTAATAGTGTTTCTGTCATCGCACGCTCCTTTTCTTTTTTTATTATACCATTTTTTATTGAGTAATGTCTCCTATTTTCAGAAAAGCAAACTGTGCTCATTTCTCATTATTTCAACCACGACTCTGACAAAAGAAATCAAAAGCATGCAAAAAAGCTCCCTAAAAACAGGAAGCTGCTAGTCAGTGAAAATCAAAATTGGAAAGCCTATTCCAGTTAATTTTCCTCAATACTGATGACATGTGTTTCAAATTCTAAATCAGGCATGCACTCTGCTAAATCGTGTCGGATTCGTTCCAAGGCTGCCAGACGCATTTCGACAGAGGTATTGGCATTCCCCTGAATGATGAAAATGGCATCCTTGGTCTCCTCATCAAACTTATAATACTCGCTGTCACGAACATCCAGCCAAGCCAAAATGCCTTTCGCATCCCGATAAACATAGTCCGTCTTGGCAACATGCTTCTCCTTGGACAAAATAGGCAGAAAAACATCTTCCTTTTGGCTTACGGTGAATTCTACCTGACCTTCAATCTTATCAAAATCATGCCCACCAATAGCCAGTAAAGAATGCAGGGCTTCAACGTTATAAATATCAATAATGCTATTAATATGAGGGAGCGAGCCTCGATGCTGGATATTGCGAATCAGAGCAGGAACCGTCGGAGGATTTTTCTTGACACTGCGACCCACGCGCTGGAGTATTTCTATATAACCTTGAACCACTGGCGACTCAAGCACCTCATCCAAGTCGCAAGCCAGAGCCCAGCCTTCCATTTCCTTTTTCTTTTTTAGAAATGAGGAAGACAGTTCTGCATGAGGATTGACATTCTTGGCAATCCCGATAACGACACTTTTTATGCCTAGTTCATCCAGACTCTTATCAATAACAAATTTCATAACAGCCTTCCTCCATCTTTTCTTTATTAAATTTTATTAGTATTCTACACCTTCCGGACTTATATTTCAAGGAATATTAAAAGAAACAAAGGATTTCGTCCCTTGTTTCTTTTGGTTGATTTATTCTTCCTCTTCGGTCTCCGTGTCTTCGTCAGAGTAGTCGTCATCTTCTTCGTTAAGTTCGACTTCTTCACCTAGATCATCTGGAGCGATTTCGTTGATTTCAGCATCATAAGCTTCCACTTCATTCTTCTCATCGTCTGGATTTTCCTCATCGTATGAGAGAGCAGGATCTGCTTCGTAGCCGTCCTCATCTTCTGGATCGTCATCGCTGTAGTCAATGGCATCCTCGTCGCCATCCATAAAGGCATTGACGCGCTTCTTCTTGCGTTTCTTAGGTGCGTCGTCCTCATCAGTCTCTTCCAAAGCAATGATTTCTTCATCCACTTCGTCGATAGCATACCATGAACGCAGGCCCCATTTATTATCCCCCAGCGGAATAAAGCTGCCGTCTACATTGAGTTCTGTGTAGAATAAAGGCAGAGCATCACGAATCTCACTGTTTGATTTTTCCAGATAGTTTTGAATTTCATTGACCAGATCATTAAAATACATCTCATGGTCGCGGCCGCGGGCTTCCAAAATGGCACGCGCCACTTCAATCATAGAAAGCTCACTTTTTTCCTGTCCAGCAAATACTTCTAATTCCAAAGTTGATCTCCTTTAAGATTAAGTAAAGGCTTGTCGCCCTCTTGCAATTTTTCGCTACTTTCTATTGTACGATAAATTTCTATTTTCGTCAAAAGAAAATCCAGGAAAAATCACGGAACAAGTACAAAAGAAACTAGTGCATTTATACACTAGTTTCAAATGATATCGTTTTGAATGATGAAGCTTATTTCACTTTCGCAGTGCTAGTAATCACTTCGACAGCTTTCTTGATAGCAATGTCGTGTTTCAGCATATCTTCTGACAGCAATTGACGAACACGGTCTACTTCCATGTTGTAGTCTGTAGCCAATGAAGTTACTTCTGCTTCGATTTCTTCTGCGCTAGCTTCAAAACCTTCTGCCTTAGCAACTGCTTCTACGACAAGGTTTGTCTTAGTGCGTGACTCAGCATCTGCTTCGTATTGCTTGTGCAGGTCTTCCTGAGTAGTGCCAGTGATTTGGAAGTACATGTCAGGTGAGATTCCTTGGCGTTGCATGTTGCCCAAGAATTCATTAACAGCACGGTGCACTTCTTCGTGGATCATTTCTGCTGGCAAGTCAACGATTTCCGAGTTTGCTACTGCTTGATCAATAGCTGCTGCTTCTACCGCATCCTTATAAGCTGTTTCCTTAGCTTCTGACAATTCTTTGCGGTACTTTTCTTTCAGCTCGTCAAGAGTTTCCACTTCTTCGTCGATATCTTTTGCAAGTTCATCGTCCAATGCTGGAACTTCTTTTTCTTTAACTTCGTGAATAGTTGTCACAAACTTAGCTTCCTTGCCTGCCAAGTCTTCTGCTTGGTAGTCTTCTGGGAAGGTTACGACAACATCCACTGTTTCACCTGCACTGTGGCCAACCAACTGCTCTTCAAATCCTGGGATGAATTGACCGCTACCCAGTCCAAGTGAGAAGTTGTCACCCTTGCCGCCGTCAAATTCAACGCCGTCAACAGATCCAACAAAGTCAATCACAACTGTATCACCATCAGCTGCTGGACCTTCTTTGAGAACCAACTCAGCCAAGTTGTTGCGCTCACGCTCAATGCGCTCATCTACTTCAGCGTCAGTCACTTCTTTAGTAGCTTCAACAGTTACTTCCAAGTCTTTGTAAGCACCCAGCTTAACTTCTGGCTTAGTGACTACTTCAGCTTTGATGACCCAGTCTTGGCCTTTTTCCATAGACTCGACATCAAACTGAGGCTGAGCAACTACTTCGATACCCGCTTCTTTGACAGCCGCTTCGTATGCTTCTGGAAGAAGAGCGTTCAAAGCATCTTGGTAAAGGGCTTCTTCACCAAAACGTTGGTTGAAGATAGCACGTGGAAGGTGACCTTTACGGAAACCTGGTACAGCAATATCTTTTTTTACTGACTTAAATACACGGTCCAAGGCAGGCTTGATTTTCTCTTGACTGATGCTAAAAGTCAAAAGACCGCGATTTGTTTCTTTGTTTTCAAATGATACAGACATTCTGTCATTTCTCCTTAAAATTTATTGAATACAACCCATTATAGCATAATTAGAGTTTTTTTCAAAATTATTTTTCCTTTTATCCCTTCCTGATCTTATCCTCAGTATAGGCCGCTCTGGCGCCGCCAATTAGCTTGGGACGGCTGGCTAAAGCCGTGACATGGGCAGCTCCCAATTCCTTGAGAATCGGTCGGATAGGAATCTGCACATGCTTGACATGCATGCCGATAGCAGTATCGCCAATATCCAGCCCCGCCTGAGCGACAATAAACTCTACCTCGACAGGATCTTTCATGTATTGGAAAGCCGCTAGCTGACCACTGCCTCCAGCATGAAGAGTAGGCAGAACATTGACTATCTCCAAATCCTTCTTGTCAGCCAAGGCTCTTTCGACTACGAGGGCGCGATTGAGATGCTCACATCCCTGAACTGCTAGAAAGATACCCTTCTCTTCTAAGATATCCAGTATGGTTTTGACAATAACCTGTCCGACTTCCAGACTGGAATTCTGACCGATATGACCTCCGACAACCTCACTGGAGGATAGACCCAGAACAAAAATATCTCCTTCAACCAAGGCAGCCTTATCCAAAACATCTAGAACAATCTGACGAGTTTCTGCTCCAATCTTAGCTAAGTCCATTTCCCACCTCACTTATTTCACTGTGACTGTCTTTTTCAAACTCTCCGGGAAAGCTTTGTAGAGGGCAAAACCGACTGCTAAACCAAATGCATTCTGCATAAAATTACTTAAGATTTCGGCTAGGGCAGCCCCGACACCATTCATGATACTACCAAAGAGGGCATAGCCACCGACCATAGCCACTGCGGCCAAGACCAGGCCAAGGTAGCGTTTCTTGCCCTCAAAGCCAGCAAAGAATCCCTGAAGTCCGTGGCAAATCAGACTGAAAATCATCCACTGGGGATAGCCGGCAATCATATCAATCAAAAAGCCTGAAAGGCCTCCGACAATAGCCGCTTCCTTGCGGCCAAAGTAGAAGGCTGTAAAATAAATCCCTGCATCCAGCAGTGTCAAAAATCCTGTCGGAGTTGGGATTTTTAAAAAATTCCCCAAAACCACTGATAGAGCTGTGATGAAAGCTAAGATAACTAATTTTTTAACTTGATTATTTCTCATACTGAACTACCCCATATTGATCTGAGCGCTGAATCGCTCGGTAAACAAAATCTTTAGAAATTTGAACTGCTGCAAGCGGAGACTTGCCTAGAAGCAGCTGACTGGCAATGCTGGAAGCAAATGTGCAACCCGCTCCGGTATTGTTGCTGGCCAGCACTAGCGATTCCATGACCTCAAAATCGCGTCCGTCATAGTAAACATCCACCGCTCGCTCCTTACTTAAGCGATTGCCGCCCTTAATCACCACATGCTTAGCTCCCAAATCATAGAGCTCCTTGGCTGCAGCCCGCATATCCTCCAGAGTTTTGATTTCTTTTTGGGTCAATAGCTGAGCTTCTGCCAGATTTGGCGTGATGATGCTGACATAAGGGAAAAACTTGATGATTTCTTCTCTAAGTGCACTGACTTCCAAGTCATGATTTTCCTTGCAGACCAGAACAGGATCCAGAACTACTGGTATATCCGCATGCTGCCTGACAAAAGCCAATGCCTGCTCTGCTATTTCCAGATTGGGTAAAAGTCCTATCTTAATAGCAGAAAAAGGAACATCTTTGAGACTGGCTAACTGCTGGGCAAAAACCTCTTCCTCAACTGGAATGACCTCAAATCCCTTATCAGTCATGGCTGTCAGGCAAGTCACAGCTACGAATCCATGCAGACCATTGACCGTGTAGGTAGCCAAATCAGCGTGCAGTCCGCCGCCGCTGAAAATATCATTGCCCGAAAGGGCTAAAATCAACTTATTCTTCATAACGAATCTCCTTTAGATAGAGGCCGTTTGGACCGGCTGTTGGTCCTGCCAGATGGCGATCTTTCTCCGCTAAAATCCTCTGAATCTGCTCTACCAGCATGCGCTTATTGCCAATCTTGAGCAGGGTACCGACCATATTACGGATCTGCTTGTAGAGAAAGCCATTGCCCGAAAAAGTAAAGACTAGAAAATTCCGCTCTGCATCATAGCGGACCTTGGCCTCGGTGATGGTCCGAACCTTGTCTTCCACGCTGGTTCCCGAAGCCGTAAATCCTGTAAAATCATGCGTCCCCTCTAGCTGAGCAATCGCTTCTTCTATCAGACCCAGCTCCAAAGGATATGGATAATGCGTGGCATAATGGCGCATCATAGGATTTTTAGGCCGGCCGATGTCCACCAAAAATTCATAGGTTTTGCTGTGCTTATTGTAGCGAGAATGAAAATCATCTGATACCTGCTCCACACTAATAAAATCAATATCTTCCGGCGTCTGGGTATCCAAGGCGAAACGTAATTTTTCTTCATCCCGCTCTTCCGGTAAATCAAAATGCAGCACCTGGCCCAGGGCGTGAACACCGCTGTCGGTCCGACCCGCTCCATGAATCACCACAGGCTGGCCTTTATTGATACGGGTCAGGGTCTTTTCAATCTCTTCCTGAACACTTCTGGCATGGGGCTGTCGCTGAAAACCAGCAAAGCCATAACCATCATAGGATATAATCGCTTTATAACGTGTCATGTGTTTATTTTAGCAGGAAAAAAAGCCCCCAGCAAGCCCTAAAAGCAGGAACTGTCCGGGGACAGATTTTTATGAAAATACCGTATAAGAATTAGGGATAATCGATACTGTTTGTTGCCGTTATGCAACAAAAAAACCCATCTGAATCATACTGTCAGTGACGACACAAACAGAACAAATTCAAATGGGTTATTGATTACATATTGCTAAAGGTCATTATTTGCAGCTACTCATGTAGGCAATTAAACACTTTTTCTTAGGAACCCCAAATGGAGTTTTCATCCATAAAGCTGTTGGTGTTCTTGAGCAACTGCGTAAAGACAGCATACTTGAAGTCCTTGGTTGCACGTTCATCGACACGAGACTTCTTCAGATCCTTGTCAACAGCTTCTGCAAAGCCAGCTTTCAGCTCTTCATAAGTACTATAGACTTTTCCGTTGACAGTCACTGGCTTAATACCTGAGGTTTGTGCTTTATCTACAACTTTTCTGAAGTAAGCTTTCTTGAAGGCTTCCATTGTTTCAAATTCGCCTTCAGAAATTTGCTTGATGATAAAGTTATCGCTCAAACCAGTCACCCCTTGCTCATTGGCTGTCTTACGGTGTTTATTGGAAGCATAGCTTACAAAGCCTTTTTCATAGCCATAGTAACCCCAGATTCTGAAGGTATTATGCTTGAACATCAAGGCACCCGGCGCTCCAGTATTGTTTTGACCACCACCATAGATACCTGTCATAAAGTCGATCGCAATGTAACTAGAGTCATAGTCAGCAGGGTTATAAGTTCGATTGTCAACCGCACGGTTAGACAGCAAGCCTTGGTCAACCAAGTCCTCTACAGAAGAGACTGACATGGCCGCTTTCTCCTCTGCCGTTAACTCTCTCACGACATCATATTGAGTCCGAGCATCTACAACCTTCGGCTCAATCTTCTTGAACCATTTAGCTGCGGCTTCATTTCCTCTATCCACAACCGCTTGGCCCTCAAGGTAATCCAGCAGCATGAGAGTATCATTATACCCCTTCATGTAATGGTCGATGTCTGCTCGGTTCTTGAAGAGTCTTGGCGAGCTATTGAAAATGAGACTGCCATCATTTGGACGATCAAAGGCCATATTGAGACCCAGAGCACCCCAACCTGGCTGACCAGGAACAGGTGATTGGAGCAACCCTTGGGCATAGCCTTCTGGTCCGATACCTTGTCGTCTGCCATGTCCGCCCAGATAAATATCTCTATCGTTGACGTGGGTGAGCTCGTGCGTGAAGACGGACACACCGTATTCCGTCAAGAGGTCAAAGGCCTCGAAGTTCACACGGATTGAACCGGCAGCGTGGGCACCATAGCCATTTGACTTGTACCAGCCACCAGCTCTTCCTCCAACCAGGTTAAAGAACTCACGTGATGGAGCATAAGGATTGCCCTTATTATCATTTCCGTTGACATCAATCCAGCCACGTCCTTCGACATCAAAACCATCCCATACAGCCGTCACATTTTGCTTTACCATTCTGGACTTGATATCATCTGAGAGCAGTTTGTACCAAGTATCTACGTGATTTCGATGCTGGGTCGCTACTTCCTTGATGCCCGCATTAAATCGTTCATCAGACCATGACCGGCGCTTGTCTCTGTTGACAAAGGCCATCGTGCTATAGTTTGACAGAATGGCTAAGCGCGTATTCTTCAAGGTTAGAAGCGGGAGGATATAGTTGCTGAAATATTCAGAGTTGAGGTTATCAAAGACGCGATACTTAGCAGACTTAATCTCCTCGACTTCTGATTGGCGTTCTTCAAACTGAATAAAGCCTCGGGTTGCGTCCTTGAACCAAGAATCCATATCAGCAAAGTCAGTCAAAAGACGACGGTTGTAATCCAAGTAAGCGACCAAATCACTAGACTTGGACTCAGCCTTCAACTGACGCGCAAACATATTGACATTGTCTGCCCCTTTCAGTTGATTTTCTGTCGAACGACCAATCTTAATCAAGCGATCCAGCAATGACACTTTTTCACCATAGAAGTCAGGTTTGAAGAGTACTAGCTCCTTGAGGTTATAGTCGCCAAATTTGAGATCGTAATAACGGTTGAGGTAGGTCAGACCGAGCATGATAGCCGTCTTGTTCTCTTCGATTTTAGCTTTCAGAGCTTCGTTGGCTGCTGGATTATCAGCATGGAATCTTGTCCATTCATTAGCCAAGAGCTTACCAAGCATATCCTGCAAGTTGGCTTTCACTTCAGCCAGAGATTCATCTAGGAAGAGACGCTTCACTTTGTTGACCTTGTCATTATCATTAGGCAGACCAACAGAACGATAGACTTCATCACTATACAGTTCAAAGCTCTTCAAGCTCTCAGTCAGCTGAGTCAGCAAGTCTTCTTTGACTGCGGTTGAGTGATTTGGAGTATAGACCGTACCAAGCTCTGCGATTTGATATTCTGGCAGGGCAGTCTGCTCAAATCGTGCTTGATTTTGAAGATTGAAGATGGTCTTGCTTCCGTCTGCAAAATGGACTAAGATCTTATCTGCATCCGTTCCGCCAGTAACAAATTGGTTGCCTTTCAGGGCTTGAACTGATAGAACTTTCTTAGTCAACAGGTCGCCCGCCTTACCAGCATCCACCAGCTTATTGGCCTCATGAATCAAGAACTCTTGGTTGTAGAAAGGCATAAAGCGCTCGAGGTTCTGATAAAGCTGTTCATTTTCTGCCTTGTAACCTGGCTTATCTTGATAAGTACTTGTTCTCAGGATAGCAGCATTTAGCTTCTCAGTTGTTACTTCATTTGCGCTGGTTTGCTCAAGAGCCGTAATCTGATAGCTCTTGACTTTTTGCTCAGCTTCTGCTTCTGTCAAGCGACGGAACTTAGCATCTTTACCTGTCTTGGTTCCAGAGCTTTGTCCCTGAACACCAAAGAGGTTTTGGAGTTTTTGTCCCATCCAAGCATCGGTAATCTCATTATCTGAGCTAAAGAGCTCTTTACCGTTCACTACCGTTGCATAGCTGACAGTGTCATTGATGGTTCCATACGGCCAAATGGAAGCAGCGATACCAGCTGAATTTCTTGAGCCTGCATCCTCTAACTTACCTTTGGCAACTGATTGCATCAATCTGCCCCAGTTACCCCAGCCTGAACCTGAATAGTCAGTGAAGTTTTGAGCGACCAGCATACCTGCATTTTGGCCACTCTTAACCCAAATATCCGCTTCAACGTAGGCACGTTTCACCAAGGACATGGCGTTGGTTCCAGCGATACCAGCTGTTACAGAATTTCCGCCTTTAGACTTAATCTGACCCTTAAAGGAGACATTTTCAACTCGAGATTGGCCTTCTATATTGTTAACCAGACCGGCTATATGGTCTCTTCCTTCCAAGTATCCTTGTACATTGACGTTTTCGATTACTCCTTTATTCTTCAAGCGGGCAGCAATTGTCGCAATTGTATCGCCCGCTTGCGAATCTGGATAAACCATATTGACCCGCTTAAAGTCAATATCCTTGACCGTTCCGCCAGTAATCGTATCAAATAAAGGATGCGCCAAGTCTAAAATCGCATGGCGCTCGCCATTTTGACCGCCAATCAGCTGACCTTTGAACTCACCTGGCAAGTAAGATTTGCTGTTGGCAGGTTTGTCAATCAGCTTGGCACTGATACTGCGGCCCAAAATAAAGGTTCCAGAAGGATCTTCCTTGATACCGTCCAAAAGATCTTGGAAGTCATAGTAGACATTTCCTTCACGCTTCTTAGCCTTTTCCAGATAGAAATCAAAGCTGTTTTGAAGACCAGTTGCGCTTCTTTGCAGCAAGTCTGGCAGCTGAGCCTGAATCTTGAAGACAGGCTGGTTATCAACGACCACTTCCTCAATAGAGGTAACTGGTAGGACAGTGTCCTTGAACTGGTCGGATGTAAAGTGCAGATAATATTGGTCCAGATTTGCTGGCTTTTCAGCCAGAGTAGGCATCAATTTTGTCTGGCCATTTTCAACCTTCATCAAAGCGACATTAGTGATGGACTTGAGTTCTACCTTCTTCAGGTCAAGCTGGACTGTCTCTTGAGCTAATTCCTGACTTTCAGAGCCATTTCCTAAGTCATAAGACAGAGTCGTCTCAATCTTATATGGTGTATAGTAGTCCAAACCACTGAAGCTAGCAGTCAACTGGCCTGCCGCCAAGTTCTGCTCTGCTATCAGCTGGCCATCCTTCTTCAGACGAACATGAGCACTAGTAAAGGCTTGATCCCTGTCCGTCAGCTGGTATTGAATCTGAACTGATTTCTGCAATTCATCCTTCTTAACCGCTGAAACAGTCAGAGTTGGTGCTGCTTTAAGGGCCAATAAGTCGGACAAAGCTTGCTTAAGTTGGTTGACACCCGCATCTATTTCATCTTGACTTGACGAAGTTTGATAAACCGTCGCAGCCATATTCTTAATTGCTTGCAGCTGCTGATAGGATTGATTGGTGTAAACTCCTGGATCTACAGCCGCTGCTAAAGCTAGCTGCTTGCTCAATTCTTCTTTATTGATGCGAGCCTTGCTACCCCGAGTGACCACTGTATCAACTGCTTCATGCAAGATTCTTTCAGTTATTTGCGGCTCTGATATGCGATTACCACCCAAGACTTCATAGCTGGTAACAATTTCTTTTTGTCCTGGAGTTCCATCGACAGTGGTCTCCTCATCAAGATACTTGCTATCATCTGTCTTGTTGACAACTTGAGGTTCAATCGTTTCTAGCTTGATGTCTGTATGCAGACTAGGCTGTTCTGGCTGAACTGTTGACTCACCATTAACGCCACCTGTGTATTCTGGCAAAGCTGGCTCAACTGGAGCCACGTCACTAACTGTAGCTACTGGAGCATCATAGACTGGATTGTCTGCTTGAACTGCCGATTCGCCGTTAACGCCGCCTGTATATTCTGGGAGGGCGGGCTCAACCGGAGCCACGTCACTAACTGTAGCTACTGGAGCATCATAGACCGGATTGTCTGCTTGAACTAGCGATTCGCCATTAACTCCGCCTGTGTATTCTGGGAGGGCTGGCTCGACTGGGGCTGTGTCTCCAACTGTACCAACTGGAGCAGTATAGACTGGAGTTTCCGCTTGAACTAGCGACTCACCGTTCACAGCACCGCTGTACTCTGGCAAGGCAGGTTCTTGTAAACTTTCCCCTTTTGCCGTTTCTATAGGTGGATTTGACGGCTGAGGAGCTGGACTAGGATTTGGAGTTGGAGCTGGAGTTGGAGTTGGAAGATTCCCTATCTGGCCAGAATCACTTTCATCAGGATTCAGCTGATACTGCAACCCTGCCTGAGCAGCTCGATCAATAGAATCAGAATCCTCTTTTGCAGCTTCTGATAATTCTGCTTGCGCTTGAGCCTCTTGACCAGCCGGCAGAGAGGTTGTCTTGGTCTCTGTCAAAGTACGCAAATCAGAAGCTGTAAAGTAACCGATATAGTTATAGCCTGCAATGGTCACATCCGCTTCAGAGACTGTTGACGAAACCGCAACTTGACGGTTATATGAAAGCAATTCCCGATTTTCTAGCGCAAACGCTTGAGGAGACTGTAACACAGTTTGTCCCAAACTACCTAGCAAAAGCACTCCTAGTAACTTACCAGATTTCTTTCGTGAGAATACCAAGACAGCCAAAATAGCCGTTCCCGCAAATAAGCCGAGAAGCGGCTGACCGTTATTTCCTGTACTCGGCAAGACAGTTTGCCCATCTTGCTTCCGATAAATCAGGTAATAATTTTCCCCTGTTTGCAGATTTTCAGGCAGACCTTTCTTAATCAGCCCTTTTTCCTGCTCTGTTAGCTCTTGCTCTTCAACATAAGTATAGTGAGCAGTCGCACCGCCTCCAACTTCATCCGCAGCAACAGTCGAACTGGACAAAGAGCTCCCAAAAATCAGAGCTGCAATGGCAACTGAGCCCACACCGACAGACAATTTGCGAATCGAATATTTCTGAATTCGCTCCTGCACTTTTTCAAAACGTTTCACTTTATAAATCCCCTTTTTCCTAAAATGTATAAAGTTAATCTCCCATTATCTTCCTAACCAACTCCCCAGCAGGCTAAAAAGATGCGTTTTATACATATAGTATTATCATATATCTTTTAGGAAATTTTTACAATAGATTTTACTTAAAAAAACAATTAATTTTTGTAAAAGTAAATAGAGAAAATCTCTTTACGCTTTTTATTGTGAATTTCTTTTAATTAAAAGGCTGATTAGAGCGGCTCTCTTACTTGACTACATTTGCCAAATGTCCTTCTAGAAAACATAAAAAGAACAGCATTAGGCTGCTCCTTTTTATATGATTACAAATCTTCCAAGGCATCTTTCATTTTGTCGAAGAAGCCTTTTTTCTTAGGATTGACCGAGATATTGCCAGCTTCCGCAAATTCTTTGAGGGCCGCTTTTTGACGGTCGTTGAGGCCAGTCGGCGTCACAACATTGACAGTTACATACTGGTCACCCATGCTTCCACCACGCAGACTCGGTGCTCCCTTGCCACGCAGACGGAAACGCTTGCCAGTCTGTGTTCCTTCTGGGATATTCAGCTCCACATCCCCGTGAACAGTTGGAATATCCACACTGTCACCAAGAGCTGCTTGGACAAAGTTGAGATTGAGCTTGTAGTAAATGGTAGAGCCATCTCGCTCAAACTTGTCACTCGGCTCAACTTGGACCACAACATAAAGATCACCATAAGGACCGCCATTAAAGCCTGCTTCACCTTGACCAGACAGACGGACCTGCTGACCAGTTTCCACACCAGCTGGGATTTTTACCTTAACGCTGTGAGCCTGTTTTTCATGACCCGTTCCGTGACAGGTTTCACAAGGACTTTTGATTTCTTTTCCTCGGCCATGACAGACATCACAGGTCACTTGCCGACGCATCATGCCAAGCGGTGTTTGGGTATCAACATTGATGACACCTGAGCCATGGCAGCGACCACAGGTAACAGGGCTAGTTCCTGGCTTAGCACCAGACCCGTCACAGGTACGACAAGTCGCTTCGCGGTTATACTTGATTTCCTTCTCAGCTCCGAAAATCGCTTCTTCAAAGCGGAGATTTACACGATACTGAAGATCATCCCCTTGGCGCGGAGCATTAGGATTACGCGAAGCGCCACCACCAAAGAAGCTGGAGAAGATATCTTCAAAGCCGCCAAAGCCGGAGCCATCAAAGCCACCGAAGCCGCCTGCACCACCGCCAAAGCCACCATTAGCTCCCGCTGCACCGTATTGATCATAGGCTGCCCGCTTTTGCTCGTCGCTCAGCGTTTCATAAGCCTCTTGGACTTCTTTATATTTGTCCTCCGCCCCAGCTTCCTTATTAATGTCGGGGTGGTACTTTTTAGATAATTTCCGATAGGCTCTCTTGATCTCATCCTGAGAAGCATTCTTAGAGACACCTAGACGGTCGTAATATTCTGTATTGTTCATGTAAGATACCAAGACCGTAAAATTCGACTGAAAAATAGGAAATCAGGCGACGGAGCGATGCTCCTAGACAGACTTCTCTCTTTTCCGAGAATTTAGGTCGGGTTCAGTTCCTTTCTTTTATATTGAGTCAGAATTTTTGGAACCCGTGTTCAGTTGCGAACACCCATGTTCCTTTCTTTAAATTTTAGAAAATATTGATCAGAGGGTATTTTCAAATTCATGCTTCATTTCAGCAAACTCTTCTTCTGATAAAGTGAATATCAAGTTCTTTTCTGAATACTGATTCCGTTCTTTAAAATAGTCGTCAGCATTATCTACCAAACCTAGACTAAGAAGCACTTTTCTCGCAAACGCTTGATGGGCAAAACCGATAGCCGTAATGATTTGTTTATCTTGCACAAGGACTTTCAGTTGGAAATTTTCACGTGGAAGAAATTCAAAATAGTCAAAGAAGTTTTGCCATATTCCACCTGTAAATTTCGTGTCCTTCAACAGACCTGCTTTCGCTAATAAAAGAGGCGCTGAAGAAATGGCTGATATTAAGATATCTTGCTCACCAAGGTCCCTCAAAAACGAAATCAATTTCTCATCCTGTAGAGCAGGTCCTATGTTTACCATTCCTGGCAAAATCACACAAGAATACTCTTCTATACAGATTTGATCTAGTGTTTTGGTCGGTTGACAGAGCAAGCCATCCTCAGAGCCCACCATCGAATGATCTGAAGCGACATAATCAATCGTGGCGTCAAAAGACAGAGCTAAAGTACTCGTTAAAGCAGTTATCTCATAAAGAGAAAAATTAGGATAAATCAAACAAAGTACTTTTTTCATACGCAACATCCTCTATTTTACCGAAAAACAGAGGTTGGTTTATCAACCCCTGTGATTGGACTCATTTAACTTAGTACATTTACTAGAATACCTATAGCAATGGGAAATGCCATTAGTTCTAGAAATTTTTGAAGTAAATATTTTGGTTTCATACCCAGTAATGTCTTATCTCCACCTTCTTTAACAGGATAGGCAATAAGAATCAAACTTCCGTAGATAATGACATACCAAAATAACGTTTTCATGATATCTGCTACGTTATCCAAAAATAACTCCTCCTATTTCTCCGTAAACTCACCGTCTACGACATCGTCGCCTGAGTTATCTGCTGCTTGTGCGCCTTCTGCTCCTGCTTGGGCTTGTTGAGCCGCAGCAGCTTGCTCATAGAGTTTCACTGCCAACGCTTGAGCTTTTTCGTTGAGAGCTTCCAATTTCGCTTTCATGTCGTCCAAGTTATTATCTTCTTGCGCTTTCTTAAGTTCATCAAGAGCAGCTTGGGCAGCGTCACGCTCTGCGTCGAAGCCTTTGCCTTCAGTTTCCTTGATAGTCTTTTCAGTCGCAAAGATAGCTTGGTCAACTTCGTTACGAAGATCAACTTCTTCCTTACGTTTCTTATCTGCTTCAGCATTTGCTTCCGCATCCTTCATCATGCGGTCGATTTCTTCGTCAGTAAGGCCGCTGTTAGATTGGATGACAATGTGTTGTTCTTTTTGAGTTCCAAGGTCTTTAGCCTTAACTGATACAATACCGTTCTTATCAATGTCAAAGGTTACTTCGATTTGAGGGATTCCACGAGGAGCAGCTGGAATATCTGTCAATTGGAAACGTCCAAGAGTCTTGTTATCTGCTGCCATTGGGCGTTCACCTTGAAGAACGTGGATATCAACGGCTGGTTGATTGTCTGCTGCAGTAGAGAAGACTTGTGATTTAGAAGTTGGAATCGTTGTGTTGCGGTCGATCAGCTTAGTGAAGACACCACCCATTGTTTCGATACCAAGTGACAATGGTGTTACGTCAAGAAGGACAACGTCTTTGACATCACCAGTGATAACACCACCTTGGATAGCTGCTCCCATAGCAACTACTTCATCAGGGTTCACTGATTTGTTTGGCTCTTTACCAGTTTCAGCCTTAACAGCTTCTACAACAGCTGGAATACGAGTTGAACCACCAACCAAGATTACTTCGTCAATTTCTGACAAGCTCAGACCTGCGTCAGAAAGAGCACGACGAACTGGTTCTTTAGTGCGCTCTACCAAGTCACGAGTCAAATCGTCGAATTTAGCACGAGTCAGAGTCATTTCCAAGTGGAGAGGTCCAGCGTCGCCAGCTGTGATAAACGGCAAGCTGATTTGAGTAGAAGTCACACCTGAAAGGTCTTTCTTAGCCTTTTCAGCTGCATCTTTCAAACGTTGAAGCGCCATCTTGTCATTTGACAAGTCGATGCCATTTTCTTTCTTGAACTCAGCTACCATGTGGTCGATAATCTTTTGGTCAAAGTCGTCACCACCGAGTTTGTTGTCACCAGCAGTTGCCAGTACATCAAAGACACCATCACCCAACTCAAGAATTGAAACGTCGAAGGTACCACCACCCAAGTCAAAGACCAAGATTTTTTCTTCTTTATCTTGTTTGTCAAGACCATAAGCAAGGGCTGCTGCAGTTGGTTCGTTGACAATACGTTCTACTTCAAGACCAGCGATTTTACCAGCGTCTTTAGTCGCTTGACGTTGTGCATCGTTAAAGTAAGCTGGTACTGTGATAACTGCTTTGCTTACTTTTTCACCAAGGTACTCTTCTGCATAGCCTTTCAAGTATTGCAGAATCATAGCTGAGATTTCTTGCGGAGTGTATTCTTTGCCATTGGCAGCTACTTTTTCAGATGTTCCCATTTTTGATTTGATGGAAATGATTGTATCTGGATTTGTCACTGCTTGACGTTTTGCCGCATCACCAACGATGATTTCACCATTTTTGAATGACACTACAGATGGTGTTGTACGGTTTCCTTCTGGGTTTGCAATGATTTTGCTCTCAGTTCCTTCAAGAACTGCAACTGCTGAGTTTGTTGTACCTAAGTCAATACCGATAATTTTAGACATGTGTTTTTCTCCTTAAATTTTATATTCTATTTTCTTTTTGATACTCTTATTAGGCTGCGCCACCGTCAGAGTTTGACTTTATCAATCTCTTTGACTAAACTTTGAGCCTAAGGTCTCAAAGTTTGCGCGAATAGCGCCACGGCGAAGAGTATCGTCTTTGGTTCGTTCGCTCATTAAAAGCAAAGCTAAACGAATGTTTTCTTTCTTCATAGTTTATTGTCGTTTCGGACAAGATTTTTCAAGTTTTCTAGCCTAGTTATAGACCACTACCATTGCTGGGCGCAAAATACGATCATGAAGTTTGTAGCCTTTTTGGAAGACCTGCGCAATAGTGTCAGCTGGGTGCTCATCGTCGGCTGGAACTGTTTGAATGGCCATGTGATAGTTATGGTCAAAAGTTCCGTCAGCTGGGATTTCTTCGATGCCCTCTTCTTTGAGAGCATGAATCAAGCTTTCCTGCACCATTTCCAGTCCTTTTTTGACATCATCTGTCAGACCTTCAACGGCAAGCGCGCGCTCCAGATTATCTATCGAAGGCAAGATAGCTTTTGCCAAGTCCTGGCTGCGGTACCTTTGCAGCTGCTGGCGTTCTTCATTTGCTCGGCGCTGGATGTTCTGCATTTCTGCATGAGCACGGAGATATTTGTTTTCAAAATCTTCTGCCCGCTCATTAGCTAGTTCTAATTCTGATTTTTCAGGGCTTGCTGATTCAGCTTGCTCAGCTGTTTCTACAGCTTCCTCTTTTACTTCTACATCTTCTGGATGTTCTTCTTGTTTATGTTTTGCCACAAGGCACCTCCTTTTTAGGAATATTTATACTATATTTAGTGGACTTCGTAGTGATTACTGCTAAGGTATCGATAGAAGTCGGTCAGTTTCATGGTCAGCACGCGGTTGACGACATTCATCTGACTGACCAGCCGTTGGTAATCAAGATTGACCGGACCGACAACTGCCAGCACCCCAAAGCCTCGATAAGGAATCAGGAATTTGCTGGAAATTAGTGTCAAATCAACCAAACAGCTTTCTCTACTGTCTGCCACGCGCACGCTTTGCATCTGATCTTCGGCCAAACTGTCGCGAATCTCAAAAGCTACTTTCTGCGGGTCATCAAAAAACTGATAGGCCGTCAGGTCTGAGAATTCCAAGAGCTGAACCTTGCCAGACAGAATCACATTTTCCTTGAAAATATCACCAAAGATATGCTCAAAAAGCTGAATGACATTGTCCGTCGTAGTGAAATAGCGTTGGATAATCTGCGGAATTTCCGTTCGAATCTTGTAATGGATGTCCAGCACTGTCTGTCCCAAGAACCGCTCCCTTACTAGGCCTTTAAGCCTGTCCAGATCTTCTCTTAGGAAGTTGCGCGGAATCATAAACTGACTGGTAATGGTATTGGACTCATCCAAGGTGAAGACCGCCAGAGCCGTGTGCTGACTGAGCACAACGATGTCAAAAGCTGTCAAACGCTGCCGACTGGGTTCTACATCCAGTGCAACAACCGTGCATCCACTGAGCTTGGTCAAAAGGTCTGCTGCCTGTTGAAGAATGTCCTCCAAGTTGAAAAACTCATGGTCAAAGGCTTTGATAACCTCATAAAGTTCATTCTCAGCGAGACGATCAAAGGACAGAGAATGCTTGACAAAGTACTGAAAACCAGCCACGCTAGGCTTACGGCCGCTGGACGTATGCGCCTTTTCCAGAAGCCCCTGCTTTTCCAAAGCTGCCATATCGTTTCGGATAGTAGCACTACTGGAATTGATGGAATCCTGCAGGGCTTTGGAGCCGACCGGCTCGTGAGTCTTAGTAAAGATATCAATAATCAAATTCAAAATCTCATTTTGACGCTCCGTGACCACGGCATCACCTCCAATCAAGATTCTGCTGTCAATTAGCACTCAATCACCTCGAGTGCTAACTCATGATTCTATTATACACTCTTCTACTCCAAAGTCAAGACAAAAACTCAAAAAATTAGCACTCTTTTTACAAGAGTGCTAAAAATCAGTCTAGCGACCTAGATTAGTCGTCCAAGATTTGCAAACGGCGCATCAAATAGAAAGAAATTCCTGTAAAAAGAAGCAGCCAAAGTAGCAGAGCCAAAAATTCTCCGCTCCATAAATGGAAATGAGACCAATCTTTCATATAACTAGTAAAGAGGCCCATAAAGCTATAACGCAGCACCTTAAATAAATCCTCGCTCATATTTGAAAACATAGGAATAAATGCCGCCAAGAGCATGGCTGGAACACTAAGAGATTGTGCCATGACCTGATTTTTACAAAACAGACCAACCATTAAAAAGAAGAAAATTAAGACCAGCATGGTCAATAAGAGTACCAAACTATAGCTAAATACATGATTAGAAAGCTTAGCTCCTACCAAAAGTGGGGTAATGACGATATAAAAGCTCCCAATAATCGCTGGCCAGATTAAGGCGGAGAGAATGTATTGACCCGCTGTCACACCAGCCAAGCGCAAACTTTGCAAATTATGTTTTTCTCTTTCCTCAGCTAGGATGATGATGATAGGTGTCCCAACTGACATGGCTAGAGAGAAAGGCAGAGAGATCGTAAGCAACATAATAGCTAGTTTATCCACTCCAATTTCCTTACCTACTCCATTCAGAGAAAAAATAAATTTATAGAGAAAAACAAGGAAAATCGGCATAAAAACCTGCAATAGAATACTTTTATTAGCTAGTGTCACTTGACCTCTCAGCCAAATCATACCTTTGAATTTATTAGACATTTAAGGTACCTCCTGTCAACGTGATAAAAACATCTTCCAAAGTTGGTTCGCAGGAATGAATACTGATAACGTTGGACAAATCCAAACCACCTTGCAGTTCATCAAAGGTAACTGTCTTCGTCGTCAAATCTTCATATTCTAAACGAACCTTCTTATCTGTATTATACTTTTGGATTATCTCATGCGGACTGCCCACTTCGACTAATTTTCCTTTACTTAGCAAGGCCAAGCGATCACACAAGAGGGTAGCTTCTTGCATATCATGAGTCGTCAAAAAAATAGTTGTCCCCTGAGCTTTTAGTTCTAGCAGTAGTTCATGAATGGTGCGAGAGGTTGACGGATCCAAACCACTGGTTGGCTCATCCAAGAAGAGCAATTTAGGTCGATTAATCAAGGCGCGAACCAGTAACATGCGCTGCTTCATACCGGTAGATAGTTTTTCAGCCACCTTGTTGCGGCTATCATAGAGTCCCACTTTCCGGAGAAGTTCATCGACTTCTGTCATCTTAACACCAAAGAGCATAGCATAGGCCTTGAGATTCTTATAAAGTGACATCTTTTCATAAAAACCACTGCCATCGCTGACAATCCCAATCTGCTCCAGGACTTCTACCTTTAAATCCTCAACCGGTGCAGACAGCACATGAGCTGTCCCAGCATCTGCAGACAACTGACCAGTCAAAATATTGATAGTCGTGGTTTTACCAGATCCAGATGGTCCTAGGAAGCCAAAAATCTCTCCCTCTTGGATGGAAAAATCGATTCCTGCCAAGGCTTCTTGTTCCTTGAATTTCTTTTTCAAGCCTTGCACTTCAATAATGGTCTTTTTCATTGTTTTCCTCGCTTTCACAACAGTATTTAACAAAACTGCAATCAATCTTTCAGTTCCTGCCTCATTTTCCAAAAACGCAAGGCAATATGGACCAGTTGACAGAACAGAATGAGCAATATGACACAGTCTATTGCTAAGATTGATTTGAATAATAGACTTGCTTTCAAACTTTTCTGGGAAATATCTAGAATGAGATAGGTAGTGACACACAAAACCATGATGGCCGGCAAAAATCGCCATACAAGTAAACGCTTGACCATTTCTAGCTTAGACCATGCGTCATTATAGATTTCAAGATCGCTGTCTGCATCAAGCTGAGAAAACGGCTTGCGGAAATAAGAAAATTGATTAAAGTTTGCAATATGCTCCCAGCCACAATCCTCAAACAGTTGATAATAGGATTCTTGCTCCGCCTTCTTTATGGGGCGAAAATCTAATTGATAGGCCACGTCCTGAGGCGGACAGGATTCAAATGTATAACGAACCGCAACAAGAAAGGGAGAATAACTTACTTTTTTCAATTTCCAGCCTTGGCTGTGCATTTGTTTAAAATAAGCTGCTTCTCTGTCATAGTCTGCAATGGTAAAGATTTTATAGACAATTTTCTTTTCCATCAAACTTCCTCCTTACTATTGCGGTAAAGGCGCTCAATCCGCTGGATTTCCAACTCTAAAATCTGCTTCCCAAGCTCCGTGATAGAATAGAGCTTTCTCTTTTCTTCCTCACGAACAAAGGCAATCAGACCATCTTTTCCCATCTTTGCCAAGGTTCCGTACATGGTTCCAGGGCTGATAGATAGCTGTCCTTCTGTCAGATCCTTGACTTTTTGAGTAATACTGTAGCCATGCCTTTCTTTCTGAAGACAGAAGAGGATATAAAAACCTGTCTCTGTCATTGGCACATAGACTCTCCTAAGCTTTTCTGTCAGTCCACTCATCTTTTTATCTCACTTTCACCTCGATATATCGAACCTTGATATAAAAATTATATCGCAGTTCGATATAGTTGTCAAGGATTTATAAATATTTTTTTACAAAAAGTAATTCATTTTTATCTATCAATACTTGCAGCTGATTTGATCAGAAGCTAAAAGGATTAGAGACCTGCATCCTGATAAATCAGCATAAAAAAAGCCAGGAACACCTGACTTACTTATTTATTTTCCTGCTTCCTTGAGCAGGGCGATGTATTCTTCCAGAACCAGATTGTGCTTCTGCATATACTGGGCATTCTCCACACCGACATAGCGGTAATGCCAATTCTCAAAGTCAACTCCGGTAATATCACTCTTGCCATCCGGATAGCGAAGGACAAAACCATACTGGGGAGCTAGCTCCGCAATCTTGGCAGCCAATTCATCCTCCTGACCTTCTGGTGCGCTCATATCAATAGCCAAGCCCGTTTGATGCTCGCTGGCTCCTGGAAGCTGCACCTGCTTCAGCACGATGCTGACTGCTTCTTCATTTGACAAGCCTTTGGCGACTTCCCCAGCAACTTTTTCGTTATAGAGCTCCTCCTGCTCCGCTCGGCTGCGATAGCCAGAGATTAGAGTTTCTTCAGGAGCTATCGCCTGGGCTGCTGCTAGGAATTGCCGAGTATTTTCAGCAATGCGGCTGTCCACCTGCACCTCTCCAATCTGAGTCAGTTCAGGTGTCTTTTCTTCTTGCTGGTTGTCTCGATTGACCAATATCAAATTCCAATCAGTAGAAGAAACCTTGGGCAAATCAGACTGCGAGCTCTCTGAGCCAGAAGAGCCTTTCGTAGCAGAACTGCTAGATGAACCCGAAAACTGAATCTTTGCAAGCAGATCTTGTAACAAGGACGGACGGAAATAAATCACCGTCCCTCCAGCTACTAGACACAAGACGATTAACAATAAAAACGTTAACCCAATCTTCTTAGACTTCGATTTTCTCTTTTCTTTGCGATGTTTAGCGCGCTTCAACTTCTTCCTCCATTACTTTGGCACCGGCCTCTCGATAAGACATGTCTCCGACGCAAGCTACTGTGAATTTACCGTCTTCATAGTCTACAACCGTCACACTGCCATTGTCCAAACCATGAGGCCGAGTTCGATTGATTAGATAGACAAAGGTTCCGATGGTCATGCCGTGGCTGACTACAAGAGCATTGCCACCACCAGTAGCTTCCAACTCCTCAGCTATGGCTGAAAAGCCTTCCCAAATTCGGCCGCTAAGCTTTTCCCAATTTTCTGCCCAGCCTGCTGTATCGACTTCTACAAGGCCTTCTGCCAACTCAGCATAGCTAAGCTGATGAACATGCTCAATATTGAAAACCCGGGGCATCACACCCATAAAGAGCTCTCCATCATAACCACCATCAAAACTGCCAAAGCACCATTCGCGAATCCGTTTGTCAAAGGTATAAGGAATCTGATCTGTCAGGCCCAGTTCCTCTAGAATAATGCCCATGGTCTGAATAGTCCGGCCGCTGTCGCTGGAGCGGGCCAATTTGAAATCAAGTCCAGCTTCTCTCAAGCCAATGCCCAACTCATGAATGCCACGTTCCCCAACTTCAGTCAAAGGGGTATCAGACCAGCCTTGAGCTCGACCGATAGTATTAAACATGGTTTTGCCATGACGAACCAAGTATAATCTTGTTTTTGCCATTTCATTTCCTCCGTTGTTCTTTTCACATTATACCATTTTATGAAGAAATTGGCGCCATCTGGCTTTCAAAGCAAAAAGCAGGAGTCTCAAAACTCCCGCTCATTCTTGATTTTCTCGGTCCAATATAGCTGCGCCGATCTGACGGTAAGACACATCGCCCAGAGCTTGAATGCTGAAGCGACCATTTTCATACTCCAACACTGTGACACTGCCATTGTCGACATTAGGATTTTTCGTGATATTCTCATCAACCAGATAAGCCAAAGTACCAATGGTCATGCTGTGGCTGACGACCAGAGCATTGCCACCGCCAGAGGACTCCACCTCTCTAGCAATGGCTTCAAATCCTTCTAAAATCCGACCGCTAAGCTTGTCCCAAGGCTCAGCCCAGCCAGCCGAATCCACTTCTACCAGACCATTCGCCAAATCCGGCCAACTGAGCTCTTTGTAATTATCTGTCTCAAGAACTCGTGGGATAACGCCATGAAAGAGCTCACCCCCATAGGCACCATCAAAACTTCCGAAACACCACTCCCGGATGCGCTTGTCATAGCGATAGGGAATCTGGCCAGTCAAACCCAGCTCCTCTAGGATAATCCCCATGGTCTGAATGGTCCTGCCGCTATCACTGGAAAAAGCCTTGATAAAAGGCAAGCCAGACTCTCGCAATCCGATACCCAGCTCACGAATACCGCGCTCGCCTTCGGCAGTCAGCGGCGTATCAGACCAGCCCTGTGCCCGGCCGATAGTATTAAACATGGTCTTGCCATGACGGATAACATAGAGTCTTGTTTTGGACATAGTTTACCTCTTTTATTTTTGTTTGTTGTAGTAAATTTTGAAAAAGGCCTTCGAATTCTTTAGGATAAAGAAGAGGGAGAAGTCAGTTCTCCGCTATGATGGACAGCGGCTCACCGTGAAGCCGGCATCTAATCAACTATAGAGACTTAATATGAACTTTGACGGCACTGACACACCCAAGAATAATGTACAGATAATGGAGCCAATAATTAAGACCAAACTGTCCGGATAAAGCGGCTTTATTAATAGCGATAACGGCTTGCAAAATATGGCCTTCCCCCTGATAAAAAGAATTAGCATAACCGATTTGAACAGCTAAAAAGCTCATCGTTAAAGTAAAAAAGAAACTTGCCACAATGCCTAAAACAGAAATCCCTTTTACAAACTTTTCATAGCAAGCAATGCTAAATAGCAGTGTAAAACCTGATATGAAGCCCATGGCCAAGGATGCACCTGTCAGGAAGAAGACAAGGCATGCACCAAACAAACTAGTCAAGAAAGCCCCGACAATCCCCAGGAAATAATGTATTTTCTGCGGACTTTGATGAGGAAGGGAGCGCTTTGTCACCTTATCCTGTGAGATGGAAATCATTCGCTCATAGCTAGATGGCGTGAGATAGAGCCAATCTCCTTTGAACTGATACAGGTCCACATCTCCAGTTTCACCGGTTTTCTCACAGGCGCTGACCAGCCCTTGTTCCTCAAAGTAGCGGGTGCAATCTTCGATAGCCTCCTCCAAAATATCCGGCAGCAAATCTCGGTCTTGATTAGCCAAAATCTGACAGGCTAGGCTATAGCCAGCTCTCTCAAAATCAATCAAGACCTCGGAATCGTTGATCAGAGCTTCTAAGGTATCTCGACCAATATAACCCTGCTCACATCTGACTGAAAAGAAAATCGCAAATTCATCGCCATCTGTTATGGTCTCTAGATAAAAAGCATAATCTCTTCTACAGCCATATATAATTCCGCTCTCTTTATCAAAATCCAAACCTAAATCAAGGGCCAGCTCAGCTAGCTCTCTTTTATTCATAACCTAAACAATCTCCTTATAATCTCCTACATTTCAAGCATCCAGCTAGACTCAATCCCGCAAACCCCTACTCGGAAACTGAATAGCTGTCCTTTATAATGCTTTCTTAAAAGCTGTTTCAAATCTAGCTTTTTAATTTTTAAAGCTGTGAATAGGCGCTGGAATTTGACCGCCCCGCGCGATAAAGGCTGCTGACGAAGCCTGATTGACCTTCATGACCGGAGCTGTTCCCAAGAGCCCGCCAAATTCAATCATATCACCTTCCTTGCCCTTCGGAATAATCCGCACAGCTGTCGTCTTCTGATTGATAACGCCAATCGCTGCCTCATCCGCAATCATGGCTGCGATGGTTTCAGCTGGTGTCGTCTCTGGAATGGCAATCATATCCAAACCTACCGAGCAGATAGCTGTCATAGCTTCTAGCTTTTCTAGATTGAGCGAGCCGTTTTGCACAGCCGCAATCATTCCCTCGTCTTCTGAAACAGGAATGAAAGCACCAGATAGACCACCAACCTGATTGCAGGCCATAACACCGCCTTTTTTGACTTGGTCATTGAGTAAGGCAAGCGCCGCCGTCGTACCATGAGTACCGACTGTTTCTAAGCCCATTTCTTCTAAGACACGGGCCACTGAATCCCCGACCGCCGGTGTTGGAGCCAGACTCAAGTCAACAATCCCGAACTTGACGCCCAGACGCTGGCTGGCCATCTGACCGACTAACTGACCGATACGGGTGATTTTGAAGGCTGTTTTCTTGACTGTTTCAGCCACCACGTCAAAGCTCTCACCACGGACCTTTTCCAGAGCTCGCTTGACAACACCCGGCCCAGAAACACCGACATTGATGACCACATCTGCTTCACCGACACCATGGAAGGCGCCCGCCATGAAAGGATTATCCTCCACCGCATTGGCAAAGACGACTAGCTTGGCCGCACCCATGTCAGAAAGCTGGGCCGTTTCCTTGATAATCCGCCCCATATCCGCAACCGCCGTCATGTTAATACCTGTCTTGGTCGAGCCGATATTGACAGAGGAGCAGACCTTATCCGTCTCAGCCAAAGCACGTGGAATAGAATTAATGAGGATTTCATCCCCTTTTTGATAGCCCTTTTGAACCAAGGCAGAGAAACCACCGATAAAGTCAACACCGATTTCCTTGGCTGCCTTGTCTAAAGCCTTGGCCAACGGAACATAGTCACTGCTGTCTGTCGCTGCCCCAATCAGAGAAATCGGAGTCACTGAGACCCGCTTATTGACGATGGGAATCCCAAGCTCTGCAGCAATTTCATCCCCAACTGCCACCAGGTCTTTCGCTTTGGTCGTGATTTTTTGGTAAATCTTCTCCGCTGCCCGTTCAATATCTGTGTCGATACAGTCTAAGAGTGAAATGCCCATGGTGATGGTCCGAATATCAAAATTCTGCTCCTCAATCATGGCAATGGTTTCTGTTACTTGTCTAATATCCATCCTTCACTCCTTAGATATTGTACATGGCATCAAAAATAGCTGCGCTTTGAATGTTGATTTTGACATTGAGCTCTTGTCCGAAAGCTTCAAACTCATTGCGAAGGGCCGTAAAATCTTGCTTTTCATCACTTGATACCAAGGCCATCATGGTAAAATATTCCTCCAAAACGGTTTGGGAAATATCGTCAATATTCAGCCCCAGCTCCGCAATTTTAGTGGAAACTCCGGCTACAATCCCTGTTTTATCTTTTCCGACAACGGTAATAATTGCTTTCATGCTTGGCTCCAATCATTTTTAGTTTGTCTCATTGTAGCATAAATTCGAGGATTTTGTATACTATTTCAGAAAATAAAGACAGAAGGTTCGGATATTGCAAATAGCGCTCGAAACAAGGAAAATTCTCCTACGCTCAGCAATTCATCTGAGAGACCATTTTGGGCAACTTTGTATGTTTTTTCTATTTTCATTTGAAAGCGCTTTCGATATTTGTTATACTAAATATAGAATATTTTACACAAAGGAGATTTCCTAATGAACGATTCATACAAGAAGCGTCTCTATACTCAGGTCTTGAGTTTATCAGCCGCTGTATTGATGGCTGTCTTAGCTCAGGGCAAGGCCGCAGCTGACCAGCAGAACAGCACTGAGTCACAGCCAGCCGCCAATCAGATAGAGGCTGTAACTCCTGCGACAGAAGCTGCTCCAAATCAGACAGGAGAAAAAGAGCAGGCTCCTGCTCCTGCAGCGGACAATCCAGCTGTCTCTGCAGCAGCTCAAACAAGAGCAGCTGCTTCTGAAGAAGCCAAGACACAGCTAGCTGACAGCACTGTCTATATGTCCGAGCCTGCAGAGCTCAAGGAAACCGTCCAAGGACAGGCTTCTCAGGCGGGCAAACTGACCTGGACTCTGGACAATAAACCGATTGCCGACTGGAAAACCTGGAACATGGACAGCGGCACCTTTACCGGCCAACCCTTTGTCACAATTGAGGAAAAGGCTGACGGGAACAATCTTCATCTGAATCTGCAGTTTCAAAAGCTTTTCGGAGACGATCTCAGCCTGCGCTCTCCCCATAATATCCGCCGGACCTATCGAAACTTCATTGGCAGCCATGAACTGATCGGTACGAGCCAGGACTTGAGCTTGACCATTCGCAAAAATATCGTCTTGCGTCCTTATGAAGACTTTCACAGCCATGAAGAGATGCTGGCATCTATCGAAAAGAGCAGACAGGACGCCAAGACCGATCGCTTGGTACAGATTGAGAACATTGGAAAGAGCGCTCAGGGCCGCGATATCAAGCTGGGTATCATCAGTTCTGACCAAAAGAGCATCGACGACTACCTCAGCACAACTAATCCGCAGGCCTTGACCAAACCAGCAGAAATGCTGGCAGCTCTCAAAAATGGCAACTTAGACTATAAACTGCCTGTGCTCATTAACAACACCCACGCCGATGAACAGCCTGCTATTGATATTATCACAGGTCTCTTTAAAACTTTTGCAACTAAAGACCAAGTCAGCTTCAAAACAACCGCTGCCGATGGTTCTGAAAAACTTGTCACTCTCAAAATCCAAGATTTACTGAAGAAGTTTATCTTTCTCTTTGACTTTACGGAGAATCCTGACGGCGATGTCCTCAACACTCGGGCTCTGGCCAATGGACTTGACCCTAACCGTGATACTGGCTACCAAGCCAATCCTGAAACCCGTACTGTTGCTGGATTGATTAACAAATGGAACCCAATTGCCCTCTATGATATCCACGGATTTGTCAAGGAATTCCTGATTGAGCCGGCAACCCCGCCTCACGATCCTAACTTTGAATATGACCTTTTAGCTGACCTCATGCTGGACAATGCCCATCATATGGGACGGGCCGGCGTTGCCAACTCTGGCTACGACAAATACATCATTCCAAAACTGGACTGGGGAGACGGATGGGACGATTCCTTCTCCGGCTACACAGCGGTTTATTCTATGTACCATGGCATCCTGGGACATACCATCGAAATTCCGGAGGGCAATCAAGAGTCCTACAAGGCTGGATATTATGCAGTTCTAGGAGGCCTTGACTATCTAGCTCAGAACCCAGATAAACTCATGGAGATGCGTCTCAACTTCTACCTGCGCGGCATCAATAAAGTCGAAGATCCTAAGGCAGAAAATGAACTCGTCGGACCTGATGGTCAGGTCGTAGGCCGGATTAAAAAAGGCCAGGAAAAATTCTTCCCAGACTACTATGTCATCCCAATGGGAGTGGACAAGGACAACGATACCCAAGAAGCCTTTAATATGATTGACTATTTCAAGCGCAACGGTGTCCTGGTCAAAGAACTCAAGGAAGACAGCGGCAACTATAAAAAAGGCGATTTGGTTGTCGATATGGCGCAGGCTAAGCGTGGCTATGCCAACCATGTCCTCTACAAAGGCTCAAATGAATCCAAGTGGGCTGCCATGTATGCGGAATTGGTCGTCAATTTCCCTGATATGAAAGGATTCAAAGCCCAGCCAGTCTTTGGCGACAAGCTCTTTGAAGGCAAGTTAGGCGACGTGACAGCTCTCCGTGCTGCACGTACCAGTCAGGTTGATTATAAAGCGCCTTATTACGTCATTGCCAATACGTCTGAAAGTGCCGTTAAGGCCGTCAATCAAGCTCTTGCAGAAGGCAAAAAGGTCTATCTGACAGACGACGGCTATATTGTTGATACGCCGACCTTTACCAGCCTTCTGGATCACTATGCCATTTACGGTGATGCTCTCTATAAGATTCCACAGGGACCAACTCTGAAGCCTCTCAAGGTCTACGCACCGCCACATCAGTTTTACTGGGCAGGTATGGACTCGCCAGCTCACACTGCTTTAGCTCTGAAAAATATGGGCTTTGAAATCGTTGACAGCCCAGAAGAAGCGGACGTCATCGTCCTTGAAAGCAACAACTATGACAAGTCTCTTGTCGGACTTAAGCCAACCATCGTCGTCGGAGGCTCTGCTATGCAGCGCTTGGAAAAACTAGGAATCCTAGATGGATTTGACGCTGAGCGCTTCAAGAACGGCAGTGACTACGAGGGCTTGATGAAGGCCATTATACAAGACCAAGACCCGCTGACCAGCGGCTACAAGAAGGATGGACTCTTTTACTCCAACTCTGGTAACTGGATTGCTAAGATTCCTGCCAATTTTAGGACTCTTGCCAGCATTGCCGGAAGTGACTTCTATATCGCTGGCTGGTGGCCTGGCAATGAACAGCTGGCCAACAAAGTCGTAGCAATTGCCGGTACTTATAAAGAACAGCCTCTCTTTGTCTATGCTGGCAATCCGACTAACCGCCTTCACCCTGTTCATTTCTACCGCTGGATTTCCAATGCTATCTTTGGCAGCCAGTTGGCCGAGCTGACTGACTTGTCAAGTCCTGCGACACCTGACCCAACCTACCAAGCTCCAAGTCAGACTGTCCTTGACTGGAAGCCTGCTACAGTGAATCCACCAGCTCAAACGGTAGTCCTGACCTACAAGAGTCAGACTCTGCCAGAGACCGGAAACCAAGAAACAAGTGCTAGCTTCGCGCTAGCTGGACTTCTGGTTGCAGGAGCAGCTGGACTCTTCCTCTTAAAGAAAAAAGAAGACTAATACTAAAAAACACACTTCCCAAACTAGATGGGAGGTGTGTTTTTGTATATAAGCTCTGCTATTTTTCAACATAGGTATGAAGCGGATAGGTCGGATAGGCCAAGTCACGCGCCAACTCTGAAGTTACATAACCTGCTGGTGCATCTAGCACAGAAGGGATTCGATTGACGATAGTGGCACAGGTCAAGGCGACGGTATCAGGCTTGCTGACTGAGAAGACTAGATTTGGCTCACCAGTAATTTCCCAATCACACATATCTCCGTCATTTTCACGATAGACCTTGCCAATACACTCTACTTCCAACTCAATTCCCTGATGGGTATGAATGGTTGTCACAGCTGACATACCCGTTACTTGCCCCGCCGGAACTGTGCGACCCAGCGTTTCAGAATAAACATCTTCATCCAAAATATAAGGCACGCTCTTTTGCGAAATATCCTGAATAGTCCAGTTCATCTTAGAGCAAATAGCTTCAGCAGCATTCCACATATAGGACGGCAGGCTCTCAGCACTGGCAATTTCCTTTTCAAATCGCTCTGAATCGTAACCAGCACCATGCGCTTCTGCCAAAGCCAGACCATAATCTTCCACATTATAGCTGACAACCCCTTTCACCTTTTGAATGCGATTAAGGCCAGCCATAGCCAAGCAAGGCATATTAATCCAGTAAATATCCTGCATACCAGATCCCATTACAGTGACACCATATTCTTTCGCCAGCTTGTCCAAGCGGTTTGTTTCAGATGGCGACGTCGTCCAAGGGTAGATAGCTTCCTCACAGGTCGTGATGATATTCACCCCATGCTTGATAGCTGTTTCAAAAAAATCATACATTTCCGGCATATAGGAAGCAATGGTGACAATGGCAATGTCTGCGTCACACTCTCCAAAGACATGTTCAGCATTATCAGAAATCAGGACACCAGTCTTATGGCCTAGCTCTGCAAAATCACCAACATCCTGTCCTACTACAGCAGGATTGTTATCAATAGCTCCGACGATTTCCACACCGTGATCCAGTAGGTACTTGAAAATCACTTTAGACATCTTACCGCAGCCATATTGGACAGCACGAATTTTTATATTTCTCATAGCAAACCCTCCATTAATTGTTATTATTTTCACAATTATAGTATAATATCTCTAGTAACTAGAGAGTCAATAGAGGGTTTTAAAAAATGAAAAAAATTTTGCGTATTGGAGAATTTTCCCACATAAACCAGATTTCCATCCAAACTCTAAGATTCTATGACCAAATCGGTCTTTTAAAACCCTATAAAGTCGATCCAGAAACCAACTATCGCTACTACCACATCAATCAATCTTCTCTGGTTGACTCCATTCAGTACCTGCGTCAACTGAATTTTTCTCTAGAAGACATTAAAGAAATCCTATCTGAGAAAGACCATTTTCAACTGCACCAGCTTATCGAGGAGCGCTATCAGCGCCTTCTAGAGGAAAAAGAGAATTTAGAAAAACAAATCCAAGAAATCGAAATCTTTCGGTCTGGTGCCCGTATCTATGGCGAAAAACAGAGCGAGCAAGAACTAGAAATCCAAACTTTTCCTGAACGGCAGCTGCTTACTTTTGAAATCGATCAAAATATTTATCAAATGAAAAGTGAGGAATACGAACTTGCTCTCCGCTGCTTCAAACAAGAAATCCTGCGTTACAGTCCTTTTTTCACTCATTTCAGCCGTGTTGGCTCCATTATGAAACAAGAAGATTTCCAAAAAGAAAGATGGATTTCCAAACAACTCTGTCTCTTCCATCATACTCCCAATGAACTCCCTCACTTAAATCGAATATTGCTGCCGGCAGGAACTTATGCTGTTGCTTACTGCTCTTCCTTTGCAGATGAACTTAAAGCCCTGCCGCATTTTCACCAAGCTCTTATCCAAGCTGGATATACTCCTGTGGGCGATTATATCTGCGAGGTCATTCATGAACAACCACAAATCCAGGAACAGCACCGCGATATGTTCATCCGGATGCAAGTTCGGATAGAGGATTAAGAAAGGAGGAAAGAGGATGTAGCGAAATTTCTTACCAAATACTGGAGCATGCTCAGCTAGAAACGAATCATTTCGCAAGCCATAATTATATCAAAAAAGGACGGGAAAACACCCATCCTTTTTATGTGCCAATAACCATTGCTTGGCATCTTAGTCTCCTTGTTTCTTCCTTCCAGCTAGAAGACCCATTCCCAGAAAAGCTAAACCAGCCAGAGGCAAAAACTTATCTTCTTGAGTGCCAGTCTTAGGCAGAGCTGAGTCGGGAGCTGGCTGCAATCTTGGCGTCGGAATAACTTTTCCTTTCTCACCTTGCTTCAGAGCTTGTGGCTGGGTCCTTGTCAAAGGCTGTTTAGCACTTTCAGCCACCACCTTGCTGCCAACTTCTACTAGTTCGTCAACTGCTAGAGAGAGCACTTCCTGACCGAGGATGGTTCGCTGACCGTTCAAGACTTCTACAAAGACTCGCTTTTGACCTTTTTGGCCGGCTACAAGTATCCGCCGCTGCCCTCTTTCCAGTTCTGGATTTTCCTGTTCTTGAGTCTGATATGCAATCTCTTCCATTACGACTTCTAAGAACGGCTTTTCTTCCACTAGGTCCTTTATCCCTTCTTCCGGAGTGACCTGATGACTTGGCTTCAGAGCTAGGGCTGCAAGAGCTGTCTTCAGATCCTGCTCTGCTCTATCTAAATCTGCCTGCTCCGCTTTTTCATTTGCCAAAAGAGATTGAGCTCGAGCCAAGGCTGACTGGTAAGCCTGAACTGTCTCATCTGTGTAGAGGCTCGGATCTAGACTAGATGTACTGTCTACCACTTTCTGCAGAGAAGTCTTATTAACCGCTGGCGCATGAAGATTGGTCACAAAGAAATTGCGCGCTTCCAAATCTCCATCCCAAAGCCCCAGACCGACGTAGGCATCATTATAATAAGGCTCAACCGTATCAAATTGGTGGTTCAGGTATTCTACACCGTCCACAGATACACTGACACCATTTTTAGTTTTCACTAGCTTAACATGGTGGAACTGGCCGTCATTAAGATGCTTGCCATTCATGCTACTTTCTGCAATCGTTTCTCCCATAAAGCGGTAAAGTCGAATCTTATCATTATCGCCAAATTGAATAGAATAAGCATTGCGAGGGTCAACATTTTCAGACGCATAGAAGATGTTAATCAAGCCTTTTTGATACTTGAGATCCACATCCAAGTTATACTCAGGGAAAGGTATCTTCTGACCTCCCATATAATAATCATTGGCGCTGGTATTCTGATTATAGAGGCTTTCACCGTCAACATACCATTTACCGGAAACAGCTTTTAGATCTGGAACATTGGTCTTAAAGTCATTACGGCTGATATTGATAGTGAAGACCTTGGAAAGGCTTGGATTTTCCTTAGAGGCCGCCGTTACCTTAACCACACCCCTTTGCAGAGCAATCACTCGCAGCTTATTGCCTTCTTCCGTGACAGAGACCAGGTCTGGCTGATCCACACTCCAGCTGACCGCTTGAGAGACACTTGCTGGCATGACATATGCTTTCAAATCCAAACTATCACCGACATAAATATTATTTGTTACAGGAGAAGCCTGCACCAGTTCCAGTGGTTTGGTCACTGCCTGCTTGTCTTTCCAGATGCCCTTCAGCGGATAAAGAGCAATGTCAGCCTTAGCAGCACCACCTTCTACAAAAACACTAGCCGCAAGGCTATTTGGCGCAGGGAAAATCTGATTGGCACCCGCCACAGTATATCCTTTTGCAAAGACTTCTAGGCTGGAACGATCCACATAGAGATGCAGATCTATGCTGCCATCCGCATTGCGTTTGACGGACTGACTATCCACCTGAACAAATTTATTACTGAGAATAATGCCGGACCGGCTGCGGTCAATAGAGAGAGTTTCCTTTTCTAAATCATAGATAACTCTAGTCACTTCTCCATCCCCAACCCGCAGGTTAAAACCGACTTTCTTGGTCGTTTCACTCGGCCGGAAAGTAGAGACAATTTCATACTGAACACCGGAAAAATCTTTCAACAGCCCATTCTTCTCACTAACTTCTACGTCTTTATACAATACAGCCTTGTCTTCCTGACGCAGAGACTGATAAGCTGTAATTGGTGTCTGAGTCAGCCGATAACTACCGTCTTGCTTGATAAGGCCTAGTTTGAGGTTAAGGTTGAAGGTGCCGTTAAACTTCTGACCGACGGTATCGGCTACCAGATTGCAGTAGTCTTCCCAGGTATTCATCCAGTTAGACTCAATAATGTCGGGCAGGGTTGGATTAGCCTTGCTGCCAAAGTCCTGAACGTAGTAAGTCATGGCCGCATAAGAGTCTTTACCAAAGTTCATGACCTGATCAGCCTGAACAAACTCAGCATCTGGGACGAAGGTCCACTTGCCCTCCACCTGTCTAAAATCACCGACCTTATAGGAGCGCCCGCCACGAGACAGGACCCATTTTAGGCTACCATCGTCTGCCAGTAGAGGATAGAGATCTGGGCACTCCGTATGGAGATCCGCATAAGTTGACTCGACCTTCCAATTACGCAGATTATCAGACGAATAAATTCTCAGCGGTCCGCCTGCAACGACCATAAACCATTTACCCTCCCAACGGAAGACCTTGGGGTCACGGAAATCCTGAGATTGCAGTGGATCATCCGTCCAGTCAGCTGCAATTTGATTAAGCTTCGTCCAAGTCCGGCCCTCATCCTTACTGTAGGCTAGCTTAATGCGCTGACCGTTTCCGTCGGCAGTAATCAGTGCGACTAAACCGCCCTGGTCATTGTCAAATAAACCAGAGGAATTGGTTGTATCTGCTACAATAGAGCCTGAGAACATAGCCCCATTAGCATCCGGATAAAAGGCAATCGGCTGTTCTTCCCAATGAATCAAATCCTTGCTGGTCGCATGGCTCCAGTGCATAGGCCCCCACTTGGTATCGTCATAAAACTGATAGAAGAAATGATAGACTCCCTTGTAATAAACCAGCCCGTTGGGATCATTGGCCCAACCGTCCTTGACCGAATAATGATACTGACCGCGATAGAGCTCATTGTAGTATACCTCATCTGCCTGCCGACGATGGACATTGAGCCGGTAAGTCAGGCTGACCTCCTGCCCATCCGCATCCGTCACAGTACTGGTCACAGTCAGATAGTTTGCCCCCACTGCCAGCGGGATACTCTTCAAATCACTATAAACCCTACCCGCAGCATCGGTCACGCTTACCTTGGCAGCAGGATTTTTCGCTACGACAGTCAAGTCTACAGTCTCAGCATCATGCTTGACATACTGGATAGTGATAGGAGCAGTAAACTGACCTTTCTGCTCCACTTTCCCAACCGAAGAAGTCACACTTATATCCTCCAACTCGGGATTAGACTGAGGAGTGATTTCTTTATAAAAGGTATTTTGAAAAAGCAGCTCGCTATTCCAGTTAAGTAAGCCAAAATAACCTTCTGACAGATAAGTATTCTGCCCCTTATCATCTCTCTGGAGCGTGTAATCTCCTGAGCTGGCCACTAGGATATCATTGACATAGTAGGATACCCAAGAGCCGATAGAAACAACCTTGAGCCGATATTTATTATCATCCGTTGGCTCGATATGTTTTTCATTGATAAACTGATAGTCCCGACCGCCTTGCCAACGCCAAAACTTCACATTGTTGCTGCCACCATCAATATTAACTGCATAGCTGCTCTTGTCATCCGGATTATTATTACTGCGGAAAATGAGGGCTGCCGCCCCTTCCTTACTGAGGAAGGTTACATCCGTTGAGTAAACAAAATCCTTGCCCTGACTTTGAGAGTAAAGGAAACTATCACCTTTGCCTCTGGCATCACTATAAAGTCCTTGCTCCCGGACTTCCCAAACTCCATTTTTGTCTCCCTTGGCTTCTGCCAAATTAGTATTGAAGCCTGACTGTTTATCTACAGTCTCTGCGGCAGGGAGTTTTTCCGAAACAACTTCCTTCGCTGCTGTCTGTTCGTCTTCTTCCTGCTTGGTCTCTCTAGCATTTGCTGTGACTTGATCTTCCTTATCAGCCTTTTGATTAGCTGACTCTACTGCTGCATCCTGACTACCCACTTCCGTCGTTGCAGTCTCCCCGGCTACAGAGTTTTCTACCTTATCGGCATTCATTGTAAGAGCAGCTGTTTGCCCACTCTCAGGCTCCGAGACAGCTGATGAGTCAGTCTGCAAGACCTGAGCAGGAGCTGGATTAGCCTTACCCTCATCCGCATAAACCACTCCGCCGCCATCTAACAAGAAAGCCCCAAAAGCAAGCAGAGCACACCCAAAAACCCAACGCTTGCCACTTTTTCTCATAAACCAATTTTTACACACTTTTTCCTGATGATTGTTCATGACACACCTCAATATTCTAAAAATAAAATCAGACTCCTCACAACCAAATTACTGCTACATAACGCACTCCTTTCACCTTTTCTTGTTCAAAATGAACACCTCGTTTAGCACCTAACTCCTTTATAAAAAAGAAGCAATCTCAATAATCTAAATATAACAAATTTTTGTAAGCGCTTCACCTAACGTTTGTCACAAAAACAAAATGACAGATGTCATATTTTGGAAACGAAGTAAAAACAAAAAGCCTCCAAAACGGAAAGCTTTTGTTTGTTTTAAATTTATTCTGAATAGGATGCTGCCAGCTCGTTCTTTAGATATTCTGCCAAGTGCTGATGAGCAAAAATTCCTGCTTTTTCTTCTGCTGTCGGATTATAGTTGGTATTAGTGTTCACATCATAGACATAAATCTGACCTGCCTCCGACTCTACCCACTCAATAGCTGCCACATCAATACCAGCTTGAGCTAGAAATGTCTCGTAAGCCTGTCTTTGACTAGCAGGCAGTGGCTCCGTGATTTGAAACTTATCCGATGTTTCCAACTGAGCAGGTCTTTGTCCAATCTGACACCCATCTGCCGGGCAAAGCTGAAAGCCTTCTGATGAATCGATGGACACTGTATAAAGAAACTTCTGGTTAATGAACTCCGAACGACGAATGCGACCATCCGCAGGCTTGATATAGGCCTGAAGCAGGGTAATCCCATCCACAGAAGGTTCAAAAGCAGGACTGTCTACATAGGCTTCCAACTCTTCCTCACTATTGAAGAGCTGCACTCCCAAACCTTTCCCAGCCCGATTATGTTTGGTAATCAGAGGATAAATATTAAGCTTTCTAGCTGCCTCAAGAATATTCTCCTGTCCCAAAACGGCTACTGTATCCGGATAAGCAATTCCAACTTCAGAAAGCTTCAAATACTGTTTAATTTTGCTGATTTCCAGATTAATAGCCCCACTTCCGTTGATGACCTTGCGACCGTGAGCTTCCAGCCAAGCTAGAACTTGTTCTGTAAATTCCGGTGCATAGCGGTGTCCACGCGTATGAGAAGAAGCAGACATCCGATTGTAGAAAATTCCTGTTGGGGGCGGACTCTGCAGATCTAGGATCCCGCTGGACAAATCCCACAGTTCATAGGGCACATCTTTTTCCTCCAGCCACTTGACCAAGTGCTGCGTCCACTCCAAATTTTCATGAATAACGTATACTTTTGCTTGACTCATAAGTCTTCTCTCCTTTAGGAATACCGAACAGCCAGCTTGCTGCTTTTCGATTCTTCTACTACATTGCCTTCCGTCTTTTCAATAACACTGACGGCCAAGACTTGACCTAGAACATTGAGGGCAGTTCGACCGGCATTGACAAAGAAATCAACCGCAAAAATCAAAGCAACGCCTTCCACCGGTAGGCCTAGCTGAGGCGCAGCTGCCAGCAAGACAACAATCGCTCCTGAAGGCACAGTCGCAGCCGTTTTACCAATCAAAGTCAAAAGCAAAACAGTGAAGAAGAGTCCTGACACAGAAAAAGCAATCCCATAAGCATGCGCAATAAAAATGGTTGCTACAGAGAAATAAACAGCAGCCCCTTCAAGATTAAAAGTGTAACCCAAAGGCACAACCAAATCTATGACATGCTCATCATACCCCTGCTTCTTTAAATCCTTCAACAGTGGCGGCAGGACAACACTAGAACTGCCAGAGACAAAAGCCAAAGTCAGAAGGCTCCAAATCCGTTGTAAACTTGTCAGATAAGGAACTCTAAAAGCAAAAGCAATCAAAGGAAAAATCACTAAAGCTAGAACCGCATAAGCCAGATAAGTTCCTGCTACAAATTGCCCCAAACCGACCAACTTGTCAACTCCTGTCGTCGCCACATCCTTAGCAATAAAACCAAAAATACCAATCGGAGACAGCTTCACAATCACACCGACAATTTTATAAATAGCCTCAATCCAAATCTGCAGCAGCTCAACAGCTTTCTGAGTCTTTTCTTCCTTGAGACTTCCAAGCCCAAATCCTAAAAATATAGCAAAAACAATAATAGGAAGCAGAGCTCCTTCTGAAAGCGACTTGACAATATTGGAGGGAATGAAGCTAAGCAAGAACTCATCCAGCTGAATACTTTTGGCAATCCCGTCAATGCTGGCTCCCGCCTGACCGATATTGACTCCCTTACCAAAGCCCAGATAATAAGATGCAAAGACAAAAATAAAGGTAATCGCCGTCGTGACCCCAAAGAAATAGAGCAGACTCTTTGACAAAAGCTTCCCGAAAGATTTCTTACCAATCACACTGGCTACTGCTACGACTACAACCGGAAAGACCAGCGGAATAATCACCATATTAATCAAACTGATAAAAGCTTGACCCAGAAACTGGTAAAAAGCCGAAAACTGCGGCCAAATAAGAGCAACAAGAACACCCAAAATTAAAGCAATCAAGAGTTGTAAGCCCAGAGAAACCTTTGACCATAAAGAAACGATTTTCATTCCAAACTCCTTTAGTCTATTTTGATAGCTATTTTACTATGATTGCCCCTATCTGGCTAATATATATTTTCTATGAAAGTAATAGAAGAATTTTATAGGTGAGTTGAATAGCGTAAAAAAGCCATCCAAGAAATAACTCCTGAATGTCTATTAGTTTTATCCCTATAGAATGATTCCTCTAACGAAGCATATATTATTAAAACTTTTCAAATTCCAATTAGTCAATCGGTTCACCTCCGACACTTATGTAATTACCTATAATCATTTCTTCAAGATTTACACTTTCATCATCATTAATCGGTATATCCACTCCCCACCCCGATTCTTCAATATTATTGATACGCCCAAAAACATTAATATAATACTCGGGATTTGTAAGACCGCCATCACTCCATTGCGTCTCTTCCCAATCAATCTGAACTGATTCGACTTTTGGACTTTGAGCTTTCACCAAATCTATAATTTCTTGCTCATGCTTTTTTAGATAAGCGAGCTGTTTTTGCTTGATAGCTTCTTTATCATCTTTGATAGCCTTTTTTGAATAAGCAACTTTCTGATTTTCTTTATTACTTTCTTTTTGGGTAAGGGTACATCCTCCCAGACTTACGAGCGCCACTATTGATGAAATTGTTGCAATTATGCTTTTCGTTCGTTTTTTCATAACGTCTCCTTAAATTTTTTGATACCACACTAATTTTCTAAAACAGCTAGTAACATCCATACTAATTTTTCAATCACTCAAAACCCAATGTTACACATCTAGTTTACTATATAAATTTTTAAAAATCTATAAATTACTAAATCTATGAACCACACCCGCAAGGCAGGTGGTTTATTTTTCTTGTACCTTGGAGAGTGAGACAAGCTGAAAGCCACATAACTACTTTTCTATCTTCAATATCTTTGCCCCCTCTTCATTACACCTAATAGATCACTGCTAACATTACTTCAATTTCTATCAAAGAAGTTGTTCTAAAATCTTTAAAACAAAGAGATAAGCAAAATCATTAAATTGACTCTTTTAATTTCTTATATGATATAATTATTTAAAAAAACATATTAGTGAGAAATATTATGTCAAAGACAAAAGGTAACAAAAAAAGAAATTCTTCTAAAGTCAAATATATCTTAGGAAGCGGAGCTTTAATTTTAGCCTCTACAGTTCTTCTGCCTAGAGTATTGAAAAAAACTAGAAATTATGTATATAAAAAACAAGTAACACTAACCAATCATCTAAAAACTAGTTTTGATGGGAAGGACATGTTAGTTAAAAAATCTGACTATAACAAAGGTAGAAGATAATGCAAATCAATACAGATAATATTGCGCAGCAATGTCTCAACGCGATTAATGATAAAATTAATAATTTAAAAAGATTAAACATCATCGTCATTGGCAAATCAGGTGTTGGCAAAAGCACACTAATTAATAGTTTGTTTAGAGGGAATTTTGCTGATACTGGACTAGGCCGACCAGTAACTCAGGAAATTCGCAAAATTGAAAAAAATGGATATCCTTTGGCTATCTATGATACACCCGGCTTTGAATTGTCATATACCCAACAGGAGAGTGTCAAAGATGAAGTCATTAAACTAATTAACAACGGTTACTCTTCTAATGATATCAATGAGGTCATTCACTGCATTTGGTATTGTATTAATGTTGGTTCAAACCGTACTTTCGATAGTTCGGAAGTGGAATGGCTCAGAGAGTTTTCTGAGAAGAATAAAACGTCTAAGGTGCCAATCATCGTTGTCCTTACTCAATCTGTACCTAAAAAGAAAGCACTAGAAATGAAAGCTCATGTTGAGCAGGAAAACTTAGATGTTTGTAAAGTTGTGCCAATTTTAGCTCAGGATATGGATTTTGATGAGGAATATGTCGCTAAAGCTTTTGGATTAGATACTTTGATTGATGTAATGTCTGAGGTCTTGCCAACTGAACTACAGGATACACTGCAAAACATCCAAAAAGTATCTCTGGAATCTAAAAAAAAACATGCTAGGGCAGTCATTGCAACTGCAGTAGCAGCAAGTTTTGGTGAAGGTTTCGCTCCAGTTCCTTTTGCGGATGCCTTCATGCTTGTGCCGACCCAGATAAGCATGATTACTGGCATTACTGTAATTTTTGGGCTTGATATAAATAAAACTTTTCTAACCGCCTTTGTATCCTCAACTTTAGGATCAGGGGGAGCAACATTCCTTGGAAAAACAATTGTCTCTAATATACTGAAATTTATCCCAGGAGTAGGCACAGCAGTTGGCGGAACGATTTCTGGAACCACTGCTGGATTAATTACAACAGCTTTGGGTGAAGCTTACCTGTTTTTAATGGAACAAATATTTAAAGGAGAAATAAGCAAAGAAGCACTATCTACTCCTGCCGGACAAAAACAAATGACAAAACTCTTTAGAGAACGATTATCTAAAAAAAGATAATACACCAAGATTTTGAATCTTGGTGTATTTTTAGGTTAAATTCCTTTTTACATAAAAAAAGACATCCAAGAGAAAACTTTTGAATGTTAGTAAAGTTTGATAACTCCATTGATTCTACCAGTAAACTGGGAATGATAATACTATAGATTCCTTATCTCAAATACTGCTGTATGCACCCACTCATTATTAATTTGTAAATCATTTTCTATAATCCTAATAAAAGTGAAACCATTTTTCAAAAGCACTCTCTTAGAGGACAGATTATCCGTTGCTGTTCCCGCAATGATTCTATTTAAACCATAAGTATGAAATGCCTTGTCTAAAACGAGTTTAACCGCTTCGCTTGCATAGCCTAAATTAGTAACATTTTCTCCAATCCTATATCCAAGTTCTGCTGTTTTTCTATCACTCCCTAAAACACTTAAATTGATCCTTCCGACCATATCGCCTTGCACATCTCTAATAAGATGCATGTATACGTTATGATTATCTTGTTCAGCTAACAATTCTGCTGTAATTTCCTTAAAACTTTCTGGATCAAAAAAGTTACCTGGTCTAGGAGGTAAATTTCGCTCAAAATACTCCCGATTTTCTTTTTCAAAAGAATATACATCTATACTATTTTCTTCAGACATCAGCTCTAAACTTATCATTGTAAAACATCTCCCATCATTATCTACATTCAAATTTTCTTATCTTTACACAAAATGAAATTTACAGAATTCAAACAAATACTTTTATTTTTTCATATCGTTTTTACATTATAACACAAAAGACTATTAACAAAATAATATTCAAGATCAAGGTAAAACTAAGGTGTATTTTGAGGTGAATTTTTCAAAAAAACATGAAAAAAGCACCCCGTATGTTGGATACGAAATGCTTTCAATAAATGTAAATAAGTTTTAACGTTTACTAAATTGTGATGCTTTACGAGCTTTCTTAAGACCTGGTTTGGAAAGTATGAGTTTCAGTTGGACTAAAAACAGCGTAATATCAAGGTTTTTCAGAACGATATCTACTGATTAATTTCATAAAATTTGAATCAATATTTTTTAAATAAGGAAATTTCTTAGCGCATAACTTTCAATCCTATCCTCTTCCTTCTTATCCTAATAAAGTTTGTAATATTGGAATAACAACGATAAATAGAACCGTACTTAGAGTCACTACATTCGTAGAGAATTCCACATCTCCTTTTCCTTGATTAGCAAGGATCGGGAGAACGGCTAGAGCTGGTGTCGCGGACTGAATCATAAAGGTCTTAAATTCTACTGTTGCCATATTTGGGGAAAAGAACTTCAATACAAGAAGCATGATCAGAGGAGCTAGGATAAAGCGCCCAACCAAAGTGACAATTGTATCTTTATCAAAAGCAATGGTATTCAAGCCTGCCTTAGCAAGAACGATACCAATATAAATCAGAGATAGGGGAGTGACGATATTTCCAACATAGGTCAAGGTATTCGTTGCGAAATCTGGAATAGGAATTCGGAGAATCAAAAATAGTAGGGCGACAAGAAAACCTACAAGCGGAGCTGGTAGCAATTTCTTCCAGTCAAATTTAGTTGTCTCCTTGCTTTGACCCGATTTACTGTCGCTCGTCATCAAATACACGCCCAATGTCCAGGTGGAAATCGTATTGGTGATATAGTAAATTAAGAAATAAGGAAGAGCCTGATCCCCAAAAAGAGCAACGTTTAATGGTAAACCGATAAAAATAGTATTGGCATTCACAAAGGTATTAATCATGGTCCCTCGCCGTCCTGGACGGACCTTGAAAAGTATAACTGCAATATAAGCTACCATATATCCTAAGATAAATGCCACAAAAGTATAAAGGAGGCCTCCAGAAAGACTGATTAGTTTATCTAGTGTTAGGTATTTCATCACCGACACAAAAATTGACGCTGGCAAGGCTACATTCATGATCAAACGAGACAGATTGGGACCAAAGTCATCTCCAAACCATCCCCTCACCTGAAGAATATACCCCAAAACAATAATAGCGATAATCGGAATGATACTCGTAATCGAGGTTAAAAAGAGTGACATAGGTATCCTTTCTAAATTTCTTAAGTCCACAGCCTATATAAATCTGTCGGTATAGAAGGATAGCAGCAGAAATGAATTATTTATACTCTGGATACCACTTCAAATCACGAACTGCTTTGGCCATATCTGTTTCCTTAGCGCGTGCAAGACCTTGCTCTTGCGCTTTTTTAGCGACTGCTTCCGCTACTTTAATAGAAACATCTGCTACATATTTGAACGGCGGCAAAACAGGAGCTCCTGGTTGGCCTGGATTGACAATACCACTCAATGAATGAGCCGCTGCTCCAATCATTTCATCAGTCAAAAGACTTGCTTCAGAAGCCAGCATACCTAGACCAAGACCTGGGTAAATCAAGGCATTATTTGCTTGACCAATCACATAGTCTACACCTTTATAAGAAACCATATCAGCAGGAATTCCCGTTGCAACAAACGCTTTGCCATCTGACCATTCGATCAAATCTTTGGCACTTGCTTCTGCCAATTTGGTTGGATTTGACAAGGGGAAGATCATTGGACGTTCTGTGTTTTCACACATAGCTTCTACTACTTCTTTAGTGAAGGTATTAGGTTGAGTTGACGTTCCTACAAGAATGGTTGGCTTCACAGTCTTCACTACTTCAAGCAGGTCAGTCAACTTGTCTGCGTTAGTAAAGTCAACACGTTTCTTAGCAAACGGTTTTTGCTCAGGAGTTAGGTCATCCATGTCATCAAAGAGAAGTCCTTGCTTATCAACCATAAAGAAGCGCTTATAGGCTTCTTCTTCAGAAAGACCTTCACTAACCATTTCACGAAGAACACGAGAAGCAATCCCTGCACCAGCTGTTCCCCCACCATAGCAGAGATAAACTTGATCTGTTAATTTTTCGCCACTAATATCTAGTGAACCAAAGATGCCACCTAAGGTAACGATTCCTGTACCTTGAATATCATCGTTAAAGGTTGGAATTTGTTTTCGGTATTTTTCAAGAATATTGGCAGCATTCAAGCGACCGAAGTCTTCCCAGTGAAGGTAGAGTTTAGGAAAGAGACGTTCTGCTGTTTGAACGAATTGGTCAATGAAGTCGTAGTAACGATCTCCGCGAACCCGTTCGTGACGATTCCCTAAGTAATTAGGATTGTTACGAAGTTCTTCACGGTTAGTCCCTGCATCAATGACTAAAGGAAGAACCATAGAAGGATCGATTCCAGCAGCACCCGTGTAGACCATTAATTTCCCAACAGAAATATCGACACCATTTGTTCCCCAGTCTCCAATTCCAAGGATTCCTTCTGCATCTGTTACAACAATGAGACGAATCTCGCGATCACCAGCAGCATTTTTCAAAGTGGTTTCAATATTTTCAGGATGATTGATATCAAGATATCCCGCATATTGTGGATCTACAAAGAGGTCACTATAGCCTTCAATGGTATCTGCAATGGTTGGATCGTATACAATTGGATTGAATTCCTCCAAATGTTGAGAAAAGAGGTAATAGAAAAGAGTCCGGTTGGTATTAAAAATTTCCATTAGGAAAAGACGCTTTTCCAAATCATTGGCTTTTGTTTGCATTTGCGCATAAGTTTGCGCCGCTTGTTCTTCAATGGTTTGAACATAAGGTGGCAATAAACCAATAAGACCAAGTTCCTTCCGCTCCTCTAAGGTAAAGGCAGTCCCTTTATTAAGGAAAGGATTGTTTAAAATATCATGTGCAGTCATAGTGCAACCTCCTTTTTGATAATATTATACCACTTAATATGTATCTTGAGACGAACTTTGTTATTTAAAAAATATAATCCTTGGTGTATATGTTATAATGAGTCTAGAAGTAAAGTGTTATTGAAAACTCTTTATTCTGTAGATTATTACTCAAAGCACCATTTTGTGATTCTTTAACCTCTTTATGTTATAAATTTCTATACTCATAAGATTTTCGGTAATCGCTCTTTACCATCGGACAAATAAAGCCATACTAAAATATAAATCCATAAGGCAAATTACAATAGATAAATATCATTTAAGTTTTTTATACAATACTTCGTATTTTTTAAGGTGTTTTTTTGTCATACAAAACTTGTATTCTATTTATATGACAACTAAAAACTATTTACAACAATATATTTCCAAAAAAGTGAAATATTTTCGAACACAAAACAAAATGAGCCAGGAAGAACTTTCGGAACAAGCGGGACTTGGGCTTAAGTATATCAACCAACTCGAAAACCAAAATGTGAATCTGACCATTCACAGTCTTGAAAAAGTGATTGACGCCCTAGAGATGACCCCAGAGGAATTTTTCAATTTTGATAGCCTTGAATCAACCTCTGATAAGACCGACAATCTTTCACTCAAAAGAATCAACATGAAGATTAAACAGCTCCCTATTGATAAACGAGAAAAGATGTTGGTCATTTTTGAAAGTATCTTAGATAACCTTTGATATCCCTGACTCACTTACATTTTAACCGGTGAATACTCGTATAGTCAAATTGTAGGATACGGATAAAAAGTATTTATCTGGTGATTTCCACTTATTTTCCTTCTCCAACTAATGAAAGTGAGCCCATATGAATTTAAAAGATCTACAATATTTTTATGACCTCTGCCAGCTTCAATCCTATACGGAAGTAGCAAAACAACATAAAGTCAGCCAACCATCTATTTCTTATGCCATCAAGCGCTTAGAGGAATCTTTTAATTGCAAATTGATTCACCATGATCCTTCACATCGCTCCTTTAAACTAACTAATCAAGGACAAATCCTTCTGAAGCATACAGAACTGATTTTACCTGAGGTCATTTCTACTCGCAAAGAAATTAATCGCTCTTTGGCGCATTGCTCTACTGTAGGATTCCCTCCTATTATCATTCAGTATCTTTTCTCTGTCTTAAATAAAGAAACTGAATTTGATTTTTTAAAAAAGGTACGTCCTATTCGTGGTGGATCCGTAGAATTATTAAACCTTCTCCTTAAGGGAGAACTAGATGCGAGCTTACTCGGATTGATTGAACCACTCAATCATCCTTCAATAGAGACACATGAACTCTTTCATAAAGAACTGTATGTCGTTTTATCTAAGAACCATCCTCTTGCTACTGCTCTTTCCCTCACTTTTGAAGATTTAGTAGATCAATCCTTTATACTTTTAGACGAACACTTTGTTCACCTGAAAGCTTTTGAACTACTTAATCAAAAGCATCAAAACAAGGCAGAAATATTCTTCAAGAGTGACGACATTGTCATCATTAAAGAACTTTTAAAGAAAGGGATTGGCGTTAGTTTACTGGCTGATATCGCACTTTCTGATGAAGATGATGATTTAATAAAAATCCCTCTAATACCGGAGGACCAGATAACATTTACAGTTTATTACGCTTATCTCAAATCAGCTACACTGTCATCAGAAGTAGAAGCCTTATTTAATCTCATTAAATCATATGAATAGAAAAAGACTCTAACTATCAACTACCTGATAGCTAGAGTTTTTTACATTATAGGTATTAGACTAAAGCACGAAGAAATAGAATATGATCGCCGAATTTTTCATTTACCTGATACCATTCAACGAGATTCCCAATTATAAATCTACAAAGTGTCGATAAAAAAGAACACCCCGAAAGGTGCTCTTTGTATGTACTGTAATTCTCTCGAATTAACGTTTACTAAATTGTGATGCTTTACGAGCTTTCTTAAGACCTGGTTTTTTCTACATTATGATATTTATGGTAAATTATCACTAAAATCAAGTAATTTTAAGAGATAAATCCTCAATATTTACATATATAATCCTTTTGAAAATCGAGAGGTTATCAAAGGGTTATCACATTTTAGTTTTCGGAGCTTATGTTGTTGAGAAATACGAAATACCGTATCATAAAGATGATGTACAGTTTAGCAACAAATATACAGTTTCTTCGTGCCTGGACAATTTCTTTTTCTATCCTGAAGATATTTAAACAGTTCTATATATTATTTCTTGTGAGTAATTTTCATCAAAAAATTTCGGGTATTCGGATTTTATGGTGGAAAAGGGCTTATAAATCACCCTTCTCCAAATTCTTAATAAGTGTGGAAAAATCGACACCTAAGTTGTCTGTAATGTCGTGATCATTCACTTCATACCAATTGAAAGTATCGTATAACATAGCTTTATTGAAAGCACTTGAATTAAATCGTGGCTTACGCTTTTTATGGAGCTTCTCATTGAAAAGGATTTTGGCTCGTAAGGCATCAAACGAGTAACCTCTACCCATTCGCTCTACCTGCCTAATAATGCTGTTAATTGACTCCGTATAAGCATTAGTGAGCCTTTTATCAAAGTAGTTGAATATTTCAACATGCCAGTTGTCTACGGCTCTCACGAGGTCTTTATATGCGTCTTTAGAGTTGCTGAATATACAACGGTGTCTCCATTGACTATAACGAAGATGACCTTCATCTGGATCAGGAGTATCCCATATCCAGTAAAACTCTTCTTTGAGTTCATAGGCTTCTTTTAAAGCAGGAAGATTACCTAACCAAGTATCTAAGAGGAATGATTCACGTTCATTTAGATCGTGTTTACGCTTTAGAAGGATAAACCTTTCACGCATAAGGTACGTCTTTCTTTTTGGCTCATATGGGCTTTCAAAGACTTTCTGACGTTATCTAAGGCTTGATTAGCCATTCTAACTACATGAAACTTATCTACGACAACTTTAGCGTGTGGAAGGATAGTGTTCACTGCGTCTTTGTAGGGCTTCCACATATCCATTGTGACGTACTCAATGTAAGTCCTGTCACTGATTTCTGAAAGACGTTGGATGACTGTTTCCTTGTTACGGTTAGGCTTGATGTCATAAATAGTCCTGCGTTCAATATTAGTCAATACAAGCCGAGGTCTACGGATAATATGTATCTCGTCTATCCCAAGCCACTTAGGAGTTTCAAACTGGTATTCACGTTCTTTGAGTGCCACATAGTCCTTAAAAACGTTCCTAATGGTTTTTTCGTCAACACCAACGCTTTCTGCGACTTCTACAAAGGTCTTAGACATGGATTGCTCTTGAATGGACTTTAAAAGCCTTTTGGTCATACTACGCTTTTCATCTACAGATATTAGGCGTTCCCAGAAGGTAGATCCGCATTCACGACACTTGTATCGTCTACGGTTCAATTGTAAGCCCACTCGCTTTAAACGAATGGGCAAATCCATAATTAGTTGATTTCTTGAACTGTGTTTGTACAACTTGTCAAAACCACATTCAGGACAACATTCAGGTGGTCCGACTGCTTCAACTTTAAACATCATATCGGTTTCATTTTCTTGTGGCGGTTCTATTGTTTTAATGTCTGGTAAGGATAATAAGTCTGACATATTATTCATCCTTTATTACTCTGCGGTGTTAAGGTATCAATTATAGATTTGATGTCGAAATCATCAGTGTTAAATTATTTTTGTGACCACAAATGCACTTAGAAAATCCCTTAAAGCATTAGCTGGTTCACTTGAATAGGGAGTTGTAAAAAAGTTCCCTTAGCCTGCACAGCAAGATAATTTCGAAACATCTTTATCAAAAGTTAGGACAGCCAGCTTCAATCCTTCTGCCATTGTTAGATATGGAGCCATCGTTTCTCTCAGATCTCCAACAGTTAAACCGAATTTCACAGCTAATGTTGCTGCATAAATTACGTCTCCTGCGTTTTCTGCCACTACATGCGCCCCTAACACTTTCAATGTTTTCGCGTCTGCCACTAATTTGAAAACACCTGTTGTTTCCCGATTAACGAGCGCTCTTGGAACAGCATCCAACGGCAATACCGATGTTTTCACTTCATATCCTTTTTCTTTTGCCTGTTGCTCCGTTAAACCAACCGTTGCAATCGATGGAGAAGTAAACGTAACGCCTGGAACCACTTCTAAATTGACCTTTTGATTTAGTCCTCCGATTGCATTACGAGCAGCAAGTCCACCTTCATAAGCAGCTACATAAACAAATTGGGGACCGAGAGTGACATCTCCAGCTGAATAAATTCGGGAATTGGTCGTTTTAAGATAATCATCAATGACAATTTCACCACGGGAACCAACTTCAACGCCTGCTGCATGTAAGTTTAATGATTCTGTATTTGGTTTTCTTCCAGTGGCAATTAGCAATTGTTCTGCTTCAATAATTCGCTTTTTACCATTTATCTCAACATGAACTTTTTTAATGTCTCCATCTTGCTCAACTCGTTCATAGGTTGCACCTGTTACTAAATTAATTCCCTGTTCTGTTAAGGCCTTAGTAATGGCTTCTGAAATTTCAGGATCGTATTCTTTTAATAGACGCTCGCTTCTTTGAATCAAAGTGACTTCTGACCCGAGGTTATGAAATAGTTGTCCTAATTCCATGCCGATATATCCTGAACCAATTACGGTAAGACGATTTGGAACCTTCTTTAATTCCAATAAGCTAGTGCTTGTTAAATAATCTACTTCATCTAATCCGGGAATATTAGGTGCAGTTGAAGAAGCACCTGTAGCTATTAAAAATCTTTTGGCTGTGATTTGATTGCCATTTACTTCAACTGTATTTTCATTTACGAATTTTGCTTCACCTTTTATTAATTCAAAACCATAATCATCAATTAAATTCACATATTTTTCATTTCGCATCTCGGTTACTAAATCATTCTTTTGTTTTACTAATGGCGCTAAATCAACATTTGAAGCCGAAGTGTGTAATCCCACAAATGGATTATTTTTTGCTAGATGATTGATTTCCCCTGCTCTTAATAAGGTCTTAGAAGGAACGCATCCGACATTAACGCAAGTTCCACCCACCGTTCCACGCTCAATCATAGCCACTTTTGCGTTCAAAGTAACGGCTTCAATGGCAGATGAAAAGGCAGCTCCACCAGAACCGATGATGATGTAATCATAATCATAGTTACCTTCATCATTTAAACTTACATCTGTCCTTTTTTCCGATTGCACTTGTATTTCTTCTGCTTCGCCCGGGTGATAATTTGCGTCAGCAATCGCCTTTATTGCACTTTCAACCTCAATATCATCGGACAGTTCAAATACTGCTTCACCACGACGATAACTAGACTCAATATTTTTAGCACCTATCTTTTCAAGTGCTGATTCTACGTGTTTTTCACAACCCGTACAAGTCATTCCTGAAATGTTTACCTTAAATTTATTCATAAAAAAGCTCCTTTCGTTAATTAATCTCTCATGTTAATGTTTCTATTATTGGACACGAATGTAATTGCTTTTCATCTGGACATCGTTGTTTTAAGTCGTCTAACATAGTTTCAATTCGTTTTAAATCCTCTATTTGTTTTTGCACTTCCTTTTGTTTTTTAGAAACAAATTCGAACATATCTTGACAACGAACTTCATCTTTATCTACAACACCAAGTAATTTATAAATCTCGCTTAAAGAGAAACCAAGTTCCTGTATTCGTTTAATAAACCCAACACGCTTAACGTCATCATATGAATATATCCGATAACCAGCTTCCGTTCGGTGAGGTTCTTGTAATAAATTTTTTCGCTCGTAATATCTGATCGTTTCTTTATTAACTCCACATTTATCTGCAAACTCACTAATGCGATAAATCATCTTATTTCACCCCCTGAATATTATAAACCATGTACCATAGTACACGGTCAAGTAAATTGGACTATTTTATTTTTTTCCCAAAGTATCACTCGTATGTGATTGATACTTTTATATAATACTATTGATTATCCTAACATCCCACCAGAAAATCCGATTTAAACACCAGTTGTTTTTAAACTATTAAGAAAGTAATTCCACTATATATTCCGAAGACCCGAAATTTCATAGAGTAGCTCCCTAGAATCATGGAAAAGTAGTAAAAATAGTTGTTATCCTAGTTGATTAAAAAAATCCCTGATTTCCTCATCTTTTATAAAATAATATATAATTTTCCCCTCTCTTCTAGTGCCCAAGATGTTTTGATTGGCTAGTTTACGAAGATGGTGGGAAGTAGATGCCATACTGAGATCTAGTAAACAGGCTATATCACAGACACAGAGTTCTTCAACAGCAAGAAGATAGAAGATGATATTTATCTGTTTATTATCGGTAAATTTTGTTAAAATGCGAAGTGATTTTTGGACTTTTTCCTTTTCAAGGTAGTTCGTTGCGGTTGTAACATTTTGTTGATTTATAATATTCACTTGGCATATACTATCTTTTTTCATAATATTTTCTCCTAGCCTAATATAGTCCATAGTATGTCAAAACTGTTATTTTCAATCAGGATATATATCCCCAATCCTAAATAAACAACGGCAATAAACCATCTGCTATATTTTTCCAAAATTTCTCCAACAGAAGAGACTTGTGCCAATTTTTGGGCAGAAAAAACCAAGAGATAAATCATGACTAGAAAGGTAAGTAAAGCTACTATCAAATTTGCTAAATTTAAGGTAGTAAAATATGGAACAAAGACACCAATATTGTCAGCACCACAACTTGCAAAAGTAATCATAGCGACTAGAAATATCAGGTTTTTATTATCTTTGCGCAAACCTTCTTTGGCAATAGCTTCTCCATCAGAATCTCCTAAAAGCAAAACTTTGAGACCTAGGAAAATTGGAATCAAACCGAGTAAACCTAAAATCTCTTTACTAGGAATATAATTTAAGACAAATGCAAAAAGCAAACTTAGCAATATTAGACTAACAGAGCCTAGAAATTGTCCTAAATAGATGTTAATGATGTCTTTTCTGCTTTTTCTTTTGGCAAAAAATAACATTAGGATAATAAGTAAGTCTACGGCTGTCCCAGAATACAGGATTATTGAAGTAACAACATTTTGAATCATAAAACACCTCATTCAAATATATTTTTGAATGTATTCTAACATTAAACTTTGTAGATGTCAACTTAAAATCCACCAAAATATAGATAAGAAGTTAGTGTACCAAATATTAAAAAGCCCTGCCATCGAAATGATAGCAGGGCTTAACTTCAATATCCAGATAATATATTTATCTAAAAAAGGTACAGTTTTTATTGATTTGTAGTGCGATATAATGAGTTTCCAAAAATCAAAAATCGCTTAAAATCAATATTTTGACATCTATTGGCGTGTACTGAAACCCTTACTTAACCTCTGTAAGGATATAATTACGGTACCAGTATATCATAAATAATAACAAAATCTTGACTTTCCGAAACATAATGATTTTCCCGAAAGAAAGAGATCAACCTAAAAAATTACTTTCTTACTTATGTAATGTTTCTTTAATATAATATAGAAATAAAAAGTATGTAAATGAAAAGATTTATCACATTACTTTTAGTGTCTCTATCTACAATTTTATTAATTGCATGTTCTAACCAATCAAGCAATTCTTTAGATGGCGAATACCGTTGAATAAACGAGAGTAGAAATGAAGTTGCCTTTACCATTTCAGGTAACAAAGGAAATAGCAACAAAGGAGAGGCCGACACCTTTACAATTGATAAAGACAGTGCAACAATCGAACCGACTGGCTCTAATATCATAAACCGAAAAGAGAATTATACCTTCAAGGATGACGTATTCACTGTAGATATTTCAGGAACAAAGCAGGAGTATTACAAAAAGGATAGTGAAGAAATACAGCGACAAGTAAAACCCTCAAACTATTTGATATTCTTTATACAATAAAAACGCTTTTGTACTGACCCCAAAAGTTAGATTTTTTCTGTCTAACTTTTGGGGGTCAGTACACACCCGCATAGCGGGTATTTTTTTGTCTCGTACCTAGCAGAGTGAGACAGGCTAATAGTCACATAATAAAAAATTTACTTAAAGTCAGATTTTAAATACTGTAGAATAGTTCTTTCTAAAACTTACTCCCAAATTTTTTTGCTCGTATAATTCATCAGGGGTTTGGGGATTCCCCAAAATTCAAATCATCCCAAAAAGTACATACACTTTGTGTATACAAATTTTGGGATGATTTTGGGAGTGTGTGTATACAGACTCTGAGCTCGCAAAGTCATATTATGAGAAATCTTTCCTTCTCGATAAAATAATCCCAAAAATCAATTTGACTGTCATTTGTGTGTACAAATATTTTAAGAAGATATATAAAAAACGCTGCAAAATTTTTAACAGCGTTTCCTTATTTTAAAATTCTCATATGTCTTTCTTTTTTATGGTTAGCATCATAGTATTCCAGCATCGCATGATACAAACGAGCCTTCGTTTTATCTTGTTGTTTAATTCCATGAAGAAATAATTCTGCTCGCTTTAATTTCAATATGTATTCGCATATCTGATCAAAATCCTTATCCATATTACTTTTGAAAATAAACATCTTTTTCCTCCATCACATCAACTATTTTTTGCATCAAAATAGACATATCCATTTTGTTTTCATAGCTTATTCTCCCAACTACAGTTGCAAGACGGGCTATAGAATTGATATTCTTTCCGACTTGTTCCAACTCTTCTGTTAAAGGAACTAAACCTTCAAAAGAGACTTTTTGGATGTTCAAATCTGTTCGTATTAATTTTTGTCTAGCAAACTCAGAAAAATTACGAATATTTTCCTTCCTCATACAATCATTTAATTTTTTATTTTCTTCTTCCGTCAAAAAAACCTGTTTCAACACAGATTTTATTCTCATGTCCTATCACCTCGTTTTCTTATTTAGTCGTTTTACAAGTTCTTTCACTTGTTTACTTGTCTTCTTTTCATATTCTATCATCAGCTCAACGCAGTAGTGAAATATCCTTACATTATCCAAATCCTCACTTTGTTCTGCTATTCTTTCTAACTGACGTAAGTTATTGATAATTCTTCTAACTTGAAATATAAAGTCATGATAAGATTCAAAATCAAATTGAAGATAAATAGGCGAGCTCTTAAATAACATTTTTCTGGCATAAGAGGAAAAACTTAGATGATTTGTCATTTCAATCAAGTTATTCACTATTTCATTTTGCTCCTCAGTGATGTAACATTTCTTTAGAACAGTCCTATATCTACTCATTTATCATATACTTCTTTCGGGCATTTTCATGGGCAATAGCTTTGCACTCCAGCATACGTTCCTGCTTTAAATTCTCCATAGACTTAAATAAATACGCCAAAGGAGACGTCGCATCCTCAGGAATCCGTTCAATCATGCTAATGACTTCATCACTAGTTACATACCCACTAACCAAATACTCGCCTATCTTCATCTTCTGAGCATGTGTTAAAGTGTAATTGTTAGGATACAAAAATCTATCATTGTACTTATAAGAAATGGATTCTAACAAAGAATAATATTTGGGTGGAATATAAGTTTCAGGCTTTCTAGAACTATTATCCAGTATATTCTCAATCTCTTTCTTATTCTTACTCTTGTTCTTAATCTCTTGCGTTACATTATCATTTTCATCCGTTACTGTAACGTTACAGTCTAAAACGAGTTGTGGCTCGCCTGTAATTAGTGCTTTTTGTTTTTGTCTATGACGAGCAACACGTTCCCTAGTTTGTTTTCTAATCTTTTCTAGTCCATCTATATTCTGATGTTTCTCCCATTTTGGAATGGTAATAGCGCCATCTATGATTTCTATCATGCCAAATTCTTCAAACATGCTGAGAGCTAATTTTACAGATGTAGCCTTTCGCCTAAACACTGTTGAAAGCATCTCTTCTGTGTAATAAACCTTGTTCCCTAGACTTAATATGCCACTATTGTTTTGCTTTCCTGCAAGCACCAGAATTTTAAACCATATTACAATAAGAGTATCTCCTTCTGGCATTGATTCTATTAGCTGAATTTTTTCATCATCAAATATATCTGTTGTTATCTTGATCCACTGAACACCATTCATACGAGTACCTATCTTTCATATTGCTTCAACCATCGTGTTACTGCTCTTTTATCGTATAAAGTCACTCCATCAATCACCATGGTTGGCATTCCTTCTTTCGTCCATTTTTGGATTGTTGTCGTAGATACATCTAACCACCTAGACAAACCTGACATACGAACCATAGGTTTATAAAGTTCTTTATCTTCAAATACTCTTGCTACAGCATTTGAAATCATCTCATCATAGTGAGCACGTAATTGCTTCTCTAATTCTTTAGGAAGCTGGACAACTAAAGTAGTTTCCGACATAAATTCACACCTCATTTCTAAATTAAATAAGCTCCGAAACCATTTAATTTGTTATTCATTTTGAATTATATATCCTTTTTGAATTTTTGTCAAGCTTTTTTATTCAAAAAGAATAAAATGTGTTATAATGATAAAAAGGAGGTTCTTATGACGAATCATATTACTAAACTGATAGAAAATAGCGGAAAAAAATTGACAGAAATTAGCGAAGCTACAAATATAGCCTATCCTACACTTTCTGGATACAATCAAGGAATCCGCAAACCTAAAAAAGATAATGCTGAAAAATTGGCAAAATACTTTAATGTTTCCGTCGCTTACATTATGGGACTTGATAGCAACCCACACGCTCCATCAAATCTTAAAATTGTTACAGATAGTTTCAAAACATCTAAAATTGGTTCTGTGACACCTTTTAAAAGCGATATGGAGAAGTTAAAGAAGAGTATCGAATTTGGCGAAAGGGCATTAACACTACCACTTGATGATAGTTTTTCAGATGAATTTCGTCATATATTCTCAGAATACCTAGCTGAGAAAAACAAACGTTTTATGTCTGAGTTTATAGATTATATGAATCACCAAAATAAAGATTCTAAAGTTTGGCAGAGCTGGATTAAAACAGACGAATACGCTATCCGCCAAGAAGATAGAAAAAATAGATAGACACTCATTTCTCAATTACATAAGCTCCGAAAACTTAGATACGGAGAAAAAATGTCTATACACAAATACAAAACAAAAAAAGGAATCCTATACTATGTCAGCTTTTACATTGGCTTAGATGCTTATGGAAAGAAAAAAAGGCACTTAAAGAGAGGGTTCAAAACCAAAAAAGAGGCAAAATTGTACGAAGCTCGTTTAGAAGCTGGTGTCGTTGCCCCCACAGTAAGTACCGACAAACCTAACCCCAAAGTCACTTATAAAGAACTTTATCAAGAATGGTTTAATGCCTATGTTGGTACCGTTGAAGAAACAACTTCTTCCCAAACTAAGAATATCTATCGAATACATATTCTACCAATATTTGGCGATAAATTTATTGACCAAATCAGTCCTTTAGACTGTCAAAACTTTATTACACAAAAATCTCAGACTTTCAAAAATATCAAACAGATAAAATCCTATACCTCAAAAATTTTTGATTTTGCAATCAACATGAACTACATTGATCGAAATCCAATGAAGAATGTTATCATGCCTAAAATCAAAAAAACTAGATCAGATAATTTTTGGTCTCTGGAGGAATTACATCATTTCCTTGATATAGTGAAAGAAACTGAGCCATTTAAACATTTTGCTTTATTTAGACTGCTTGCATTTAGTGGACTACGAAAAGGGGAGTTATACGCTTTAAAATGGGCTGATATTAACTTTGACAGCAATCTATTGAACATAGATAAAAGTCTAGGAAGAATTGACGGTAAAGCGATTGAAAAGAGCACAAAGAATGAATCTTCAGTTCGTACAATCTATCTTGATGATGAGACAATCGATCTTATTAAGCAATGGAGAAATTTCTATCTGAAAGAACAATCTCAGCTTCCTCTTACAAAGCTGAATATTAGTGATGAATATATGTTCTCTTACATATCAAGTAATGACAAAATTGAACCTTTGCATGCTGATTACATTAATAACGTACTGAATCGAATTATTAAAAAGCATAAATTAAAACCAATTAGCCCACATGGGTTTAGACATACACATGCAACACTTATGTCTGAAATTGGAATCGATCCTTCTAATACATCAAAACGTCTCGGTCATGCAAGCAGTCAGGTGACATTAGATGTCTATACTCACACCACAAAAACTGGTGAGAAAAACTCTATTGACAAATTTGCAGACTATCTCAATAAAGCAAAATAAATCATGATTTTAAAAATTTAGAAGAGGTTATCAGAAGGTTATCACAAAGCTATTTGAGCTCAAAAATCGACAAAAAAGCACTTTGCAAAATTTTTGCAAAGTGCTTTGAAACGTTGATATAATCGTATTGATTAACGTTTTGAGAATTGTGATGCTTTACGAGCTTTCTTAAGACCTGGTTTCTTACGTTCTACCATGCGGGCATCACGAGTAAGAAGGCCTGCGCGTTTCAATGAATCGCGGAAGTCAGGGTCTACTTGAAGAAGGGCACGAGCGATACCGTGACGGATAGCGCCTGATTGACCAGCGTAGCCACCACCATCAACGTTTACGAAAACGTCGTATTGACCAACAGTTGAAGTAACTGCGAATGGTTGGTTGATAACCAAACGAAGATCAGCGTGTGGGATGTACTCTTCAACATCTTTTTTGTTTACAGTGATTTTACCAGTTCCTGGAACAAGGCGAACGCGTGCAACAGCGTTTTTACGACGTCCAGTACCTGCATATTGTGCTTGTGACATAGCTTATTTGTTCCTTTCCTTAGATAAGTCCTGAAATATCAAGAACTTCTGGTTGTTGTGCAGCGTGAGTGTGCTCAGCGCCTACAAATACTTTCAGCTTCATACCTTGAGCGCGGCCAAGAGTATTGTGCGGAAGCATACCTTTAACAGATTTTTCGATCAAACGAACAGCGTTCTTAGAGCGAAGCTCACCTGCTGAGATTTGTTTCAATCCACCTGGGTACATAGAGTGAGTGTAATAGATCTTATCAGTCGCTTTTTTACCAGTCAATTTTACTTTTTCAGCGTTGATAACGATTACGAAGTCACCTGTATCAGTGTGAGGTGTAAAGGTTGGTTTGTTTTTTCCGCGAAGTACGCTTGCTACAACAGCAGAAAGGCGTCCAAGAGGGACATCAGTAGCGTCCACTACATACCATTTGCGTTCAACTTCACCTGGCTTAGCCATGTATGTTGTTTTGTTCATGATTTCTCCTATGAATATCGTTTTTGTTTACAGGGCGGATGTTCCAGTCCGCGAGTTATTTGAAAGGTTCCGGGGCCTTACAAATGGGGTAAACAATACCGCCTACTATCATATCAAAAATAGTAGGCAAAAGCAATAGATTTGAAGCAATTATTTATGAAATAGCGATTTCATGTTTTCTTAGTCTTGAATGTCTTGGGCAATACTAAAGAGTCCCAAAGTTCCAGGACCAGTATGGGTAGAAATGACAGGTCCCAGAGGCATAAGGAGAACTTCCTCCACTTGGTCGCTTTCCAGCAGCTGGACTTTTAAACTCTCGGCAATCTCTTTTGCACCTGCATAGGCGATGACCACCCGCGGGTCAGCAACTCCCTCCAGAGTCATGTGGACAACTTCAGCCTGTGCCTTCTTCTTGCCGCGAACCTTAGCGACCGAGTCCAGAGTCCCATCTCCCTTGACAGCGATAATCGGCTTGATATTGACTAAGGTCCCCATAAGCGCAGCAGTTTTGGAAATCCGACCGCCCCGCATGAGGTGATTGAGGTCATCAACCAGAAAATATGTCTTGACCTTAGGCACCAAACTCTCAATCAAGTCCGCTGTCTGCTCCAAGGTCTGGCCTGTCGCTCTAGCTTCTGCCGCCTTCATGACTAAAAGTCCTTCCCCCATAGAAGCCGCTTTGGTATCAATGATACGAATCAGTGCACCTGGAAAATCTTCCAAGACTATCTCCCGTGCCATGACTGCACTCTGATAAGTACCCGATAGGGCTGAAGCAAAGGCTACATAGAGAACCGGCGTCCCTTCCTTGGCATAGCTTCGAAAAACATCTTCAAACTGGCCGACATTGATCTGACTAGTAGTTGGCTTACTGCCGGACTCCATCTTATCCAGAAGTTCTTGGCTAGTCAGTTTGCCTGCACCTACTGTCTCATGGGTTTCTCCATCTAGCTGAATGGTCAGGCCTAGGACCTGCACATCATTTTCCTGAGTCCAGTTTTCTGGCAAGTCTGCTGTTGAATCGGTTAAAATTTTAAAGGTCATCTTTTTTCTCCATCATTTTTTGTAAATCGCGCAAAGATTGGCTGTCCATCGGTCGCAAGGGTGGTCTTTGCAGGTTGATTTGCCCGCTCAGTTGATTGAGGTCTGATTTGGTAACAGCCACTCGCTTCTCTAGCTCTCTAGCGGACACTCTCAAAGCCCCTTGGGCAAAGACAGTCCACTGCTCATTGAGATCGCTGGTCGCAACCGACACCTGATTTTTGGGTGTATTGAGCTTAGCTGCTAAGCGCTCGATATAGTCATCCGCCGTTTCCTCCTCCTCAGTGAAAACGACCGTTACATTAAACTCCTCATAGGTCTGCCGAACTCCCGGCATATACTGGGCATCAAAGACGCAGATAACTTCCAGTCCTTCAAAACTGGCATAATTACTGAGCTTCTGAAGCAGAATTGTTCGCGCTGCATCTAGCTCTCCGCGGTTAAAGTAAGGACGAGTCTCCCGCCAAAAGGCCGTCATATTGTAGCCGTCCACCAGTAAGATTTTTCTTTTCATAGGCGATTGCGAAAGACTTCATACATGAGAATAGCCGCTGCGACACTGGCATTGAGGCTCTGGACATGGCCATTCATGGGAATGGAAATCATCTCATCCACCTGCTTTTTAATATTGCTTGAAATCCCCTTACCTTCGTTACCAATGATGAGGGCTAGCTTGCCTGCTGTATTCCACTTATGAGAAGGCGTCCCCTGCATATCTGTACCGAAAATCCAGAAACCAGCTTCCTTGAGCTTATCCAAGGTCTGGCTGAGATTGGTCACACGGGCAATGGGAATGTGCTCAATAGCACCCGTTGAAGTCTTGGCCACGACTGGTGTCACACCGACTGCCCGGTGTTTGGGAATGATGACTCCTGCCACGTTTGTCGCGTCAGCCGTCCGCAAGATAGAGCCTAGATTATGCGGATCAGTCAGTCCGTCCAAAATCAATAAGAGCGGATTGTCTTCCTGCTCTGCTTTTTTCAACAGCACCTCGAAGTCAGTATAGGCGAACTCAGCCACCCGCAGAACAAAGCCCTGGTGAACAGCTCCATCAGTCATCTCCTGCAAGGTCTTCTTAGGTGTCCAGGAGATAGAAACCTTCTTTTCCGCTGCTAAATCTTTGATTTTATCGACCTTTTTACCACGCAGGTCGTCTTGAATGTAGAGTTTATTTCCAGTGTTAGCTGCGAGAGCCTCTGTCACCGCATGCACACCGTAGACAATATCGTTTTTTTCCATAGGACTAGTATAACACAAAGGCGAAAAAATGGCGGCAGGATTTACTCGGGCGAGACAGAATTCTGCTCTGATAAAAAGCAATCAGCAGGCCCTAAGATTCCCCGCTAGTCGTGCTATAATAGAAAGAAGTCTAAAAAAGGAACTCTTACTCATGTCTCTCCTCCAACGCACCATCAAGCTAGTACTAGCTACCTGTCTAGCTGCTTGGCTGGCTGACTTTTTAGGTCTGGCCTACTCAACTTCAGCCGGAATTATTGCCATCCTCAGCGTGACCGATACCCGCCGCAGCACAGCAAAGCTAGCCGGCAATCGCTTTTTATCTACCCTGCTGGCTCTGGCTATCGGAAGCCTAGCCTTTCACTTTCTAGGTTTTCATCTCGGAGCATTGGCCATCTATATCGCGATCTATGTGCCTCTGGCCTTTCGGCTTGGCTGGGAAATCGGCATCACACCCAGCACCGTCCTGGTCACCCATCTGCTCTTAGAAAAATCCACCTCCTGGTCTCTGCTTGGCAATGAGCTAGCTCTATTTCTCATTGGAACTGGCTTTGCCCTCCTAGCCAATCTCTATATGCCCTCGCGTCAGCAAGAGATTGACAGCTACCACAAGCAAGTGGAGGAACAGCTGAAAAAGATTCTTCTGCGCTTTGAATATTTCTTAAAAGCTGGAGACGGTCGAAATGATGCAGCTCTGATCAAGGAGCTGGACAAGATTTTACAGCAAGCCTTGGAGCTGGTCTATCTGGATTACTCCAACCACCTCTTTCACCAGACCAACTACCATATCCACTATTTTGAAATGCGGCAGGCCCAAAACCGCATCCTGCAAGACATGGCTAGCAATATCAACAACTGCCATCTAGCAGCCAGTGAAAGCTTGATTTTAGCCCGCCTCTTCTCTCAGACCGCTAAGCAACTAAGCCAAGAAAATCCCGCCCGAGACCTTTTGGACGAGATTGACAACTATTTGACCGTATTTCGCGAGCGGCCACTCCCTAAGACCCGCCAGGAATTTGAAACCCGCGCTATGCTCCTGCAGCTCCTGCGAGACTTGGAAACCTTTATTAGAATTAAGGTAGAATTTTACGAAAATTATAAAGAAGACTAGCGGCTTTGTTTGGTAAATAAAGTACTAAAACTAAAAAAGAGATAAAGACCTTTGATCATCTTTATCTCTAAATTAAAATAATTTGTTTGGATTTTATGACATCACCTATATAGCTGATGTCTTTTTAATTTGGTTCCTTAGTATCATAAACCTTGTTTCCCTTAAAATAGACGTAATAGTCCTTATCATCCTCGTCCGCCCAAACGAAGCGAGTAAACATACCTGTCACATCCAGTCCTCGTGGTTTACCTAGTTTTTTGACAACGTCTTGGGCTGACATCCCTTTAGAAATACCGCTTAAACTTTCCACCTGCTTGGAAGAAGTGAATGTAATCAGCTTATTCATGACAACAGAATTTTCATCATAAGCAATAAGGATAGTATAATTATCCGACTTCCACAGGTCACCTCCACTACTTAGCTCTGAAGTTGGCTGACCCAGCTTAGCACGTACTTCATCCTTTTTAGTAGCAACCCGATCAGACTCCTCTTCAAAATAAATGAGATTGATTGATTTAAATTCTTCCCACTTATCAATATCTTGCATATCAGTAAGGGCATCCAAAGATTGACCAAAATCATTAAAGAGAGTATATGGATCATCTTCAATTGCAGAAGACGAACTAGATGAGCTATAGTCATAGTCGTCATCAGAGTATTCTTTTTTCGAAGATGAACTCTGTTTTCTAGAGTAGCTAGAGCTAGATGAGGACGAAGTATTGCCACTTCGTCTGAAAAGAGGGACAAACATGCAGGCGCTAAGTGTCATCAGACTAAACAAGCATACTGCAAACAATATAAATTTTTTCATAAGATTCCTTTATTCAATTTAGATACATTATTTTACTGTATCTTAGGTTTATCTATCGCTTTTTCATAAAACATAAGAGCGTTATTACTAAATATTACTCTTCGATATCAATTCCTTTGGATTCAAATAAATCACGTACTTCTTTAGAAAATGGAAAGATTGTTCCGTCTATGGTTTTTAAATTCGAAAACTGTGATAGCTCTTTTTCACTCACATTTTCCAAATCAAATTGATCATCTTCACCATCCCATAAAGGGATTAATTGCGCATAGATATCATTACCTCCATCAAAGAAGAGGCTTTCCACATTCTGCGCATACTCTTTAGGTATTTCCAACTGTTTAAAATAAGTCTCTACTTCAGGAATTGGTGTCTCATCGAAGTCTTCTGGATCTACAGATAATTTCTCAGATTCACAAAAACTGTAAACGTTAAATCGTGGCTCAAGCACGTTTTGTTCATACATCAACTCCTGAATAATAGCCAACTTGAAATTAAAATTGTCAAATTGTAAGAAATCACTCATAAATTGGTTCCTTTCATAATCAGAACGAACCCTCTATCTTCCGAATACACCAGTCAATCAGCTCTTCCAGTCGCTCAATGGCTTCGGTCATATGCAGGTAGCCCATGACTGCCTCAAAGCCGGTAGACATCCGATAGGTGACGATATCTGTATTCTTAGCCTTGGTGTGGCTGTTGGCATTGCGGCCGCGCTTGTAAATATCCTCTTCCTTCTCCGTCAGAAATCCTTCTTCCAGCATGAGAGAGATGAGATTAGCCTGAGCCTTGGCAGAAACGTACTTGGTCGCTTCCCTGTGCAGCTGATTAGGCTTGGTCAGCCCCTGAAAAATCAGGTGCCGCCGGATATACATGGAGTAGACAGCATCTCCCTCAAAGGCGAGGGCAATACCGTTAATCAGGTTGACATCAGTCACGGGTCCACCTCACTCCGTCCTTAGTATCCAAAAGCTTGATGCCCTGAGCGGCCAATTCATCTCGAATACGGTCTGCAGTCGCAAAGTCCCGATTAGCACGCGCCACCTGGCGTTCCTCAATCAAGCGCTCAATGTCCGCGTCCAAAACTTCTTCTACAAAGACGATACCAAAAACTTCTAAGAGCTTGGCAAAGGCTGCCTTGACTTGAGCTGTGTAGTTGCCAGAGTTGATCCACTTGGCCAGCTCGAAGACAACCGTGATACCGTTGGCCGCATTGAAATCTTCGTCCATGGCGGCGGTGAACTTGTCCAGAAAGGCCTGAAGCTGATTAGAGTCTGCCTGACCAGTGAAAGGCTGCTCATAGGTGTTCTTCAAATATTTGAGATTAGTCGCTGCATCATGAACAGCTTTTTCCGTGAAATTAATCGGCTTGCGATAATGCTGAGTAGCAAAGAAGAAACGCAGCACCTGACCATCAATGGTCTTGAGGGCATCGTGAACAGTGATGAAATTGCCTAGAGATTTAGACATCTTGACGTCATCAATGTTGACAAAGCCATTGTGCATCCAGTAGTTGGCAAAAGTCTGACCAGTCTTGGCCTCTGACTGGGCGATTTCATTGGTATGGTGAGGAAACTCTAGGTCTGCCCCGCCACCGTGGATATCAATTGTATCACCCAAAATCTCCGTCGACATGACCGAGCACTCGATGTGCCAGCCCGGACGACCTGCTCCCCAAGGACTGTCCCAGGAAATCTCACCCGGCTTAGCTGCCTTCCAGAGAGCAAAATCTACTGGATTTTCCTTGCGGGCGGTCTCCTCATTTGTCCGACCAGAAGCACCCAACTCCAAGTCTGCCAAAGTTTTGTTGGCTAATTTGGCATAATCGTGAGACTTTTCCACGCGGAAGTAGACATCGCCCTCTGACTCATAGGCGTAGCCTTTGTCCACCAAAGTCCGCACGAAGTCAATGATTGCCTCCATAAAGTCAATCACGCGCGGATGCTGAGTAGCCGGCTTGACACCTAAGGTCGTCACATCCTCACGAAAAGCAGCGATATACTTGTCAGCCACTTCTTTTGGTGTGATGCCTTCTTCCTTGGCGCGATTGATAATCTTATCATCTACATCTGTAAAATTGGAAATATAATTGACCTCAAATCCCCGATACTCAAAATAGCGGCGAACCGTGTCAAAAGCTACTGTTGAGCGGGCATTGCCGACATGGATATAGTTATAAACCGTCGGACCGCAGACATACATGCGAACCTTGCCCTCTTCAATGGGCACAAATTCACGTAGGCTGCGGGTCATGGTGTCGTAAATTTTAATCATGCGGTCCACTCCCTTCTCTATTTCTGACTTTTTCGGCTGAAAACCAGCTCTGCAAAAGGGCCAAATTGTCTGAGGCTATCCAGTTGGTAAAAGCGCTGCCCTTCCTCTTGGGTAAAGAGGGGAACCCCCTTTCCCAGGATAAGGGGCGCTATCTGAATAATGAGGTGGTCGAAAAGATCCGCATCCAAGAGCGGTCCTACCAAGGAATTACCACCAATCACAAAGACATTTTTGCCTTTGTCAATCTGGTGAACAAAGTCCACCACATCCCCAGCTACTGGCTGGTAATTGCTGACAGGCAGGTGCCTATCATGCGTAAAGACATAGTTTTCCGTAGCTTGATAAAAACTTTCTACATCTTGCAAATCTTGGATTTCCTCAAAGGTCCGCTTGCCCATGATGGTGATATCCATTTGCCTGTAAAAGTCATCATAGCCTGTATCCTCTACAGAACCAAGCTGATGCAGCCAGTCTATCCTGTGCTGACTGTCTGCCAAGTAGCCATCCATGGTGATACAGCCGTAAAAATATACTGCCATTCTTGTAGTTACCTTTCTAGTTCCTTTGCTATTGTCAAAGCGATAGTGAAAAAAGTCATGGCATCAGCTGTCCGCTCTTCATGACGGGCATCCCAGGTTCGGTTATGATGATCCACATAGTCAGCTGTGTAGAAGAACTGATAGACTTTACTCTTGCGAAATTGACTCCAAGCCATGATAGCTGAAGCTTCCATGTCCACCACTTTGGCTCCAGCAGCCAAGCGACGCTTGACCTTATCAGGCGTTTCTCGATAAAAGGCATCAGTCGTCCAAGACTTGGTGCGGATATGCTCGATATTGTGCTTGTCAAAGATGGCTTCCAGCTCGATCAGCAGTGACTCGTCATAGGCTACTTCGTCACCCGGTGGGGCATAGTGATAGCTAGTTCCTTCATCTCGCAATGCAGCTGCAGGCAGGATAATCTTATCCGCCTCAATTGAGCGGTCCAAAACGCCACAGGAACCTAGAATGATGAAATTCTTGAAGCCTCTGGCCGCCAACTCCTCCAGCTGGCCGACTATCATGGGAGCCCCAATCGGAGCCAACATAACTGCCAGCTTGCTAGGTCCTTGGCCATAAATATACCATGGATGCTGGCCGTTTATGCTTTTCAAATAGCCTCCTGGATAGACTTCCTCTGACTCAACCAAACGTTTCAGAATTTCGCCATTAAAGGACAGGATGATGGTTTCGCATACCTCACCCTTGTCATGGACTGGCTTTTCATTTGGCTCAATGACTGCTGCCACATCTTCAAATTCCTCTAATAGCATAACTTCTCTTTCTTTAAGGCTGCAGCAAATCCACCTTCATCTTTTCTATGCGGCGCAGTTTGGTCTCATCTTTTTTAGCTTCACTGATATAGCGAGCCCATTCGCGCTGGTGGCTAGGCGGCAATTTTGTAAAACGATCCTTGGCAAGACCGTCCAAACCTTCTTTCAGTTCAAGGACTACCTGGTTCAAAATAGCATCTGATAAATCTGACATGTCGGTTCCTCCTGTCATATTTTACTTAGATAACTTTGCCAACTTTTTCTACAGACTTGACGAATGGTGGCTGGCTTCGCGGGCATGCTCTAGCTTGTCTAGATAGTATTCCCGTTTCTCCTCTACCTCGTGAATGGTTGGCTCGTCTTTCTCACCGTGAACACGGACAATCTTGGCCGGTACACCAACAACTGTCACATCACTTGGAACATCAGCCACTACAACTGCACCGGCTCCGACCTTGGCTTTTTCACCAATCTCAATTGGTCCAATGACTTGAGCATGGGCAGAGACTAAGGCACCCCGACGGACGGTCGGGTGGCGTTTGCCTGTATCCTTGCCCGTACCGCCTAGGGTCACGCCGTGGTAAAGCATGGCCCCCTTCTCCACAATGGCTGTCTCACCAATCACTAGGCCACTGCCATGGTCGATGAAGACACCTGACTCAATCTGAGCGCCGGGATGAATCTCAATCTGGGTCCAGAAACGCCAGAATTGACTGTGCATGCGCGCCAGCAGCTTGAAGCCGTGCTGCCACAAAAAATGCGAGAGGCGGTGGGCCGCCAAAGCTTTGATGCCTGGATAGGTTAGCAAGACTTCTAACGACGTTCGTGCCGCCGGGTCATTTTCCTTTACGATATCAATGGATTCCTTCCACCAACCCATGCTAGCCTCCTTCCTTCTCTAAACAAGGAGAGACGAGAACTAGGCTCGCCTCTGCCGATTTCTGATGAGGTCTACAGGGATGAGCGACCTCTTATTCTTCTGTTTTAGGGCTTTCTTGATGGTCTTTGTGACCTTTGTGCTCCTTGTGCGGATGATGTCCCTTGTCATGATGATGTTTTGGCTTATCAGACTTTGGCGGACGCGGCAGCAATACTTTCATGGAAGCATCTACCCGACCTTTGGCATCAATCTTGATCACCTTGACATCCACTTCATCACCGATTTGTACGACATCTTCGACGTTGTTGGTCCGAGTCCAAGCCAGCTCTGAGATGTGAACCAGTGCATCCGTCTTGTCAAAGAGATTGACAAAGGCACCGAATTTCTCAATTCGAACAACCTTGGCATGGTATACTTCATCCACTTTTGCTTCGCGGACTAGACCAGCAATGATTTCCTTAGCACGATTGATGGCGTCTTGATCGCTGGAGTAGATGGATACATTACCCTCTTCATTAATATCAATCTTAACACCGGTCTCAGCGATAATCTTGTCGATGGTTTCCCCACCCTTACCGATGACAATCTTAATCTTGTCCACATCAATCTTGATGGTGTCGATTTTCGGAGCAGTTGGAGCCAACTCTGGACGTGGAGCAGGAATCGTCGCTTCAATCAAATCTAGGATTTCAAAGCGGGCTTTCTTAGCCTGAGCCAGAGCTTCTGTCAAGATCTCTGCTGTAATTCCTTCAATCTTGATATCCATTTGCAGGGCGGTAATCCCTTCGCGAGTACCAGCTACCTTAAAGTCCATATCACCAAAATGGTCTTCCAAACCTTGAATATCGGTCAGAACTGTGTAGTTGCTGCCATCTGAAATCAAGCCCATAGCAATTCCGGCAACCGGTGCCTTGATCGGCACACCGCCGGCCATCAAGGCCAGAGTACCCGCACAGATAGATGCTTGTGAGGAAGAACCGTTTGATTCCAAGACTTCTGCTACCAGACGAATTGCGTACGGAAACTCTTCCAGACTAGGCAAGACTTGCTCCAAGGCACGTTCCCCAAGAGCACCGTGTCCAATTTCACGACGGCCAGGAGCCCCATAACGGCCTGTCTCACCGACAGAGTATTGCGGGAAATTATAGTGGTGCATGAAGCGTTTCTTGTATTCTGGATCCAAGCCGTCAACAATTTGCGTTTCGCCCATTGGTGCCAAAGTCAGAACAGACAAGGCTTGGGTTTGCCCGCGAGTAAAGAGACCAGAGCCATGCACGCGCGGCAGGTAATCCACTTCCGCATCCAGCGGACGGATTTCATCAACCTTACGGCCGTCAGGACGGATCTTATCTTCGGTAATCAAACGGCGCACTTCCGCGTGCTCCATTTGCTCCAAGATTTCAGCCACATCACGCATGATACGGTCGAATTCTTCGTGGTCTGCGTATTTCTCTTCATAAACCGCTGTGACTTGGTCTTTGACAGCCTGAGTTGCGGCTTCACGCGCCAGCTTTTCTTCTACCTGAACAGCCTTTTGCAAATCGCTGTTATAAACTGCGATAATCTCTGCCTGCAGCTCTTCATCAACATGCAGCAATTCTACTTCTGCTTTTTCCTTGCCGACTGTCGCTACGATTTCTTCTTGGAAGGCAATCAATTCTTTTACCGCTTCGTGCCCTTTGAGAAGAGCTTCCAGCATGACATCTTCAGACAGCTCCTTGGCTCCAGATTCTACCATGTTGATAGCCTCTTTGGTACCAGCCACTGTCAGTTCCAAAAGCGAAACTTCTTTTTGTTCCTTGCTAGGGTTGATGATAAATTCACCATCTACATAGCCGACTTGAACTCCTGCGATAGGGCCGTTAAAAGGAATATCTGAGATAGAAAGAGCCAGAGAGCTACCGAACATAGCAGCCATTTGAGGCGAAGCATCTTCATCATAAGAAAGAACAGTATTGATAACCTGAACTTCATTGCGGAAACCTTCTGCAAACATAGGGCGAATCGGACGGTCAATCAAGCGAGCGGTCAAAGTCGCATCCGTTGATGGACGACCTTCGCGCTTGTTAAAGCCACCAGGATATTTCCCAGCTGCATACATTTTTTCCTCATAGTTGACCTGCAATGGGAAAAAGTCACCAGTAGCCATCTTTTTGGACATGGTTGCCGCAGTTAAAACGGTACTTTCTCCATATCGAACAACGGCGCTGCCATTTGCCTGTTTTGCAACCTGACCAGTTTCAACTACCAGCTCACGGCCTGCAAAAACGGTTTTAAAAACTTGTTTTGTCATAAAGACTCCTTGCCGAGCACATGCTCAAATTTTTTCATACGCCTTGGCTACAAAGATCAAGATATTAAGCCCGTCAAAAGCAAAGTAAAAATTGGAAACTGATGAAGTCTTCGATGAAGACAAGACAGTTTATCTTTTTTACACAGCTTTTAGGTCGTATTCAGTTCATCAAGATATTAAGCCCTTAAGCAACCTATAGGACGTGTTCAGTTAGCACTGTGACTTTAATTTCATGGTCTTAGTAGCTTATTATATCCTCATCTTTGTATCAAGCACGTATAGACCTTATTTTACCACAATTTCAGACAAAAGAAAAAGGCTTTGACAGCCTTTTTAAATGAATATCTTAAATCTACTTATTTTTAGATTTTAGAGCCAGTTATAGTTCTCCACAAAGATTAAAGCTAATCAATTGTTTCTCGGCTAACAGCATAAAAACGAGTCTTTTGAAACCTAACGGACCAAGACGAACTTAGAGTCGTATAATAAAAAAGAGCCCTAATAGGACTCCGGTTACAGATTATTCAAATTTTGATTCACATGGACTTCATATTACCATTTTGGTATAATTATATTGGTTTTAAACGAAAGCCTCAGAACGTTTTGAAGGGCTTTTTTTGTGGGGTTGTATATTCATAAGTTAACTAGTATTACCTATTTTGTATGCTTTGTTTTTATATAAGCTTTTTGGTTATGAGTCAATAGAAAAGCGAAAGGAATTTTAAAATGTTAAAAGACAATATAAAAAAGCCCAGCTATATGAAGGACTTACTCAAAATGATAAATATAAAAAATAGATATTGATACTTCATGGGAACTGTCTAATTATAAAATAAGTGAGGACTGGCAAAAATTAAATTAGAGGTGGAAAAGATGAATTTTAAAATGTTTGAAGATAAAAATTGGTTTCAACTAATCAGGAATAGAGTCCTTAGACTAAGTGATGGTAGTGTCATAAAACAAGATTTATTGTCGACCTTGCTACTAATAAATTTTTTTGCTTATTTCATAGGAACAATGAAATTTATTTGGAATAGCGGAATTGATGAAATTTATCGATTGTCGATTTCTCACTTACTTTCGTTAATGTTCACTATTAATTCATTTTTGGATTTCCAACTTGGTAAAGTTGATGAACTTATTTATTGGAAACCTACTGTTGTTTTTCAGCTAAATTTTTCAGGTATATTAAGTGATTTAGGTTTATTATTAACCAGATTTATCCCTTGCGGAATTCTACTATTTTTTATTTTTGTGATCTTTTCCCGAGAAAAATTTATTAATGAGGTTATTAAAGTGATTTCATCAATTCTCGTAGCAATTATGACATTTGGAGAGTATCAGTTTACTTTGTCAGTTATATTGATGCTTATACTAGCTTCATCAATACAATTTGGAAAGGGTAATTTGTTTAGACTACTTAGTATTTGTCTTCTATTTTTAACACCAACTTTAAATCTTGAGAAAAAAGTAAAATCAGAACAAAGTACTAGGGCGCTCAAAATTTTCCTTTGGATCTTTTCTTGGCTTATGATTTCTAAAATTATTTCTATATGGTTTGAAATTCCTTTGGAAGTTGCTGTCTTGTTAGTAATAGTTTTAATGATAAGATTTAGTTTACAATTGCAAACTAAGAATCCACGTTTAGAAATTTTGTTAAAAGGAGCTATTTACTTTTTAGTTTTTATAACTGTAATAGTTTCTAACAATACAACTGATGAGATGATAAGTTTAGTTACGGTATCAATTGCGATATACTTTGCAGTTGATAGATTCTTTAGTCTATTTAAGGAAATTGAGACACTTGTACAAAATGATGAAATTAATTATTTTCTTTACTTTGACAGTTCAATAGATATTCTAAAACAGAAATTTTTACCAGATGAGTTTTTAACTTCTGTGATAACTGATATTGATGACCAAAAATTATATGGACAGTTAATAATAAGAGCTAAGCTTGGAATGAAAGATAGTTTTAATAAATTATTATTACTAGTTAAAGCTCAAAGAGAATATAAAGGCTATCAATTGTTATTATTAGCAATTGAATATAAATTACAGAAAAAAGAAAATAAAGAACTTACTATAGTTAATTTTATTGAAGATAATGTGCACAATGAGATCTTATTTGATGACCAGATAATCCATCCAATTGAATTTTTAGTTTTGTATGGTACAGAGTTAAAAGAAAAAAAAGAATATGAGCAAGCTAGTAAATATTTATGTTTTTCAGAATACTATGATTCTTATAATTATATAAATAGTTATTTCGATTGTATAAAAATAATTGGTGATGAACAGGAATTAAATCGTCTTCAAAAAAATATATATTACATTGAGATGAGTAATTGGTAGCTAAACATACAAAAGTTAACATCTTTCTAAAAAAATATATTAAAAGAATGTTGATAAATCAACATTCTTTTTTATTTCAAATCAATTCTCAGAAAGACATTTTGAGGGATTTTTTGCTATACTATTTCTATATACGACAAAAGGAGTAAACTATGGAACAAAAACATCGTTCTGAATTTCCAGAAAATGAACTCTGGGACCTAACGGCCCTTTACCAAGACCAGGAGGACTTCTTGCGGGCCATCGAAAAGGCCAGAGAGGACATCCAGAAATTCGTCCGTGATTACCAAGGCAAGCTCAGCACTTTCGAAGATTTTGAGCGGGCTTTTGCTGAGCTAGAGCAGATTTATATCCAAATCAGCCACATTGGCAACTACGGTTTTATGCCACAGACCACTGACTTTGGTGACGAGAGCTTTGCGCAGATTGCCCAAGCAGCTATGGAATTTGAGACCGAGGCCAATGTCGCACTCAGCTTCTTTGACGACGCCCTAGTCGGCGCAGATGAAGCTGTCTTAGAAAAACTAGGGCAAGAGCCCCATTTGACCTCAGCCATTCGCCAAGCTAAAATCAAAAAAGCCCACTATCTGGGAGCTGATGTCGAAAAAGCCTTGACCAATCTAGGTGAGGTATTTTACAGTCCACAGGATATTTACACCAAGATGCGAGCTGGCGACTTTGCCATGGCTGACTTTGAAGTAGACGGCAAAGTTTACAAAAACAGCTTTGTCACCTATGAGAATTTTTACCAAAACCATGAAAATGCAGAAATCCGCGAAAAAGCTTTCCGCTCTTTCTCTGAAGGCCTTCGTCAGCACCAAAAAACTGCCGCTGCTGCCTATCTGGCTCAGGTCAAGTCTGAAAAATTACTAGCTGACATGAAGGGCTATGACTCTGTCTTTGACTACTTGCTAGCTGAGCAAGAAGTTGATCGCTCTATGTTTGACCGGCAGATTGACTTGATTATGAACGAATTTGCCCCAGTAGCTCAGAAATACCTCAAGCATGTCGCTAAGGTAAACGGACTTGAAAAAATGACCTTTGCCGACTGGAAGCTGGACTTGGACAGCGAGCTCAATCCCGAAGTCAGCATTGATGATGCTTACGATCTCGTCATGAAATCAGTCGAGCCGCTCGGACAAGAGTATTGTCAAGAAGTTGCCCGCTATAAGGAAGAACGCTGGGTCGACTTTGCGGCCAATGCTGGAAAGGATTCTGGAGGCTATGCTGCGGATCCTTATCGGGTTCACCCTTATGTCCTCATGAGCTGGACTGGTCGCATGAGCGATGTCTATACTCTGATTCACGAAATTGGCCACTCTGGTCAGTTTATCTTCTCTGACAATCACCAAAGCTACTTCAACGCCCACATGTCCACCTACTATGTGGAAGCACCGTCTACCTTCAATGAGCTTCTGCTCAGTGATTATCTGGAGCGCCAATTTGATAATCCTCGCCAGAAACGCTTTGCCCTGGCTCACCGTCTGACGGATACTTACTTCCACAACTTCATTACTCACTTGCTGGAAGCTGCTTTCCAACGCAAGGTCTATACTTTGATTGAAGAAGGCGGAACCTTCGGCGCAAGCAAACTCAACGCTATCATGAAAGAAGTCTTGACGGACTTCTGGGGAGATGCCGTTGAAATCGACGACGATGCTGCCTTAACTTGGATGCGCCAAGCCCACTACTACATGGGACTCTACAGCTATACTTACTCCGCAGGCTTGGTCATCTCTACCGCTGGCTACCTACATCTGAAAAATGACGAAAATGGTGCCCGTGACTGGCTTGAGCTGCTCAAATCTGGCGGCAGCAAGACTCCGCTTGAGTCAGCTATGATTATCGGAGCAGATATTTCGACAGACAAACCACTCCGCGACACCATCCAGTTCTTGTCAGACACAGTTGATCAGATTATTGCTTACAGCGAGGAGTTGGGGGAGTAAGGAATAAACAAAATCAGCTTGAAGCAAATCTTCAAGCTGATTTTTAAATAGTTTAATAAAAATAAAGCGACCCAAAAAAGCGGAGATAAAGTAAAATATAGGCACTAAAACAAGCGATAAATATAAGCCATCTTGTCCAGTACTGTGATTTAGTATAATTCTTCATTCGCAACAGCCCGATGAAAAACCAGATTAGACTCCAAAACACTAGGCCTAATATCTGAGGGGCAAAATACGAAATTAAAAGCAAAACAGGGATCAAGAAAGCTAATACTAGTATGATTCTTTTTTGCGTTATCTGCTCTCTAGGAATCATCCAGCCTACAAAAAAACAAAAAACCGCTGGAGCAACAAATGGTGTAAAAATCATAAAGATAAATAAAATATATTTTAAAAACTCAATAATAATCATCACCACATTCCCATCGTGTTTTAAATAACCTAGATCTCTAGCGCGACCCATTGGAAAAAAATTTACCTCTACTTATTATACCTTAAAATATGCATTTTCAAACAAAAATTTTAAATTGACTCATTATTGTTATAATCGAAATAAAAAAGACTGCTCCAAACAAGAGCAATCTCATTTTAAAACAGGCCTATATAACCATAATCTTACTTTATCCCAACTCCGCCACAATGGCTTTAATCTGCTGGGCAGTATGAACGCCCGCTACCTGCTTGACGACTTGACCGTCTTTTTTAAAGAGCAAGGTCGGGATAGACATGATGCCAAAAGCGCGTGCTGTAGCTGGATTTTCGTCCACATCCATCTTAACAATCTTGAGCTCATCTTCGGAAAGTTCCTCTGAGAGCTTGTCAAGGATTGGCCCCTGCATCCGACAAGGTCCGCACCAAGTGGCCCAAAAGTCAATGAGCACTAATCCATCTTTTGTTTCTTGCTCAAATGTTGCATCTGTGATTGCTTTTACCATTATTTTTCTCCTTTATTCTTAGTCAAACTTTGTCAAATCCTGCTTCATCAGGAAAAAGAAGACATCTCCATAAGTGCCCTGGTAGTTCAAATCATGACCTTTATAAGTCAGTTTTTTAACTGGGTAATAATCTGCCACTCCAATCAAGCAGGCTTGCTGGGATTGCTCAAACTCCTGATAAGACTCAAAGGTCATCTTCCGCTCCTGCTTGACAGCATCCAAATATGTGATTTCAATCATAACTTCTCCTTTTCAAAACTACTCTTGTAATTTTTATTTTATGATTATATTGTAATCTCTTTTGTTACATCTGTCAAATAAAACGACTTGGAGAAATCAATTCACTTTTTAAGCCACTCACTGATTGCCTGACAAACAAAAAAGCCTCCCATCGGAAGACTTTCCCATATAAATAAGAAAAAGCAGGCTCAATGCCCCTTGTGCTTTTCCAATCGTTTTTGCTGTTTGAGTTCGAATTTCCTTTGCTTAGCCAGTTCTTTCTGCTGCTTACGCTTGACTCGAGCGATTTTCTTTTGCTCTTCAAATTGCAGCTTCAGCGCTTCCTGAGACTTTGAAGAACGTGAAGCCAGCTGCTCTTTTTTAGCCTGTCTCTGCAAGCGTTTGGGACTGATGGACTTAGCCTTCTCCTTTACCCTGATGCTAGGACTAAATTGCAACCGATGATAATAACGGTTTAGAAAATCCAACAATTCCCGCGTGCTAGGCTCTGCACCAAAGGTGACTCGGCAAACTCTATAAGATTGAGCATGTTCCTGCTCGAAAAGACCGTGCCAAAATCCCTCTTCAAAGTAAACTGTCAGCGTCATTGAAATCTTATCCATGACAGCACCTCCTTTAAAAAATCCCTAAGAATGGACAACCAAGGAGGAAGGTTACTGACAAAAAATCGATTTTTTGCGTCTGGACTACCAACCAGAACTGTGTTTTTATCTTAGTAGCTACAGTCTAGCAATATTTTCTAAAAAATTCAAGGCTATCTGAATCTCGCTTAGATAAATGAATTGGATTTTCTTGTATGAGATCCAGAAAAATCAAAAACAAGAAATCTCTCTTCTTGTAAAATACATTCATTTCCGATATAATACTACAAATACTGAAAGGAGAGAACTATGAAGTATATTTGGGCTTTTTTAGCAGCCTTGAGCTTAGCTGGACTGGTTCTTTTCTTCTGGCACTCCCAAACCAAATCAAATCCTACTCCTCCTAAGCCAGAAACCACACAGACAGCTTCTAGCGAGAAAATGGACAATCAACCGACTCCGACAGAAGACATCGTGTCTGAAGAATACAGCGTTTCATACGATGACAAGCAGCTCTACGGAAAGATTACTGCTCCTTCTGACTACAAGAGTAAAAAATTGCCGACTATTGTTATCGCACATGGATTGAACAACACCCTTGAGCAATATGAAATGTACAGCCAGCTGTTGGCAAAGCAAGGTTATCTGGTTTACAGCTTTGATTTCTACGGCGGCAGCCGTCAGTCGAAGAGCGGTGGACAAGATATGCTGAATATGTCGGTCAAGACCGAACTCACAGACTTGACTCAAGTCATGGAAAAGCTTCGTTCCGAGGCCTTTGTAGATAAAAGCAAAATGAGCTTATTCGGTGCCAGTCAAGGCGGTGTCGTTGCCAGTCTCTATGCTGCTGCTTATCCGGACCGCGTGCACAAACTCCTGCTCATCTTTCCAGCTTTCGTTCTTTTCGATGATGCCAAAGAGACCTATCGTGAGCTAGGGAGTCCTGACTTCGACCAACTTCCTGATAGCTTGACACACCACAATGCTACTCTGGGCAAGATTTATCTAATTGATGCCTTAGACATTGACATCCAAGCAGAACAGACCAAAATCACAGCTCCGACCCTCATTATCCATGGTACCGATGATGCAGTCGTGCCCTACCAGTATGCTGTTCAAGCGAGTCAGACCATTCCAAATGCAAAGCTGGTCACTGTAGAAGGCGGGGAGCATCGTATTGACGAAAGATTTGCTATCACTGCCGCTCCTGCCATCCAAAAATTCTTGAAAGAGTAAAGTCGCTGATAGAAAAAGTTCTTCTAAAGAAATAGAAGGACCTTTTATTTGGAAAAATTAGAAGAATTAGACTTAGAAATGATATTTGAATATCTTAAAACGAACTAAGAGGAAAGACGAATAATCGTACTCCAAAACCCTGAAAACTGATTTGAGATTAGGTTACAATCCTAGTGAAAAAGAAAAACTACTCTTTAGTGGAGTAGTTTCAACTTTGTGTATTCAATTGAACATGGCCTAAGCGAGTCAATAAAACAAAAAAAGCCCCCTGAAGTCAGAGAGCCATTTTGAGCTCGGGCTAAAATCCTAGCAAAAAAGATGAAACTCCTTGTGTTCATCGAACACGGTGTCGTTTCCTTATTTTCATACGGATTTTTGACGCCCTTAGCATCATGATTCTTGCTAGATAAAACGTTTATAAACTAGGCGACGAGGCGAAGATTGTACTAATGGTACATCGAGGCGAAGTCAACGAAGTATGGAAACGTTTTAGACGCAAGATTAACGACGAAGTCCAAGAGAGTTGATCAACTCACGATAACGGTTAACGTCGTTCTTACGAAGGTAAGCCAAGAGGTTACGACGGCGACCGATTTTCTTCATCAAACCACGGTAAGTAGCGTGGTCTTTTTTGTGTTGTTTGATGTGGTCGTTGAGGTGGTTGATTTCCCAAGTAAGGACAGCAACTTGTACCTCTACTGAACCAGTGTCACCTTCGTGACGTGCGTATTGTGCAATGATTTCATTTTTTTTCTCTTTTGAGATTGCCATGATATACTCCTTTTCTTTACGCTTCATCCGAGTGGCAGGTTTGGCATGGCCTGCAACCAAGAAGAAGTTATTTGTCTTTTAGACATTCTTATTCTACCAAGAAGGGCTACCTTTGTCAAATGATTCTGTTTCAACTCTTTTGTATGAGGAATTCAGGCTCTTTCATTTACAATTCAACGCCGAAGATTTCTAAAGAAAGCATTTCTACCTCGGTCAGCCTCCGCCATTCTCCAAGAGCCAATGCAGGATCCGACTGTAGGGGTCCCATCGTGAGGCGCTGCAGATCCGTGACTTCTTTTCCGCAGGCAGCCACCATGCGCTTGACCTGGTGGAACTTGCCCTCAGCTAAGGTAATTTCTACGAGAGAAGTCTCTTTTGCTTCATCTAGCTCTAAAATCTTGAGCTGAGCTGGCTGACAGGTGAAATCTTTCAGCTCTATTCCTGCAGCAAAGCGCTCCTCATCTGTTTGGTTCATCAGGCCTGCCACTTGAGCTCGGTAGATTTTTTCTACGTGCTTTTTGGGTGACAGCATGGCATGGGCTAGCTTGCCATTATTGGTCAGAAGGAGCAGGCCGTGGGTATCAATATCCAAGCGGCCGACAGGAAAAACTTCTTTCTGACGGGCAGTCTCGTCTAGCAAGTCCAGAACTGTCTTATGACGGTCATCCTCTGTCGCCGAAATGACTCCCTGCGGCTTGTTGAGAAGGTAGTAAACGAATTTTTCATAGGTCAACCTTTGGCCAGAAACGACAATCTCATCTGCTGTCTCATCAATCTGGGTCTTAGGTGATTTCTCTACTCTGCCATTGACCAAAACCAGCCCTTTCTTTAGAAGCTGCTTGACCTGAGCGCGTGAGCCCAGACCATTTTCTGCTAAAAATTTATCCAGACGCATCGTATAACCTCCTAACTTTCTGAAGCCATTCCGCTCTTTTCTTTGCTAAATCTTAGCACAAAGAGCGAGGTCAAAATCATAGCCAGCCCCAAAACGCTGAAGATAAAGGCTGGGGCGTTAGAGAATCTCCCAATGAAACTGAGGACAAATGTAGTGGCCGTTGCTCCAATACTGCAACCTAAAATCACGATAGAAGTGGCTTGATTGAGGAGGTGGGCGGAAATGCGCTCGGACAGGGTGTAAAAAATGGTCGTCAGACCGACACTATAGACAAAGCCGGCGCTAATAGTAGCCATGCTGAGTGACAAGAGATTAGGTGAGAAGCCAATGATAATCTGACTCAGTCCAAAAACCAGACCAGAAAGCATCAGCAGTTTATCTCTAAAAAGACGGGTCAAACTAGCAAAGCTGATGCCCGCTGCAATCCCAATCAACTGCATTAAGGAAAGAATCACGCCTGCAGTTTGGGCTGTCCCCATGCCAGACTTCTCTACAATCCCCGGCACCCGCACATTGATGGCAATATAGGTCAGCACAATAACCCCCGCCACAAAGGCAAAAGCTAGACTCAGCTGCCAATTCTGACTGCTTAGCTTGGGAGTCGATTCAAACTGTTCTTGCTGCTTTTCAGAGACCTTGTTATAAGGGACAAAAAGCAGATATAGCACCAAGACCACCAGTCCGAAGCTATAGACGAGAAAGGCAGCCTGCCAACCGAGAGGAAGAAGCCGACTGACGCCAAAAGTCAAGAGGGCTGTCCCGACTACTTCTGCTGATCCCCTCAGTCCTAAAAGCCGAACGCGTTCCTGCCCCTTGTAGCGCTCGCTCACAATCGAAATCGCCTTGGCATTGAGCAGACCAATTCCCATCCCAAAGACAAGCCGAGATACAAACATAAGCCAGTAAGACTGATTAAGAAGAGGAAGAAGTCCGCAAAGTGAAAAGATCAGAAGCCCGCTCACAATCATCTGACGCTCTGTCAGGTATTTTTCAATGACCCTATTAAACAGCAACATCAGCATAATCCCAGCCGAAGGCAAAGAAACTAGAAGTTCTACCCAACTTTCTGGAATCCCCTTATAAAAAGCAAACATGGCCGACTGGGCACTGGAAATCGAAAAAGCCGTCGTCAGAATCAAAGAAAGCGAGAGGATACTCACCTTTTCCATCAATTTTTTCATTCTATTTTCCTTTAAAATTCACACTACCTCTATCATACAGTTTTTTGGGTCAAGACGCAATTTCTTTGTCAGGAATATTATGGGTCTCTGTCGCTCCATTCAAAATCAGGCACCGCCAGCCAGTCAAAACCGCTCCCGCCTTTATTTCTTGCAGGTTTTATGTTATGATGAAGGATAGAAAAAGGAGAGAATCATGTCTGTGAGTGAAAAAACATCTGTTATTGAAAGATTAACCAAACCAGCCCATTTAATTGATATGAAGGACATTATCCGCGAGGGCAATCCGACCCTGCGCGCTGTCGCTGAGGAAGTCAGCTTCCCTCTGTCTGATCAGGACATCATTCTGGGCGAGAAGATGATGCAATTTCTCAAGCATTCCCAGGATCCAGTCATGGCAGAAAAAATGGGGCTTCGCGGCGGTGTTGGTCTAGCTGCTTCCCAGCTGGATATTTCCAAACGGCTCATCGCTGTTTTAGTTCCCAACCCTGAGGACGAAGAGGGCAATCCGCCTAAGGAAGCTTATAGTTTGCAAACACTGATGTACAATCCTAAGATTGTAGCCCATTCCGTTCAGGATGCAGCTTTAGCTGATGGTGAAGGCTGCCTGTCAGTCGATCGAGAAGTACCTGGCTACGTAGTTCGGCATGCGCGAGTGACAGTGGATTACTTTGACAAGGACGGTCAAAAGCATCGTATCAAGCTCAAGGGCTATAACGCAATTGTTGTTCAACATGAAATCGACCATATTAACGGCATCATGTTTTACGACCGCATCAATGAAAAAGACCCATTTGCAGTCAAAGACGGCATGTTGGTGATTGAGTAAACAACTTGCATATCATTATCAAAAATACCTAGATAGAAACTATCTAGGTATTTTTCTATTCTAACTATCCCGTCTCCAGAAAATAGCCAAGAGGATAACTGCTCCTAGCACTGATGGAACAATAGCTGTATCAGCAAGCATTGGTCCCCAATGGCCAAAGAGAAATTGACCAATCAAGGAACCAAACCAACCCAAGAGGATCTTTCCGATACAGCCCATGCGCTCCCCACGGCTAGTAATAGCCCCGGCGATAAGACCGATGATAAAACCGACAAACATACTACCAATCATATATGCCCCTTCTTTCTATATTTCTAGCAAGGCTTCTCAAGAAGCAAGTGGAAGCCGTCATTATGGAATGCGCCATTCAAGGCAGCTCAAAATCTTAAATCACCCAGTCTCCATTGCGGAAGATTGGCACACGGCTGCCGTCTTCGCGGATACCGTCAATATCCATCTGGTTAGAACCAATCATAAAGTCCACATGGACATCCGAGCGGTTGAGACCCGCTGCTTCTAGCTCTTCTTCGGAGAAATTCTCTCCACCGACCACACTAGTCGCATAAGCTGCACCGATAGCCAAGTGGTTAGAGGCATTTTCATCAAAGAGGGTATTGAAGAAAGTAATACCTGACTGAGAAATCGGACTCGGATCTGGAACCAAGGCACACTCACCTAAAGCACGCGCGCCAGCATTTTCAAAGACAAGATCCTTCATAACCTGATCGCCCTTTTCAGCGGTAACATCCACAATCTGGCCATCCTTGAAGGTCACCTTGATGCCCTCAATGATGTTGCCATTATAGCTAAGAGGCTTGGTACTGGTTACATAACCATCTGCTCGGCGGAAGTCCGGTGCTGTAAAGACCTCTTCTGTCGGCATGTTGGCAATGAAATACTCGCCCTGAGCATTTAGACTACCAGCTGATTCCCAGTGGTGGTTCTTGGGCAAGCCCAGTGTCAAGTCTGTTCCAGGAGCTGTGTAGTGGAGAGCAGTGAATTGCTCTTCATTTAAAACCTTCGCTTTTGAGCTAAGTTTTTCTTCATGAGCTTTCCAAGCGGCTACTGGGTCATCCTCATAGACACGACAGGTTTTGAAAATCTGATCCCATAGAAGATCTACTGCTTCCTCATCGCTGGCTGCATTTGGAAAGACCTTCTTAGCCCACTCTGTACCCGCTGCTGCAGCGACTGTCCAGCTGACTTTATTGGATTGGGTTGCGATTCGCATCGGCTTCATGGCTATCCCCATAGCCTTAGCAGAAGCCGATAATTTCTCAGCATCCACGCCATTTAAAGCTCCTGGGTCAGATGAACGAACGCCCAAGCGGCTGGCTTTCTTCTCAAGGAGATAGTTCATCTCAGCCACCTTATAGTCTGGGACATTGTCCAAGCGCTCCATCGGCGCATGGAGGAATTTCTCCCGCGCAGTCAAATCATCCGCCCACTGGACAATGACTTCGTGAGCTCCCAGAGCATAGGCTTCCTTGACAATCAAGTGAGCCAGCTCACGTTGCTCCACATCAATATTGAGCGCCACTGTGTGACCCGGCTGCACATTGATACCATTGGCAACCAATAGTTTAGCATATTTTTCTAAGTTTTCTTTAAAATTTGGCAGAACCATTCTGCTTCTCCTTTTCTTTTGTTATTTCTCTTTAAATAAGGACAGCAGGCTAACCACTGCCACCGTACCGGAAATCAAAGCGGTCATTTTCAAAATCGTATCTGGATCAAGATCCAGCTGGTAATCCAACACTTTTTGCGCTGGCTTATCCTGAGCGGAAATGGTAAGCTTCATGAGCAAGTCCTTTCTAAAACATAATTCTAAGGTATAAATTTCTAATCGTGCTGGAGTCTTCAGAATCCTCAATTAATAGATTAAAACAAATCACTATGACTGCCTGTCCTAAGCAAGTTTAAAATCAATTCTTCCTTGTCTACTTTATAGACCAGGAGCCAATCCGGCTGGATATGGCATTCACGCACTCCTTTAAAGTGCTTGGATGCTGTCAGTTGATGATCTCGATATTTGGCAGGAAGTTCCTTTTCCTGAATCAAAAACTCCAATACTTCTTCTAACAAGTTTGCCTTAAGTCCACGCTTCATAGCCAACTTAAAATCTTTTTTAAACTGTTTATGATAACGAATCTTAAGCACGCAAATCCTCCATCAAGTCTGAAACACTCACAAAAGACTGACTCATATTCCGATTTTGATCTAAATCCGCCAATACTTCCATCAGCTTCCGACTTTCATCCAGTCTGACATCAAAGGGCAGCCCTTGGTACTGAATAGCCTGACGAAGAAAAATATTGATAGCCGTTGTCATATCCATTCCCAAGCTGTTGAAAACTTGCTGAGCCTGCTCCTTGACCTCACTGTCCAAGCGGATGCTCATACTAGTCTTTGACATACTCTCACCTTCTTTCTATAGACTATTTTAACAAAAAAGAAAGCCAATGTAAATCTGTTAGATATACATTGGCTTCTCAAATTTTCTATTTACGATAAATCTTATAACTTACTTTTTACTTCCTATAAATTCGTTGACCATAGGTAAAATCTCTTTTTCCAGTCCTAGAACCTGATCTGATTTCCATTTAGTCTTTTCTGTTATGGCAGCCATTATTTGTAATTTTAGACTCTGACGACTAAAAATTCCTTCCCACTGTTTATATTTTGCACTCGGATCTAAATTTCCAAACTTGGAATTCTGGCTATCTGTAATGATACAAAGGTTCCCAAAGGAGTGCAAAAATTTATCATCCATTTTCTCAATTCTTTCATCACTATTTGGGTTCTGAGGATGCCAATGCTCTATGGAACGACGATATGCAAATTTGAAATCTTCAAATTCAACACTCGAATATTTTTCTTTTAAATCAGAACGATTTTTCCATAAAATATAATCCACAAAGTTAAATGCATAAACAGGAATATCCCCGTATTTCTTTATACTTCCATCCTCAGCAAACAATCTTTCTTCAGCATATCTCACTGCTATACCTTCAAGAAACTCCTTAAAGCGAGCACCAAATTCTTGATCATTTAGCTCTTCAATATGTTTGTAGAGAAATTGTAAGATCTCATATAACCAACGACTATCTCGATTGGCAGTGAAGGTGACAGCAAACATGGATTGGAGAAGAATGATGTTTTTGTTAATCTCCGAATCTGAAAACGTATTATTAGTAAAGCGTTCTTCAACTATATAGTGCTCCTTCGATTTTCCATTTGGTTGATATTCATAATAAGTACCCTTCTGTAAAAACCATTCATCCTTATTTCTACTTGAAGAATCCGTATTTGAATTTCTAACGATGTAGTTATCAAAAATATGCTTCATTGTAAGAAGAAGTTTACTAAAATCAATTATCCATTTTTCATCACGGTTCTTTACATCAAACAATGATAACATTTTTTTATCATCTAACTGAACACCACCAACTGTTTGCCCATTTTTGAGCGCAAATGCACAAAGTAAAAAGGTCCGAAAATCAACTACTGTACTGTAATCCCCAAATTCTCTTTCCGCAAATTTTCTATTTTCAATTACCTTGTGATTTAATGCTTCTATTAGTGTCTTCTTTTCATTTAAGGTAGTATCAATGTTATCATAAAGATTTTTAAATTCATAATTTGAAAAATGCCAACCAAAAATCTTTTCTCGTTCTTGAAAATCATCTTTCCTTTTTCTTCTCATTTTAAACTGGCTATCAACCGGCTTATCAAACTCTGCACAGGCATCCCAGATTCTTGCAAATTTTTGTGCCATTTCTTGATCTTCACCAAACTTAGCCATCATTTGCGCCTTAAGAATTTCATGGGCCTCTAGTTGTTCTCCTCGAGAGTTGAATCGTTCGAAATATAGATTCAAATCTAAATCATTAGGAAGAAGACTGCGAAAAATAATGACTTTATCAAAAAGATAATTAAAGAAAGATTGAGATTCAAATTGCCGCTCCTCTAGTACTTTTTTCAATGCGTCATAAGCATGTCTGTAACCTCTAGTCAGCTCATTTTCATCATTCTCAGAAATTTTTTGCTTGGTGAATAACTTTTGAATATTCTCATTTGACTTCTTCCTAGCTGGGAAAATAAGATTGACAGCTCTCAATCTATCAAAACCAAACTCATGTTTCAAAGCTAAGGCAATCAAATTAAGGGCTGTTGTCCGCTGCTGCCCATCTATGATTTTGAAAAGACCATTTTCCTCATTAACGACTAATGTTCCAATATAGTAATTTGCTCTTTGTTCTTGAAAAGCATCTGCTACATCGTTCAACAATTGCTCAATTTCATCATAGGTCCAGGCAAAATTTCTCTGATAAAGAGGAATAGCATAGCTATCTTCATTTAACAAACGATTAACTGATAAGCTTATATGTGTTTCTACCATTTCTCTTTTTCCTCCTCTATAATTTGCTCCACAGTATAATTTTCAAATAATTCTCGATCTATCTTAACCATGAAATCATTTGGAGTTACAGCATGGGCTAAAAGTTGGAATAGTTTTTGAACCTCTTTTTGTCTAAACCTTCCACCAGCAGCATATTTTCCTACCGTTAAATCATATATCGCTCGAGACTTCACACGGGGGTAGTAAACCCAAATAAACAAAGTCTCTACTATTTCCTTTGATAGCTCTTCTTTTCCAAATCTCTCTGCGAAAAGTGAACAAACATTAAAAAACAAATTATGGCACTTGAGATAGCGTCCCTTTGAGCTATTGTAAATTTTCAACATACCTTCTGGGTAAGTTAAATTTTTTTCTTCCCTCTCTGACTCATTAGAGAGTCCTAACTTTTCATTTAAAAAATTTTTATGATCTTTAATAGTTTCATGGGCCGATTCAATATACTCAAAAAATTTACTTCCATCAATAATAGGCATGGTAATTGACATAGGAAACTTTTCAATATGACGATATAATTCTAGGTATGGAAAGTTCTGATTTAAATCAACACCTTTAAAATCATCAATAAAGTCCTCTGTAAAACGCAAATAAGAACCATAACGCTTGTTTGTAAGTCCTGTCTCTCCTCGAGACCAACGTCTCATACGGAAAAGATGTTTATCAAACAACTCTTTGAGACTTAAATCTTTATCTTCTACAAATTGCTCCCACTTTTCAACAATCTTTTCATCTTCTGAATCTTGCTTACGAAGATGATAAGCTTTGAGTAAATCGTGAGGTTCTAGAGATTTTCCACGATTATTTTGTGAATCAAACAGCTGAAAGGCCTCTGATAATCGTTCCTGTGGCATAGTTATCACGGAGGCAGAACAATTTTCAAGTAGAAAACTACACACCTGTTCAGCTTCTTTCTCGCCTACAAGTTGGATTAAATTCTTCCATTCATTAAAATTTTCGTAAGCATTATAGCAAGATAGTTCTCCAAAGTCAGCTTCAAGTAAGTTTTTTGCTCCTTTAAATTCATCATATCTATTTAAAGCATAAAGAAATAGCGAAATGGAAACCAATCGTTGCTGACCATCTACAATATCTAAGTGTCCGTCATTCTCATGCAAAATAACAGAGCCAATTTGATATTCATTTTTTTCCATAGCATCTCGTAAATCATAAAAAAGATTACGAATATGCTTTCTGTTCCATTTATAAGGTCTTTGATAACTTGGTATTGTTAGCCTATCACATTTCAATATTTCTGATATTTTTTTACTTTCAAACCCTATTTCTTTTTCATTGACATTCATCATTATCTCCTAAAAATATTATCAGCATAGAATCTTTGGTCCATTAATGCTTTGGAATAATAGTAGCATTAGGAATTGCTTTTGCAACATTTTCTGCTGCTATTTTATCAATAAATGGTCCTGCGATTTGATTGCCAAACCTATCAACTACAATCCATTCAATCATTTTTCCCTCCTTTATTTCTCAATATAAAAATTCTACACCTTTCAGTGGACATTTTATGTCCACTCAAGTTCAAGTATCGAAAATATTTATTGATAGTAACCTAAAATTTCTTTCATCGTCTTTTGAATATCATCAACTAAAGACTGTGGCGACAAAATTTTAACTGCTTCTCCTTGACTGAGTAGCCAACGTTTAAGACCAGGTGTATATTGACTCTCAAACTTAAACCTCGTCCATTCTTCGTCAGCTAATAAGAGATGTGCATTAGGAAATTGGTCTAAAACAATAGTTGGATCATAACGGAATTCCAATTCAACTGTAATCTTTCTTCCTAAAAAAGCGTCTACTCGCTGATTACGAATATCCCCATCCCTGAATTTTCTGCCATAAGAGATGTTAGGTTTAGATTCCTTTGTGGCCTTCCAAGTCTGTATTCTGTCCAAACGCAAGGTCATGTAATTCTCATTCTTAAGATTGTAAGCTACAATATAGAAATAATGAATATCATAATACAGAGAAACTGGAAAAATTAAATGTTCTTTTTTATCTTGATATGGACTCTTGTAGACAATTTCTAGCACCTTCTCCTTGCGAATCATCTCTGACCATTCCCAAATCTTTTGAATACGATTTTGCTCGTCTGTAATTGGGGCATAGTTCAGTCTTTCGCTGTTGATAATCATTTCTATTTCTTTTTGTTCCTCTTTTGAAACAAGCCCCAACAAACTTTTTAACAAGTCCTCATTTTCTACTTTATTTAAAGCTCTATTTTCTAATAAAATCTTAGAAATTATTAAAATATCTTTTTTATTAAAGAGTGATTTTCCTTTTAAATATCTTGTATGATGTTTTGAATCGTAAGCCAATTCAGCTGCAATCATGGGCTGAGTCATTAAAAAATCACCTAATAAAGAGAAATCTCTCTGAATCGTTTTTGCACTAACCTTAAACTCATCACTTAATTGATTTTTTGATAGATGAGCTCCTGATTGTAAACGTAACAAAATGGATAAAATACGTTCTTGATCGTTCATAAAACCTCCACTTTCCCTATATTATAACATGAATATTCTATATATCCACCCTAAATCCTATTATTTTTGAGTTATTTTCTTTTTTATCTAAATCGTGTATTGCTTTTTCAAAATCTCTGTACGACAAATAGCTCAACTCTACATCAGTTAGAGCTGATACTATCTCTTCTTTCATCAGTCGCTCCGCCTGAATATATAAAACTAACTCAAATAGTTTTCTGACATAAGAGGTATGGTCTTACATTTTTTATCAGTTATTAGAGTTATTTAATAAAACAAAACAATCATAACCACCCGTCTAACGGGTGGTTTGTCCCAGGGCTATAAGCCCACATCACCAGCCAGCGCCTAAAGACGCTGGCTTTCACTTTGTTCAAGCCTCATTGCTCTTGACTCGTAACAAACCTCTCAAAGAGGTGTTTGCATTACTTACCACTATCCCTAAAGGGATCCTCATATTCTTTTACACTCAATTTATCCAACGCTATATCATGCTTTTCCTGCTCTTGGATATATTTCTTAATGGTGGCTTCATTAAGGCCTACTGTACTCACGTAATAGCCTTCCGCCCAAAAATGTCGGTTCCCAAACTTATATTTTAGATTGGCGTGCTTATCAAACATCATGAGAGCACTTTTACCTTTTAAATATCCCATGAAACTAGAAACACTTATCCTCGGTGGAATACTTACCAACATATGTACATGATCTGGCATTAAGTGACCCTCGATAATTTCAACACCTTTATAACTACATAATCGGTGAAATATTTCACCCAAACTGTTTCGATATTGATTATAGATAACTTTTCGTCTATACTTAGGTGTAAACACAATGTGATAGAACACATCCACTTTGTGTGTGATAAACTATGTGCCTTTTGCGCCATATATTTCTCCTTTCGCTTTACAATTGGCTTGAACACCTTTATTGTATCGCGTTGGGAGTTTTTTTGGTATAACCTTCAATGCGCACCCGCGTAGCGGGTGGTTTATTTGTCTCGCACCTAGCGGAGCGAGACAGACTGAAAGTCACAACAAAAAAGATGGAGAAAATCGTCCATCTTTTAATTTTTCTGAATTGTTTTAGAAAAACTCATCAAACAAACTCAACTGGTTATCTTCAGGCATATTGCCTAGAATACCCATATCGTCCATTTTTTCGACTAGGGTGCTAGAGAGGCCACCACGTTTGCGGAGCTCTGTCTTAGAGAGGAATTCACCTTCTTTCCGTGCTCTGACCACTTGGCGAGCAACGTTGTCACCCAGACCGTCCATAGCAGAGAATGGTGGGATAAGGGTATCTCCTTCGATGAGAAACTCGGTCGCATGGCTCTTGTAGAGATCCAGCTTTCCGAATTTGAAGCCCCGCTCCAGCATTTCATTGACGATTTCCAAGGTCGTATAAAGGTCAATTTCTACATTGGAGGCTTCGTTGTTCTTACGCTTTTCAGCGATTTCGTCCATCCGGCGCTTGACGGCATCAAGTCCGCCACTCATTGTCTTGATATCAAATGCTTTAGCCCGAATGGAGAAATAAGCACAATAGTAATAAATCGGATGATGCACCTTGAAGTAGGCCACCCGCAGGGCCATCATAACATAGGCTGCTGCATGGGCCTTGGGGAACATGTACTTGATTTTTCCACAGGACTCGATGTACCATTCTGGCACATTGTTTTCCTTCATGGCTGCGATGTAGCCATTGCGCTCTTCTTCAGAAATCTTCAGCCAAAGGCCCTTCCGCACGCGCTCCATAATCGTAAAGGCCATCTTAGGCTCCAAGCCCTTGTGCATGAGGTAAACCATGATGTCGTCCCGACAGCCAATAACGGTGGACAGGTCAGCAATCCCTTGTTTGATCAAGTCCTGAGCATTGCCTAGCCAAACGTCCGTACCGTGAGAGAGACCAGATAGCTGTAAGAGCTCGGCAAAGGTGGTCGGATGGGTCTCATCAACCATGCCCCGTACAAAATTAGTCCCAAACTCCGGAATCCCCAGCATACCAGTCGGCGTGCCGATTTGCTCCTGAGTCACACCCAGAATGTCTGTTCCAGAAAAGAGGGCCATGACGCCAGCGTCATCCATAGGAATGTCATTTGGATCAATGCCAGACAAGTCCTGAAGCTTCCGAATCATGGTCGGATCATCGTGTCCCAGAACGTCTAGCTTGAGGACATTTTCATCGATATCGTGGAAGTTGAAGTGAGTGGTCTGCCACTCAGCTGTCACATCATCTGCTGGATATTGGACCGGTGTAAAGTCATAAACATCCATGTAGTTAGGGATAACAACGATTCCGCCCGGGTGTTGTCCAGTCGTCCGCTTGACTCCGGCAGCTCCCTGCGCCAGACGCTCAACTTCTGCGTCTCGGTAGAACTTCCCGTAGTCGCGCTCATAGCCCTTGACAAATCCATAGGCCGTCTTAGCCGCAACGGTACCAACAGTACCAGCCCGAAAGGCATACTCCGCACCAAAGATATCCCGCACGTCCAAGTGGGCGCTTGGCTGATCTTCTCCGGAGAAGTTCAAGTCAATATCGGGTACCTTGTCCCCGTCAAATCCAAGGAAAGTCTCAAATGGAATATCCTGACCGTTCTTGCTCAGCTTGCGGCCGCACTCTGGACAGTCCTTATCCGGCATATCAAAGCCAGAACCATAGGAGCCGTCCGTGATGAACTCGCTGTATTGGCATTTGCCACAGACATAGTGGGGTGATAGAGGATTAACCTCGGTAATCCCGATCATAGTCGCGACAAAGCTAGACCCGACAGACCCCCGCGAGCCTACCAGATAGCCCCGCTCATTGGATCGTTGCACCAGCATCTGCGAAGCCAAGTAAATCACGGCAAAACCATTCCCCAAGATGGAGCTCAGCTCTTTTTCGATCCGCAAATCTACGATATCTGGCAGAGGATTGCCATAGATCTCAAAAGCCTTTTGATAGGTCAGCTCGGCAACTGTCTCCTCAGCCTTGTCAATGAAAGGCGTATAGAGGTCGCCCTTGACTACCTCAACCGGCTCAAAGGTTTCCGCCAGCTGATTGGGATTTGTGATGACTAACTTCTTAGCCAACTCCTCGCCCAAAAATGCAAATTCGTCCAGCATCTCATTGGTGGTCCGGAAGTGAGCCTTAGGAAGCGGAGCCGGCTGGGCATTTTCGCCGTGGCCAATAGTCCGGTTAATCATGGCTCCCTGACCGAGACTGCGGACGATAATCTCACGATAGATTTCTTCTTCCGGCTCGATATAGTGGACATTTCCCGTCGCAAGGACAGGTTTGCCCAAACGATCTCCGACCTCAATCAGGTTGCGAATAATGGTCTGCAGTTCTTCCTGGTCCTTGATTTGTTCCTTGGCAATCAGCGGTTCATAGATAGCCGGCGGCATGACCTCGATAAAGTCATAATACTTGGCTACTTCGACAGCCGCATCTACCCCCTGAGAGACAACAGCGTCATAAACTTCGCCCTCTGAGCAGGCCGAGCCTAAAATCAAGCCTTCACGATGGGCATCCAGCACAGTCCGTGGAATCCGCGGGACACCTTCAAAATATTTGGTATTGGACAGACTGACTAACTTGAAAATATTCTTGAGACCCGTCTGATTTTTCACATAAATGGTCGCATGCTTGACCCGAGCTTTCTTGTAGGAGTTCTCATCGACCAGATCCGTATTGAGATCCTTGAGATTGGTCACACCATGCTTTTCAGCCACATCCTTGATAAAGATAAAGAGGAGACGGCCCGTCGCTTCCGCGTCATAGTTGGCCATGTGGTGGTGCTCCAGAGCAATCTGGAAACGCTTGGTCAAAGGCCCCAGACCATGACGCTTGTACTCTGGATAGAGATTGCGGGCAAATTCCAGCGTGTCAATAACTGGCTGGGTAATTTTCGGCAGGCCATGCCGCTCATAATTGACATTCATAAAGCCCACGTCAAAGGTAGCATTATGGGCCACGAGGACACTGTCCTGGCAAAATTCCTGAAATTCTTTCAGCACCTGCTCCAGTGGCTTAGCATTGCGGACATGCTCATCTGTAATCCCGGTCAGATCCGTCGTAAAAGCCGAAAGAGGATGCCCAGGATTGATAAACTCATCAAACTCAGCGATGATATTGCCCTTGTGCATCTTGCTGGCAGCAACCTGAATCAAGTCATTGTAAACCGCTGAAAGTCCTGTTGTTTCGACGTCAAAGACTACATAGGTCGCATTGCTCAGCTCCATGTCCACTTCATTGTAGACGATGGGTACCCGGTCTTCTACAATATTGGCTTCCATGCCGTAAATCAGCTGAATACCAGCCTTCTTAGCAGCCTTGTAGCCATGGGGAAAGCTCTGCACATTGCCATGGTCAGTAATGGCGACAGCCTTGTGGCCCCATTTGGCTGCCGTTGCAACGATTTCCTCGACCTCAGGCAGGGCATCCATAGTAGACATATTGGTATGGGCGTGAAATTCAACCCGCTTCTGGCCCTCAGGCATCAAATCCTTGCGCTCATAGTGGGTAACAGCCTGCACATCCTGAACATTCATGGTCAGGTCGCGGGTGAAATTGTTCATCTCCACATTTCCCCGCACGCGCAGCCAGGCACCTTTCTTAATCATGTCAAACTTCTTGGCTTCTTCTTCGTTTTTCATCCATTTCTGCAAGGAGAAGCTGGAAGTGTAGTCTGTCATCTTGAAATTGAGCAAGACTCGGCCAGTTCGAGTGACCTTCTGCTCCAGATCAAAGACCATTCCCTCAAAGACCAGACGATTTTCCTCAGTCTGAACTTCAATCATAGGGGTAATCTCTGCTTTATCCAGCTTTGGTTTAGCCGCAGCCTTGCGAGATTGGAAGTCATAGGCTGGCTTCTCCTCTGGCGGCGGTGCCATCTGCTGCAGGGATTCCATGGCTTTGAGAGCCTCTTCATTGGCTGCTTGGACAATCTTGTCATTCTCCGCCTGGAAATTCTCCGCTTGCTGCTGGGTCAGTTCATCGCTGTGCTGAACCTGACAGGTCAGATGAGGAAAGCCGTACTTGACCAACTGCTGGCTGAGATTTGGCAAGTGATTCTTACGAAAATGCTCCGTATCAATGGTTGAAGCTCCTTCAATCAGCAGCTTGTCCCCATCCAAATGAACCCGCAAATCCTGATACAGGCTTTTAAAGCCATGGCTGGCACATGGACCTTCCTCAAAGGCCAGCTGGTAATAAGCCTGTAAGAGCTCATCCGACACCTGAGGAGCCTGACAGTGAATTTCAAAAATGGCCTGATTACCCGTCTTAGAAAACTCTTGAGCTAAGCGCTTCTGCAATTCCCGAAAAATCTCAATAGGCAGAATATTCGCAAAAGAAAAATGAAACTCCCAGACCCGACTGACCTTGTGGACCAGAACCTTCTCAATTTCTGCATTCAAAAAGGCCTCTGAATTTCTCATTTCAAGGGGCATATCCAGCTGATGCATTAAAATTTCAAACTTGTTTGACATGATATTTCCTCGTACAGTAGTGACCCTATTTTACCATAAATCAGCACTTTTTTCGATAGAAAAAGAGTAGGACAAAGCGCGACTCCTACACAATTATTAAGATATTCTTCCTGGAGCTAAGTTATGATATAATAGAAAAAACATTTATCAAAAGGAGTCTTAATTGTGAAGAAAATTCTTTTAGCCTGTGCTTGTCTGTTGACCCTGACTGCCTGCAGTATGCCTAATCAGCATAAGCAAGAAAACAAGCCCAAGCAAAATCAGAGTCAAAGCAAGACTAAAGAAGAAAAGACGAAGACAAAAACTTTTTCTCGTTCAGTAAGCGATGATTCCGTCATTAAAGTCAAAGTCTACTATCAAAAAGATAAGATTACTGCTTTTTCTTTCATTACAGAAAAAGAGATTCCTGATGAGGAAAAAGGTAAAAGTCGCAAAGAGCTGGCTGATATTTATCAAAAAGACATGGAAAGCAGTCCCAATTTTGAAGCGGTTCACAAGACCAAGGGGATTGAGTCAGAGGTTAGAATTTCTGCAGATAAAAAAATAGTTCATCAATCTGTCACCTTAGATTTGAATAAGATTGATATAGACGAAGCTGCTGCTGCTTTTGGAGTGACGAACCAAGAGGACACCATATTTGAAAGGCTAAAAGATAAACCAGAAGACTTTTTTGAAGCTATCAAAGAGCAAGGTTTGACAGAAGAATAAAAAAAGCTTTCTGAGTGATTTAACTTTACAGTTAATACTCAGAAGGCTTTTTCTGTCTATCTTAACACTGCTTCCGCTAAGGCTTTTTGAATGGCTATAACACTACGATCGCTGGTAAATTGCAGGACTTCTGCTGGCTCTTGAGCGCTGGAAACCCAGATTTTCAGCTCAGCATCTAGGTCGAAATGGCCGGCTGTTTCTACTGAGAAGCGACTGATAGAGCGATAAGGAAAGGACTTATAAGAAGTCTTTTTGCCAGTCATTCCCTGCTTGTCGACCAAGATTAAGCGCTTATCTGTGAAGACAATCAAGTCACGAATGAGGCTAAAAGCTAGTTCCACATTCTCTGTTGATGTCAGAATATCCTCCAATTGTCTTTCTGTTTTTTCAATATCTTTCTGAGAGGCATTGCCTAATAAACCGCTGAATAATCCCATCATTCGGTCCTCCAATCTATTTTTTCCTACTATAGCATTTTCAAGACCAATAAGCAAAAGAAAACTGCCAGATAAAACTGGCAGTTGTTTTATTTTGTCAAAATCGACAGGGTTTCTAGCAGATTATCAGCGTGGACTTCAATGGTATCGCCAGTAGCTTTGATCTTGACTTCGACGATGCCTTCTGCAGCTTTCTTACCAACTGTCACACGGATTGGAAGACCAATCAAATCGCTGTCGCTGAACTTAACACCTGCGCGTTCATTGCGATCATCCACCAAGACCTCATAACCAGCACTTAGCAAGTTAGCCTCGATTTGGTTAGTTAGAGCCAAGGCTTCCTCGTCCTTGATATTGACCGGAATCAAGTGCACATCAAATGGTGCCAGCTCTTTCGGGAAGTTGATGCCCCAAGCATAGCGGAATTCACCCTTAGGAGTTTTATTGACAAAGAGACGGGCATGCTGCTCCATAACAGCGGACAGGAGACGACTGACGCCGATACCGTAACACCCCATAATCATCGGTACTGCTCGGCCATTTTCATCCAAGACATTAGCGTTCATGCTGTCAGAATAGCGAGTTCCCAGCTTGAAGATGTGGCCAATCTCAATCCCACGAGCAAACTTGAGAACACCTTGGCCGTCTGGCGAAATTTCACCTTCACGAACTTCACGGATATCCACATACTCAGCGGTAAAGTCACGACCTGGATTGACACCGGTCAAGTGGTAACCATCTTCGTTAGCGCCAACCACAGCGTTAGCTAGGTCTTGCACCTTACGGTCAGCGATGATTCTCACACCTTCAGGCAGATTGACTGGCCCTAGTGAGCCAAAACCTGCTCCCAAGAGCTGACGGACTTGATCTTCACTCGCCACATCAAAGAAATCCGCTGCCAAATGATTTTTCAGCTTAACTTCATTAAGCTGGTCATTTCCGACCAGAAGTGCTACGACAGGAGACTCGTCAGCCATGTAAACCAAGGTCTTGATTGTCTGGCTTTCATCCAGCCCAAGGAAGGCAGCAACTTCGTCAATTTTCTTGCAGTCAGGCGTGGAAACGCGGGCTACTTCTTCCTCAGTCACGACACGGCCGGCTGGCTTGTATTCATCCGTCGCCATTTCAAGGTTGGCAGCATAGCTGGACTCACTGGAGTAGGCGATGGTATCCTCACCAGATACCATCCAGCTGGTCAATTCTGTCCGAATAGCTTCCTGAACTTCCTCAGGAATTTCATCAAAGCTGGCTACAGACTTGTCCAAGACCACCCAGCGGTTCAAATCCGTCCGGTCTGGCGTAATGGCCATGAATTCCTGACTGTCCTTGCCCCCCATGGCACCGCCATCACCAATAATGGCTTTGAAATCTAGCTCGCTGCGGGTAAAGATTTTCTCGTAGGCAGACTTGTATTCATCATAAGCTACATCTAAGCTGTCATAGTTAGCGTGGAAACTGTAGGCATCTTTCATGATAAACTCACGCGTCCGCAAGAGCCCGTTACGAGGCCGCTTTTCATCACGGTACTTAGGCTGAATCTGATAGAGATTGAGTGGCAGCTGTTTGTAGGATTTAACCGAATCACGGACGATAGCCGTAAAGGTTTCCTCATGGGTTGGCCCCAAGATAAAGTCGGATTTCTCACGATTTTTAAGCTTGTAGAGGTCTTCACCATAGGTCTCATAACGGCCAGACTCGCGCCAGAGGTCTGCACTGAGCAGGGCTGGCGCCAGCATCTCCACTGCACCAATCTTGTCAAACTCTTCCCGCATGATTTTTTTTGCTTTTTCAATCACGCGATTAGCCAGCGGCAGATAAGAATAGACCCCAGCTGAAACCTGACGGACATAGCCAGCCCGCAGCATCAGAGCGTGACTGATAACTTGAGCATCGCTAGGCATCTCACGCAGGGTTGGAATTAACATTTTACTTTGTTTCATAAAAACAAAACTCCTTGACTTTCATTGAATAATTTCTTTTTCATAGTTCTAAGAACTTTAGTTTCTTAGAAGAATAATTTCATGATATCGTTCCAGGTAACGGCAATCATCAGGATGACCATAATAGCCACTCCAGACAGAGTGATATAGGTCTCCGTTTCTCTTTTCAGCGGTTTTCTGCGGATAGCCTCCAGAATATTGAGGACGATTTTTCCACCGTCCAAGGCTGGAATGGGAATCAGGTTGAAAATACCGATATTGAGCGACAGCATGGCCAAAAGGCTGAGTACTGCTGGCAAACCTTGCTCTGCAGCCTGACTGCTGAAATTGTAAATAGCGACCGGACCGCCCAGCTTATTGATATTGAAGTTGAAGATGATATCTTTCAGAGCTGACAAAATGCGAACCGTTGTAGACCAAGCCGCAGTAAAGCCGCCAATGACCTTGTCCCAGAAGCCTGTCTTGACCGTTGGAGATACCCCTAGCAGATAACGATTGCCGTCTTTTTTAGGCTGTACAGTAATCTCTTTCGTTTCGCTGCCGTGTTTGTAGGTAACAGACAAGGTCGGCGCTTCTTTACTCTTGGCTGTGATTTTCGCCAGAGCGCTGGTTAGATCCGCCCAGTTGCTAATCTCATAGTCATTAATTTTAAGGATTTGGTCATTATTTTGAACCCCAGCAGCTGCTATAGCACTACCATCCATGACTTGAAAATGATTGCTGTTCTCATCGCGAACGCCACCCTGAACAAAGGCCAGCAGCATAAATACCAGGACACTCAGGATGAAGTTATTCATAGGCCCAGCAAAGTTGGTGATAAGACGTCCCCAGATACTAGCATTCTGATACTGAACATCCAGCGGTGCAATCCGCACCTCAGTGCCGTCTTCTTCAACAATCGTTGCATCATGATCTACTGCATAAGTCTTGAGCTCGTCAAGGACTAGACCAGTGATTTCCAGCTTTTTCTCAAAGTCAAAGCCAGTCACATTTATGGGCAGAGCTGTCTGGTCAACCTTTTTGCCAGAGAGATTGATACGAACCACCTTGCCCTCTGCATCCAAGGTCAGACTAGCCGGTGTCCCCACCTTAATGTCAGTGGAGTCTTCCCCCCAGCCGGCCATGCGCACATAGCCCCCCAAGGGTAAAATCCGAATCGTATAGGCCGTCCCGTCCTTGCCAATATGGGAGAAAATCTTGGGTCCCATACCGATGGCGAACTCTCTGACCAAAATGCCGGACTTCTTCGCAAAGTAGAAGTGTCCGAACTCATGGACCACCACAATGATCCCAAAAATAATAATAAAGGTTATAAACTGCATGGACTTCTATATTTTACCTTTCCTAGAAATCTTGTTTTTGCTTTTAAATCAAAGAAGGAGCAGAAAACGGCCAAATACCGAGCTTCCCGCCCCTGCATAGCTGACACTCTTGAAAATAGGTTAGAAGCTCAATTCAAAATTTTGAGCTCCAAATCCCAGTTTTATCTCAAATCGTTTTCTTTTGACAAGCTTGCCATCCCTTGCTTTCAGCCATGCACGACTGTCTTAGAACAAGCCGAAGAAATGCATGAGCGGAAAGACGAAGAGAAGGCTATCAAAACGATCCAAGACACCACCGTGGCCAGGAATGAATTTTCCTGAATCCTTGACCCCGAAATGACGCTTGACTGAGCTTTCGACCAAATCACCCAACTGGCCGGCAATACTAAAGAGCACTGCCAGAATCAAAAAGACAAGGGCATTATAAGGAGCGTACACTTGCGGTCGAACCAACATAAAGATTCCAGTCACTAGAACGGCTGATAGAACGCCGCCTAGGCTGCCTTCAATCGTCTTATTAGGAGAAACTCTCGGCGCCAGCTTTCTTTTACCGAAACGCACCCCGACCAGATAAGCTCCACTGTCAGTAGCCCAGACGATAAAGAGAGCTAGCAGGACCTTGTCAATATTCATCAAGCGGGCATCAATCAAGGCATTAAAGCCAAGACCGACATAAAAACTCGCTGCAATCGGATAAGCCGCATCTTCAAAGGTATAGCTGGATCCTAGAACAGTCGAGATCAACAGAAGGAAGACGACCAAGCCATAGGCCACGACATTGCCATCCACTGGCAGAAACTTCAAATAGTTCTCCAGAGGTAGGGTCAGGACAAAGGCTGCCAGCATGGCCAAGACACCCTCGATGGTCGCTGTCGGCAGACCTTTCATTTGGAGAAATTCATGCACCGCCAGCATGGCCAGCAGGCCCACAAAAATCTGAAAGATGACGCCTCCTGTCAATACCAGAGGAATAAAAATAGCAAGAGCGATTCCTCCAAAGATTAGACGTTTTTGTAAATTTTTACTCATACTTTTTTACTTTCTCCCTTAAACACCGCCAAAACGTCGATTCCGACGGCTGTATTCTGCAATTGCAGCCTTCAAAGCCTTCTCATCAAAGTCAGGCCAGAGAACATCCGTAAAATACAGCTCACTGTAGGCTGACTGCCAAGGCAGAAAATTGCTGAGACGCAGCTCTCCACTGGTCCGAATCACCAGATCCGGATCGCGCAGCATCTTAGGCAAATTGCTGGTATAGAGGTAGTTGCCAATGACTTCCTCAGTAATGTCGCCAGGACTGAGTTTGGCATCCAGAACATCCTGAGCAATCTCTTTAACAGCCTGATTGATCTCATATCGACCACCGTAGTTTAGGGCAAAATTGAGAATCAAACCTGTATTGAGCTTGGTCAGGCTTTCAGCCTTTTCCAGAGCTTCAAATGTCGCCTTAGGAAGCTTAGCCGTATCACCAATCATCTGGATTTTAACATTGTTCTTGTGCAGCTCCGGCACATAGCGGTCGTAAAATTCAACCGGCAGATTCATGATAAAGGAAACTTCCTTTTCCGGCCGAGACCAATTTTCCGTTGAAAAGGCATAGACAGTCAAGACCTGAACACCCATTTCCTTGGCAGCAATCGTCACCTTTTGCAGGGTTTCCATACCAGCCTTATGACCAAACACGCGCGGCTGCATCCTTTTTTTGGCCCAACGGCCGTTGCCGTCCATAATAACAGCAATGTGCTTTGGAACATTCAGCGGTGCGTTCAGCTTTTCTTTTTTCTTAAAACTAAACATACTTTTTATCCTATTTAAAGTTTTGTCAGTTCATTATATCATAAATCCTTGGAATGTGGGCAATTCATCCGCTTTTTCAAGCCTGAGGGCATAAAATAAGGACAGAATGTCAACCAGAGAATCTAAACTCAGTTAAAACTCACCAGCCTGTCCAAACTGCGAGGCCAATAAGCTTGAAACCAGACACCTCCTAAACGTATGAGTCAAAACAAAAAAACAGCCCGCAAGCTGTTTATTTCTTTACTCTTCAATTGCTGATTCTTCCTCGGGAAGGTCAACGCTTCCCTCACCGTCAGCAACAGCAGGAATCCCCTCAGTCAATGGCAGCACAGTCTTAATAGCTGTCAGTTCAAAGGTCAGATAAACACCGTCCACATCCAGAACAACTGTTTTCTTGTCTGTGTCTACTTCATCCACTGTTCCGTACAAGCCGCCGATGGTAATCACTTCATAACCCTTTTGCAGCTTGTTAAGACTCTCCATACGCTGCTGAGCCTGTTTCTTTTGAGTACGCATTTGGAAATAAGTCATCCCTACCAGTACAACCGCAAATACAATAAGCATAATTGGATTCATATCTTTTCTCCTTCGAATATCATATATGAACTACTATAGCAGATTTCCCTTATTTTTACAAGACGATTCTGACTTTTCAGGTAAATTCCATCTCAAGTCAGAGGAAGCATGACTGGCCTGGATGCATTTTTTTAAAAGCAAAAATCAGGATGACCAGCACCCTGATTTTATGTCTTTTTATTTAAGATTTTTAACAACTTCTGCTACATGCTCAACTGTAAAGCCGTATTCTTCCAGCACCTTGCCTGCTGGAGCAGATGCACCGAACTGGTCGATTCCGATAACTGCACCGTCTAGACCGACATACTTGTACCAAGGTTGGCTAGCTGCCATCTCAATCGCTAGGCGGCGACGAACTGCATTTGGCAGAATTTCTTCTTTGTAGGCCGCATCTTGAGCATCAAAAAGTTCTGTTGATGGCACGCTGACCACGCGGATTTTAGCGCCTTCTGCTGCAAGTGCTTTAGCAGCTGCAACAGCCAAATTAACCTCAGAACCAGAAGCCAGCAAGATGGTATCGAAATCTGCTCCTGTTTCATAGACCACATAAGCACCTTTAGCTACCTTGTCAAAGTTTGTTCCTTCTTCAACTGTTAGATTTTGACGGGTCAAGACCAGAGCAGTCGGAGTAGATTGGCTCTTAAGGGCCAGATACCAAGCTGCCTGAGTTTCACGCGCATCTGCTGGGCGGAAAACAGTCAGGTTTGGAATGGCACGCAGACCAGCCAAATGCTCAATCGGTTCGTGAGTTGGGCCGTCTTCACCAACTGCAATTGAGTCATGTGTGAAGACATAAGTCACTGGTAAACCTTGAAGGGCAGACAAACGGACAGCTGCCTTAACATAGTCTGAGAATACGAAGAAGGTACCACCGTAAACACGAAGACCACCATGAAGCGCCATACCGTTGAGAATTGTTCCCATAGCAAACTCGCGCACACCAAATTGGATGTTGCGGTTGAGACGGTGGGCATCATCCTGCAGACCGTCTTCCTTGATGTAGGTCATATTGGAATGAGCCAAGTCAGCAGAACCGCCAAGGAAAGTTGGAAGCACCTTAGCTGCTGCATTGAGGGCATCCTGACTAGAATTACGAGTCGCTTGAGAGAAGCCATTTTCAAGCACTGGGAAGTCTTCTGGTTTGATTTCTACTGGATCCTGACCACCAATGATAGCTGCTACTTCTGCTGCCAATTCTGGATGGGCTTGCTTGTAGTCCTCTACCAGCTGTTTCCAAGCATCGTAAGCCGCTGCACCACGCTCCGCTACATTTGTACGGTAGTCTGCATAGACTTCCTCAGGAATCTCAAATGGAGCATAGTCCCAGCCCAAGGCTTTACGAGTAGCTTCAGCTTCTTCTGCTCCCAGAGGCGCACCGTGCACTGCATTCGTTCCTTGCTTGTTTGGAGAACCGTAACCGATAACCGTCTTGACTTCAATCAAAGATGGTTTGCCGGAAGCTTTAGCTTCATTGATGGCTGCATCAATCGCTGCAAGGTCTGTTCCATCTTCTACCAAGGCAGTATGCCAACCATAGGCTTCATAGCGGGCACGAACATCTTCTGTAAAGGAATCCTTGGTCTCTCCATCTAGGTTGATATCATTTGAATCATAGAGAACAACCAGCTTGTCCAGCTTTTGTAGACCAGCGTAAGAAGCAGCTTCAGCTGAAACACCCTCCATCAAATCACCGTCACCACAGATGACATAAGTGTAATGGTCGAAAATTGGATAGCCTTCACGATTATACTTGGCAGCTAAGAAACGTTCTGCCTGAGCAAATCCAGTAGCTGTAGAAATACCCTGTCCCAGTGGGCCAGTAGTAGCATCAACACCAGCTGTGTGGCCAAACTCTGGGTGACCTGGTGTCTTAGAACCCCATTGGCGGAAGTTTTTGATTTCCTCCATGCTGACATCTTTAAAGCCAGACAGATGAAGCAAGGCATAAAGCAACATAGAGCCATGTCCTGCAGATAGGACGAAGCGATCGCGGTTAATCCAGTTTGGCTCTTCTGGATTGATACGAAGTTGTTTAGTAAACAAGTCATAAGCCATCGGTGCAGCACCCATGACTACGCCAGGGTGACCTGACTTAGACTTTTCAATCGCGTCAATCCCTAAAAAGCGAATGGCATTAACTGATAATTGTGACATTGGATTCTCCTTATTTTTACTAAAATCTGTCCTGACATCAGAACAGGATAAACAATGGTCGTAGAAACGATAAAAATTGTCTCATATCTATTATAAGAAAATTATCCCTATATCGCAAGATAGGGATAATCTCATCTTTTTTATAGATTTATTATAAATCTTGAAAACGGCAACAAAAAGACCAAGAATTACACAGGCGACTGTTCACTCTTGGACTGTCAAAAAAATCTGCCCATAAGGACAGAAAAAGTAAGAAATTGAGCATCCTGCTCCTAAGTTTGACTGCGCCCACAGATTGTTTCATTAAGTTTTTACAGAACGTAGTTTTCGCTTACGCTCAAACTGCATCTATGCTTCTAAGCTCTGCTCGACTCTGCGAGCCGGCAATCGCTAAAAAAATAGCGGAACGTAGACTTAGCTTGCACTCAGTCTGCATCAATGCCTCTAAATTCGACTGCGCCCACAGCTTGTCTCATTAAGAGACATAGAAAAACCCAGCTATCCAAATGGTTAGCTGGGTTAGGGTTGAGCTACATCATAGTTTTAGACTATCCTGCGGCCTTTTGATGAATGGTGATGCCGTATTTTTCATGGTTTTCTTCATACCAATTAATTAAGGCCATCGCAGTTTGATAAGTAATGTTCTTAATTTTGCTGGTCCCTTTAGTTAAGGTCAGGATACTCATCTTGCTGATGTTTGCATCCGTCGCAATTCGATAACTAGTTAAGGTTCCATTAACTAACAACTGAACAACAGCCTCGACTTTCCTATAGTCAGGCATAGTTGTAATATCCAACTTTTTCATAATTAAATCCTCTCCTAAAATTTAATTTACTAATCCATTATACACTTTTTTCTGACATTTACATATATAAAAACTTGAAAATGTACAAAAAAATTAGAACACAATCTATTGAAATGTCAACTTTTCATGTTTTATCTCCATTATCTAAAAAATTTAAAATGCCCAATTGTCATTTGCTGTCTTCCTCCAAATTATCTAAACATTTTTTAGAAGCCTAAATCATGCTAGTTCAGATTATGTGAGTGTCTTCCAACAGTTTTTTTAATTTTCTGAAAGCTGATGAAATACAGTATTGCGTTCCCGCATTTTACACTAGTCTGCTTTAGAGTTTTCAAGAAAAAACTTAAAAAATTTAGAGGAAAATAGCAATGTTAACCTTTCTAAAAAGTAAGCAGCTTCATGAAGCCAGTATGTTAGTCTATCAGAGAGAACGGCAGTATCTAGAAGAAAACAAAGAGCAGATGACAAGTTATAGTTCTTATGCCCTTGCAAGTATTTCCAAATTATGAAATGGAGCACCAAGCCAATAGAAAGGTTTTGATAGAAGACTTGTATAAGGCTTATCAGCTCTTTCTCTGCTGCAGGAGCCTGTTCAAATGACAAAATCCGCCTCGCTAGAACGAGACGGATGTAGCTGTGCATTAAGGTGACTGAGATTTAGACTTCTGCTCTAGCCTCTTGGCTGAGGGGCTGTCTTTTCTGACCAGATAAAGGCCCTCCTTGGAATTGGTCGGATCCTCCTTGAGCTTGAGCATGAGCAAATCCCCATTGTGGACATAGCTGTAAAGTTTAGACCCTAGCCGGATACTGCCGGCCTTGCGGTCAATGCTGCCCTTCTCTTCCAGACCCTCTTTATAGAAGGTGACTTGCTGGTCTCTGATATTCAGAATCGTTTCCTTGTCCAAGCCACTGAAGCCGTCTGCCCCATCCTCAATCTGGCGGTAATACACTCCGTCCAGACTGGCCTCATTCAGGCTGGCAAAGAGGAAGAGAGCTCCAAAAGCTAAAGCAAGGAGGACTAGGCCTGAGAAAATAATTGTCTTACGCTTCATCTGCCGCTCCTGCTCTTTCCGGGACGGTCAGCCTGGGATAGGGGATATCAGCTATCAGCTCGTCATAACGCTGGAGCAAATCCTGAAAAGTCACATCTACATAACCAACAAAGACCAGCCGCTCAATATCTTCTTTATTAAAAAAGATTAATTCTTTTCCCGTCAGACCGGAGGGCAGGATTACTGCTCCAAAGTCAAAGTAGCCGGTCTGTCCGTCAAGGGTCGTCACAGGAAACTGGCTGACAATCATCAGGGGTTGAGAACTGCCCTTAACCATGACTACACTTCCGATAGGTAATTGTTGCTTCATCAAAGTCTCCTTTCTCCTTAAGCCAGAGCAAGCGCTGGGAGGGCGACTACAGGAGCTACTGTCACTGCAACTACTACAGCTGCAACTTCCAGACCATTCACGGTTTGCGCCCCCGTTTCAACCGAATTCACCGTTTTATTTCCATTCGAGTCTTTACTGATATTCGAGTCGACGCCATAGACTCCAACCATACCATTCCAGATATCAGTAGATACTTTAAGACCGGCCCCAGTATCGTGCTGCTCTGTTCCAGCATGTAGAGAAAGATTAATCTCCGGCATAGGGAGCCAACCTGTGTCTGTATTTAAGCCAACACTGCCATTGACACCAATATGATAGCCACCGACACTGATTTGAGGACTGGCATTAAGCTTCCAGTCACTGGCATCTATATCAACAGAAGCCACACCCAAATCTACAGCTACTCCATTAAAAATACCATTATTTGTCTTGTACTTGAAAATACCAGGATCATCTTCTTCCACAGTTGTCGAGTATTTGGCATAGGTACTATATAACCAGCCTGTACTCCAGTCAGTCTTTTTGGAGTGTTCCAGGGTATTGGTATGACCAAAAAGAAAGTCCCAAAAGCCCGATGAACCACCGCTACTACCAGCAGCCTGTTTGGCAGCAGGCATAGCTACTGTTTGGGCACCAGTTTGATTGCCTGCTTGCTTCATAAAGCCCAGCATAGCCCCAGCCCACAGCCCATTGAAAGCAGCCTGCGAGAGACTACCAGAAGCCTGATCTGCCTTGGCCTGGTCCAGTCGTACCTTGAGGATGGGATCAGCCTGCTGGACCGCTTCTTCCAGATGGCTGCGGAGGGCCTGCGGAATGTTCCGGCTGGGATAGCGCTCTAGATAGGCCTGGACAGCCTGGATATCCTCCGGAGTCAGCTCTTCACCGCTGTCTAGCTTATCCATGACCTTTTGAAAGGCAGCTTCAACTGCTTTTTTGCTCTCCCAAGCTGTTTCAACAGTCTGGGTCCAGGTCATCCTGTCCGGACTAGGCAGGACAAAGCTGCCGTTAAAGTTTGCAAAGCCTTCTGTCATCAGGCTCAGAGCTTGGTCCAAAGCAGCAGCCAGCCCCGGCAGATTGTCGAAAATAGTGGCCGACGATGAATAAAAGGCCAGCAGTTTATTCAGCTTGTCCTGCAATTCATGACGTTTGTCCTGAGCTGCTGTAATGGCATTCTGGATGCTGCTTTTGGTAGAAGCAGCCACATCCTTCTGTTTATTGGCCTCGGTCAGAGCCTGATTTTGGCTGTCAATGGTCTGATCATAAGAAGCAATCTGACTCTCCAGGACATCCTGATCCAAACTCTCTTCTGCCACCTCACTGACATAACGGCTGGGCAGATCGCTGCCAGCTTTGACCAGCTCTTCTTCAAAGAGAATCGCTGCCTTAAAGAGGGGAAGGAACATCCCCTGACAGTAGGTTTTAGCACTGTCATATGCTGTTCCGGTCAGCCCGCTTTCCCCTGCAAAATTTTCCATGGCCTGCATGGCAGATTCATAAGCCGCGATCCTCACCTGGCTGGCAGTGGCCATTGACCCTGCCTGCTGGTTGGAAACGGGGAGTTCCATCTTAGCGCCCATATCCAGCCTCCTTGTCTTCTGCTTCCAGAGCTTGTCTATACTGACCCTGGATGATCTCAATCTGACGGTCTAGCTTTTTTCTTTCCTTATCCAGCCGATCCTGACCATCCTGGATATCCAAATCCAGCAATCGGTGACTGTGCTCAACCAGACCCATAATATCATAAAAATCCTGACTGTCCTTGGCCGTTAAGGGCAGGTAATTCAGCTCTCTCAAGGCCGAAAGTCCCCGGTCATAGAGATAATCAATATCCTCTTCAAAGCGGTCTAGACGACGCTTTTGCTCCTCAGCCTTATCCAGTTTTTCAAATGCCTGCAGGCGTTCAGCAGCTAGAGTTTGGGAATTCTTCATACTACTTCCTCCTTATCCCTCAATATCCGCAGCCATTCCTTGGTCAGTCGCCTGAAATTCCTCTGCTACGCTTTGCAGGAGCTGACTGAAGCTTGTAATCTTACCGGCGATATCAGCTGACGCCGTACTGGAATGATCAATTTCCTCACTTGCCCGGCTATTTCCCTCCAAACGACTGATAGCATCCTTGTCAGGCTGAGATGCTGCACCTATCTGACTGGAAGCGGCTGAAAAGCTATTAGCATGGCTAGCTACTAGCCCATTATCACTTTTAATATCTGACATTGCTTGCTCCTCTGTTTTTGCTTTTATTTTATGACATTTATATTATAAGTTCAAGTCTCCGCCTGCTTTTTAACCAAAAAGAAACAAGACTGATAAATAATTCCAATCTTGTTAATTGCTAAACCTACTTAATCTGGTGCTTTTAAAGCCTCTAATTTCCGCTTCCTAATGAGCAGAAACTCATTCTCCAGATCGCCTTCCAAATCTTTGACAGCCAGATGATTCAAGCGAGATCCGGTAACATTATCAGGAATCTGCTTTTTATTACTCTGTTAGCTCGACTTTCCATACTCCAGTTTTTTTCTCCATTTCCGTATAGCTAGACCGACTGTAAAATAAAGAACGGTCGGAATCATCCCCACTGAAAGCGAGAAGAGGAAAGCTTGATTTTTTTCTACCGAGACAAAGCCTAGTAATAGTAAAGGATTTATAACCGCATCCTCCATAGTGTGCATAATTACCAGCGGCCAGACAGACTTAGTAATTCTAAAAATCTCTGTATACATGACCGTCCAGCATGCAACAGTTATCATCCCGATAAGGAAGAATGTAAACCTTCCAACCGGCAAGGTATTTTGGATTTCTCTCTCAGACAGAAGCTTCATAATGTAAGGCAGATGCCAAATCCACCAGATAAATCCAACAAGTAGATATAGTTTTAAGTCAGATAATTTTAATTTGATTAATTGATTGGTAAGATATGCCCTCCAAACGGATTCTTCAAAAATATTTTTTATGAATTGAGCCCCTATCTGTGTGAGCAAGATTCCAAGATAGACCGTAAACTCAACCTTCACATCTGTCACTCTGATGCCTTGTGTCATCAGTCCCAAGAGTATCACTATCATAGTAACAAGAGGGTAGACTAAAAAACTAATCAGATATAATTTTTTGTTATTCTTAAAATGAATGGAAAAACCTGCCTCTTTCCAGCCGTCTCCGCCAAAGCTTCGAAGAAAGATGGTACAGATTAACGGAGTTACCAGCCAAATCAGCATCCCTAAAGAGCCGCTTCCTATCTCTGTTCCGATATTTTCGTAATGAGCTTGGCCAGTTACTTTATCAACAACATAACCAATCCTGCCACATAGGCTGCTGAGAATGGCGAAGATAATGACATTGCGTTTAATTGTAGTTATGGACTGTTTCATAGCAGTCTCCTTTCGTCAAAAAATTATTCATCTCTCTTATTTGAGAGAAGCTAGGTTGATTCGAGTCATCGACTGCTTCGGCAATATCAAAATTTTGTTTCATTTTACCGATACCTTCTAAGCAAGTCTGGCTTTTCTTCAGCATCAGGTTTCAATGTTTTTCTTTTTATATACCTAATAGAAACATTTCTTTTAAGTGATATCAAGGAGAATTTAGTTGAGATTTTGGGGTAAATGGTAATTTATTTCCAGAAAGGGGAGATATTTGTAATTCCTACTTAACAAAAAAGACCTACCTTCATCTAAGAAGGAGATCTTTGAAAAGTTAGTTGACTCAGTAAGCTTTATTCTGCTTGCTTGTCTTCTTCAGATGCGTCAGCACCCTTTTCACGAATAACTAAGACACCATCTTCCAAATCGGCTGTCAAGTGCTTAGCATCTAGATTGTCTAAGTGGAAGTCAGTCACCTTGTCACGAATTTGCTGCTCAATGACACGGCGCAGCGGACGAACACCCATGACTTGGTCATAACCAGCGTCGCGCAGGAATTCCTTAGCTGCATCAGATACAGCCAGATCAATTTCTTTCTTGCTCAAGGTTTGATTTACTTCGATCAGCATGAGATTAACAATCTCCATCAAATCTTCTTTCTTGAGATGAGAGAACTCAATAACCGCGTTGAAACGATTGAGGAATTCTGGACGGAAGTAAGCTTTGAGTCGATCCATCAGATCAGGTTTTTCAGCATCCTCTTCCAAGCCTGCTTCATATCCAAATCCAGCATTGGAAGTCGCAATAATAACCGTATTCTTGAAGTTGACTGTATTCCCTTGACCATCTGTCAAACGACCGTCATCCAGAACTTGAAGGAGAAGGGTAATCACTTGTGGATCAGCCTTTTCAATCTCATCCAAGAGAATGATAGAGTAAGGATTGCGACGCACACGCTCGGTCAAGGTGTTGTTGTTATCATCATAGCCGACATAGCCTGCAGTCGTACCAATCAGCTTGGAAACAGCAGTCCGGTCGGAGTATTCTGACATATCCAGACGGATGATGGCTTCCTTGGTACCGAACATATCCAGAGCCAGTTGCTTAGCAAGCTCAGTCTTACCAACACCAGTTGGTCCAACAAAGAGGAAACTTCCGATTGGACGGTTGCCTTCATCAAATCCTGCACGGTTACGGCGTATAGCTCTAGCCACGGCTTCTACAGCCTTATCTTGGCCAATCACTTTAGCTTTGAGACGGTCACTCATGCCCTTGAGGCGCTCAATGTCGCTGGCACCCATCTGAGATACTGGTACACCCGTCATCCGTTCAACAGACTCTGCTACGTCGTTGACCGTAGCTGTCACCTTCATATCCTCAGTGTGATTTTGAATTTTCTTTTCTAGCTCTTCAATGCGAGTCTTAGCATTCAGAGCTGCTTCATAATCTTCTTTCTCAACAGCCGCTTCCTGTTTGTCTTTCTGTTCAGCAATCTCATTTTCAACCGCATGAACATCAGTCACTGGATGCTGGGCTGCCAAGTGGGCAGCAGTCACGTCGACCAGGTCAATCGCCTTGTCTGGCAGGCTCCGTTGTGGAATATACTGGACAGAGTAGTCCACAGCCGCTTTCAGCACTTCATCTGGCAGGATGACATTGTGGTGCTTTTCATACAGGTCACGAATACCTTGAAGGATCTGATAGGTATCTTCGGCAGACGGTGCATTAACCTTGACTTCATTGAAACGACGAGCTAAAGCTGCATTTTTAAGGATAGTATTGCGGTACTCATCCTGAGTAGTAGCTCCGATGACGGTTAACTCACCACGAGAAAGCGCTGGTTTGAGAATATCCGCCATGCCCTTAGAGCCACTATCTCCACCGATAGATCCTGCTCCTAGGATTTGATGGATTTCATCAAAGAAGAGGATAATGTTGCCGGCTTCCTTGACTTCATTGACCAAGTTTTGGATATTTTCTTCAAAGCTACCACGATATTGGGTTCCAGCTTCCAGACCGGAAATATCAACAGAAATAATTTCCTTATTCTTGATAGCCGCTGGCACATCACCGTTGACGATAGCCTGAGCCAATCCTTCTACGACAGCTGTCTTACCAACTCCGGCGTCTCCGACCAATACAGGATTGTTCTTGGTTCGGCGAGAAAGGATTTCAGCTGTTTCTTGGATTTCCTTATTGCGCCCAATGACTGGATCTAACTTTCCATCACGCGCTTCCTGAGTCAGATTGCGACCCAGTTTAGCCAGGATACCATCCTGCTTAGGTCCTTGAGCAGCAGTCTGGCCAGTCTGCTCACCTACTCCTTGACCAGGGAGCTTACCAGTAGCCCGGTACTGAGCAAACTCTTCCGGTGTGACCTCTCTACCATTAATCAAGTAGCGCCGGTGTTCGCTGTTGTAGCCACCCATGCGCCCCATAAGTTGGTTGAAAAGGTCGTCCATATTATTAAAATTGTTGTAGTTGTTGTTCATAGCATTACCTCGCTTTTTTCATATTTTGCTTTACATAATTTTTATTTTTACTAAAGTTTGAGATAAGAAATCTCTTCCTTATCTACTATAAATTTTCATTTGGGAGATCTTCTCCTATCTATTATTTTACATAACTTATTCTCTTTTCAAAAATCAAGACTGATTCAGTCTCTATTTTTATGAGTGATTTGATCTCTTTCGGAAGAAGATGATCTTACATAATTTTTAATCCTCCCAAAAATAATCGCCTTCCGGCTATATTCACATCTTCTGATTAAATTTACGTAAACTTTTTTGTTTACAGTTGTAATTTTATCATGACAGAATTTATTTGTCAATAGATTTTACATAATTTTTTAAAATAAATTTACAAATGTAATCAAAATTTTGGTTTAGGCTCTTTTCATTCCTATAAAGACGCTTTTTTATAATAAAAATCTGGACATAGTCCAGATTTTAAATCATATACTCTACACTATAGCTGGCATCCGACAGAATACGGGACAGAAACTGTTTGGTCCGTTCTTCCTTCGGACTAGAGAAGAATTCCTGAGGAGGATTTTCTTCAATTATGTGGCCTCCGTCCATAAAGATGACATGGTTGGCCACATCGCGGGCAAAGCTCATCTCGTGGGTCACAACGACCATGGTCACTCCCTCCTGAGCCAGCTGCTTCATGACACTAAGAACTTCGCCGACCAGTTCCGGATCTAGCGCCGAAGTTGGTTCATCCAGCAGGATAACGTCTGGCTTGACAGCAATGGCGCGGGCAATCCCAATCCGCTGCTGCTGGCCGCCTGATAGCTGGGAAGGATAGTAGTCTTTGTAGGCCAAGAGACCCACGCGCTTCAAGGACTCTTCCGCAATCTCAAGCGCTTCTTCCCTCGGTATCTTACGAGCGATCACTAAGCCTTCTAAGATATTTTCAAGGGCTGTTTTATTGGCAAAGAGATTATAATGCTGGAAGACAAAGGCCGTCTTTCTACGGATTTCTAAAATCTCCTTTTTGCTGAGCTTAGCCAAATCATAGTCTTTACCAGACAGAGTCAGCTGGCCGCCATCCGCTTTTTCTAAGTGATTCAGACAGCGCAGAAATGTTGTTTTCCCAGAGCCTGAGGGTCCTAGAATAACCACAACATCACCTTGATTGACCTTGAGACTGACATCTGCCAGCACCTGATGCTCTCCAAACCGTTTGGAGATATGTTTTACTTCTAACATAATCTTTCCTTCCTAAGCAAGAGCGTAGCGCTTTTCCAAGCCCCTAAACATCCACTGAATCAAGCCACAAATAATGAGATAAATAACAAAAATCACCAGATAAGACTCTGAATACTGGTAAGAATGGGAGGCTTCTATCTTAGCCAGGGCTGTGATATCCTTGACTGTCATGACAAATACCAGCGAGGTTCCCTTGACTAGATTGATAACCAGATTGGCCAGATTGGGCAGGGCAGAGCGCAGAGCCTGAGGAAAAACAATCCTCCGATAGGCTTGAAAATTCGTTAAACCAATCGCTTGAGCCGCTTCTAACTGTCCTTTATCCACTGTCAATATGGCAGAGCGCAGTATTTCCGACAAACTGCCTGTCGTCATCAGGCTATAGATGATGAAAGCATAGTAAAGTGGATTGAACTTAAAGACGTCTACCTGACTGCCCAGATTTTTAAAAATTTGATTCAGTAAGCTAGGAAAAAGACTATAGAAAAAGAGAATGAGCAAAATGGGAGGTGTCGCCCGAATAAAGGCCAGATAAACCACCGAAAAGGTCCGAACACCCCGAACTTTATAAATCTGCCCCAGAGCTAGAAGCAGAGCCGGAATAAAGCTGAGCAGAATAGCCACCACCATAATGATCAAGGTTACTGGTATGCCTTTCAACGTTACCAGAAAGGTATTTACAATATAATTCAAATCCATGCTTTACCTCTCCTTGACTGTCAGACTTTTTTCCAGAAGCTGGGAAGCCAGCGAAACCACTAGGGCAATCCCCCAGTAAATCAAGGCCACCGCTGTATAGGTTTCTAGGGAATAATTGCCCAGATTCCGACTGATGAGATTTTGCCCTGCTCCCATGACATCCACTGCCCCAATCGTATAAGCCAGCGCAGCATCTCGCATGAGATTAAGAAGGGCGGTAGTGAGATTGGGCAGGGCGATGCGAAACGCCTGTGGCAGGACAATACGCAGAAAAGTCTGCAGCGGTGTCAAGCCAATACTGAGACCTGCCTCAGTCTGTCCCTTGGGAACAGCAAGATAGGCTGCCTTGAAGACTTCCGCAATCATAGCCGCAAAGAGCAGAATCATGGTGATGATAACAAAAACAGTACGCGACCAATTATTGATATCCAGCCCCAGCCACCATTCTAAAAACTCTGGAATGCCATAAAAAACCAAGAAAAGTAAGACAATAGGCGGCGTACATCTAAGGATAAATATATATCCTCTAGCCAGGCCAGCAAAAGACTGTTCCTCGGCAATCTGAGCCCAAGCCAACAGACCACCCAGTAAGGAGCCAATCAAAGCTGTCACAAACATAATCCATAAAGTGGTCGGCAGAGCCTGCAACAGACTAGGCAGCAGGCCAAAGACACGGGACAAGTCATACGAGACCATAATTTTCTTCTCCTTCGACAATGATTAGATAGAATAAGCTTCTCTTGGACGGGCGCTTTCAGCTTGGAGCAACCATGCTCTCGCCTAGCTATCCTCTTTGAAAATTCCTTCAAACAGCAGCAAGGTCAGCTTAGAAGCCACCAACTCTATTTTCAGCCAGCTTCTCAGTCAGCCTTTTGATTTTCCATAATCAGCAGACAGCAGCAACTAATCCTTGTCCACATAAGAGAAGACATCCTCTCCGAAATACTTTTCAGATAGTTTAGCCAAGGTTCCGTCTTTTTCCAGTTCCTTAATTGCCTTCTCGTATGCCTTGGCAAATTCTTCATTCTTTTCGTTTTTATGCAGCAGGGGATAGGTCGGAATCCCCTTGTAAGGGAACCAAGTCAGTTGATCCGCATACTGATGGTAAGAACCTTCTTTATCTGTCACAGCTTTTTCAAAAGACAGCTTGATGTCAAAGAAAGCATCGTAGCGCCCTTCCAGAACCCAAGCATAAGCATCAGCTACCTTGAAGGACTCTGCTGCAGTCAAATCAATAGGAGCACCGCTATGCTTCTGATTATACTCTTCGATAACCGCCCATTGAGCATTCTGCGGAGAAATCGGTACCAACTTGCCCTTTTCCTTGGCAAAATCATCAATGGTCTTGTATTTTTCAGCGTCTTCCTTGCGGATAGTGAAACCGATAATGCTAGCGCCGATTGGGCTTTCTGGAATGATGAACTTCTTCGCCCGCTCTTCAGTGTACCATGCTCCCTTGGTTCCAATATCATATTTCCCAGATTCCAAACCGACTAAAAGATCTTCATCACTGGTACCAGTATATTCAAACTGATAGTCTGGCAGCTTTTCATCAATGGCCTTGAGAACAGCAACTTCATAGCCATCTGACTCGCCTTTTTCGTCCACAAAGTCATAAGGAACATAGTTCTGTGTATGTGCCACTTTCAATGTCGTGACCTTGCCACTGCCTGATGCAGAGCTGCTCGTCTTGCTAGATGAAGCACCTGTCAAGGTTCGCCCCAAATAAGTCGCCACTACAATAGCAATCACTGCTGCTCCACCAATAATCCATTTTTTCTTGCTCATTCTTTCGCCTCCTTCTTATGCTAAACTTGCTGCTTGGCGAACCCACTGAATCCGCTCTGCTTCAATATCGCTTGGAATAGTACAGTCAGCCCCGATAATCAAAGCTACCTTGCCAGCCTCTGCTATCAGCCGCTTGGTCTCGTCTTGAATAACTGCTTGACTGCCCGTGTAGAGCAGGCCTTCCTTGCCATTTTCAAAGCCACCCAAGACAGTACGACCGCCAAACAATTTCCGGCCCTCCGCTAGGCTGATGCCTTCTGGCCCCACTGCCCAGTTGATGACCTGAGCTGGATAGTCAGTAAAAAGATGAACATCATTTCGCGCGCCTTCGTAACCGCAAATGTGCAGGATATTCACTCCGCCAGCCGCATTGGCTGCTTCCAGCACCGCCAATTCACTAGGAGCAATAAAAGCCTTATAGTCTTCAGCCGACACCCGCGCATCCTGAATGCTCTGAACGCTGAGGTAGATTCCATCCGCACCAGCTTCCTTGATAATCCGCTCCGTCAGAGCTGCAATATCTTGAGCAATCACATCCAGCACCCGCTTCGTGAGCACCGCATCCTCCACCAAGAAATCTGCAATGATATCATCTCCACCAGCAACCTTACCGATCAACCATTTGAAGTAGGTCACTGGCGCAAAAATATTGTAAATAGCGACCAAGTCTTCTGTAAATCCAGCCCTAATCTTCTGAACCAGTTCCACTTGCTCACTAATCCAAGGGTGGTCAGCACCTAGCGGCTCAATATCTGCTAAGTCTTTTATAGATTGGACTTTTTTCAAGCGTTCATTAGGATAGGCAAAATAACCATCACTCATCAGCTTGATAAAGTCTGGCTCGACTTCTGCCAGAAAAGCTTGATGGCCAGCCAGATTTTTCTCAATAATGGCCTGATTTCCAAAACCTACCAGCCACTCATCCTCGTTGGTAAAATGATGCCAGAAACCAACTGGCACTCGGTCAACGGGCTCTCCTCTGAAGGCCTTCAGTACTAATTCTCTTTTTGAAGTCATCTTTTCTCCTTTTTTATTATCCTTATCTAGCCAATGGTTTGTTTTTTAGCTTGCTCATTGAGCTAAGTCAACCTTTTAAAATTCTAATCCGACAAGAGCAGGGCAGCGATATCATTGGGCTGCATCAAGCCAGTTGACTGCTCAGGCAGTTTCTTGAGCGCCTGCAAATCATCTTCTTTTTTGTCTGAAGACTGATGAGCATAAATCTGACTGATGCTCAGAAAGGTTCCTATTATCAATAATATCAGAGCAAGAGCAGCAAGCATTTTTTGATACCGATTCATCTATCTTCCTCCTTGAAAGAGTTGAAAATTGCTCTTTAGGACTTTGGCAATTCCATCAGAACTGATTAGCTGCCTGGCGGATCCAGTCCAATCTTTCTATTTCAAAATCATCTGGTACAGTACAGTCAGCCCCTAGAATCACTCCCTGACTGCCAGCTGCAGCCAGCAACCGCTTGGTCTCATCCTCTAATTCTGCACGACTGCCTGTATTTAGAAGAGCTGCTCTGCTATTTTCGAAGCCCCCAAGGACAGTCTGACCGCCAAAGAGCTTGCGCCCTTCCGCTAGGCTGACACCCTCATGGTGAGTTGCCCAGTTAAAGACTTGAGCCGGATAGTCTTTGAACAGTTCCAAATCATTGCTGGCTCCTTCAAAGCCGCAGATGTGGAGGATATTCACTCCGCCAGCCGCATTTGCCGCTTCCAAAACCTTAACCGTACTGGGCTCAATATAACTACGATAACTAGCCGCATCTACCCGGCCGTCTTGGATTTGCTGTGTACTGAGATAAATCCCCTCAGTGCCCGCTTCCTCAATGATACGTCTAGTCAAAATAGCAATATCGCCGGCAATGACATCCAAAACTTGTCCTGTCAGCTCGGGATTCTCTGCTAAAAAATCTGCAATTTCTCTATCTCCTCGTGACCCTTCCCTGCGGAACCAGCGCTTGAGATAGGTGACCGGCGCAAAGATATTGTAGAAGGAAGCGAGGTCCTCCGGATAGCTTGCCTTTACAGCCTTCACCATCTCAATCTGCTGCTCAATCCAAGGATGATGCTCACCGATAGACTGAATAGCTGCCAAGTCCCGAATGGACTCAACATGATCCGAATAAAGCGCGCTAGGATACTTAAAGAAGCCATCGCTCATAATCTTGACAAAATCTGGCCGTGCAGCTCGAACATAAGCAGCATGCCCCTCAACACTTTTATTGAAAATCACTGGATTGTTCAGGCCCAGCATCTTTTCCTCTTGGCTTACAAAGTGAAACCAAAAACCAACAGGCACTCGGTCAACTTCTTCACCCCGAAAAGCTCTCAGCACTAATTCTTTCTTGCTGACCATTACTTCCTCCTTCTTTGAATTTGTAATATATCTTACCATCCTCTCTTTCTCCTGGGAAATATATTTTCCCTATCAGCCTGATTAAAAATATTTATCAAAGCAAAATAAAAAAGCTAGACTAAGCTAGCTTTTTCAAGGCTTCTCAGACTCTGCTGAACAACCTTATTTTTTGTACCTTTTTTAGATAAGTACCATATATATTTTCTATAGACGAGATAGGTAATTTTTATCAAAAAACTGCTACTCCGATCTTACTTACCCTTAGCTGCAAAATACTCCCGCACGAGCGGTGCAACCTTGGTGCCAAAGAGTTCGATAGACTGGAGAACCTGCTCATGCGGAAGCGATCCCAACGGCAGATGCAGCATGAAGCGGTCCAGTCCCAGCTCCTCTATCATCTTGATCAATTTCTGAGCGACATGTTCAGGGCTACCGACAAACATGGCACCCTCTGGTCCTACCTGATCCAGGTATTGCTCATAGGTCATCTCCCGCCAGTGAGGGCGGTCCTTAGAGATAGCGTCCACTACCTGCTTGGTCGGATGGAAGTAAGTCCGGACCGCCTCCTCATTATCCTCCATGACCCAGCCCCAAGAGTGGGCAGCGATCTTCAACTTTTCATCTGAGTGGCCACTTTCCTGCCCAATCCGGCGATAGGCATCCAGCAGGGGCTTGAAGCGCTTAGGCTGTCCACCGATAATGGCATACGCAATTGGCAGTCCCTTCTGGGCGACCTTAATGGTGGACTCGACATTGCCCCCCGTCGCTACCCAAACTGGCAATGTTTCTTGCACCGCCCGTGGGTAGACTTCCCGATTTTCAATAGTCTGCGTCAGATTGGCATAGAGGAGCAGGTCCAGCTTTTTATCAAAAAGCTCTTCATAATCCTTCAAGTCATAGCCAAAAAGCGGAAAGGACTCGATAAAAGAACCACGGCCAGCCATGACCTCTGCTCTGCCATTTGACAATGCATCAATCGTCGCATACTGCTGGTAGACTCGAATAGGATCCAAGCTCGACAGGACACTGACAGCACTGGTCAGGCGAATCTTCTCCGTCTTGATCGCACCAGCCGCCAGCACAATCTCCGGCGCAGAGACCGCAAAATCCTCCCTGTGATGCTCTCCAATGCCATACACGTCCAGCCCCACCTTGTCTGCCAACTCAATCTCTGCTACCAGCTGCCGAATCCGCTCATCATGAGTATAGGTCTGCCCTGTCCCCTCCAGCGGCGTTGTCTCTCCAAAAGTAGAAATACCTAATTCCACCATGTTTTTGTCCTCCTGATATTTAAGATAAAAATATTTTATCACTAATTAGTGATAAAATACAAAAATGATGCTCAACCTATTTGTCCATCTGTATAAAATAGGATGACTGTCGTCAGCATGGCTTTGCCATGGTCGAAATAGACTTCCAAAGAGCATCGTCACCAAAATACCATACCAAAAGCCCCAGAAAAATCTGAGGCTTGGTATTTTTATCGAGATTCATTAAGACGGTTATTCCACCGTTACAGATTTAGCGAGATTGCGTGGTTTATCCACATCTAAGCCGCGGTGCAAGGTTGCAAAGTAAGCAATGAGCTGTGTCGGTACCACCATAGAGATTGGTGACAGGTATGGATGAACCTGATTGAGTACGATATCGTCTCCCTCTTTGGCTACATTCTCCTCAGCAATGGTCAGCACCTTGGCACCCCGAGCTACGACTTCTGAAATATTGCCTCGTGTATGACTAGCCAAGACTTCGTCTGAAAGCAGAGCCAAGACTGGTGTCCCGTCTTCAATCAGAGAGATCGTACCGTGTTTGAGCTCACCAGCCGCGAAACCTTCACACTGAATATAAGAAATTTCTTTGAGTTTTAGGCTGGCTTCCATCGCCACATAGTAGTCTTGACCACGGCCGATATAGAATGCATTGCGGGTCGTTTCCAGAAGGCCACGGACCTTATTGTCAATCAACTCCTTTTCTGACAAAGTGGACTCAATAGACTGCGCAACTATGGACAGCTCGTGAACCAAGTCAAAGGCTGCCGCTTTTTCAGAAGCATTGGCATCGCCAACAGCTTTAGCCAAGAAAGCCAAGGTTGCGATTTGAGCTGTATAGGCCTTAGTAGAAGCAACCGCAATCTCAGGACCTGCATGCAGCAGCATGGTATGATTGGCTTCCCGAGAAAGCGTAGAACCTGGAACATTGGTCACGGTCAAACTTGGAATACCCATCTGATTCGCCTTGACTAAGACCTGACGGCTGTCAGCTGTTTCACCAGATTGGCTGATAAAGATAAAGAGAGGCTTCTTGCTAAGGAGCGGCATGGCATAGCCCCACTCAGAAGCAATGCCCAGTTCAACAGGTGTATCCGTCAGCTCTTCCAGCATACGCTTAGAAGCATAGCCAGCATGGTAAGAAGTTCCAGCTGCAAGAATATAGAGACGGTCAGCTTCCTGAACAGCCTTGACAATATCCGCATCTACTGATACTTGCCCCTTATCATCTGTATAAGCGCTGATGAGCTTACGCATCACAGTTGGCTGCTCATCGATTTCTTTGAGCATATAGTATGGATAAGTCCCCTTACCAATATCGGACAAGTCAAGCTCAGCTGTATAGCTTTCACGCTCCAGAATATTCCCATCATAATCCTGCACTTCCACACTGTCTTTACGGACAATAACCAGCTCTTGGTCATGAATTTCCATAAATTGATTCGTCTCACGAATCATGGCCATGGCATCTGAGCAGACCATATTGTAGCCTTCACCCAGTCCGACTAGAAGTGGAGATTTATTTTTAGCAACATAGATAACATCTGCATCTTCTGAATCCACCAAAGCAAAGGCATAAGAACCACGGATAATGTGAAGAGCTTTTTTAAAGGCTTCTAAAACAGACAAGCCTTCTTCTTCAGCGAATTTGCCAATCAGATGCACAGCAATCTCTGTATCTGTCTGCCCCTTGAAGTCATGACCAGCTAGATAGGTATTCTTGATATCAAGGTAGTTCTCAATCACACCGTTGTGAACCGAGACAAAACGGCCAGTCTGTGAAGTATGAGGATGGGCATTGTTTTCACTTGGTTTTCCATGAGTAGCCCAACGAGTATGTCCGATACCAGTAGTCCCAGCAACATCAATGCCAATTTTAGCATGCAGGTCAGCGATACGACCGACCGACTTGATCAGACTAGAAGTTTTCCCTGTTGTTACAAAAATTCCAGCCGAGTCATAACCTCGGTATTCCAGCTTTTCCAAGCCCTGCATCAAGATATCAGTTGCGTTGCGATTTCCGACAACTCCGACAATTCCACACATAACATTACTTCTGATTTCCTATATTTTAGAAACCAGCCCTTCTTATTGAAAATTGGTATAGTCTTTTTGGAGTCCAAAAACTCCAACAAAGCTAGTATACACACTGTTTTTTGGTTTGTCAAGTGTAAAATTGGTATAGTCTTCTTTAAGAAAAGTATGCTTAGCTTCTCTTACAGCAAAACAGCTCCTTGAAGCATTTAGAAAAATGGACAGATATGGTAAAAATGACTTTTTATATGACTAAAAATTTGGAAAATAGAAGCTCAATAAACCACAGACCTGTCTTTGATGATTCTCACAAAGCAAGATACAGAAAAAGAGACTCAAATGAGCCTCTTTCTTTTACCATTGAATTATTTAGCGATTTTCGCGAAGTATTCAAGAGTACGTACAAGTTGTGCAGTGTAAGACATTTCGTTGTCGTACCATGATACAACTTTAACCAATTGTTTGCCGTCAACATCAAGAACTTTAGTTTGAGTTGCGTCGAACAATGAACCGTAAGCCATACCTACGATATCTGAAGATACGATTGGATCTTCTGTGTAACCGTATGATTCGTTAGCTGCTGCTTTCATAGCTGCGTTTACTTCATCAACTGTTACGTTCTTTTCAAGAACAGCAACCAATTCAGTAACTGATCCTGTTGGAGTTGGAACGCGTTGTGCAGATCCGTCCAATTTACCGTTCAATTCTGGGATAACCAAGCCGATAGCTTTAGCAGCACCAGTTGAGTTAGGAACGATGTTTGCAGCACCAGCGCGAGCACGACGAAGGTCACCACCACGGTGTGGTCCGTCAAGGATCATTTGGTCACCAGTGTAAGCGTGGATAGTAGTCATCAAACCTTCAACAACACCGAAGTTGTCTTGAAGTGCTTTAGCCATTGGAGCCAAGCAGTTTGTAGTACATGAAGCACCTGAGATAACTGTTTCAGTACCATCAAGAATGTCGTGGTTAGTGTTAAATACAATTGTTTTAACATCGTTTCCACCAGGAGCAGTGATAACAACTTTCTTAGCACCACCTTTAAGGTGTTTTTCAGCAGCATCTTTCTTAGCAAAGAAACCAGTTGCTTCAAGAACGATTTCTACACCGTCAGTAGCCCAGTCAATTTGTTCTGGGTCACGTTCAGCAGAAACTTTAACGAATTTACCGTTAACTTCGAATCCACCTTCTTTAACTTCAACAGTACCATCGAAACGACCTTGAGTTGTGTCGTATTTCAACAGGTGTGCAAGCATTACTGGATCTGTAAGGTCGTTGATGCGAGTAACTTCAACACCTTCTACGTTTTGGATACGACGGAAAGCAAGACGACCGATACGACCGAAACCGTTAATACCAACTTTAACTACCATTCGTGATTTCCTCCTTATGAAAATCAAAAAATTTTTATGTGAAAAGAGTAACTTGAGTTGCTACAAATCACCTTTCAACATTTCTATTATATACTTAATTGAGGTAAAATGCAACTGATTTCATTGTTATTAACAAGTATTATGAATTCTTTCACTAACTTTCATTTCGACTTTCATTGATTTGAAAAAGCAAAGCAGTATCTTTTGAAAATGCGGGAATACAACTTACAAAATCAATCATTTCCCCTTTTTATTGAGGGGCAGTTCTCCAAAAATAGAAAAAGCACCCGCAAACGCGAGTGCCAAGGTTTGCTCAAGGATTAAGCTTCACCTTTGTTTTTCTTAATGATTTCTTCTTGTACTGACTTAGGTACATCTTCGTAGTGGTCAAATACCATCATGAATGTACCGCGTCCTTGTGATGCTGAACGAAGAACTGTCGCATAACCGAACATTTCAGCAAGTGGAACATAAGCACGAACGATTTGGCTGTTACCATGCGCTTCCATACCATCAACACGTCCACGACGAGCTGTTACGTGACCCATAACGTCACCAAGATTTTCTTCAGGAACAGTGATTGTTACCAACATCATTGGCTCAAGGATAGCTGGTTGTGCAGTCTTAGCAGCTTCTTTCAAAGCAAGTGATGCCGCAACCTTGAAGGCTGTTTCAGATGAGTCGACATCGTGGTATGAACCATCGTAAAGTTTCGCTTTCACGTCAACGATTGGGTAACCAGCAAGGACACCATTAGCCATTGACTCAACCAAACCTTTTTCTACCGCTGGGATGAATTCACGTGGAACCACACCACCGACGATAGCATTTTCAAACTCGAAGCCTTTTCCTTCTTCGTTTGGTGTAAACTCGATCCAAACGTCACCGAATTGACCTTTACCACCAGATTGGCGTTTGAAGAATCCACGAGCTTGAGTTGGAGCACGGAATGTTTCACGGTAAGATACTTGAGGTGCACCTACGTTAGCTTCAACCTTGAACTCACGACGCATACGGTCAACAAGGACATCCAAGTGAAGCTCACCCATACCAGAGATAACTGTTTCACCAGTTTCAACGTTTGTTTCAACACGGAATGTTGGATCTTCTTCAGCCAGTTTTTGCAGAGCAATACCCATCTTGTCTTGGTCAGCCTTAGACTTAGGCTCAACCATCAGCTGGATAACTGGTTCTGGAACGTTGATAGACTCAAGGATGATTTTAGCTTTTTCATCTGTCAATGAGTCACCAGTAGTTGTATCTTTCAAACCTACGGCAGCAGCGATATCACCAGCATAAACAGTTTCAATTTCATTACGGCTGTTAGCGTGCATTTGCAGGATACGTCCGATACGCTCACGTTTACCTTTAGAAGTGTTCAATACGTATGAACCGCTGTTCAGGACACCTGAGTAAACACGGAAGAAAGTCAAACGACCTACGAATGGGTCAGTCATGATCTTGAAGGCAAGAGCTGCAAATGGCTCTTCATCAGATGCAGGACGAGTTTCTTCTTCTTCTGTATCTGGGTTGATACCTTTGATTGCTGGGATGTCAAGTGGGCTTGGCAAGTAGTCGATAACTGCATCAAGCATCAACTGAACACCCTTGTTCTTGAAGGCAGAACCACACAATACTGGGAAGAATTCAACGTTGATAGTCGCTTTACGGATAGCAGCTTTCAATTCTTCGTTAGTGATTTCTTCACCTTCAAGGTATTTCATCATCAAATCTTCATCAGTTTCAGCAACTGCTTCCACCAATTTTTCACGGTATTCTTGAGCTTGCTCAAGGTATTCAGCTGGGATATCTTCTTCCAAAATATCTGTACCAAGGTCATTAGTATAGATTTCAGCCTTCATCTTGATCAAGTCGATAATTCCGCGGAAGTCATCTTCTGAACCAATTGGCAATTGGATTGGATGAGCGTTTGCTTGAAGACGATCATGCAAAGTGCTTACTGAGTAAAGGAAGTCAGCACCAATCTTGTCCATCTTGTTGGCAAATACAATACGAGGAACTCCGTACTCAGTTGCTTGGCGCCAAACTGTTTCAGTTTGAGGCTCAACACCTGATTGTGAGTCAAGAACAGTTACCGCACCGTCCAAGACACGAAGAGAACGTTGTACTTCGATTGTGAAGTCCACGTGTCCTGGTGTGTCGATGATGTTTACGCGGTGGTTGTTCCATTGAGCTGTTGTCGCAGCAGATGTGATAGTGATACCACGCTCTTGCTCTTGCTCCATCCAGTCCATTTGTGACGCACCTTCGTGAGTTTCACCGATTTTGTGGATTTTACCAGTGTAGTAAAGAATACGCTCAGTTGTTGTTGTTTTACCAGCATCGACGTGGGCCATGATACCGATATTACGAGTTTTTTCAAGTGAAAATTCGCGAGCCATTTGGTTATTTCTCCTATTAATTTATTTTACAATTTATTATAACATGATTTAGCAAAAACGGATAGGCAGGACCTACCCGTTCTCAATGTTTATCTTGTTTTTGTTGGTCTCAACTTGTAGATAAGTTGAATTGAACTCGGGCTAAAAGCTCGGAAAATAGATAAGCTTTTCTAGAATCTTTGATTCTGCGTCAAGCTTCCTAATTTTCAGTCGCTTTTTTAACGCCCTTAGTATCTTATTCTTACCAACGGAAGTGTGCGAAGGCACGGTTGGCTTCAGCCATACGGTGAGTATCTTCACGTTTCTTAACAGCTGCACCGGTGTTGTTAGATGCATCCAAGATTTCTTTTGCAAGGCGGTCAACCATTGTGTGCTCACCACGTTGACGAGCAATAGTTACCAACCAGCGAAGTCCAAGTGTTGTACGACGTTCTGGACGAACTTCAACCGGAACTTGGTAGTTTGAACCACCGACACGGCGAGCACGAACTTCAAGTACAGGCATGATGTTTTCCATAGCTGTTTCAAATACTTCCAGCGCATCGTTTCCAGTTGCTTCTTTGATTTGGTCAAAAGCTCCGTAAACGATAGAAGCCGCTGTACCACGTTTACCATCAAGCATAACGCGGTTGATAAGACGAGTAACTAATTTTGAATTGTAAAGCGGATCTGGCAATACTTCGCGCTTAGGCGCTTGGTTTTTACGACTCATTTATCTTTCTCCCCTTTCCTTATGCTTTTGGTTTTTTAGTACCGTATTTAGAACGGCCTTGTTTACGATCAGTAACACCTGCTGTATCAAGTGCACCGCGGACGATATGGTAACGTACCCCTGGAAGGTCTTTTACACGTCCACCACGAAGAAGCACCACACTGTGCTCTTGCAGGTTGTGTCCGATACCTGGGATGTAAGCTGTAACTTCAATCAGGTTGCTCAGACGTACACGGGCAAACTTACGAAGGGCAGAGTTCGGTTTCTTAGGTGTCATAGTTCCGACACGGGTTGCAACTCCACGTTTTTGTGGTGAAGATACGTTTGTTTGAACTTTTTTATGGCTGTTGTAACCAACGTTCAAAGCTGGTGATTTAGATTTTTCTACTTTTGATTTACGCGGTTTGCGAACCAATTGGTTAATTGTAGGCATCTACATTCTCCTGTATTTTTTTTTAATTTTGGTGATGATACACTTGGTGACAGCTACCATCTGCGTGTACTTTTGCAACATTTGTCAGCACGTCTCTGTACACTTTTGAGAGACCAAAAGTAAAAAGTACCGTCTATCATTATAGCACGACGATACTTTTCTGTCAATACATTTTTTCTATTTTAAGCCTATCTCTGCTTATTAGATTGCTGCTGACTTATTGCTGCGGCTGAGCCACTGCTTCTTCTGATACACCAGCTGGATTTTCAGAAACAGCGGCCTGAGCTGCTTCCGGATCAATCAAGACTGCTATCGCCTGAATACGACTTTGGAATCTAGCCTTCGTCGCTGCATCCTTAACCTTCTCTACTGCAGTCTTAGCCAGCTGCAAATCTTCCAAAGTTTGCATGGTTTCAAGCTGTTTGACTGCTTCTTCTGCGGCCTGAACTGCTTGCTCCTCTTCCTGAATTTCTTTTTCCTGCGCTTCTTTTTGAGCAGAAGATAGCTGTAAGGAAGAGCTGCTTGATGCGATGCTGGCAGCTGAACTAACTGAATTTCTGGTGGAATTAGCCTGTCCCTGCACAAAAACCATGCCGGTAATCAGAATCCCAAATAAAATCGACAATACTCCTAAACGAATCCACAGCGGACTGTGGTCAAACTTTTCTAAAACTGTTTTCATCTATAATCTCCGCCCTTTTCCCTAATCAAAAATATTTCCAATTTCCACATCAATGGTATTCGCCTTGACATCAATATTGGTTACTTTCAAGAGCGATTTATAGCCCAGATAATCGCGATTGGCCTGCGCGTTGTCCGCAAAGACCGCTACACCTGCCAGCTCCGAGTCGAACTCAGATAAGAGACTAATCATCCCTGTAATGGTCCCTCCGCCTTTGAGGAAGTCATCCACAATCAAAACACGGCTGCCAGCCTTGAGACTGCGCTTAGACAAGAACATCTTTTCAATACGATCTCCGCTGGAGCCCGATACATAGTTGACACTGACCGTTGACCCTTCTGTAATCTTTAAATCCCGACGAACGATGACAAAAGGTACATTGAGAACATTGGCTACTGCATTGGCCAAAGGAACACCCTTAGTCGCAACTGTCATGACCGCATCAATCTGTTGATCTTTAAAGCTCTTGGCAATAATTCGTCCGATATTATTCAAAATGGATGGAGTGCTGAGCAGATCAGATAGATAAATATAGCCCCCAGGAAGAATCCGATTGCTTTCAGACAGCTGATCACAAAGACCTTGTACAATGGTCTTAGCTTCTGCATCTGAGATGGACGGGCTGAAAATCACTCCTCCACCAGCACCAGTAATCGTTTCGATGGTTCCAATTTCAATCTCTTCAAAGGCACGCTTAATAATGACAATATCTTCTGAAATAGAAGATTTGGCAGATTCGTATTTTTCTGCAAATGTATTTAAGCTCGTTAATTCATAAGGATGGTTAATCAGATAATTGGAGATAACCACCATACGCTCACTTCTTCTTAATTTCATTTTTTCACCAATTAAAGTTATTTTATTCATTATACCATAACAGAAACAAAAAAACGAACATTCTTTTCCAAGTAATGTCCATTTTTCGTATTTTACTGTTCAAGTTTTGGTTTGTAGAAAGAACGGCCTTCAAGAGCGAATATTTTATTGCTCATTTCACCTGGATCTACAAGTCCCAAGGCAGCAGTCATCATCATCATCTCCGCATCCAGATTATCAATCATGTGAAGAATTTCTGCCTCCATAATCTTAGGCCGTACAGGACTGCCGTATTCCAAGAGACCGTGGTGGCTGAGAAGGACATGGCGCAGGACAATAACCTCTTCCTTACTATCGTCAATTTTCAGCTCCATCAAGGTCTTGGTCAATTCTTCATCAATCAAAGCGATGTGGCCAATCAGATTGCCTCGCACGGTATACTCGGTATTTTCTGGACCGCTGAGCTCAATAACCTTGGCCAAGTCATGGAGCATGATCCCTGCAAAGAGCAAGCTTTTATTAAGCTGAGGATAAATGTCTCCGATAGCATCCGCCAGCTTGACCATGGTAGCGGTATGAAAGGCTAGCCCCGACTCAAAAGCATGGTGATTGGTCTTGGCAGCTGGATAAGAATAAAACTCCTTGTCGTACTTGCTATAAAGCGAGCGGACCACGCGCTGCCAGACCGAATTCTCAATCTTAAAAATCATCTGAGATAAATAATCTCGGATTTCTTTCTGGTCTACTGGCGGTTTTTCCTTGAAATCCGCTGGATCATTGGGCTCTCCAGCCTTAGGAAGACGCAGGGTCAGTTGATTTACCTGAGGCGTGTTATTGTAGACTTCCCGTCGGCCTTGCATGTGCACAACCTTGCCAGCAGTGAATTCTTCAACATTATGTGGCTGAGCATCCCAGAGTTTACCCTCGATTACCCCTGTATCGTCTTGGAAAGTGAAGGCCAGATAATTTTTCCCAGCCCTTGTCTGACGGACTTCTGCTGACTTGATCAGATAGAAACCTTCAAACAGTTCATCTTTTTTCATTTGATTAATCTTCATTGTTTTCCCTTTCTTCTGAAAAATCAAGTAAGTTCAAATCGAGGTCTTGGTCAGACAGCTCAATATGGCGTAAGGTTCTTTCGATAGCTCCTGTCCTACGAGTCAAGAGTTCATCAATGTTACCCGAAGCATGCTGTAAGTGTTTTTGTGCCTTGGTCAGAATTCCACCGAACTTGTTAAACTCGGATTTGACAGAACCCAGAACCTTGCTGATGTCGTCCGCACTTTTTTGGATATTGAGCGTTTTAAAACCGACAGACAATGAATTGAGTAGGGCAGACAGGGTAGATGGCCCCGCTACCACAATCTGCTCCTCCCGTCGCAAACTGTCAAAAAAGGCTGGATTGCGGACAACTTCCGAATAGAGACCTTCCGTTGGCAGAAACATAATTCCAAAATTAGTCGTAGCTGGCGGCGCCAGATATTTACTTTTAATATCCTTGGCAAAGCGTTTAACGCTTGCTAAGAGAGACTTGCGGTAGAGCTCAATCTCTTCCTTGCTGCCAGACTCATAAGCATCTTCCAAACGGTAGTAATCGGCCAGAGGAAACTTAGAATCAATGGGCAGATAGACATATTCATGCTCCGTCTGTCCTGGCAGTTTAATGGCATATTCGACACGCTCGCTGGAGCCGGCCACCGTCACAAACTCTCGCTCATACTGACTGGCCGTCATGATGTCCTCAATAATCTGCCCCAGTTGCAACTCCCCTAGAATCCCCCGAGTCTTGGTGTTGGATAAGACCTTATTCAGTGTGCCGACATCTCGGGCAACACTCTGCATTTCTCCCAAACCGCGATTAACAGACTCCAACTGCTTAGAGACCGTTTCAAAAGAAGTCTGAAGACGAGTCTGAAGTGTCTTTTCCAGTTTCTCTTCAACAGTCTGCCGCATCTGCTCTAGACGGGTTTCGTTGGACTCTTGAATCTGCCGCATACGCTCGTCAGTTTTATCCCGATTCTTGGTCAGGTTATCGCTGATTTCCAAGCGCAGATCTGTCAAGTTGCGGTGCAAATCTGTCCTGACCTCGCTCAAACGATCTCCCAGAGCTAATTCCAGCTCTTTCTGAGCCGTTTGCTTTTTCTGACTTTCCTGCTCCAAGCGATAGTCCAACTGATCCGATAGATGATCTGCCTGATTTTCCAAGACTTGCTTTAGCGTCTCGGTCTGCTGACTAATCTTTTGCCATAAAAGAAAGGTCAGTACTAGATTTCCCAAAAGAATGAGGATGATTATAAACTCCATATCAGCTCCTGTCTCTGCTGTAAATGACGACTGTATAGCCGCTATCAAAGTCCAAATAAATTGGCCTATCTATAAATTCGTTAGAAGCATACACTTTTTTGAAAAAAAAGTTATCTTTATTGAGCGGATATTTGGCGCCCTCAATCGTTAAGGCAGCATCATCCGACGGCAGAAAGGCCAGATAGCGCATGCCAGCTACTGGTTTGATTTCATGGCGCCCCTGGGGAACATAGGTCAGCAGATTCTGCTCATCTTCCAGAAAAATCTTCTCCATATAAGGTGCAATTTTTTCATTACTGGGTAGGAAAACATTGGCCAAGGCATGATCCAGACGGCCCCCAAAGGTGCCGAAAATGGTCAAACGGGCATCTGGATACCGTTCAAAACAAGCCAGAACAGCTAACTCCAAGTCTGTATCATCCTTTTCAGGATGGGCCTGAACGACTTCCTTAGCTCTATCTTTTATACGTAGCAATTCTTCCTTGCTCACAGAGTCAAAATCTCCGACAGCCAAGTCAGGACAAACTCCCTGCTCAAGCAGAAAGAGGCTTCCACGGTCTACTCCAACTAAAACATCAAAATCTAAGCTAAAATGTTCCAAGTTTCCGCCAGCAAACAGCGCCACCTTAGTCATGCAGGGCATCCCGTAAGGTCTGAACTTGATGATTGACATCACCCTTGAAGACATAGCTGCCAGCCACGAAGACATTGGCACCAGCTTCTTTAGCAATCCCAATGGTCTTATCGTCAATACCGCCATCCACTTCAATATCAAAATTCAACTGATTGACTTCGCGCAGAACGACCAGTTCACGAATCTTATCCATGGTTTCTGGCAGAAAGGCCTGACCGCCAAAGCCTGGATTAACTGTCATCACAAGGACTTGATCAACCAAATTCAAAACATTTTTGACTGCTTCGACTGGTGTTCCCGGATTAATCACAACACTAGGCTTGACCCCTGCTGCTCGAATCTTCTGCAGCGCTCCATGGATATGAGGTGTCGCTTCGGCATGGATGCTGATAATATCTGCACCGGCACGAGCGAATTCTTCAATATGATGTTCAGGATTGGAAACCATCAGATGACAATCAAAGACTAGCTTGCTGTGAGGACGCATACTGGCAACAACCCCAGCCCCAAAGCTGATATTGGGTACAAAATGACCATCCATAATATCAATATGAGCATACTCAGCGCCTGTTGCTTCTAACTTTTTTAGTTCTGATTCAAAATTAGCATAGTCCGCACTTAAGATTGAAGGGGCAATTTTGAATGAAGTCATAGTTCTTCTCCTTATTTAGAATTTTTTTTGGCAACTTTTTTATAGGTTTCCCGACGATTTTCAATCTCGCTGAGAAACTGCAGGTAATTATCAAAGCGGAATGACGCTATCTGGCCGGACTCGACTGCTGGCTTAACGGCACAAGCTGGCTCGTGGGTATGAGTGCAAGTACGAAATTTACAGGACTGGCTGACCTCAGCAATCTCCGGAAAAGCTTGATTGAGATCTTCAGCTGTAGTCACCTCGTAATCCAAAGACGAAAATCCTGGTGTGTCGGCAATCTTCCCACCGTTTAGATTGTAAAAACTGACAGCCCTCGTCGTATGACGGCCGCGGCCAAGACTTTCAGAAATCTCTCCTGTTTCTAGCTGCAGGTCTGGGGCAATTTTATTGAGCAGGGTGGACTTTCCAACACCAGTCTGTCCCATGAAAACAGTGATTTTCCCTGTCAGCAGCGGTAGTAACTCCTCAGTTGCTTTAACGACCTCATAGCCGATGGACTGATAGGCCTGCACATAGACATCCAAGCTCTGCTCATCTTCAAGCAGGTCTAACTTGCTGATGTAGATAATAGGATGAATCCGCTTATGCTCTAAAAGCACCAGAAAGCGATCCAACAGATTGGCATTGAAATCTGGCTCTTTCGCGCTCATGATTACAACTGCTTGGTCAATGTTGACAATGGGCGGCCGCACGAGACTGTTCTTTCGCTCTGCTATTTTTAAAATATAGCCTTCCGAGTCTTTTTCTGCTGAAAATTCGACTTCATCACCGACATAAGGTGTCTGCCCTTTTTTGCGAAAATTACCCCGCGCTCTGGTTTGATAAACCTGTCCGTCCGACTCTACATAATAGAAACCAGCCAGAGCCTTAATGATTTTTCCTTGCAAGATTGCTCCTTAAAAGTTAATACACTCATTATAACAAAAAATGCGAGATTTAGCTTGCTTGTTTTGCATAGAAGGTATTTCTTAAGGTTGGCTTCATTTTTCATAGAAAGCAGCTACTTTAAAATACTTGAGATGAAACTGACATGATAAAAGCGAACAAGCTCAAAAGAACCTGTTCGCTTTTTTATATCGAATGAGATATTTACTGTGATTTTCAGTAAGTCACAAAACCGATTAGCTGCGTTTTGCCTTAGCCTTCAGTATTCCTCCTGCGAGAAGAGCTGCTAGTAAGCCAAAAATAGTAACAAGAAGACTTTCTTCCTGTCCAGTACGAGGAAGAGCTTTTCCTCCGACTTTCGGAGCTTGACCGCCTGGCTTATTAGGTGAAACCGCTCCTTCAACAGCCACTTTCTTAGTAGGGATACGACTGAAGGTTAGCTGAGTACCGTTGATCTCAAGCTTATAGCCATCTACTGGATCAGCCGCAACACTATAGACAATTTCCTTGCCATCCTTGTACTTAGGAAGGCCGCTAAAGTCATACTGCCAACCATTTTCTCCTGACACAACCTCTTCTTTGATTGGCTTGCCATCTGCCAAGAGGCGAACAGTAATCTTAGAAGGTCGCACCTTATCTTGATTTTCAGCATCTGACCATATAGCAGTTCCCTTAACAGCAATCTGTGTTGGTTTATAACTATTAGTCAAAGTAAAGCTGCCATCTGTTGCTTGTTCTTGGCTGCTACTATAACCCTCAACTGTCACTTCTTCAAGGACTGTATAGTTGATTTTCTTACCCTTCTTATTCTTAGGCAGATCCTTAGACTCAAACTTCCAGTCAGTAGCGGCTGTTACTTCCAGCTCATCTACGACTTTATCTCCGTCCAAAATCTTGACCTTGATAGATGTCGGGCGCTTGCCATCTTGATTATTAGCATCATCCCAAACCTTTTGACCAGAGACTTTAACGGTTTCTGGAGTATAGGAGTTGGTAATGGTGAACTTATCAATCTTAGTTTCATATTGAGCAACAGCATCTTCCTTAAGTGTGTAGACAATCTCTTGACCATTTCTATATTTAGGCAGGTCTTTAGATTCAAACTTCCATCCATTAGCAGCTGTTACTTCAAGTGTATCAACAATAGTGCTTCCATCCATCACTTTAACTGTAATAGATGTTGGACGTTTGCCGTCTTGATCATCTGCATCATCCCAAACTTTCTGACCAGAAACTTTAACCTGTTCTGGAGTATGAGAGTTAGTGATTGTCTGACCTTCTACTTTCGGACTGTAACCTTTTTCTTTCAAAGCGGCTACTGTTGCATCATCCTCTTTGACAGAGTAGGTAATCTCCTGCCCCTTGTCAAACTGAGGCAGATTGGTGAAACTTGCTTTCCAAGTGTTGGCATCTGCCTTATCAGCAACTGTCAATGTTAATGTCTTACCTGCGACAGCAACTGGCTCTTCACCATTTACTGAGCTATACAGCTGCACTGTGATGGAAGCTGGACGCTTGCCGTCTTGGTTATTAGCATCATCCCAGACCTTCGTAACAGCATACTCCGTACTTTGAGGAGTGTAAGAATTGGTAATGGTGAACTTATCAATCTTAGTTTGATAGTCCGCAACTGCTTCTTCAGTAACAGTGTAGGCAATCTCTTGGCCTGCTGCATACTTAGGAAGGACTTTAGACTCAAACTTCCAATCGTTAGCAGCTGTTACTTCCAGCTCATCTACGACAGTATCGCCATTTTTCACCTTAACCTTAACAGAAGCTGGACGCTTGCCGTCTTGGTTATCCGCGTCATCCCAGACTTTTTGACCAGAAATCTTGATCATCTCTGGAGTGTAAGAGTTGGTAACAGTGAAATCTTTGATTTCTTTAGTGTAGCCAGCTACATCATCTTCCTCGATAGAGTAATCAATCTTCTGACCATTTTCATAAACTGGCAGATTTTCAAATTTGGTTTGCCATTGATCAGCAGCCGTCACTTCCTTGCTAGCGACTTCTGTCTTGACACCGCCAACGGTCTTCATCAGTTTAATGCTAATCTTAGTTGGACGCTTGCCATCTTGATTGTCGCTGTCATTCCAGGTCTTGCTGGCAGTGATTTCTGTCTTTTCTGGTGTATAAGAGTTAGTGATATTGTAGCCGTTGAGATTGGTTGAATAACCCAGTACAGCTTCTTCTGTCACTGTATAGGTAATTCGTTGGCCATCCTTGTAGACTGGCAAGCCAGTAAAGTTGTAAGACCAGCCTTCTGCCTCTCCGACTGTTTGAGTATTGACTTTTTGACCGTTAGCTAGCAGATTAACTGTGATAGAAGCTGGACGTTTGCCATCTTGGTTATCGCCATCTTCCCAAGTCTTGCTTCCAGACACAGTCGTTGTCTCTGGGGTGTAAGAATTAGTGATGTTGTAACCATCCACTTTGCTAGTATAACCTGGTACAGCTTCCTCACTTACAGTATAAGTGATTTCTTGGCCTGCTGCGTACTTAGGCAAAGCCTTGGACTCATATTTCCAGTCGTTAGCGGAAGTCACATTTTGCTCATCCACAACCGTATCACCATTCAGAATTTTAACCTTAACAGAAGCTGGACGCTTACCATCTTGGTTTTCCGCATCATCCCATTTCTTCTGACCGGAAACCTTGACCGTTTCTGGAGTGTAAGAGTTGGTGATGTTGTAGCCGTCCACCTTGCTCGTGTAGCCTGAGACAGCTTCTTCGCTTACAGTGTAGGTAATTTCTTGGCCTGCTGCATATTTAGGAAGAGGATTGGATTCATATTTCCAACCGTTAGCAGCCGTCACTTCCTGCACATCAACAATATCTTGGCCTTTCAAGATCTTGACTCTAACAGCATTTGGGCGCTTGCCGTCTTGGTTATCCGCATCTTCCCACTTCTTCTGACCAGAAATCTTGATTGTTTCTGGCTTGTAAGTGTTGGTCACTACAAAGCCGTCAGCAGCATTGCCAGTTACCTGAGATTGATAGTGAGGGACCGCATCTTCTTCAATAGAATAAACAACTTCTTGTCCCTTTTCATATTTGTTCAAGTTGGCGAACTCGGTTGCCCACTGGTCAGCTTCGGTCAGAGTTCTGTTCGCAACTTCTGATTTCTGACCGCCGACTTCTTTATAAAGTTTGACAACAACATTGGCAGGACGTTTGCCGTCTTGATTCTCGGCATCATCCCATTTCTTGCTGGCTTTGATAGCGATTTTCTCTGGCGTACGAGTATTGGTAACAGTGAGATTCCCCTGATCTACTTCTGGAGCATCGTAGCCATCAAGCTGATCTTCACCGATTGTATAGGTGATTTTTTGACCATTTGTATCAAAGATTGGTAAATCAGTTGTCTGAGCTGTCCACTCCGCATCTGTACTTCCGCCAGTTACAGTCACTGTCTTATCAGCCAACTTTTGACCGTTAGCGTAGACATCTACAGCAATAGAAGCCGGACGCTTGCCATCTTGATTGTTTTCATCTTTCCAAACTTTCTTGACTGTCAGCTTTTTGCTGGCATTTGGATCCACCGTATTCTTGACTGTCTTAACCGCTCCATCAGCCTTGATAGTCACCTTCATCGGATTGCTGTCCAGTACATAGCCTTCCGGAGCTGTGACTTCTTCTACTGTGAATTGGCCTTTCTTGATTTCTTCACTTGAGAAAGGCTGTGTAGAAACCCGCCCGTTAGCATCAGTTGGCGGCAGAGTAATCTCTTCACCGCTAGGAGTTGTCACCTTAAAGACAGCACCTTCCAGCATTTTACCAGTCTTAGAATCTTGTTTGTAGAGAACCAGACTGTTGCTGATATCTGCTGTGATGACACCGCCTTCTGTAATCCGGCTGCTACGCTCTACCGTAGAGCTCGTCTGACCAGGACGATCATCTCTGAATGGCAGTTTTGTATTATCAACTTCCATCTCAGCCGTATTCGACACCAAAGAACCATCAGCTGGTGAAGTTGTCATATAGTTCAACATAAAGGCACGATTGCCTGGGTTATTGATAGTTAGAGTAAACTCTGTATAAGTGTCATTATAGGCAACCGTATAATCTTGACCTTCTTTCAAGATGACAGAATTCGCAATACTTGATAAACTCTGCGTGTACTCCCCTTGGCGAAGGACAAGTTGCTCCGGAACGAATTGCATTGGTGCACTGCTATCTGGAATGACATCCTTGATAACAATAGGAGAATTATAAGTCTTTTGCTGAGTATTGATACGAACAGTCCAGTTATGTGAGTAGTCACCACTCTTGCCTAGAATAGCCGAATTATATGGCTTCTTAGCAATGACCCCTCCAATCTTAGCGTAGTTTTCACCGGCTGTTGAAAAACTGCTTTGTTTGCGCTCGTTAATGGTGACCTTATGGCTCATCGCCCCTTGAGTTTCCTCAGGCTTATAATTCCAGTCCTGATCAGCGCCTACTGTCGTCGCCTGAAAGTCAAAGAAGAAGCTCCCTCTAACTCCACTAGCAGTTGTCTTGGCCTTGTAATCTGCCAGATTCTGAATAGTAACCGTGATCAGACCACCCTTACCCGAACCATTCGACGTCATCTTAGCCGCTCCAAGTTGGACCTGCGTTTCATTATCCGTCAGAGTAAAAGTTGTACCATCAGCAATGGTTGCACCGTTCGGTACTGTAAAGGTAAAGGTATCCCCATCCTTGAGCTTGTTATCGTAAGCAGACAAATCAAAAACTAGCTCATAGCGATAATTCCCCCCTTGGACCAAATTGTAAGCACCGTTAACCTTGGTTGCTTCGCGGCCATTAGAATGATCCCAGATTTTAATGTCTGTGATTGCATTCTTCAAAGCATCAGCTTGAGCAGTTGCTGTAAACAGCTTCAAATCCAGCAAAAACAGAAGGGGCAGCATCAAAAACAGCAGCCATTTTTTCAGTTTCATAACATTCTCCTTTTTTATTTCGTTACCTAAATAAGTAATTAATCTAATTGTAACAAATACTTGCTATAATGGCAATATCATAGAACTATTTTAGTAAAGAAAAAATAGAAATTTTTCTGCTTTTTTCACTGTATGAAAAAAACTGATATTCTCTATTGGCATTTTCACAAAAATAAGTTATAATAGAATCTCAAGCGGAGGTGGTGGAACGGCAGACACGCATGCTTCAGGCGCATGTGCCCGTACGGGTGTGAGGGTTCAAATCCCTTCCTCCGCATAAAAAGCAATCCTATCATGATTGATAGGATTTTTTGTTGTTATGAAGTAGAATTACACTGCTGAGAAAAGCCAAAAAGGTCAGCCCCCCTGTTAAATACTTCTCTAATAGACTCGCGGTCACAAAGAAATTGAAAACTGTAGCCAAAAAGAGAAAAACAGTTCCACTTAAGATGTTTTTTCTCAAAACAAAAGACTTCAAGCTACTTCTTAGCCAGCCTCCAAACGATAAATAACTGAAAGCAAAGAAACCCCACAGCAAGAAAAGTAGAAAGTTAACAGGCCGCAACCATAAAGGAAATACTATATAAGTGCCGCCAAATACCAAACGTCCCAGAGGCAGGCCTAGCAGTAGAAGGAAGTGGAGTAAAGACTGCGAAAACCAGAGCAAGGCAGAAAACAAAGACAGAAATTTCACTTTCATATGTACCTCATGAGCAAAATAGAAGACCAGCTATATAGAGCAGATCTTCTATTTTTTTATAATCCCTCTGACTTCAAAGCGTCTGCCAAGCGAGCAAATTCCTCTAAACTCAGAGCTTCTCCCCGAACACTTGGAGATAACTCCGCTCGTTCTAAAGCTGCTGTCAGTTTGCCTTTAGTCTCCTCAGACTTCCCAAAACAACTGGTCAGGTTATTCCAGAGAGTTTTCCTGCGGTGGACAAAACTGGCCTTGGAGACCTTGAAAAAGAATTTCTCATCCTGAACCTCAGCTGCCGGCTGCTCTCTGCGCACCATCTTGAGAATAGCCGAATCCACATTAGGCGCTGGCACAAAGACTGTCCTCGGCACGATAAAGGCAACCTTGGCCGTCATGTAATACTGCACCGCAATCGACAAACTACCATAAGCCTTGGTATTCGGCTGAGCCGAAATCCGATCGGCCACTTCTTTTTGCATCATAACGACAAACTCACTAAAAGGAATCCCGCTCTCAATCAAATGCATGAGAATCGGTGTTGTGATGTAGTAGGGCAGATTTGCCACTACCTTGATAGGCAGGTCTGGATTCTTAAACTCTGCTATGTACTGGGCCAGATCAACCTTGAGAATATCCTGATTGACCACTGTCACATTGTCAAAATCGCGCAGAGTATCCGCCAAAATCGGCACCAGCCGATCATCAATCTCAAAGGCCATGACCTCCACGGCACTTTCGGCCAAAAATTCCGTCAAAGCCCCAATACCAGGACCAATTTCGATGACATTGACCTTTTTGTCAATCTCAGCTGTGTCCACAATCTTCTGGAGGATGTTCGTATCCGTCAGGAAATTCTGACCGAAAGATTTTTTAAAGGTGAAACCGTGACGCTCCAGAATGGCACGGGTTACACTATGGTCTGCAATACGCATCTTTTCTCTTTTCTAATTCGTTATTCGTTATTTTTTAAGGAGGTCATTTGCTCAAGCAAGGTGTAGAGTTTTTTCTGCTCTTCTTCCTCGTAAGCAGATGCATTAGCCTTAACTTCTCTGCATTTCTCGTCATACAAAAATCCTTCATAGCCATCTTCTGTAGATAAAGCTATATAGACTTTCGCCATTTCTTCAGGACTAATCGAAAATCTCGACTTAATTTTATACAGATTTTTCATAAAAGCGCTGAGGTGATCATAGCGGCGCATATCAACTTTGACATTGGTCACACGGATTGCCTGAATTTTGATACCTTTCCAATATTTCCGCATATAAAGCGACAGCATCAACAAAGCCAGTTTATTCTGATAATAGGTCTTAGCAGGGCTGTAATGTTTTTGACCAGATAAATTTTCAAAATCAAGCTTCATGAAAGGATAAAGCACTAGCCCTTGGGAAGAAATATTAATAATCCGACCACTCTCTGACTTTTCCAACAAGTCTTTCAATAAGGAAGAAAGCAAGAATGGAGCGCCCACATTGGTCGCAAATTGTTTTTCCAATCCGTCTTTGGTAATCACAGGACTTTTGATTGATAAATCAAAATCAGCCGCATTGTTAATTAAAACATCTAAAGTCACTTCTTTTTGGATATACTGCTCCACTGCTTTCCTGACACTCTTCATCTCAGATAAATCAACCAAGATGTAATCTACATGCGGATTTCCTGTTTGTTGACGGATTTTTTCACAGGCTTGCTCAGCAGCTTCTTTTCGCCGGCAAAATAAGGTCACTGACCACCCCTTTTCAGCTAACTGTTTAGCAGCCTGGTAGCCAATCCCACTATTACCGCCCGTAATAATTACTTTTTTCATTCCTTACTCCGTTAGACTGAATACCTCTCCATCACTTCTTCCACTTCCGCCAAAGTCACCCCAAACAATTCCAAGCGTTTAAGCAGTTGCTTGCCGTTAGAATAGCCGATACGGAGCTGCTCTCCCAGATACTCTCGGCGCTGACGGCTGTCGCTTCCCATAAGCAGACCTAGTCGCACAAGATCGCCTTTGGTGATGTCAAAATTATCCTCATCATCGAAATATCCGACCAACCCAGCTAACGCCTGCTGTAAATTCTCAAATGAAGCGTGTTCCACTCCAAGCGATTTACCCTTGTTCTTAGACTTGGGAGCCGCCTCATCACGGCGGAGAAAGGCATGCTGAGCAGTTGGCACAGCCTCCATAATCATTCGACGGATACGCTCACCGTTGTAGTCTGGATCGGTAAAGACAATAACCCCACGCAGCTGGTGCAGTTTCTCTATCCGCTCTAGGTCTTCTTCATTGATAGCGGAGCCTCTCGTCTCGTAAGTGTCAACTTGGTAAAATCGCTGAAGGTTAGCTGTATCATCCTTGCCCTCCACGACGATTACCTGAGGGATTTTTATCTTCTCAGTCAAGCCCAAACACCTTCTTTGCATTGTCATAGGTCGCTTGCGCTACTTCTTCGACCGTCAACCCACGCAGCTCAGCAATTTTCTCTACAACATAGCGGGTATAGGCTGTTTTGTTTTCTCGGCCACGCTTGGGAACAGGTGCTAGATAAGGCGCATCCGTCTCGACGAGGATTTTGTCCAAAGGCAGGTTCTGCGCTGACTCCTGAATATCCGTCGCTTTCTTAAAGGTCACAACTCCAGAAAAGGAAATCATCATCCCTAACTCGATAAAGCGCTCTGCCATTTCCAAAGAACCCGAATAAGAGTGCATAATAGCGCCTCGAGGACCTACACCTTCACTCTTGATAGTCTCATAGGTATCCTCCAATGCGTCACGTGTGTGAACGACAAAGGGCAGGTTCAGCTCTTTAGAGAGCTGGATTTGGCGTCGAAACACCCGCTCCTGAACATCCTTGGGCGCGGTCATCCAGTGATAGTCCAGCCCAATCTCGCCCAGAGCCAGCACCTTGGGGTGACGAAGCTTGTCCAGCAGATAGGCTTCCACCGCCTCATCATAAGTCCCAGCCTCAGTCGGATGCCAGCCAATCGTAGCATAAAGCTGATCATAGCTGTCGGCCAACTCCAAGGCGCGCTCAATGGTCGGCCGATCAAAACCGACAATATTTATTTTGCTGACGCCCATTTCTGCAGCCAGCTGCAGCTCCTCTGCCTCTCGACCAGCAAATTCTTCCACATTTAAATGCGTGTGTGTATCAAAAATCTTCATGGCTTACTTCCTTGTCTTTCCTGTCCTTTATTATATCAAAAATGACCTAAAAAATCAGAAGTCGCTTCAAAGCAGAAAAATAAGATAGCTGCCATTCAACAGCCATCCGAATCCGCCTTCAAGTTATCCATTGGAATAATTAAGCAGAAAGACAATGCCAGCATTAACACAAGAGGGAGGAGAATATAAATAACCCCCAAACTGCTGGCAAGAGCTATCAACAGCATGGATAAAACACTCGGAACAGCCATGCTAAATAGATTAATAGCTGACTGTATGGCTCCCATGGACTCTTCTGGTATTAGGCTGAAGACAGATTTCTGCAGTCTTGGACTCAGCAAACCGACTGTAACTGAGCAAGCAAAGCTTGCTATCAGTATAAGTAAAAAATTTTGCCAGAAAAAACCGCAAAGAATAAAACCTTCACATACTTGGCTACTATACATAGCAAGCTTCGTCGAAAGTTTTTTCAGCAAACTGCCACTCAAAATATTTCCTAAGATCAGACCAGCGGAACTTAGAACAATTAACACGGCAATGGACTGACCAACCTGCAAATTCCAAAAAGGCCTTTTCAGCAACAAAAGAGTCGCTACTGGCGTCAGAATGTTCAGAGTGACCTGTCCAAAGGTTGAAACCAATAACAACCTCACAACATTTTTCAATCCCAGTAAGACTTTAAGAGAATCCAATAAATGCTGCCAATAATTTTCTCTATTTAGCTCCTTGGCACTGCTGAGCTCCGGTTCTAAATCCTGTAAGCTTTTACTAATATGCCAAAAACCAAGGTAAGCTAGTAAGAATGTCAGAGCATTTAGTCCTGCCAAAGCTCCAATACTCATCCAAGCGATGAGAAAACCGCCAGCTAGATTCCCCAAAATATGAACCAGACTCATACTAGCCTGCCGAAAGCCCATAGCAGAGGTCATATCTTGCTCAATCACCTTTACATAAACCGGCGTCAGCATGGCACCTGAAAAATAACTCAGACTATCCGACAGAAAGTTAATCAAGCAAATCACAAGCAAAATCAAGAAAGAGAAATCTTGTCCAAGCAACAAAAACGTTACCAAGCTATATAAGAGCACCTTACTAAACTGTATAAGCAGGTATTTATGAATACGATCCTTCTGAAAGTCCGCTGCAACTCCAGTAAAAACTTGAATTAACTGAGGCAGCGTTTCAGAAAGAGAAATCAATAAAACCGCAATTGGAGCAAAGGAGTAAGCAGAAACATAGTTCATCAAAGCCAAATAAAAAACAATGTCTCCAAAACCTGAAATCCATTGATTGATGAGCAACTGGCGAAAATTTTTGTTTTTTGCAAAAACAATCATACGACATCTCCTTTACTCTTGTTAGATTTTTGTTTAACAAATCATAACAATTAATTAGTCAATTGTCAAATTTTTGTTAGATTATTATTTTACAAAAAGAAGGCCTAGAATGAATCCAGGTCTTCTTAAACTATGTTAGGTCCTGTTTGAACTTCTCTATAATCTTTCGAATCAGTTCTTTATTGACCGTGTACTTAACCGAATCATCATCCACCACAAGCTCCAGCAAGCCAGAATTTAGGAGCTTCTGCGTATGGAATGAGATAGAGGCTCTTGTAAGCCCCAGTTTTTTAGCTATATCTTTATTCTTGGCATGCGGTTGAATCAATTCAATCAAGACTTTATAGCGGGTTTCATCACCAAGAGTTTTTAAGGTCAGAGCCAATGTTTCATCGTTAAGCTCTGATTCCGCCTTTGATAACTGGGAACTTCTCGTCGAAAGGACTAAGGAATAGGAAGTGAAATCAGGAACCTTTTCGAGAAAAGAATCAATAAACATGGGTGACAGAACAAAGACTTGAGTGTCCTTTTCAAGAAGCTTGGCATTCTGCTCTTCATCATCCATCACATCAGATAGGCTAAATTCTTGTTCAAAAGCTAGAACTTCCTGCTCAAACTGCTCATAAATAGGCTGATAGAGCTCGAACACTCTTTCCAGCAAGGAAACTAATTGATCCCGAAGCTTCTCTGGATACTGAATAGCTTGGTACCAGTACCATTTATTTTCCGGAGACTTGTCACTATTCTCTATAAAATCCAGCAGATCTTCAGGATATCCCTTGGTAACTCCCCCTTTAGAAAGCTTAAGTGATAAGCAATAGATGATTTGCTCTGCGTCTAGTTTTTTCAGACATTCTAACAAGTCATGCAAATTGGCCGGATCTTCTCCTTTTTCTAGCAAGTAGAGGTAGAGGAGCGGAGCCAGTCCCACTGTAGCTCCTTCGAACAAACTAACCGCAACAAGCTCGCTTTTCAAAGGAAGTAAATCCTGATAAAGCTTATCATAGTGCGGCTGTACATCAAGAAGCAGCTCCTTTTGATTCTGCCGTAAATCCTTCCACATATGTTTATCTTCCCTTGAAACGATGGCAGGCACCATAAGAAATTCATATAACTTACTACGATAATGAACAAGCTTTACACCCACAGACTCTTCCCTCCTTACACATACTCCGCTTCTGACCAGAAATAGTATACAATTCCTGTTTTTCATTATACCAAAAATCAAGCAAAATATTCATCGTCTTCTAATCTGTTCATCTCCTGACAATAAATCCATCTTTATAAAATAAGAGATTTTTAGAAACTTTCATCTAGTCCTTAAGACCGATTTTATCTTTTTTCGATATTTTCTTATTGATTATCGATAATATTCGTGTTATAGTTACTAAGAAATGAAACGTTAGTCGGAGGAAATTATGACAGACAAAATGAAAAAGACTGCTGAAGATATGAGCATCACTCTTACAAAAATCAGTATCAGCCTTTTATTTATTGCTTCCATTATCCTGATAGCCCTAGGACCTTGGGTCGTCAACCTAGTTATCGAATTTCCCTCTCCTTTCTTTCAAGGGGAGACGCGCTTTTGGCTATTGCTGCTGCTCGGCTATGTCCTAGGCTGCCTGGCTCTGGCCTGCATTGTCCATCTCTATCGACTCCTTAGCCGCATTGGTAAAAATCAGGTCTTTATCACACAAAATGTTCAGTACATGCGCTATCTTGGCTGGGAAGTGGGCACTGTCGCTCTTATCTCCCTATTTATGGGACTGACAGCTTACTTGCCCATGCTCTTAGTCACTGTTTCTTGCAGTATATTGACCCTGATTATCCGCGTCATCCGCAATGCCTTTGGCAAGGCCATTGAGCTGCAGGATCAAGTGGACTACACTATTTAGGAGGTCTTATGATTCAGATAAATTTAGACCTTGTCATGGCGCAAAAGCGCATCAGTGCTGGCCGTTTAGCAGAGTTGATTGACCTAACACCAGCCAATCTATCTATCCTAAAAAATAATCGAGCCAAGGCTGTCCGCTTTTCAACACTCAACGCTCTCTGCCGTGAACTAGACTGCCAGCCTGGCGATATTTTGGAGTATATCCCTGACGATGAGGAGGAGAAATAATTATGGAATATCCAGCACAAGATCAGATGAATGTCCAGCCTTGTCTGCCCGCAGAAGCAGAACGACAGACCATCTTCACAGGCCTAGAGGACAAGCAACTGCGATTCTTTAAAATCAGCTATCTAATCCTCTATCTTTTAACCTACTTTTACTCTGCTGTATTTTTTAATTATCAAACTGCACCCTTTTTCCCGTTTGCAATCGGCCTTATATTATTAAGCGAGGCCTTAATCAGGAAATTGGCCTATCCATCTCTGCAGATAAAAAATCTTGACAGCAGATTAGAGGCTAGAAGCTTTCTAATCATGACGTTAGCCCAAGCCCTAGCTTTAAGTCTCTGGGGGCTTCATCGCCAGCTAGAATTGTTCCAATTTCTAGCCATCCACATCTCATTCGCCTTCTATATTCTGTCCCACACAGGCTGGTTAAGCCAAGGGCGTTTGGGTATCCTAGTCTGGTTTGACACCATTCAAGCCTTCTGCATCCTGCCCTTTAAAAATTTCATTGCTGCTATTCTAGTCTTTATAGAAGGCAAGCAGCAGGACTCTTCTGACAGCTCTGACAGTCTGTCTTCAAAGAAATCCCAACAGCTCGTGATTATCGTCAGCAGCTTCTTTGTTGCAGGAATCTTGGTCTACTTTGTCTGGTCCCAGCTAAGTCAGGTTTCAGACAGCTTTGCTTCTTTCTTCAGCAATACCGCTGATGTTATTGAAAATCTCCTTGACTCCCTCTTTTCAAGTCTTGATAGCAGCATGATTGTCTTCAAGGCCTGCCTGGCTGTTCCTGTCAGTCTATACTTGTATGGCCTCCTAGCCGGCAGTCTGTTAGGCAAAAAAGATACTAAACTTAGCTACAAAAAATTCCAAGCAAGCATCCGCCCTTTGCGAGTAGCACCCGCTTTCGCAGCCTACATTATCATCGGCAGCCTCTGCCTGACCTATGCTCTCTTCTTCCTGACGGGTCTGGGTGAGCTCGGTCAGCTCCTAAGCGCCGGAACAATAGCTCAGGCTATTTCTCCCCAGAATGCTTCAACTGTTGCCGTAGCTGGCTTCTGGCAGCTGGTTCGGGTCTCTATCCTTAACTTTGCAGTCCTAGGTGTCTTCTATCTGATTGCCAAAAAGCCACTCTGGGACCAGAAAGGGACGCGATTCGCAGCTACTATCCTCTTTATCTTTACCGGTCTGCTGGCTTTACTAGCTGGCTGGAAATTATTTGGCATCTACATCTACCTTTACGGACCAACACCGCTGCGCTTGATTTCAGCTTGGTTCATCCTAGTTCTCTTAGTCTGGTGCCTACTGACCTTGATTCGTTTCTACAAACCTATCCAAGCCATTCGCATCGGTATCTTTTATGCCCTGATAAGCTTTACCTTGCTCTGCTATCTTTATCCAATGCTTTTACCAGTAGCAAAATAAGCAACTGTGCTTAACTATACACAAAAAACCAGAAAGAAAATCAATTTCTTTCTGGTTTTTTTCTCTTTTTATATCATTTACCGGCATTCGATAATAGACCGCTCATTCTTCTAACTCAAAGGAAAAATAATTATATTCTAAAATCACACGTCAGCAAATGATCATTAACCATGCCAATGGACTGCATAAAGGCATATATGGTCGTAGAACCAACAAAAGAAAAACCTTTCTTTTTGAGTTCTTTACTAATTTTATCGGATAGATCCGTTCGAGAGGGCACCTCTTCAATACTAGACCATGAATTAAGAATCGGTTCATTATTTACAAAAGACCAAATATAAGAATCCAAACTACCATATTCTTCTTTTAATTTTAAATAGGCCTTAGCATTTTTTATAACTGCCTTTATTTTCAGCCTATTTCGTATCACTCTTTGATCACTAAGCAATTCTTCAATCTTCTGCTCGTCATAGTTGGAGAGTATTTCAGGATTGAAGTTTTCATAAGCCTCTGTCATAGCATCCATTTTTGACAAAATAGTTTGCCAGCTCAAGCCCGCCTGCTGACCTTCCAAAATCAACATTTTAAAGAGTTTATGCTCGTCATGAACAGGTCGCCCCCAGTCATGGTCATGATAATTTCTCTCAAGCTCACTATTTTCAGCCCAATCGCATCTTTTTATCTCAACCATCTATTTTCTCCTTATAGTTTGATTTTCTCAACTTGATTATTATCTAAGACCAAGAAAGCATCAGAAAAAGAGACTTCAAAAAGTTGCAAGGAGTTGCTATGCTGCTCAATAATATCTTGATAATAAGGATACTTCTGAATAAAAACGCTTTTTATATCCTCAATAGAAAGCTGGCTTTCTTTGACTCTCCCTTGAATCCGGACATACCTCCCATCACCTTTCGGGACTGTTGTAAGAGCTATACGATTATTGATTGCCAACTCTTGGATTTTATGACTATTTTTAAATGAGATAAAGAACAATTTCTTCATCTCCTCATCATAGTAAAAATTGACAATTCTTACATTTGGGATATCCTTTACAGAAGTAGCTAGAGCCATTTCTGTCTGTTCTGCCAATAAGGCCTTAAAATATTGATTCATATTTGACTCCTTTATTATTTTCTCTAAAACTAGTATAATATAAAAAGGTATCATTTTTTGAAACTATTTAATAAAAATATGGAGTTTCTCATGAATAAATCTCAAAGAATTAACGATATGCTTATTTTTCTCAATAAGAAAAGACAATTCAACCTAAAAGATATTATGAATCGATATCATATTTCAAAAAGCACTGCCCTTCGTGATATTGCCAGCCTTGAAACGCTGGGAATTCCAATTTATTCTGACTTGGGCCGGAATGGCAGTTATAAAATTCTTAGCAACGACTTGTTATCTCCTATTATTTTCTCCATAGATGAAATTTCTGCCTTGTATTTTTCCATGCTGACTCTGGAAAACTACAATATGTGCCCTTTTGATATTGACCTGCAAAAATTAAAAGAAAAATTTGAAAACTCGATTTCAGAACAGCAGTTAAGCAAGATCACAAAAATTGAGAAAATCCTTCAACCAGAAGTCAGAAAGACAATCAACAATTCTCAGTTGCGAATAATTCTTGATATTTTATTGCACAGGCAGGAAGAATTTTTTCCAATTAAGTATGAACAGCAGTCTCTTCTGGTTCAATTTATCAAACTATTTAGCCTCAAAGGAGATTGGTATGCAGAGGTCATAAACAAAGACACTGGCCAAAAAAGGGAACTTCCCTGCCAGTCTATTGACTTTTACCCATAAATTTAAGACAAAAAAACCAGCGGTCTCGAGTCTCCGCTGGTTTCTTGATGAATCGTTTGGATTAAGCAGCCAAAACTTTGCGTCCTTTACGACGGCGAGCTGCCAATACACGACGACCGTTTTTAGTTGACATACGATGGCGGAAACCATGTTTACGCGCACGACGGATTTTACTTGGTTGATAAGTACGTTTCACGATGAATACCTCCTCTTAGATTCTTGTATTCGTTTAGCCGGCTAGTTGTGATCAGTTACTAAACATACTTTACTATTCTATATGATTCTAAGCCTTTTGTCAATACTTACTTAAATAACTTTCTCTTTGTAAACGTAATCATATGGTCCGAGTCGCCTCATAAAAGGGAATCAAAGCTGTCATGGCCTCCTGCAGCTGGGAAAGCACTTGCTCTCTTGAAGCAGCCTGAGAAAGGGGAATATCGTATTTAATCAAGACCTTACGAACCTGACCGACCGCTAGCTGCTGAGTAAGGAGCTGGCGATTTTCCTCTGTTCCTTCAAAACGCTGACTCACACCATCTATCTGAGCAAAATAGTAAGCTGGCGACTGAATAGGCAACTCCAAGACCCGATTTTGCTTGCTGAGGCTGTGCTCATCTTTCTTGCGCTCCATGAAGCTCACCTCCAGCGATACCCCAAAATCTTCTGCAGTTCCATACAAGCGCAGAGCAAACATCGGTTCTGTGATTTCTCCATAGCCTTTAAGATAATTCCAAAAATGGGGCCGCAGTATCTGTGCCTGATTCATCCACTGGCTGGTTCGCTCCAAGGTCAGCTTAGGATAGAGGCTCTGAAAATCCTTGACCAAATCCGCAAATTCCTTGCGTGCCGCCTGGCCCTTAGCTCTTAGCTCCAACATAGACTCACGCAACTGCTCTGCCTTGTCTGGAGATATATACTTAGCCCCTTGATGAGGCAGATAACTTTCAATAGCTGGAAAAAGTGACATAAAAAATCCTTTCTATATTCAAAAACCAGCATCTCTGCTGGCTTTCTTTTTATTCGCTGTCAATATCCACGACGACATAGCGGTTAGGCTCGTCGCCTTCGGAATAGCTAGTCACGCCATCGATGCGAGAGATGATGCGGTGGATAATTTTGCGCTCGCTGTTAGACATAGGGTCAGTGTGCTGACCGCGTCGGTCTTCCAAGGCCCGCTGAGCTAGTTTCTGCGCATAGCTTTGCAGCACTTCTGCTCGATGTTCAACATAGTCATTGACATTAATGGAAATATAGAAGCTCTTCGAATATTGGTTATAAAGATAGTTTTGTGCCAATAGCTGCAGAGCTTTCAAGACTTTTCCGTGGTAGCCAATCACGCGCCCCGGTTCATTAGTATCAATCTGCATGTTGATAGTTCGGCGGTTGTGGCTGCTGGAAATGCCCGCTTCAACATCCATCTCATCAACGATTTTCTGAACATAGTTCGTTACATTCTCAACTACTTCTTCAATATCGTAGTCAGCTTCGACTTGGATGCCTAAGTCAGCAAAAGAGCTTTCTTCTGTTTCTGTCGGCTCAGCCTTGTCTTTAGCTGCTTGTTCAAAAGAGATAACCTTGCTATCGTCCGCTTCTGCTTGAGCAACTGCCTCATCAATAGCTTGGTTGGTCTTGAGAAGATCAATGGTGCCTGTCTCTTCTAAAATCGTATTGGCTTGCTTGTCATTTTTGAGAATTTCAGCCTTGACCTCATCTGAGATAACTTCTCCTTCTCCTTCGACCTTCTTGATGGCAGCTACCACACGGCCCAAATCAACCGTTGCTTCACTGACAGACTGCACAGGCTCATTCTGAGCGTTAATCTCTTCGGGAACACCTTTTACAGCCTTTTGATTGGCCTTGACAACTGTCGTCTCAGCAATCGGCTCGACATCCACCTGAGCTGGCTTCTTGCCAAACAAGCCTAAAAAGCCTTTTTTCTCACGTGAAATAACAGTGATATGCGCTCTCATACGTGGAATATCCAACGTTTTCAAACCATTTTGAATGGCTTCTTCAACACTTGCTCCTGTAAAAATAACCATTGCAAGAGTCCTCCTTCTTACTTACTTTTTCTTTTTCTGTGCTTTTTTCAGGGCACGTTTCTTTTTCTGTTCCAATTGACGCTCTGACCGTTCCTTGGCTTCCCGCTCGGCAATGATTTTAAAAGGATTGCTCAGCAGCAAGGTCTGAACCACCTGATAAGCATTGGAGACCGCCCAGTAGAGGGCTACCCCGCTCGCCGCATAAAGGGCAAAAAAGAAAATCATCACTGGCATTAGGTACATCATGACTGTCATCCCGCCATTTCTCTCAGGCAAGGCTTTATTTGAAAGCCACGTACTGAAGAAAGTGAAGAGAGCCGCCAACAGCGGAAGAATAAAGGTCGGATCTGTCGCTCCTAGATTGAGCCAGAGGAAGTGACCTGTTTTCATAAAATCAACCCGAGTCAGGGCTTGAAACAGAGCCAAGAGCACTGGCATCTGGATAAAGAGCGGAATGAATGAGGCATAAGGATTGACACCCATTTCTTTGTAGAGCTTTTGAGTTTCCTCAGCCAAGGCTGTTCTGCTCTCCATGTCCTTACCAGGATACTTTTCCTGCAGTTGCTTGATATGCGGCTGTACTTCCTGCAGCTTGCGCGAAGAAGTCGTCTGGAATTGGAAGACTGGCAGGAGAACTGTCCGGATAATCAAGGTAAAGAGAATAATCCCAATCCCCTTGCTTCCACCAAAGGATAGAAAACGAATGGTGTCGGCAAAGAAATAGACCAGCTTCTCCCAAAAGCCATTTGAATCGGCCGTTACTTGACTGGTGCCGCAGGCTGTGAGAAAGAGCAGCGAGGCAACCAGCAAAATCCCTAATTTACTTTTCTGTTTCACAAATGAATCCTTCCTGATAAAGTTTAGCAATCTTTAATACATGCAATAAATTTTGTTCAACTTGGTGGTAGTCCAACTCTTCCACTCCTTTGCGAGCAATAACTACGAAGTCTGCCTGGACTAGATGTTTTTGATGCTGCATCAAGACATGGCGGATTTTTCTTTTAATACGATTACGAACTACTGCATTCCCCAACTTTTTACTGACGGAAATTCCTACTCGAAAATGCTTTTGCTCTTTTTCTAACATGTAAACGACAAATTTTCGATTAGCAAAACTCTGTCCACTTTTAAAAATCGCATTAAAATCTTTTTCGCTCTTGACGCGATAGTTTTTTCTCAAAACTCAACTCCATCCACCAAAATTATATCTATTATACCATATTTTTCGAAAATGCCAATAAGTCCTGCTATGACGCCGTTTTTGCAAATATTTAAAAGGTCGATTCACCAAAAGAACACCGCAATTCCCTTGCGATGTTCCCTATATCTTATTTCTTTTCCAGCTGTTTCTTAGCTCTTTCCAACTCCTGACGAATCTGTGCAAATCCTGTCCCGCCAAGGGAATTCCGCTTTTGTACAGCCGTTTGTGATTCGAGCGCTTGATAAATATCTTCCTCAATCAGTGATGACACTTCTTGATAGCGGCTCAGCGGAATATCCTGTAGATAATAGCCTGCCTTGCTGCATTCCAGCACCAACTTTCCGACAATCTCATGGGCTTCCCGGAAAGGCAGTCCTTTCTTGGCCAGATAGTCAGCCAATTCTGTCGCATTGGAGAAGTCTTGCTGGGTTGAAACCAGCATTTTTTCCTTATTGACTGTCATACTAGACAGCATACCCGCCATAATATCCAGCGATTTTTGGATAGTATCTACTGTATCGAACATGCCTTCCTTGTCTTCCTGCAGGTCCTTATTATAGGCCAAGGGCAGGGATTTCATAACCGTCAGAAGACTGAGGAGATGGCCATAGACCCGGCCGCTCTTACCCCGAATCAGCTCCGCCATGTCCGGATTTTTCTTTTGCGGCATAATGGATGATCCTGTACTAAAGGTGTCTGACAGACTGACAAAGCCATATTCATAGCTGCACCAGTTAATCAGCTCCTCGCAGAGACGAGACAGATGCATGATGAGCATGCTGCTGTTAGATAGAAACTCCAAGATAAAATCTCGATCACTGACCGCATCCAAAGAATTGTGGTAAATGCCTTTGAAGCCCAATAAATCAGCCGTCAGCTCCCTATCAATTGGAAACGTTGTCCCCGCCAGAGCCGCTGCTCCTAAAGGAGATAAATCCGTATGCTCCAGATTAAAGGCAAAGCGCTGACTATCCCGGCTGAACATCTGATAATAGGCCAGTAGATGATGGGCAAAGCTAATCGGCTGGGCATGCTGCAGATGGGTATAGCCTGGCATGATAGTCTCTACATGCTCCTCAGCCAAGTCCAGCAGCACCTGACGCAGATTCAAGAGTTTATCCGCAATCTGGCCGAGCTGATCCTTGAGATAGAGGTGCATATCTGTCGCCACCTGGTCATTACGGGAGCGAGCCGTATGAAGCTTGCCAGCCACTGGCCCAATCTCCTCGGTCAGAAGAGCCTCCATATTCATATGAATATCTTCATTACGCACATCAAACTCAAGCTCTCCAGCCTGATAACGTACCAGCAGCTTTTCTAGGCCTGCCTGAATAGCAGCTGCTTCCTCTGGAGCAATGATTCCCGTCTGTCCCAGCATTTTGACATGGGCTAGGCTGCCCTGCAGATCATAAGGAGCCAGACGATAGTCAAATCCGATGCTGGCACCAAACTCCTCTACCCAGCCTTCCAGAGAGGCTTCAAAACGTCCGCCCCACAGTTTATGATTCACCATAGGAAAGCCCCTTTCTATTTGTCCTTGTGAGCCTGAACCTCTGCGTGAACCTTAGATGGAAGACCCCATAGCTTGATAAAGCCAATCGCGGCATCCTGGTCAAAGGTATCTGCACTGGTATAGGTGGCCAGACTTTCATCGTAGAGAGAATTATCAGACTTACGTGCCACGACTGTCGCAGCCCCCTTATAAAGCTTCACTTTAGCTGTTCCATTAACCACCTGCTGAGTGGACTTGAGATAGGCAATCAGAGCTTCTGTCGCTGGATTAAACCAAAGGCCATTGTAGATGAGATTGGACAGTTCATTTTCGATAATCGGCTTAAAATGAGCCAATTCTCTAACTAAAGTCAGATCCTCGATTTCCTTGTGGGCAGCCAAGAGAGTCACCGCCCCAGGGCATTCATAGATTTCCCGAGACTTAATCCCCACCAGACGGTTTTCCACATGGTCAATCCGCCCAACACCGTGTTGTCCAGCTAGGTCATTGAGCTCAAGAATCAAGTCCGCCAGCTTCATCTTTTTGCCATCTAAAGCAACTGGCACGCCCGCCTCAAAATCAATATTTACATAGACTGGACTGTCTGGCGCTGCTTCTGGTGCAACCGTCAAATCATAGGCGTCTTCAGGTGCTTCATTCCAAGGATTTTCTAATACTCCGCACTCATTGGCCCGCCCCCAAAGGTTTTGGTCAACTGAGTAGGGGCTGTCCAGATCTGCTGGAATTGGCACACCATTAGCTTTAGCGTAATTAATCTCTTCTTCCCGAGACCATTTCCACTCCCGAACCGGAGCAATCACCTTGAGCTTGGGATCTAAGGAGGCGATAGCGACTTCAAAACGTACCTGATCGTTTCCTTTTCCGGTACAGCCATGGGCAATGGTTGTCGCCCCCGTCTTGTGGGCAATTTCAACCAATTTCTTAGAAATCAAAGGTCGGCTCAGAGCGGACACTAGAGGATATTTTCGTTCGTAGAAGGTGTGTCCTTGCAGAGCAACCAAGACGTAGTCTTCCGCAAACTCGTCTTTAACATCAATAACATGTGATTCGATAGCGCCTACTTTCAGCGCCTTGTCATGAATGAAATCCAAATCATTTCCTTCACCTACGTCCATACAGACCGCGATCACATCATAATCCTTGTTCAGCCAAGTAATGGCCACCGAAGTGTCCAAGCCACCGGAATATGCTAAAATGACTTTCTCTTTAACCATATGATTACCTCTATCCTTCTACATTTTATTTTTAAACATTCTACTGTATGAAAATGCGAATGTCAAGAGAAATTTTAATAT
>NZ_GL878509.1:204257-387542 GCF_000194945.1 Streptococcus sanguinis SK1 = NCTC 7863
TAATATTTATTAAAATAAAACATTTTATCAATTTTTATTCAAAATCAATATATTATATACTGGACTCAAAACAAGAAAAAAAGAGTCCGTCAAGACTCCTTATTTTACGCGGTAAAAAACATCGGGATGTTCGGAAACGCTCTGGGTGATGATGAAACGATCTTGACTGGTATCAGTCGGATCTGTCCCATTGACAGTCTCCCCGGCTGGCAAACTCTTTCCTGCTGGAATGATAAGAAAGGCAGCACCGGTTTGGTTTTTCCAACGAATCCCTGCTCGGTAAATCCCATTTTCATCTGGCCCAGAGTAATCTCCTGTCTCAAGCTTGGCAACATCTGACTCGATACCAGACTCATCGAAAGTATAACTGTTCCCTTTGGCATCCTGCCAAGTACCAATCATGCTGGAAAAATCTCCAGAAGCAATAGCCTTCATATCCAAACTAGAAGTTGGTGCCGTCTCTTTCTCTCCTTTGCTAGCTTCCTTGGCAGACTTTTCAGCTTCAGTTTCCGAATTCTGCTTAGAGCCTGTATCAGAAGTTTCCTGACTATCTGCGTCGCCAGAAAGTTCGCTCGAATTGCTCTCTCTTTCAGACTTTTTAGAAGATGCAGAGCTAGGCGAACTTACTTTAGAATTGTTGGAAGCTGGAGTCATTTGCTCTTTCTTTTGATTACAGGTTACTAGCACGAGTAAGGCTAGTAATCCTCCAATCAAGATGATGATCCATTTTTTCATTTCTCTCTCCTTAAGGTATTTTCTTATTACAATTGTGACATAAAAACAAAAATTTGCAAAGTAAAAACCAGCTTGAAAGCTGGTTCATCTTATTGAATTTGATTCAGCATGTTTTCGATATGCTGGATAGATTTTTCACGGCCTAGCAGGTAAATCGTATCTGGCAGTTCTGGTCCATGCATTTCACCCGAAACGGCAATCCGAATAGGCATGAAGAGGTTTTTACCCTTGATCCCTGTCTCTTTTTGGACAGCCTTGATTTGCGGGAAGATGTTTTCTGTCACAAAATCTGCATCCGACATAGCTTCTAGCTTTTCCTTGAAAGCTGTCAACACAGTCGGTACCGTTTCACCAGCCATGACCTCATGCTCCGCATTTGTCAACTCTGGGAAGTCCGCAAAGAAGAGGTCTGTCAGCGGCACGATTTCATCTACAGACTTCATTTGTGGTTTGTAGAGCTCTACAAGCTTTTCTGCCTTATCTGTCAAACGACCTGCTTCTTCCAAGTACGGCTTAGCCAGAGCGAAGATTGTGTCAAAATCTGCATTCTTGATGTATTCGTTGTTCATCCAGTCCAGCTTCTTCTGGTCAAAAGCAGCTGGGGACTTACTGAGACGTTTTTCATCAAAAAGCTCGATCAATTCTTGACGAGAGAAAATCTCATGCTCGCCGCCAGGATTCCAGCCCAGCAGTGCAATAAAGTTAAAGACGGCTTCTGGCAGGTAGCCCTTCTTGCGATAATCCTCGATAAATTGCAAGGTATTGGTATCGCGCTTGGACAGCTTCTTACCTGTTTCAGAGTTAATAATCAGGGTCATGTGGCCAAATTCTGGAGCTTCCCAGCCTAAAGCTTCATAAACCATGAGCTGTTTAGGTGTGTTAGCAATATGATCGTCTCCACGAATAACGTGTGAAATTTCCATCAAATGGTCATCAATAACCACAGCAAAGTTATAAGTTGGGTAGCCGTCTTTCTTCTGGATAACCCAGTCACCACCGATATTGCCACCTTCAAACTCAATTTCGCCCTTGACCATGTCCGTCCACTTATAGATACCAGCCTCATTGACAACCAGACGAACCGTCGGAATGATCCCCGCTGCTTCGCGCTCAGCAATATAGGCTGCCTTTTCTTCCTCAGACATACCTAGAAACTCATTGATATAACGCGGTGTTTCGCCAGCCGCTTCCTGACGTTCGCGTTCAGCCGCTAATTCTTCCTCAGTTACATAGGACTTGTAAGCCAAGCCCTTGTCCAAGAGTTCATTAACGTATTTTTGGTAAATATCCAAGCGCTCAGACTGACGGTAGTTTTCGTGAGTCTCAGGACTCTCATCCCAGTCAATACCCAGCCAGCGTAAGTTTTCAAGCTGTGAGCGTTCTCCGTCTTCTACATGGCGCTTGCGGTCTGTATCCTCGATACGGATAATGAATGTTCCACCATAGTGACGAGCATAGAGATAGTTAAAGAGCGCAGTCCGCGCATTTCCGATGTGTAAAAGTCCAGTCGGACTTGGTGCATAACGCACTCGAATCGCTTTTGTCAAAGTTCCATTCTCCTATTTGTATTTCGGGGAATCATTCCCACTCCGATTTTCAAACGTAATCATTATATCATACTCTGAGGGCAGAATACGACTTTACAGTCTATTTTTACGACAGGCGCTCTTCCAGCTGGAAGTCGATAGGAAGCCAGGCCAGCACATTCTCCAGCTGCTTTTCCCAGTAATACCACTCATGCTTACCTGGACTGTGGCTGTAAGTAATCTCCAAACCTAAGTCTTGCAGGTTTTTCACTGCCTTCTGATTGGCCTTGTAGAGAAAATCTTCTTCGCCACACCAAGCCCAAAGCTTGGTTATTTTATCAGATTGCTTGGCTATACTCTCCAGCGAATGGGGGCTGCTGGTCCAGTCCTTATAGTCTCCAAAAACTCCTCGCCAATAGGCTGGCGTTGCCATTTCAGCATTATCTGGACGAGCATCAAGAAAACTCAAAGCGCCTGAAAGACTAGCCGCGTATGAAAAGCGGTTAGACTTGAGAGCCAGCTTAAAGGCTCCATATCCGCCCATGGAAAGACCAGCGATAAAATTCTTCTCCCGCTTATCCGACATATTTGGGAAAAAGCGCTTGAGCACCCGAGGCAGCTCCTCAGCGATAGCTTCGTAATAGTTAAAGCCGTACTGAGTATCGGTGTACCAGCCATTGCTGGTATTAGGCATGACAACAATCAAGTTGGTCGAGCGAACCAGACGCTCAATATTTGAGCGCTTGAGCCAGCTATTGTGATTCCCGTTCATACCATGAAGCAGATACAAAACAGGAATGTCCTTATCATCCGGCTTGTCCACACGAGCTGCGTCCGGATAGAGGACATTAACGCCCCATTCCATCTCCAAAGCCTCAGAATAATACTCTATTTTCATCACTGCCATTCGCATTTCTCCTTCTATCTTTCTGACAAGAAAAAGCCGAAGCCCGACTTTTCTTGTATTTGTGTTCAGATTTTTACCGCACTTCCATAACAACTGGCAAAATAGCTGGGCGACGCTTGGTTTGATCAAAGAGATATTTGGCCAGACTGTCACGGACAGCACCCTTCAGCTCACCCCAGTCAAAGCTATCCTGCGCCAGATAGTCTTCCACGGTTTTATTGATAATGTCAGAGCTTTCGCGCAAAATATCTCTGCTCTTCTTAACATAGACAAATCCACGGGTATGTACTTTAGCCTTGGAAATGATTTTCTTTTCCTTACGGTTAACTGTGAGTGCCACGATGAAAATACCATCTTCAGACAAGACCTTGCGGTCGCGGAGGACGATATTACCCACATCGCCAATCGCATTTCCATCAATCATGACATCTCCAGCTGATACTGCACCAGCTGGCACAAAATCACCATGGTCGTATTCCATGATGCTGCCACGCTTAGGAATGAAGATATTTTCCGGCAGCATGCCAACTTCCATGGCAGCCTTGGCATGAGCATCCAATCCGCGGTACTCACCCTGAATCGGGAAGAGGTACTTAGGCTGCAGCAGGTTAATCATGAGCTGCAAATCACGCGCATTTCCATGACCTGAAACCCGCAGGTTTTGGGTAATCAGCTTGACAATGCCACCCGCCTGATAAATCATATTTTCCACGCGAGCCACGACAGCTTCCTTGGCAATTGACGGCGTCGTTACGATGTAAATCAAATCGCCTTCCTTGATTTCCACATAGCGGTGACGGCCAATTGACATCTTACGCAGGCCATTGATAGGCTCACCCATCCGGCCAGTCTCCAAGATGATCAGCTCATGGTCTTCAAACTTAGACATTTCCTTGGGCTTGATCAAAAGGCGTTCGTCCACCAAGGACAGCTTCTTGAGGCGGATAGCCGTACGAACGATGTTTTCAACATCAAAGCCTGTCAAAACCACTCGGCGGCCAGTCTCTGCAGCTGCATCAAAGACCTGCTGGATACGAGATAAGTTGCTGGCAACCGCCGCAACAATCACGCGACCATCCCAGTCAGCAATCGTATCTTCGATTTCCTTGCCGACCTCGCTCTCACTAGCCACCTGAACAGTGCTGTCTGCATTAGCTGAATCACTGAGCAAGGCCAGAACACCCTCGCGGCCAATCTCAGCCAGACGGCCAAAGTCTGTCGCATAGGACGGGCTGGCAGACTGGTCAAACTTGAAATCACCTGTATAAACGATACTGCCTTTTCTGGTCTTGATGACAACTCCCAAACTCTCAGGAATCGAGTGAGTCGTCCGGAAGAAGGAAACCACGGTTTTGCCAAATTCAATCTCAGTATTTTCATCAATCACATGGAAATCATTGAACTTCTTAACCGCATCATTGTTTTTGACAAACAGCTTGGCCAGCTCAATTGTCAACTCTGATCCAAAAACTGGCACCTTAGCATCTGCCAAAAGATTAGGTAGAGCACCAATCGCATCCGCGTGCCCGTGCGTCAGAAAGACACCGGCAATCCGCTTCTTATTTTCAAACAAATAGTCCATGTTGGGAACGACATAATCCACACCCAACTGCTCATTTTCTGGGTACTTCAGCCCAACATCCAATACAAAAATGGAATCATCCACTTCGGCAACGTAGAGATTTTTACCATTTTCACGTACGCCGCCCAAAGCAATCAGTTTAATATTGCTCTTGCTCATTTTTTCTCCTATTCAATTTTCAGAATCTCACTTTTATCAAAGATTCTTTATTTTATTACTAACGGTCCTTGGCTAGCCAAGTCGAATTACAGTCTTGCAAACCAAAGGTTTGCATATCCAACCTATTATAGCATTTTTTCAGCTTTTTTCAAAGTCAAGTGTGTCTTCTTAGCGCCCTTTACCACAAAAAAAAAACGACCTCTAGCTTTACTCGGCTAGAGGTCTGGTTTACTTCGCTGGTATGAGAGCAATCAGTTCATCCAAGGTGTAACTGAATAACAATTTTTTATTTATTGTTTTTATTATTTTTTATAAACTTTTAATTCCTTCAACCGCTAATGATTTTCTTTTTATCTTAGCATTGGAAATCTCTATAACATAATAAAGCACTATTGATTGAATTCTCGAAGTTTGAAAACCATCTAAAAGCTTCTACTTTCTATACTATCGTTACAATCAGGCAAGCTAAGCAGGCCTGTCTGACAATTCAACCAATATGTCAAGTAAAGCAACTACTTATGTATTACAAACAACTATACCAACAAAGTAAACTTTAAAGCGAATGAATTTGGCTTCCTTTCTTTTTATTTCCTTAATTCTATTATAGTACTCTATTTTAATTTTTGCAAGCGTTTACAACCAAGAAATTAAAAAACTTTTTAGCTAAAAAGAAGTCAAGCAAAAAAAGAAAGGAGACCTTAAAATGATCTCCTTTAAACTCTAGATAATTTTTATCAGTGACTATAGCTAACAAAGACTTTTTATAAGGAAAATCGACTATTGGTATTATTTAACGTCTTTATCGTCTTTCTTAACCATATTTTTAACACCTTCGATTGCGCCTTCAACAGCATCTTTGGCATCTTCTGCAACTTCTTTAACTTTAGAAACTACTTTTTCAGCAGCTCCTTCTTTTTCTGTTTTTTTATCACCAGTTAATTTGCCTAGGCCTTCTTTAACAGAACCTTTAGCTTGGTTGAATTTTTCTTCTGTAGACATAATTGATACCTCCGTTATTAGTTTCAATTTTTAAAGCAATGAAAGAATATAAGAATTCCTAATTTTAGTGAGAGAATTAACGAACGCGAGCTTTTTCACTTGATGCAGCGTCTTTAACAGCCTCTACACCATCGCCAACTTTTTCTTGAACAGCTGAGAAACCGCCGCTAATGCCAGATTTTGCTTTTTCGAATTGCTCTGAAGCAAATTCACCTGTTGATTCAGCAACATCTGTCACTCGGTCTTGAAGGCTTACTGAATCCGCTTCGTGTTGTTCTTTCGTTTTAATATCAACAACATTGACATTTACTTCAACAACTTCCAAATCAGTCATCTTAGAAACTTCTTCTGCAACGACTTTCTTGATTTCTTTGTATAAAGCTGGAACATTCTTTTGATATTCTGCAACCACATTCAGGTCAACAGCTACTTGTTCTTTACCAACTTCAACATTGACACCATGAGTGACATTGTCAGAGTTGACCAATTTATCTTTTATGTTAGAGAAGAAGCCACCGTCAACAGCCAGCAAACCTGAAACTTTCTCTAAAGAGAGACCGATAATTTTTTGAATGACCTTATCATCATAAGTCAATTCACCTTTTACTTCGTGAGCTGCTTGAGCAACTTCTTTTTTTGCAACATCTTTAACATCTTTATTTGACATGTTAAACTCCTTTATTCTTATTTAAATATATTTTTGTTTTGAATATAATATCCGATTCCTGCCCCTAGAGTAGCGCAAATCAAGACAAATAGAGTCTTAAAGAAGCCAAAGGATAGGATAAAACATGCTAGAATAATGCCTGCTAATCCAGACAAGATTGGATATTGATATTTTTTAAACCATTCCATTTTTTACTTCCTTACTTTACACGACTAGTAGTTTTTTTAGCCGCTTCTTTTGGCTTGAAGTCTGAGACAGAGATTTTAAGCTTGACATTATGAGTGATTCCGAAGAATTCTGTCAATCCAGACGCAATTTCTTCTTGAATCAACCGACTTCTCTTGATGATGTTTTCCGAAGGAACGATTGCCCCTTTAACAGAAACCATGCATTTGTTTTTACGGCTATTTACTGAAACTGCAGGATCTTTAATTAAACCGTGTTCTGTTAACAGACTACGAACAAACCCTTCAATGGCTGAATTTTTCAGCATCAGTTTCCCATCCGCATCAGCTAGCTGAATTTCCAAACGTCTCTTAGGATAAAAAACTATCACTAACATCAGTAGTAAGATTAAGCTTACTAAAACCATAGTGCCCCAGAAAACATACCTAGAAAGATAGTAGCCCACAAAAGGAATCTGCTTCCAAGTGAATAACTTCCAGCTAAATAATTGGAGCCCCAGACCGCTGACTTTATGAAAGTCTAGCAAAACAGGAATCAAAATTGTCAAGATTAAAATACAGAAAATAAGGGAAAGTATTTTTCTTGATTTTGACATATTGAATCCTCACATCATTAAATTTTAAATTGTATTTTGAAAGTAAAAAGACAATTTATGCCTTTTTACCTACAAAAAATGATACAACAGCTACCACAATAACTGCACCAATGATAGAAGGAAGCAAGGCCATACCAGCCAAACTAGGACCCCAAGTTCCCAAAAGTGACTGACCGACAGCAGAACCAACTAAACCTGCAACAACGTTTGCAATAACACCCATTGAGCCGCCTTTTTTAGTGATTGATCCAGCAATAAGACCAATAACACCTCCAACAATAATAGACCAAAGCATATTGATTCTCCTTTCTAATTTTTTCTAAATCAAAATTGTTTAATAATATTTTTTACTATTATTTTTTGATTAACATAATTATATAATTTTCCAACTTGGAAACATAATAATTCAACTTGGTTTTCTTTCCGTTTATCTGTACTATAGATACGAAAAGATAAGAATTCCTTGTTCTATAGGCTTTTATCAGCATTTTTAGATATATTTTAAAGTTGTTGAACGAGGTTAAATGCATAAAATATGGTATGATTGCCTGATAATAAAAACACTATATAAAGAAAGATAATATTTTAATGCGAGAATTACTGTCTAAAAAGAGCCACAGGCAATTAGAACTACTAGAACTACTATTTAAAAACAAACGCTGGTTTCATATTTCTGAGCTAGCTGAACTATTAAATTGTACAGAACGTTCAGTAAAAGATGATTTATCCCATGTCAAGTCCTCTTTTCCTCAATTGATTTTTCACTCTTCTACTAATGGCATACGTATCATCAATACCGATGATAGTGATATTGAGATGGTGTATCACCATTTTTTTAAGCATTCAACCCATTTTTCAATTTTAGAATTCATCTTCTTTAACGAAGGATATGAAACTGAGAGTCTTTGTAAAGAGTTTTATATAAGCTCTTCCTCACTCTATCGTATAATCAGTCATATTAACAAAATCATAAAAAAACAATATAATTTTAAAATTAGTCTCAATCCTGCTCGGATTACTGGAGATGAGATTGATATCCGTTATTTTTTTGCACAATATTTTTCCGAAAAATATTATTTCCTTGAATGGCCCTTTACAGATTTTTCAGTAGAACCTTTGTGTAAGCTGTTAGCACTGGTCTATAAAGAAACTGCATTTCCTGTCAATTTCTCAACTCAAAGAATGTTAAAATTGCTCCTGGTTACAAATTTATATCGAATAAAGTTTGGTCATTTCTTGGAAGTTGAGAAAGATTCTTTTAACAATCAATTGTTAGAATCTTTTATGCAGGCAGAAGGAATCGAAGACATTGTAGCGAGCTTTGATTCTGAATACCATATCTCTCTGAATAAAGAAGTGATAGGCCAACTATTTGTCTCCTATTTTCAAAAAATGTTTTTCATTGATGAGAATCTATTTATGAGCTGCGCAAAAACAGACAGCTATGTAAAAAATTCGTATCAATTATTAAGTGATTTAATTGATCAGATAGAAAGCAAATATAATCTTAAAATTGACAATAATGACAATCTGATTTGGCATCTGCATAATACAGCACATCTGCATCGTCAGGAACTATCTACAGAGTTTATTCTGTTTGATCAAAAAGGGAATACCATCAAGAACTTTCAAAATATTTTCCCTCAATTTGTTTCAGATATTAAAAAAGGGATTGAACATTACCTAGAGACTTTGAATATCCATAGCACACCAATGAAAGTCAACCACCTATCCTATACTTTTATCACTCACAGCAAACATTTAGTGCTGAATCTTTTACAAAATCAGCCTAAATTAAAAGTTTTAGTCATGAGTAATTTTGATCAGTATCATGCAAAATCAGTAGCAGAGACCCTTTCTTATTATTGCAGCAACAATTTTGAACTTGAGGTTTGGAATAAATTAGAACTATCAATCGATTCTTTAAAAGAATCACCTTACGATATCATCATTTCTAATTTTATTATTCCACCCATTGAGAATAAGAGACTGATCTATTCCAATAATATTAATACGGTCGCACTCATCTCCTTACTTAACGCAATGATGTTTATTCGATTAGATGAGTGATTTAGACTATTTTGATAACAAAAAAACCGCAATCTAGCGGTTTTTATTAATCTACGAGAGCCTTTTGATCATTAATTGTCTAACGTTGTGGGAGCAATACATTATTTAGTACATATTCTTTCTCTTGTTTTTAGCAAGACTATTCAAACAAGCCATAGTAGTCTGCGATGGTCATCTTGGCTTTCTCATCTTTGTTTAAGTCCTGAATAATTTGCCCGTCTTTCATAACGATTAGTCGGTTGCCGTATTTGAGGGCATCCTCCATGTGATGGGTAATCATGAGGGCTGTGAGGCAGTCACGATTAACAAACTCATTGGTCAGCTCCATCAAGGCAACACTGGTCTTAGGATCCAGCGCCGCAGTATGCTCATCCAGAAGCAAAAGCTCTGGGCGCTTGAGCGTTGCCATGAGCAGACTCAAGGCCTGTCTTTGCCCGCCAGAAAGAAATTCAATCGGTGTATCCAGATGTTTGTCCAGACCATTACCGATTTTCTCAATCGTCGCCTGAAACTCTTCCCTGTAGCTGTTGAGTCCACGGGGTACCAAGCCACGCTTTTCGCCTCGGAATTTGGCAATGAGAAGATTTTCCGCCACTGTCATCCGCGGAGCCGTTCCCATCTTAGGATCCTGAAAGACACGGGACAGGTACTTGGCCCGCTTTTCTGGTGAAAAATGAGTGACATTTTCCCCCAAGATATGAATGCTGCCGCTGGTCAGAGGGAGAGTTCCGGCAATGACATTGAACAGGGTTGACTTTCCTGCACCGTTTCCACCTAAAATTGTAATAAAATCATGCTCGTGAATGTCTAAAGAAACATCATTTAGGATGATTTTTTCTTCATCAAAGTCGCTCTTTACAAGCTTGGTTGCATTTCTTAATTCTACAATCGCTGTCATTTGCTTAACTTGGCTCCTTTAAAGAATTTATTTTTCAGGGTTGGAATCATGAGACAGACGGCCAGAATCACCGCGCTGTAAAGACGGAGATAGTTGGTATTGAAGCCGAGAGCAATGACACCCCAGATCAAGAACTGATAGGCAATCGCACCAACTACAATGGTAATCAGCCGCTCTGCCAAGGTCAGACTCCGGAAGAGTACCTCGCCAATGATAAGACTGGCCAGACCAACTACGATTACTCCAATCCCGCGGGAAACATCTGCATAGCCTTCCTGCTGGGCAATCAGCGCCCCAGCCAGAGCAATCAAGCCGTTTGATAGAATCAGTCCCATCAACTCCATACGGCCAGTATTGATTCCAAAACTGCGAGCCATATCCGGATTATCTCCGGTCGCGATATAAGCCTGCCCTAGCTTGGTATCCAAGAAAAAGAGCAGAGCTGCAATCACTAGACTGACAAAAATCAAACCAGTCAAGAGGTCATTGACTTCCCCTGAAAAAGGCAGAATATCCTGAATTTTACTGCTGCCTAAAAGCCCCAGATTGGCACGGCCCATCAGCATCAGCATGATAGAGTGGCAGGAGGTCATGACCAAAATCCCAGAAAGCAAGGTCGGAATTTTCCCCTTGGTATAGAGCAGACCTGTCACTGCACCCGCAGCACAGCCTGCTAAAACGGCCGCTGCTGTTGCCAGAAAAGGATTGACTCCTTTGGTAATCAAGGTAACAGCCACCGCCCCGCCCAAGGGGAAGGAGCCTTCTGTCGTCATATCAGGAAAGCCCAGAATCCGGAAGGTCATAAAAATACCTAGACCTAAAACGGCCCAAACCAATCCCTGAGAAATAATGGAAAGAATCATAACATTGTCCTAACTAATTAAAATCGTTTCTCTATTTTAACATAAAAAAGGAGCCAATTTCAATGCTGATGCGCAGACAAAGAAATTGACTTCCCAACTATTCCTCAACAACTGTCATCCGGCCAGTATCTACATCATAAACCGCACCTGAGATTTTTACATCAGCTGGGATTAGCGGTGACTGCCGCAGCAAGGCCATATCCTCACGCACACTTTCCTCTACATCTGTAAAAGGTAAAAAGTCCTGATCACTGACATCGACTCCTAGTTCTTTATGAAGATAGGCGGTAAAATCCTCATTCTTAAAGGTCTGTGCCCCGCAGTCTGTATGATGCAAAACCACGATTTCCCGCGTTCCTAGCTGCTGCTGAGAGATGACCAGTGAGCGAATCATGTCCTCCGTCACCCGACCGCCGGCATTTCGCAAGATATGGGCATCTCCTAGTGCCAGTCCCAGAGCCTGAGCCACGTGGAGCCTAGAGTCCATGCAGGTCACGATAGCTACCTTGGTCTTGGGATTGATGGGCAGATGTGCTGTCCCATGCAAATCAACATAAGCTTTATTGGCCTTCATAAAGTTTTCAAAATATGACATTCTTTCCCCTTGCTGATACTTTGGTATTCAAATAATTTTATATTATCTTACCATCTTTTCTGCTATTTGTCAGTTCTCGACTTTGTTAAAAAAAATAGGACAGTCAAATCCAGCATCTAGCCTGATCTTCTGTCCTAGTTTTCTTTATTATGAGCTTCTTGGAATAAACTTGCTGAGTGAGCCTGCAAAGGTTTGAAGATTGAGACTTTGCACATAGACTTCACCAGTACCTTGGAAGGTGTTGACCACTCCTTCTCCCGTTCCGATAGACTGCCAGAAGCCATTTTCTAAATGAACATGATAATTCAAAGACTGGCTCCAAGCCACTACATGGGCATTGTCAATTGTTACTTCTTGGTTATGAAGCTCAAGTTTCTTAATAGAACCAAAAGCATTAGCCAAAAGAGTTCCCTGACCTTGGGTCGTCATGACGAAGAAACCGCCTTGCCCGCCAAAGAGGGCTTTCCCAACAGACTGGCGCTCCATGGTATAGTAAGCTGTACCATCAAGAGCTAGAAAGGCACCGTCATTCAGCCGATATTGCTTTTCGCCTAGCTGAAGGGGAATGACTTGACCAGGAGCATCTGGCGCTAAAGCAAGGTAGCCATTATCAGACTGGGCAACAGCCTGAGTAATAAAGGTACTTTCACCAGAAACCATTGACCGACCTACAGCCTTGACAAAACGTCCCAAGCCAGAACCGCTTGCATTTAGCTGAGTATTCAGAGTCACATTCGGCGTGTGGTAGACCATGCTGCCACGCTGGATAAAGACGGTTTCACCTTGATTGAGCGACAACTCAACCAAAGGAAACTGCATATTACTATCCATAGAAAATCGCATAAGAAATACCTCCTTCTTATTATGACTTGATTATAACATTTTCATATATTTTGGACAAAGGAAAACTGAAGCATCAAAAAAGAAGAGACAGCCTGAGTCTCTCCTAGAAATTTTCAAGAATTGTCAATATTCAGGTGTGGGCGAAGAACATTTGCAAAGGTTTCAATATTGAGACTTTGGATGTAAATTTCGCCAGTTCCATAGAAGGTATTAACCACTCCTTCACCAGTTCCCATGGACTGCCAGAAACCATTTTCTAAATGAATATCATATTCCAACTCTCGACTCCATGCTACTACGTGGGCATTGTCAATCGTTATCCTATCATTATGCAGCTCGACCTTTTGAATCGAGCCAAAGGAATTTACCAAGAGTGTCCCCTGACCTTGGGTACTCATCACATAAAAGCCTCCTTGGCCACCAAAGAGAGCTCGACCCACCGACTGCCTCTCCAAAGTATAAGAGGCAGAACCATCCATAGCCAGAAAAGCTCCATCATTAAGGCGGTATTGCTTTTCGCCTAGTTCCAGAGCAACAATCTGACCAGGTACATTAGGCGCTAAGGCTAGACGACCGTTATTTGATTGAGCAGTTGCTTCAGTGATAAACACTCCTTCGCCAGAAGCCATAGAACGGCCCACAGCTTGGATTGCCTTGCCAAAGATTGATTGAGACTCTGCATTCACTTTAGCATTCAAGACAACGTTGGGAGTGTGGTATATCATGCTCCCGGTCTGAATACGAACAGACTCTGATGCATCTAAGGCAATCTCCGCCAAGGGAAATTGAGCATTGTTGGTAATAGAAACATTCATACGATGATCTACCATGGTTGATTATCCTCCTAAAAAATCTGGAAAAACAACTTATAGGAAATTCCAGATAAATCCTATTTTTTCTAGCAATATTATAGCACGCACAACAACTTTTCGCAATACTACTTTAATCAAGAAAATACTTTCTTTAACACTTCCCCAATCGTCGTCACACCAATGACTTGGATATTGTCTGGAACTTTGAGGCCGTTCAGAGCGTTTTTAGGAGCGTAGACTTTGGTGAAACCCAGCTTTGCTGCTTCGTTGATGCGCTGCTCGATGCGGTTGACCCGTCGGATTTCGCCAGTCAGGCCAATTTCACCGATAAAGCACTCTTGAGGATTGGTAGGTAAATCCTTGTAGCTGGAAGCAATGGCTACCGCTACTGCCAAATCAATGGCTGGCTCATCTAGCTTGACGCCGCCAGCAGACTTGAGGTAGGCATCTTGATTTTGCAAGAGGAGTCCCGCCCTCTTTTCCAGAACAGCCATGATGAGGCTGGCTCGGTTAAAGTCCAGTCCAGTCGTGGTTCGTTTGGCATTGCCGAACATGGTCGGTGTCACCAAAGCCTGCACCTCAGCCAAAATCGGCCGCGTTCCTTCCATGGTCACGACAATAGACGAGCCTGTCGCGCCGTCCAGACGCTCTTCCAGAAAGACTTCACTGGGATTGACAACCTCAACTAGCCCGCCAGATTGCATCTCAAAAATACCAATCTCATTGGTCGAGCCAAAGCGGTTCTTGACTGCTCTCAAGATACGGAAAGTATGCTGACGTTCACCCTCAAAATAAAGCACGGTGTCCACCATGTGCTCCAAAGTTCGAGGACCAGCTAAGGTTCCTTCCTTGGTCATGTGACCAACGATAAAGGTCGCAATATTATTGGTCTTGGCCAGCTGCATGAGCTCAGCTGTCACCTCTCGAACTTGAGAAACAGAGCCTTGAACACTGGAAATTTCCGGCGACATCACCGTCTGTATAGAGTCGATAATCAGAAAATCTGGCTTGATTTTCTCAATCTCCGTGCGGATATTTTGCATATTGGTCTCGGCGTAGAGATAAAATTCACTGTCAATATCACCGAGACGCTCCGCCCGCAACTTAATCTGCTCAGCTGATTCCTCCCCACTGACATATAGGACGATGCCCTGGTGGGAAAGCTGGGTGGATACCTGCAGAAGCAGGGTGGATTTCCCGATACCGGGATCCCCGCCAATCAGAACCAGACTACCAGGCACTACGCCACCACCCAGCACACGGTTGAACTCGTCCATTTCCGTCTTGGTCCGATTGACATCAATCGAAGTGACCTCAGCCAGCTTCATGGGCCGGGTCTTTTCGCCTGTCAAGGAAACACGGGCATGCTTGACCTCTGCAGCCTCTACTTCCTCAACGAAAGAAGACCAAGAGCCGCAGTTAGGACAACGGCCTAGATACTTGGGCGAATGATATTCACAATTTTGACAGACAAAGGTCGTTTTTTTCTTAGCGATGGTGATTCTCCTTATTTTCTAATAATCCAAACAAAAGTAGATAAGACCTGACACACCTGCTCTATATTAGTAAAGCCAGCATTTTCTAGCATGTCTGCAACTTCTTGAGGCGAGAGGGAATTCATCAAACCAGCTTGATTCTCATAAGTACGCTGAACTTGTTGCTGATTGGCTCCTAGCTCTGAAGCAAGTGTTTTCCAATAGCCTAGTTGCTGGTTGGAAAAAAAGCTAAGAATCAGAAGGCCACCTTCACCTAAAGAATCATAAATTTTTTGAAGAAAAAAGCTGGGATTCTCAACAAACTGCAACACTAGCAAGCAAGAACAAATCTGATAAGCAGAAGGCAGCACTGCTTCTTCAAATCGACTATTAAGATACTCTGCTTGAGGCAGATGAACCTGTCTTTTAAGCTCTTGCAGCATCGCCTCACTTGGCTCCACAACGGTCACCCCTGCCTTAGGAAATAAGGATGCCAAAGCATTCAACTCATCCGTCTGGCTTGCCAAAGCTAACACTTTATCGACTTTTAAACTGGGTGCTAACCTGAGCAATACTCCTCGGAAAATCACATCTAGCATCACATCATAGCCTGGAATTTTCTGACGAATTTCTGTTGCATAGTCCTTGTTCTTAAATTCTTTCATATTTTCTTTTATCTCTAAATACTTTTGTTAAGATTCTTTTTACAGCGAAAAAATTAAAACTTCAGTTCACATTCAACAAACTGGCAAAAATCAATCTGCTGATCAGCTACAAACTGGCGGATGAGCATGCGATGGACTACAAGAGCTACCGTCTCGTAGTCTCTGTATTTGCTTATGGTGCGCAAAAAGCGGGCTTTCATCTGCTCAGCCGTCTCATACCGGACAGGACTTCCTGCAGGAAGTGAGCCTTTATTTTCAAAAAACAGCTTCCGAGCCTGCTCAAACTTTTCTGTCCCACTTTCATATACCTGCCATTCATGTAGAAAAGGCTCCACAAAAAGCGGTAGTTGGCGGTCTCGAATCAAATAGGAGGCCGTCTCCAAAGCCCGCGTCACAGAAGAGGAGATCAGAATTTCCGCCTGTTCCAGCAAAGGATTATCAGCGGCCTCTGTCGCCATCCGACGACCATCAGCCGACAAGGAAGCCAAATCTAGTCCAAATCCAGTGTAACCAGCTTCTTCCAAAAGTGAATAATCTGGTTCTCCGTGACGGATAAAAATGATTTTCATGCTAATGTCCTGTCGACCCAAATCCGCCGGTCCGCACACCTTCTGCTTCATCTCCATCAGCAATCAGAAATGGTGCAAAGACAGCCTGAACCACACGTTCCCCAACTTCGAGGACGACTTCCTGATCAGTGATGTTTTTCATCTGAGCAAAGATATGGCCTTCGTTTCCAGGATTGCCATAGTAGTCGCCGTCAATGACCCCAACGGAGTTAATCAAGACCAGGCCTTTTTTACGAGGGTTGGACGAGCGGTCGTAGAGATAAAGCACCTCGCCCGGCTGCATATAGGCCTTGACACCAGTCGGAACCAGCTTAATCTCCCCTGGCGCAATGAGGGTACGCTCTGCCACTTTCAAGTCGTAGCCAGCTGCGTGAGCCGTCTCTCTCTTGGGCAGCAAATCTTCATTTGTAAAGCTGGAAACCAGCTCGAATCCGCGAATTTTCATGTATTTCTCTTTTCTATTTTTGCTGTCCCTATTATACTAAATTCGTAAAAAACAAGCAAAAAAACCGCCGATTGGCGATTCTCCCTAGTATAGATTTCTGATGATCTCTCCATTATCCAGATAGGTAAACTGCTCCGTCAAATCTGATGTGAAAACTTGATACATTTCTTTAAAGCTCAAGGCCAGCGAGTGGTGATCAAGATCCTCGCGTTTAATCCAGAACACTTCTCCTTCGTCGGACGAGACCAGCTCTCCTTCAAAACGATTGGTTTTGTAAAGAAAAACGATGTAACGTTCATCCTTTTCGGTATAAAACTGCTTGACACCACACAAGCGAGGCTCATAGATAGTCAAACCCGTTTCTTCCTTGACTTCCCGTATCACTGATTTGACAAAGGATTCACGATTTTCAACATGGCCACCTGGAAAGCAAAGGCCGGTCCAATCATCATTTACTTTATTTTGCACTAAAATGCGGTCTCCATCGTAAACCATACACATATTTGTTAAAATAACTCGCTCCGCTCTTGACATCTCTATTCCTCCATCTACCGACCGATTCGCTCGGCCTACTTGTGACTCATTATAACATAAAAGACATCAAATTGATGAAAATCTAGATTTCTCAGCCTTTCAAGCAAAAAAACCGCCAATTGGGCGGTTCTTATAGGGAGATTATTATGAAAAAGAAAAGTTTTAGGATTTCTAAACAAAGTTAGGAGGTCTTTGTTTATGGTCTTAGTATAGAACACTTATCTTAAATTTTCCTAAAAGTAACTTAAAAAAATAAAATAATTTTTTACAGCTCTTGCAAGAGGTACTGAAATAGCTCCAGATTTCCCTTTTCTTCGTTTATTAAAAACTCCGGATGCCATTGAAGACCTATGATACGATGATTGTCAACCGATTCAATCGCTTCGATGGTATTGTCTCTGGGATCAAAAGCTGTCGCGCGGAAATTAGGCGCCAAGTCTTTGATGCTTTGGCGATGGACCGAATTAATCTGGCTAGCCTGACCAAACAAGCGCTCCACAACGCTATCTTTCTCCGTACGAATGGAGTGCGAAGTACCAAATGGCAAGCCCTGCCAGTGATTTTCGATATGCTGATTAAGAGTACCGCCAAAAGCAACATTTACCAACTGCAGACCGCGGCAAATAGCCATGACAGGCTTGTTTTGGCGCAGGGCTTCTTTCAAGAGTGCCAACTCAAACTCATCGCGGACAATATTGTAGTCATCACTGTCAATGGTCTTCTCTTCCCCATAAAACTGTGGGTGAACATTTTGCCCGCCTGACAAAATAAGCTTGTCAATCGTTTCTACATAATCCTGAACTAAACTTTTATCCCCAACGGGAATCACCATCGGCAGGCCACCAACCATTCGTACGCCGTCCACAAACTTGCGTGAGACAGAGGTGTGAATATTTTTCCCAGCTTCATCGACTGGACAAAGATTGGCTGAAATTCCAACAATAGTTCTGCACATACCGTGATTCCCCCTTATTTTGATATAGTATATCTTACCACTCCTCTGCGAAGCCGTCCAATAGATTTTTTTAAAGCTGGTTATAAAAATTTTTTATCAGAATATGCAACACTATAAATCTCTTTTTTAAAATTTAGAAAAATATTTCAGAATTATCAGAAAATTATTTACTTTTGGCAGAAATTTGTTATAATAAGCAGTGTAAAAACTCATGACTTGGAGGTCCCTATGAGAAAATCAAATATTCTTCTTGCCGCAGGGCTCACTCTGCTCTCTGTCGGCTTACTTACAGCTTGCTCTGGAGGCGGAAGTTCCCAATCCAGCAAAAAAATCTACAGCTATGTCTTTACGTCTGATCCAACGACTTTGGACTACATCCAGTCGGCAAAGGGGTCTACCCACGAGCTGACTACAAATGGTGTAGATGGCTTGCTGGAAAATGATAAATATGGAAACTTAGCTCCGTCTATCGCAGAAGATTGGACAGTCTCTCCAGATGGTCTCGTCTATACCTATAAGCTGCGCAAAGATGCCAAGTGGTATACCGCTGATGGCGAAGAATACGCAGATGTCACGGCTCAGGACTTTGTGGCAGGTATCAAACATGCTGCTGATATCAAATCAGACGCTCTCCCTCTTATCCAAGATTCTATCAAGGGGCTGAGTGAATATGCAGCTGGTACCAACAAGGACTTTTCAGCTGTTGGAGTTAAGGCACTGGACGATCATACGGTCCAATATACACTCAACAAGCCTGAAACCTACTGGAACTCTAAAACAACATCAGGTGTTATGATGCCGGTCAACGAGGCCTTCCTAGAAAAGCAAGGCAAGGAATTCGGTCAGGCAACCAAAGCCGACTCCATTCTGTATAACGGTCCATTTATCATGAAATCCATTACTTCTAAATCCTCTGTCGAATTTGAGAAGAACCCTAACTACTGGGATAAGGACAAGGTCAAGATTGATGGTGTCAAACTGTCTTACTACGATGGTTCTGACCAAGATTCACTAGCGCGGACCTTTGGGGATGGCGGCTACAGTTTGGCAAGACTCTACCCAGCCACTTCCAGTTATTCCTCAATCGCTGAGAAATACAAAGATAATATCTTCATGACAGAAGCAGGAGCGGGGGTCGGTCTAATCAGCTTTAACATTGACCGTCAAAGTTATAACCACACTTCTAAAACCAGCGATGAACAAAAAGAAGCTACCAAAAAAGCTCTGCTAAACAAGGACTTCCGCCAAGCTCTAGCCTTTGCCCTTAACCGCGAAAGCTATTCAGCTCAGGTCAACGGAGAAGATGCAGCCAAGCCAGCTGTCCGTAATCTCTTTGTTCCGCCAACTTTCGTACAAGCCAATGGTAAGGAATTTGGCACTCTGGTCGAAGAATCACTGGCTTCCTATGGTGACGAGTGGAAAGGTATCAAGCTGGATGACGGCCAAGACGGTCTCCACAATGCTGACAAAGCCAAAGCGGAATTTGCCAAAGCCAAGCAGGCTCTTGCAAATGAAGGCGTACAATTCCCAATTCACCTAGATGTTCCTGTCGCTCAGAATTCTACTAACTTCGTCAACCGTATGCAATCTCTGAAACAATCATTAGAAGAGGCGTTAGGAAAGGACAATGTCTCTGTAGACCTACAGATGCTGGCTGAGGACGAAGCACTAAACATCACCTTCAATGCTGAAGCTGCTAGCCAGGAAGACTGGGATATCAACGGTCTCGTTGCCTGGGATCCAGACTACCAAGATCCATCTACTTACCTGGACATTTTAGTGCCAGGTAACAGCACTCAGACCAGAACCTACCTTGGATTTGAAGGCAAAGACAATGCTGCTGCTAAAGCTGTAGGACTAGATGAGTATAGTAAACTGATCGAAGAAGCCGGAAACGAAACACAAGATGTTGACAAGCGTTATGAAAAATATGCTGCAGCTCAAGCATGGCTGACAGATAGTGCCCTCGTTGTGCCAACTATGAGCAGCAGAGGAGCAGCACCGTTCATTTCTCGGATTGTGCCATTTACCAACTCTTATGCTCAGACAGGTACAAAAGATGCCAACTACCATAAATACGTGGAAATCAGTGATGAGATTGTCACGACTAAAGACTATCAGAAGGCCCAAGAAAAGTGGAAAAAAGAAAAAGAGGAATCCAATAAAAAGGCCCAAGAGGATCTGACTAAACATGTGAAATAATCACTACTTTGATGTCAATTAAAAATCCAGTAGGAAAAGAAACCTGCTGGATTTTTTTAATTTTCTATCTGATTCTTCAAAAGCCTAGCTGATTATACAGCTGCAAAACCAACCATCTTACTCAAAGACAAACTGGTTGTGATAAAGTTCTGAGTAGAAGCCACCTAGTTTGAGGAGTTGGTGATGATCGCCCTGTTCAATGACCTCTCCGTCTTTGAGGACGATAATCTGGTCAGCATTGAGGATTGTCTTGAGACGGTGAGCAATGACAAAGCTAGTTCGGCCAGCCACAACGGCTTCCATAGCTTGCTGAATCTTACTCTCCGTCACCGTATCGACATTAGAAGTCGCTTCGTCCAAAATCAAGACTTGCGGATCCGTCAGCAATGTTCTAGCAATGGAAATCAGCTGTTTCTGCCCAGTTGAGAAAATATTCTGATCATCATCTACCAGGGTATCGTATTTGTCTGGCAGACTTTCGATATAGTCATGGATATGAGTCGCACGCGCAGCCGTTTCTACCATCTCCTGACTAGCATCCGGCACACCGAAGCGGATATTGTCCCGAATCGTACCACTAAAGAGCACCGAATCCTGCAAGACAATCCCCACATGGCTCCGTAGGCTATCTAGCTCATAATCTCGAATGTCACGACCGTCAAACTCAATGCTGCCACTATCTACATCATAAAAGCGATTGAGCAGGTTCATAATGGTCGTCTTACCTGATCCAGTAGGGCCGACAACAGCCGTCATCTTGCCCTTAGGAGCTAAAATAGATACGTCTTTGAGAATAGGCTTGCCTTCCACATAAGAGAAGTCCACATGCTTGATCTCCACGGAGTCTGTGAGCTCTGTGAATGCAGGTGCATTCTCTGGCCGGACTTCCTCCGGCGCATCAAACATCTCCTGAATCCGGTCAGCCCCTGTAAAAGCCAACTGCAAACTGCCCCAGCTGGCTGCAATCTGGATGATAGGCTGATAGTACTGCTGGGAAAACTGAGTAAAGGTGGTAATCAGGCCAACTGCAACAGCCGTTTCAACATTAGGGTCGCTCAGTAAGACAGCCGAACCAACAAAAATAACGATGGCTGTATTAATCAAATTCATCCCGTTCATGATTGGGAAGAGAAGGCCTGAAAAGGTTCGGCCTTTAAAAGTTGCTGAACGTACTCGGTCATTCTGCTCAATAAAACCTTTGATGACCTCCTCCTGCATCCCCTGAACGATAACGGTTTTCTGACCGGAAATGGTCTCGTCCATATAAGCATTGAGGCAGCCGACTTCTTTTTGCTGAAGATTGGTGTATTTCCGAGCCAGCCTAACAATGACCACTAGAAGAAGAAAAGCAACCGGCGTGCTAGCTACCGTTATCCAGGCCAATCTAGCATTTTGAACAAACATGATAATCACGAGGCCCAGATAGAGTAAGGCATTGCTCATAACCTGGATCATACTCTCGTTTAGAGCCTGCAGGATATTGTCCAAGTCGCTGGTAAAGCGCGACAGAATGTCTCCATCCTGATGGCGGTCAAAGAAAGCAACTGTCATCTTGGACAGCTTGCCAAACAGGCCCTTGCGCATCTCATTGGTCGAATGGGCAATAACTCGGGTCATCAAAACCATGTAAATCAAGCTGGAAACAGACAGGCAGACAAAGGACACCAATACACTGCCCATGACGCTGCCAAAAGTTGACAGAATCTGATCAGTCTCACCCTTCTCCGCAAAAGCCCGTCCCAGCTCAACCAAATGCTGAACAGCCTGACCGACATAAACCGGAAAAAGGACCTGAAAAACAGTCGCTGTTACCATCATCAAGAGCACAATGACAAAGGATAATTTGTAACGCTTAAAATATTGCCAGAAAAATGCAATCGTCCGCATCTTAGTCCTCCTTTCCTTTCTGAGTTTCGTAGATCTCGCGGTAGACATCGTTAGTGGCGACCAATTCTGCATGCGTCCCTTGGCCAATCAGCCGTCCTTGATCCAAGACCAGAATCTTATCTGCATGAACGACGGAGCTAATCTTTTGAGCGATGATAATTGTCGTCGTTCCCTGCAGCTCTTTGTTCAAGGCTTCTTGAACCAGCTTTTCCGATTTGGCATCCAAGGCTGAGGTCGAATCATCTAAAATCAAAATATTGGGATTGTTGACAACACCTCTGGCAATGGACATCCGCTGCTTCTGACCGCCAGAGAAGTTGCTGCCACGCTCCTCCACTGCACTGTCAAAACTCTCTTCCATACGGCTGATAAATTCACTAGCTTGGGCAATACGAGCCGCCCGCTCCATCTCAGGCAGCGAAGCGTTGAGCTTGCCCTGACGGAGATTGTCCGCAATGGTCCCGCTAAATAGAATCGCCCGCTGGAGCACGATGGAAACATTTTTACGAAGAGTTCCCTGACTAAGCTCTCGCAGATCCCGGCCGCCAATCTTGACAGAACCTTCCTGCGGGTCAAAAAGACGGGGAATCAGCTGGGCTAAGGTAGACTTACCAGCACCTGTCGCACCGACAACGCCAATCATTTGCCCCGGCTCAACCTCAAAGCTGATATCCTTTAGCATTGGCTCGTCATCATTGGGATAGGAAAAAGTCACATGCTCAAAGCTGAGGCTACCTTCTAGTTCTTCATCAGGCGAGTCTGGGAAAGCCATAGCTGGCTCCGTTGCCAATACTTCCTTGATCCGACGGATAGAAATGATCCCCCTCGTCACACCATTTCCCAAGAAGCCAACCATAATGATAGTGAAAATAATCTGGCTCAGATAACCGATAAAAGAAGCGATAGAGCTGACCAGTCCTGGCTCCGCCTGAATCATGCCAGACAGAGTCCAGATAGCCAAGTAAACAGAGCTGTAGCCGACCAACATCATCATCGGCTCAATGATTGAAAATGCATAGCCAATATAGAGATTCTCTGATAAAAGTTCATCAGACACCTGACTGAACTTATGAAACTGGTCTTCCTCCCGAACGAAGGACTTGACCACTCGCACACCACGAAGATTTTCCTTGGCAATGGCATTAATCTTATCCAAAAGAGTTTGGAATTTCTTAAAACGAGGCCCCATCATCCCCATCATGACAGCCGTTAGACCAGCTATGAGCACAATCAGCAAGAAGATAATCCACCAGAGAGAGGGCATGGTCACAATGGCCAAGATAACTGATCCGATAAAAAGAATGGGCAGTCGAAGAAGAATTTGAAAGAGCATCATAGTTACATTTTGAATCTGATTGATGTCATTCGTCATCCGCACGACTAGATTACCAGCGTTGAATTCCTCGATATTGGCATAAGAAAAGGTCTGAATCTTGCGGAAAGTCTCCTCACGGAGATCTGAAGAGACAGCCTGGGCAATGTAAGCCGCCAAGGTCACATTAATTCCTCCTGCCACCAGCCCGACAAAACCGATGCCAATCAGCCAACCGCCCATACTGTAGATGGTCTGGCTATTTTGCTCCTGCAAAGCATCTAATATGTGCTTTAAAAACCAGGGCAGTAAAAGAGAGCTGGCAATCATCAATGAGGTCATCAAAAGCGAACTCAGGGCATACCATTTATACCGTAATAGACTTTTAAAAAACATGCTTCCTCCTACTTTTTTCATATTTGACTTAGTTTCCTTACTATATCACACATAAAAACAATGTCAAGCAAGAAATTTCTTATATTATATGGTAAAATGAGATATAGACTCTAAAACCGATTTAAATTCAGACTCGGAATTTCATCATAAGGAGAAGATATGGATAAACAACGAGTTGCTGTGATTGGTCCTGGTTCTTGGGGAACGGCCTTATCACAAGTGTTAAATGACAACGGACATGAGGTTCGTATTTGGGGAAATATCGCTGAACAAATCAACGAAATCAACGACGAACACACCAATAAACGCTATTTCAAAGATATTGTACTGGACGAAAAGATCAAGGCCTATCATGACCTAGAAGAAGCTTTAAAAGATGCGGATGCTGTGCTTTTTGTCGTTCCTACCAAGGTAACCCGTCTGGTAGCCAAACAAGTAGCTCAAGCTCTGGACCACAAGGTAAAAATCATGCACGCCTCCAAGGGACTAGAGCCCAATACTCACGAACGGATTTCAACTATCCTGGAAGAAGAAATCCCTGCAGAGCTACGCAGCGAGATTGTCGTTGTCTCAGGTCCCAGCCATGCTGAGGAAACCATTGTACGCGATATTACCCTGATCACCGCTGCTTCTAAGGATCTGGAAACAGCTAAGTATGTGCAGGAGCTCTTCAGCAATCACTACTTCCGCCTATACACCAATACCGACGTTATCGGAGTGGAGACTGCAGGCGCTCTGAAAAACATCATCGCAGTCGGAGCCGGTGCTCTCCACGGATTAGGCTATGGTGACAATGCCAAGGCCGCAATTATCACACGCGGTCTAGCAGAAATCACGCGTCTAGGTGTCAAGTTAGGAGCCAATCCTCTGACTTACAGCGGCCTATCTGGTGTCGGTGACCTGATTGTCACAGGGACTTCTGTCCACTCCCGCAACTGGCGGGCCGGCAATGCTCTAGGACGCGGCGAGAAGTTAGCTGATATTGAAGCCAATATGGGCATGGTTATCGAAGGAATTTCCACCACCAAGGCTGCCTATGAACTGGCCCAAGAGCTCGATGTTTATATGCCGATTACACAGGCTATTTATAAGGTTATTTATCAAAACTGGAATATCAAAGAAGCCATTTATGAAATTATGAACAATGAATTCAAGGCTGAGAACGAATGGACTTCGTTCTAATAGAAAGGAAATAATTATGTCAAAAGTTAAGAAAGCCGTCATCCCTGCAGCTGGTCTCGGAACCCGCTTCCTGCCAGCTACTAAAGCACTAGCCAAAGAAATGTTGCCAATCGTTGACAAGCCAACCATCCAGTTTATCGTTGAGGAAGCTCTCAAATCTGGAATTGAAGATATTCTAGTTGTCACAGGTAAATCAAAACGCTCCATCGAAGACCACTTTGACTCAAACTTTGAATTAGAATACAATCTCAAAGAAAAGGGTAAAGACGATTTGCTCAAATTAGTTGATGAAACCACTGGTATCGGTCTGCACTTCATCCGTCAAAGCCATCCGCGCGGACTGGGAGATGCTGTCCTTCAGGCCAAGGCTTTCGTAGGAAACGAGCCTTTCGTTGTCATGCTTGGCGATGACCTTATGGACATCACCAATGATAAGGCTGTGCCGCTGACCAAGCAATTGATTGATGACTACGAGGCTACTCATGCTTCTACCATCGCTGTCATGCAGGTCCCTCATGATGAAGTTTCCTCTTATGGTGTGATTGCCCCTCAAGGTGAAGGTGTCAAAGGTCTCTACAGCGTGGAAACTTTCGTCGAAAAACCAAAACCTGAAGATGCACCGAGTGATTTGGCTATTATCGGCCGCTACCTGCTGACACCAGAAATTTTTGAAATCTTGGAAAAACAAGCGCCAGGTGCTGGAAATGAGATTCAGCTGACCGATGCGATTGATACTCTTAACAAGACGCAGCGCGTGTTCGCTCGCGAATTCAAGGGCGATCGCTATGATGTCGGTGACAAGTTCGGCTTTATGAAGACTTCAATCGACTACGCCCTCAAGCATCCGCAGGTCAAAGACTCCTTGAAGCAGTATATCATTGACTTGGGGCATACATTAGAGAAAAAACAAAGTAAAAAATAATTAATCCAAACAACTAGCCTTAAAAATAAAATTTCAGCTATAAAAAAAGAGGTTTTCAACCTCTTTTTTTATATTTCGCCAGTTATTTATACATACTTGTTAAATCAAGGAATGATGAAAGCCTAGAAAAATCAGAAGGGCAGCCAAGGCTAGATAGCCAAACAAGACTAGCCAGCGCTGAGCAGGTTTAAAAGCATTGCTTGAGCCTTTGATAGGGAGAATGACCGCACAGAGTATGCCACCAATCAAACCTCCCAAATGCCCCGCCAAGCTGATACTAGGCATGAAACTAAAGATGATATTGACCACAATCAAGGTCATATAAGACTGCCCCAGCTGCTGAATGTAGCTGTCACGAACGACATAATGCAGGGTCACGATAGAGGCAAAAAGTCCAAACAAGGCGGTTGAAGCTCCTGCTGATAGAGCATCCGGACTGAAAAAGAAGACAAAGATATTTCCCATTAGGCCAGACATCATATAGAGCAGAAAGAAATTTCGCGAGCCAAAAATGTCTTCTGCCTGCCGTCCAATAAAATAAAGAGTAATAACATTTACCACAAAGTGCTCCAAGCCAATATGCACAAAGATAGCAGAAAAGAGACGCCATATCTGAATAGGATTCATGATAATAGTTGGAGAATACACTGCTCCAAATTCAAAGACCGTTTGTGCTTCAGCATAAGAAAAGCCACGTAAAATAAGCATCCCCACAAAGACAAGCGTTGTCAGAATTAGCAAAATACTGGTCACAGGATATTTTTTATCATAGATGTAGTTCATAAGTCAACACCTCCTTTACTGCTATATCGTGATAATCAGGCTCAAAATCAGATTTTTGAAAACTATAGATGCTGCTGATAGACGCCCCAGCAAAATCAGCTAGATAGCGATCATAGTAGCCACCGCCGTAACCAATCCGAAAGCCTTGAGAATTGAAAACCACACCCGGCACATGAATCAGATCAATCTCCGTCTTCTCCACAGCCTCTTCGCTCATCGGCTCCATAAGGCCAAAAGAGCTCTTTTGCAGGTAACTTTCATCATAATCCACAAATATCATCCGTCCCTGGCCATAGGTTTTGGGCACTAAAACCCGCTTACCATCTAACTGAGCCTGTTTGATAAAGGCTGCAGTAGAGACTTCATGCGGCATTGAAAGATAAGTAGCGATAACCTGAGCTTTTTGATAAGCTGCTGAACTGAGCAAGTGCTGGGTCAGCCAGCTATCTGCCTGCTCTTTTTCTTTTCCTGCAAGTTTCTTCATCTGGTTCAGTACAGTTTGTCTCAGCTCTTTTTTCATGCAGCTCGTCCACCTTTTTCTTATCTTTCGTTGATTTTATAATCTAGGAATTTCCCAATCTTTTCAATAGCAAAGGGCAGTGCTGCCTCATCCGGTGTCATCTTGGGATGATGGAGGGCATAGGGACTATCCACTCCCAGCCAGAACATGACGCCCTTGACCTTGCTGAGCAGATAGCCAAAGTCCTCGCCTGTCATAGCCGGCGCAATATCAATCAGCTCCACTCCTTCTTCCTTCTGGAAAAAGTCCATTAATTCGTCTGCTAGGTCAGGATGATTTTCTACAGGCAGATAACCACCTTGCTTGAGTTCCAAGTCCAATTCCAGACCGAAACTTTGGGCTAGACCCTCTGCTATTTCCCGTAAGCGCTTCTGAGTCAAGAGGTTCATCTCCTGAGTCAGAGTCCGAATGGTGCCATGCAAAAAGGCCGTTTCTGCGATGACATTGTTGGTCGTGCCAGCATGGAGCGAACCAAAGGTCACAACCGCTCCCTCGATAGGATCGACATTGCGGCTGACAATGGTCTGCACCTGGGTGATAAAGTAGCTAGCCGCCACCAAAGCATCATTGGCTTCATGAGGAAAGGCCGCATGGCCCCCCTTCCCCTTAAAGGTCAGCTTGACTTCACAGGTGCCAGCAAAAAGCGTTCCTCTATTAGTGGCAATATCGCCAACTTTGAGATCCGGCCGCACATGGAGGCCGTAAAACTCATCCGGCAGCCAGTCGCCAAAGGCACCATCTTCATACATGAGCATTCCGCCAGCTTCATTTTCCTCAGCAGGCTGAAAGAGAAAAAGCAGATTGTGGGTAGGCTGAGTGCTCACAGCTTGCTCCAGCAGTCCTAGAGCCACCGTCATGTGCATATCGTGTCCGCAGGCATGCATCCGGCCTTCATGAGTGCTGGCAAAGTCCAGGCCTGTATCCTCCACAATCGGAAGACCATCAATATCTGTCCGCCAGCCAATCGTCTTATCTGGTGAACTTCCCTTGATAAAGACCAAAATACCAGTTCGCCAAGTTCGGATTTCCACAAAGTCTAGACCTGCTGTCAGTCCATCAATGACCTGCATCAGGTAGGCATGAGTCTTGTATTCTTCCAGACCGATTTCTGGTATCTGGTGTAAATCACGGCGAATGTTCAGATAATCAAGCATTTTTCTTTCCTTTAAAATCTTGTCAGACCTGTCAAAGTTTTGGGCTAGGCCCAATCAATTCATCTTTATGCCATTTTTAAAGAGTACGCAGGGCGTCTTCCAGAGCTGTCTTCTGCTGGGTCTTCTCGTCAATGGTCTTGATAACTCGTGCCGGAACACCAGCAACCACTACGTTTTCCGGAACATCCTGGGTCACAATCGCACCGGCCGCAACAACGGAACCACTGCCAATTTGTACACCTTCGATTACAACCGCATTGGCACCAATCAGCACATTGTCTCCAACCCGAACTGGCTCAGCACTAGCCGGCTCAATGACTCCCGCCAGAACAGCACCAGCACCGACATGACTGTTTTTTCCGACAATCGCTCGGCCGCCCAGAATAGCGCCCATATCAATCATGGTCCCAGCACCAATCTCCGCACCGATATTGATGACCGCCCCCATCATGATGACAGCATTGTCGCCAATTTCAACTTGGTCTCGAATAATAGCGCCCGGCTCAATGCGGGCATTGATGTCACGCTTATCCAAAAGCGGCACCGCTGAGTTGCGGGCATCCTGCTCTACGACATAAGTCTTATTTTCCTCTAAGTTCGCTAGGAGCGGCTTGATTTCTTCCCAGTCTCCAAAAAGAACATTGCCTAACTTCACAACAGACCAAGGGATTGATCCGTGCAATTCTCCATCAAAGGTTACCTTGACCGGAGTTTTTTTCTTGGCATCAGCGATAAATTTGATAATTTCTTGAGCGTTCATTTTAGTAGCAGACATGATTTTTCCCTCGATTCGTGAATGATTTAGCCTTTTAGTTTGTTTATCTTCGCAATCTCCAACAACTTGAAGAACAATTGAAGTAAACCAAGAAGCTTGATTAGACAATATTATAACACAAAAAAGGGGATTGCAAAACTCCTATAAGACTCTCTACATGAGATACAGATTGTAAAAAGACACGAACTCTCGTCCGTGCCCAACAAAGCAATTCCAAACTTATATACCAACGATATTATTTAATTCTTTCGTTCAAAATGTTCCCACTGTTGGCATCAATGGTCATTTTAATCTTTTGCGTACCATTCAGAGCTTCCAGCTTGTATGACAAGCACTCCTATTCATTTATTCTATTTAGAAAGATTACTCAATAGGTACTGTCCATTTTCCTGACGGATAAAAGTCAAAGTTATCTCCTTATTTGAAGAGGTTTCATAGTTTACAAGCATCTTCGGCTCTGATTCACTATCCCCATAAACTGAGATATGTTGATATTCTGGGTATTCCTTGATTACTTCTTTAAAGGAAGAACCGCCCTCGCCTGTTTCCGCATCACCTGTCTTTAAGCTCTCTGTAATCTGGCTAGATACCTTTTTATTATAGCCATCACTGCCGGGCATAATACTCATACCCTGAAGATGGTAGCTGCCATCCTCGTGTTTCATAAAGGTCAGAGTGGTGTAACTAGAGTCAGGTAACCAAGACAATGAGAGTCCTTCTTCCTGAAACGTCACACTGCTAGCCAAGCCAAAATCTTTGACTACTTGTTCAGGGGTCAATCCTTCATCATCCGCACTAACAATGCTCAGCTTTTCAAGGTCTTTCACTTCCCACTCATACACATCCTCTTTTGACGGAGCCACAAAAGAAGCAACATCGCTTTGATGTCCCTTTCGAGACAGACTTGGCACACTTCCCCCACCCATAAAATCATTTAGGAAATAGCCGCCAAGACCTCCTAGCAATAGTCCCGCTGCCAGACCTATTCCTAAAAATCCTATCAGCTTGCCCGTACTATTTTTCTTTGGCTCTGGACTTGGCTGGCCAGCGAAGTTTGCAGCTTGCTGTGGTCCGGTAAAGTTCTGACCAGCTGGATTAAATCCCTGAGGAATTTCTTTTTGAAAAGCAGGATTTCCCCAATTATCCTGCTGAGGCATCTGCTGCTGAGGGGCGTCGAAAAATGGTTGCTGAACACCAAAATCTTGATTAGGAATCGGCATTTCAGGACCGCCCCCTTCTGTTGGAAGAGGCTGCTCCTCTGTTGAGTTAGCTACAAATTGTCCTGAGTCTGATGACTGGACTTGCTGTGGGTACGGAGCCAATCCTTCTAAAGATTGTTCCTGCGGTTTATTTTGTTCTGACATCGTTTCTCCTTTTATTATTTGAGTTCTATTTTATTTATTGGCAGTAGTGGACAAAAGATAGTTTCCGTCCTCCTGCTGAACGAATAACAACCTATAAGTTCCATCATTAGGAGCGTCATAAGCCACCTCCATAATGGTTTGACTAGTATCCTCACTGAAATCTTCATCTACACGAATAGAGATACTCCTCGGACTGCCATATTCCTTAAAAACTTCCTTATAGGAAATGCCATCCTTACCAGTCTTTGCATCACCTTTTTTCAATTTTTCAAAGTAATCAGCCGCCATCGCTTCGTCCTCAGCATTATGCTTGCTTCCTTCAAAGCGAATATTATAGATATGAAGGCTATTCAGATAGAAACCATCTTTTTTCTTCTCAAAATCCAGAGAAGCAGTTTGATCTGTATAATAAACTGGCCAGTCCTCCTCATCATCAGAATCTTGAAGCGTTCCCCACTCTAAATCAAGGCTGTCACGAGAGATTTCTTCTTTTAAAGCCTTGCCATATTTATCAAGAATATCTTCCACAGAAGTACCATTCGTATCTGTCTGAATAGTATTGAACCGTAACTCTGACAAACTATCAATGTCCCACTTGAACTCAGTAGTATCAGGGTCAATGTACTGATTTGATTGATCTCTCTTTGATTCCCTAGCATCTGCCAAAGGATGAAGTACAGGATATTCTCCTTTGATAACATCCGCTACTCCCATTCCATAACCCCAGATTCCCCCTCCGATTAGTCCAAGACCAAGAGAGAGCAAGGCTCCGCCTATCAGGATTCCTTTCCAAGATTTATTCTTGGTCAAAGGTGGGGTTGGTCCCTGCGGACTTGAAACATGGCCTTGCTGAGATTGAAAATGATGCGGGAATTTCTCTTGCGACTGAGCATTCCTTGAAGGCTCAAAAGAATGCTGTGTTTGCTGTTCTGTCAATCTTCTTTCCTCTTTCTTGTTTATTTCCAATAGTCTTATCAGTTCTCTTTTAATAACGAAATGCTTTGAAAGCAGTCAGTTACAAAAGATAAACTAAATAACTAAAAACTTACATTTCCTCTGACTTTATATATAAGAAATTTCCATCTGGCTGGCCTACAAACAATAGGTATTCATAACCATCTTCTGTTTTATAAGTCACCTCAGCAATCAGACGATTGGAGATAATCTTATTATCTACGTCACGTTCGGTTGTGATGACAATTTCTGACGGAACAGGATGCTTCTTCAGGACCTCTGATAAAGCTGTTCCTCCTTCACCCGTTTCCTTGTCTCCTTCTTTCAAACGTTCAAGGTCTTTGGGAGATAATACGCTCCAATCCGTCGTTTCCTTCCCTTTTCTATATTCTTTAAAAGAATCTCCAACTACCACTTGCTTCAGATAGTAATTCTGGTCAACTTTATCAAATTGAAAAGAAATATTTTGCTCCTTGTCCCTGACAGAAGGGCCCCATCGAAGTAACAGACGATTACGATCATATTCTGCTGAACTAGCCAAGCCATAAGTTTCAACGATTTGATCAGCCGTCAGACCTAATCCTTCATCATTTGTATAGCTCAACCGTCCCAAGTCTTTCAAAGTCCAATTAAACTGAACCGACTGCTCGTCTGTAGTAAAGCTGTCACTCTTGTCTTTGGCTTCTTCCTGAGCCTTACTTAAACGTTTAATCCTTTGAATATCCTTATTTGTCTGCGCCTGCTTGCCGATAAAATAAGCTGAACCGCTGCCAATCAAAAGACCAATTATAATAGCAAAAACTGAAAGTCCTATGACTTTTCCGATATTGCCTTTCTTATCAGGTAATTCTTGCGGCTGAATCTGCTGGAAATTCCCTTGCATTGGCTGGCTAGTTTGATTTTCTTGCCAAGCCCCTTGCACTTGACCTTGTCCATCTTTATCTGACATGGTTTTCTCCTTATCATTTTTGTTGATTTGTCATATTGCGAAAATATTGAAAAACAATGACAAATTTTACAATATTATAACATAAATTATTCTTCCAATCAAAAAACCTCCCCTAAGGGAGGCTGCGTTTCGTATTACAAACGTGCATTCAATTCTTTGCTCAATTCTTCAAACCCCGGTTTACCAAGAAGGGCAAACATATTTCTCTTGTAGGCTTCAACCCCTGGTTGGTCAAAAGGGTTAATTGCATTCAAGTAACCTGAAAGGGCAATGGCCAATTCGAAGAAGTAGATAGTGTAGCCAAGAGTGAAAGCGTCTTGCTCTGGAAGAGTCACGTACATGTTTGGTACGTCACCATCAGTGTGGGCAAGAAGAACACCGTCAGTTGCTTTTTTGTTAACGAAGTCAACATCTTTTCCTTGAAGGTAACCAAGTCCGTCAAGGTCTTCTTCCAAGCTAGGGATAATCACGTTTTTACGTGGTTTATCAACACGGACAACTGTTTCAAACATGATGCGAGTTCCTTCTTGGATAAATTGACCCAATGAGTGCAAGTCAGTTGAGAAGTTTGCTGAAGTTGGGTAGATCCCTTTTTGATCTTTCCCTTCTGATTCACCAGCCAATTGTTTCCACCATTCTGAGAAGTATTGAAGTGATGGCTCGTAGTTTACCAAGATTTCAGTAGCATAGCCTTTGCGGTAAAGGATGTTACGAACGGCTGCGTATTGGTAAGCTTCATTTTCTGAAAGTTTGTCTGAAGTGTAATCTTTACGAGCTGCATTGGCACCTTCCATAAGAGCTTTGATATCTGCTCCTGATGCTGCGATTGGAAGCAATCCAACTGCTGTCAATACTGAGAAGCGTCCACCGATGTCATCTGGAACAACAAATGTTTCCCAACCATTAGCATCTGCTTCAACCTTAACAGCACCTTTTTGGCGGTCAGTTGTAGCGTAGATACGTTTGTTAGCTTCTTCTTGACCGTATTTCTTAACCAAGAGTTCTTTGAAGACGCGGAAAGCAATAGCTGGTTCAGTTGTTGTACCTGATTTAGAAATCACGTTTACTGAGAAGTCTTTGTCTGCAACATACTCTACCAAGTCAGCAAGGTAAGTAGATGAAATTGAGTTTCCAGCGTAAAGGATTTGTGGCGCTTTGCGTTCTTCTTTTGTTTGCAAGTTAGCAAAGTGGTGATTCAAGAAGTCAATGGCTGCTTTGGCACCAAGGTAAGATCCACCGATACCAATCACAACCAAGACATCGCTGTCTGATTTGATTTGCTCAGCAGCTTTCAAAATGCGGTCGAATTCTTCACGGTCATAGTTTTCAGGAAGGTCCAACCATCCCAAAAAGTCGCTTCCAGCACCAGTTCCTTTGCGGATCAATTCATCTGCTGCTGTTACTTGTGATTGCATATACTCCACTTCATGTGGGGCAACAAATTTATCTAAAACTTTTGAATAATCAAATTTAATATGTGACATGATATTCCTCCATTTTTTATTCCACTCTATCATATCGCTTTCATACTTATTTAGCAAGTAATTTATTGTTTTAAAACGCTTCCAATTTAATTTTTTATAAATGAGCTAATCCTAGTAGCCATCTGAAAGCAATCGTTTGCGTAAGTCAACAAATTTTAGGCCTATTGAGAAGAATATTTTCGATTGACAAGAAAACCAATATGCTTCTTAAGATTGAATGTCAGCTGAATTCATTTCAGATCCGTTCGAACTAGATTCACTGCTCCAATATTCATCTGCGCCTTGCAGGCTTGATTCATTCAACATCGGAACCTAGTTCTAGCTTCGCTCAAACTGCGTCAATGTCTCTAAACTCATCTTCCTCCTTCGGAGTTGATTCGTTAAGAGGCATAGAAAAAGAGCACACAGCTTACATCGCTTAGGGCTGCTGGATTCCTCCCCTGACCCGCTTCACGCAAAACTGTTGCTCCATGAATAGTATATCACATTTTTTTACTTTTGGCGACGATTTCTAAAAAAATCTTGCATGATTTGAGCACACTCTTCTTGGAGGACACCTGTCTCCACCTCTACTCGGTGATTCAGGCGCTCATCCGTCAGAATATCATAAAGGCTGCCAGCTGCTCCAAACTTTTGATTTGCTGCTCCGTAAATCACATGGGGTATGCGTGCTAGACCTATCGCTCCGCTACACATGACACATGGCTCAATAGTCACAAAAAGCGTTGTATCCAGCAAGCGCCAGCTATTTTCATGCCGATTCGCCTCTTCGATAGCCATTATTTCCGCATGCATAACAGCCCGTTGCAGCTCCTCACGTGCATTGTGACCGCGGCCGATAATCTTACCTTCTTTAACCAAAACACAGCCGATAGGAATTTCATCATGAGCTAGGGCAATCTCCGCCTCCTTTAAAGCTTCCCGCATAAATGCTTCTTTTTCTTCAATCGTATAATTCATCATTGTCTTTCTAAAACTATAGTCGTCTATCTCATTATACCACAAGCCTGCTGCACTTCTCAGAAAAAATAAAAGCCACCACTGAGGTGACTTTCAGGAGATTATTATGAAAAAGTTTAGGATTTTTAAACAAAGTTAGGAGGTCTTTGTTTATGCTATTAGCATAAAATATATATCTTAAATGAATCTTAAGATGAAATTTTCTTACAAAAAAGCACAAGAAGCAATTTCCTTGTGCTGACTTTTTTATAAATTAGACCAGACGCTTTCCAAGATATTGGTCTGCTCACGACCAGGACCGACTGAGAAGGTAGAAATGCGAACGCCAACCAGCTCACTCACTCGGCGAACATAGTTACGGGCATTTTCTGGCAAGTCTTCCAGACTGCGGACTCCAGTGATGTCCTCTGACCAGCCTGGCAGCTCTTCGTAAATCGGCTTGCAGCGCTTGAGCTGTTCCAGACTAGCTGGGTAGTGGTCGATTCTTTGGCCATCCAAGTCATAAGCTACACAGATTTTCACTGTATCCAGACCACTCAAGACATCGATGGAGTTAAGCGAAAGATTGGTAATCCCTGATACACGGCGGCTATGGCGCATAACAACCGAGTCAAACCAACCTACCCGACGTGGGCGACCAGTGGTAGTGCCATATTCGTGGCCGATATCACGAATGCGGTCACCAACTTCATCAAAAAGCTCTGTTGGGAATGGTCCATCTCCGACCCGACTGGTGTAGGCCTTGCAGACACCAACTACCTTGTCAATTTTGCTCGGACCAACACCGGAACCGATGGTGACTCCCCCTGCAACTGGATTAGAAGAAGTTACAAATGGATAAGTCCCTTGGTCAATATCCAGCATAACCCCTTGAGCCCCTTCAAAGAGCACTCGTTTCCCTTGATCCAGCGCATCGTTGAGGATAACAGAAGTGTCCGTCACATACTGCTTGATTTGCTGACCATATTCATAATATTCTTCAAAAATATCATCAAAGCTGATTGCTGTACTATCGTACAACTTCTCAAAGAGGCGGTTTTTCTCAGCTAGATTCCGCTCCAAGCGCTCTCTGAAAATATCTTTATCCAAAAGGTCAGCAATGCGGATACCGACACGAGCAGCCTTGTCCATATAGGCAGGGCCGATTCCCTTGATTGTCGTCCCGATTTTATTGTCACCTTTTGCTTCTTCCTGCAGACGATCCAACTCGATATGGTAAGGCAGGATGACATGCGCTCGATCAGAGATACGAAGGTTGTCTGTCGTCACACCCTCTTCATGCAGATAGTTCAATTCTTTGACCAGAGATTTAGGATTAACCACCATTCCATTTCCTATAACAGAGATTTTTTCTGGGAAGAAAATCCCTGACGGAATCAGGTGCAGCTTGTACTTCTTGCCATCAATCACGATGGTATGGCCGGCATTGTCACCACCCTGATAGCGGGCAATCACTTCGGCATTGGCTGAAAGGAAGTCTGTAATCTTCCCTTTTCCTTCATCTCCCCACTGGGTTCCTACAACAACTACTGATGTCATAATTCTGTCTGAGCTGAAGCAGCTCTTCCTTTCTTGAAAAGCAGGCAGGAATCTCACCTGCGATTATGTTTTATACCTCATTATATGAAAAATTTAACAATTTTTCAAGGTGGGATCCATTCTTGATTTGCTTTTTCCTTTTTGAAAACGAATTAAATTTTCACAAAATCTGTATTTTCTGAAATTTATTAGTTTATTAAAAATAAAAGTTCGGAATTTTTGTAAAATCGTAGCGAAAATTTGTTTTCTTTTTCTGTTTGTAATAGACTAAAATTACTATCATAGGACGGTGAAATGATGACGATTAATCGATTACTGCAGAAACTAAATACAACAAGCCCTATTCTCCAAGCGACCTTTGGTCTGGAGAGGGAAAATCTGCGGGTGACAGCTGACGGGCACTTAGCTCAAACTGCCCATCCTAGTCAGCTTGGTTCCCGTAATTTCCACCCGACCATCCAAACAGACTTCAGCGAGCAACAACTGGAACTAATTACACCTATCGCTCACTCGACTAAGGAAGCACGTCGCTTACTGGGAGCTATCAGCGATGTAGCTGGTCGCTCGATTGACCAGAATGAACGCCTCTGGCCTCTATCCATGCCACCACAGCTGACGGAAGAAGAGATTGCCATCGCCCATCTGGAAAACGACTATGAACGCCACTACCGAGAGGGCTTAGCGGAAAAATATGGTAAAAAACTACAGGCTATCTCCGGCATCCACTATAATATGGAGCTTGGGAAAGATCTGGTCACTGCTCTCTTTCAAGCCAGCTCCCACCATTCGCTCAAGGACTTTAAAAATGACCTCTATCTCAAGCTGGCTCGAAACTTTCTGCGCTTCCGCTGGATTTTAACCTATCTCTATGGTGCTGCCCCTTTGGCAGAAGCTGGCTTCTACAGGCAGGACATTCCCCAGCCTATCCGCTCTTTTCGCAACAGTGACTATGGCTATGTCAATGACGAAAATATTCAGGTGTCCTACGCTTCTTTGGAGCAATATGTAACTGATATTGAAAACTACGTTCAGTCAGGCGAGCTCAGCGCTGAAAAGGAATTTTACTCAGCCGTTCGCTTCCGTGGACAGAAGCACAATCGTGCCTATCTGGAGCAAGGCATCACTTATCTGGAATTCCGCTGCTTTGACCTCAATCCTTTTGACCATTTAGGCATTAGCCAAGAGACCTTAGATACCGTCCATCTCTTTTTACTGAGCCTGCTCTGGCTAGATGATGTAGAAAATGTTGATGCAGTATTAAAAGCTGCCCACGACTTGAACCAAAAGATTGCTTGTAGCCACCCGCTGACTGCTCTGCCCGATGAAGCAGACAGCTCAGCACTTCTCCAAGCTATGGAAGAGCTCATTCAACATTTTGAACTGCCAACTTACTACCAAACCTTGCTTCAGCAACTTAAAGAAGCACTTCTGAATCCTCAGCTAACCCTATCTGGCCAGCTCCTGCCTCATATCCAGCAAGATTCCTTAATGGCCTTTGGATTAGAAAAAGCAGAGGAGTATCACCGCTATGCTTGGACTGCTCCTTATGCCCTCAAAGGCTACGAGAATATGGAATTATCTACTCAAATGCTACTCTTTGATGCCATACAAAGAGGTCTAAACTTTGAAATTTTAGATGAAAATGACCAATTTCTCAAGCTTTGGCATGGTCACCATGTGGAATATGTCAAGAACGGCAATATGACCTCCAAGGATAACTATGTCATCCCTCTGGCCATGGCCAATAAAACAGTCACCAAAAAGATTTTGGCTGCAGCTGACTTTCCCGTTCCAGCTGGAGCAGAATTTTCTTCTCTTGAAGAGGGACTGGCCTATTACCCTTTGATTAAGGATCATCAAATTGTCGTCAAACCCAAGTCAACCAACTTCGGACTAGGCATCTCCATCTTCCAAGAACCAGCTAGCCTGGAATCTTATCGCAAGGCTTTAGAGATTGCCTTTTCAGAAGACGCTGCTGTCTTAGTCGAAGAATTTATCGCTGGAACGGAGTACCGCTTCTTTGTCTTAGACGGTCAGTGTGAGGCAGTCCTCTTGCGAGTAGCAGCCAATGTCGTAGGAGACGGTCAGCATACCGTGAGAGAATTGGTTGCCATCAAAAATGACAATCCCCTGCGGGGTCGAGATCATCGATCACCACTCGAAATCATTGAACTGGGGGACATTGAACTGCTCATGTTAGACCAGCAAGGTTATGGACCCGACGATATCCTGCCTGCTGGAGTCAAAGTTGACTTGCGGCGCAATTCCAATATTTCTACCGGTGGAGACTCGATTGATGTCACAGACAGCATGCACCCATCTTATAAGGAACTCGCTGCGGACATGGCAAAGGCTATGGGAGCTTGGGCTTGTGGCGTTGACCTGATTATCCCTGACAGCTCTGCTATTTCCACAAAGGAAAATCCCAACTGTACCTGCATCGAGCTAAACTTCAACCCCTCTATGTATATGCACACCTATTGCGCTGAGGGGCCGGGACAAAGCATCACCCCTAAAATACTTGCTAAACTTTTCCCAGAAATGGACTGATAAAAGACGAATCGCAGGGTATTCCTTGCGATTTTTGTTTGATAGCTATGGCAAAACTCTATAACAAGCACAATAGGTATTTGACTTACAAGCTTAAAACAAGCAACTTTCCAACAGTTCTTTATGGCGCAGCTGGGCTAGCCAGTTGTCAGGGATCCCTTCCAAACCATAGATGATACCAGCCAAGCCGCCAGCAACTGCTGCTACTGTATCAGTGTCATCGCCCAAATTAACAGCTTTCAGGACAGTTTCCAGATAAGAAGTGCTAGTCAGCAGACACCACAGCGCTGCTTCCAAGGTATCCACCACATAGCCAGTAGAGCGAATGTCATCTTCGGTCAGCTCTGCTAAAGTTTCCAAACGAGCATAGGTCTTGCTAGTCTCTAAGCCTGATAGTATTTCCGGTAGTTGCTGGCCTTTTGAGAGCCTACGAGCAATATCCACATAAAGCTGGCAGGCCTCTACGGAAGTCGCATGGGCATGTGTAATACTGGAAACAGCCTCAATATCAGACGGACCAACTGCCGTAAAGGCTAGGGGAAGAATCCGCATCAAAGAACCATTTCCATTGGAATATTCATCAGACAGACCGTGTCCTCTTGTCAAAGCTTCGCGAGTCGCATTTCCTACATCGAAGGTCAAACCATCTGGCGTGTAGGCTCCCTCGAAGAGCCAATTTTTAAACCGCTGCTGCATATCGACAGGGTCAATCTTACCTTTTTCCCTAATAGAATCACAGGTCGCCAAAACAAGGCTAGTATCATCTGACCAAGTTCCAGCAGGTTGCTGATGGCTGCCATAGCCCACCATCTCAACCGCTTCAAAACTGCCACGGGTCAAGAATTCACACGGAACTCCTAATGCATCAGCTACCGCCAAACCATAGACTGCCGCTTTCAAAGATTGGTTCATACTAGCCTCCTTTGTTTTATTATACTATTTTTAGTCTTAAAATGCTTCCTAACCCCAAAAAACAAGCGCAGTCGCGCGCTTGTTTTTCTTTTTTGTGTTAAAATAAAAGGTATGGACAAAATTATCAAAACTATCTCAGAAAATGGTTCTTTCCGTGCTTATGTGCTGGATAGCACAGAGACGGTTCGGACCGCTCAAGAAAAACATCAAACTCAAGCAAGTTCTACCGTTGCACTTGGCCGCACACTGATTGCCAGCCAGATTTTGGCTGCAAATGAAAAAGGCCAGACCAAGATTACCGTCAAGATCCTTGGAACTAGCTCACTAGGTGCGATCATCACAGTGGCAGATACCGAGGGTAATGTCAAAGGCTATGTGCAAAATCCCGGAGTAGATATCAAAAAGACAGCTACTGGCGAAGTTATGGTTGGTCCTTTTGTCGGCCAAGGCGAATTCCTCGTTATAACGGACTACGGTACGGGCAATCCTTACAATTCCATGACTCCTCTCATCTCTGGAGAAATCGGCGAAGACCTAGCTTTCTACCTAACCGAAAGCCAGCAAACACCTTCCGCAGTTGGCCTCAATGTCCTCTTGGATGAGAATGATAAAGTCAAGGTTGCTGGCGGTTTCTTGGTACAAGTTCTGCCTGGCGCTAAGGAAACTGAAATTGCCCGCTTTGAGAAGCGGATCCAAGAAATGCCTGCCATCTCAAAACTGCTGGAATCCGATGACCATATCGAAGCTCTACTGGCTGCCATCTATGGTGATGAGCCATACAAACGCCTGTCTGAAGAGGAAATCCGCTTCCAGTGCGACTGCAGCAAAGAGCGCTTCATGAATGCCTTGGCTACCTTGCCAAAGACTGACTTGGAAGAGATGCGTGACCAAGACCAAGGAGCTGAAATCGTCTGCCAATTCTGCCAGACTGCCTATCACTTTGACCAAAATGACCTGGAGGAACTGATTCGTGACAAATCTTAATACCCCTTTTATGATTGGGAAAGTCGAAATTCCCAACCGCACAGTTCTGGCGCCTATGGCCGGCGTAACCAACTCTGCTTTCCGAACCATTGCCAAAGAGCTGGGAGCAGGCCTGGTCGTGATGGAAATGGTCTCTGACAAGGGCATCCAGTATAACAACGAAAAAACCCTCCACATGCTCCACATTGATGAAGGAGAAAATCCCGTTTCTATCCAGCTTTTCGGTAGCGACGAGGACAGTTTAGCCCGCGCAGCAGAATTTATCCAAGAAAACACCAAGACGGATATCGTCGATATCAATATGGGCTGCCCGGTCAATAAAATTGTCAAAAACGAAGCTGGAGCTAAATGGCTCAAGGACCCTGAGAAAATCTATAAAATCATCAACAAGGTCCAGTCCGTTCTGGATATTCCTCTGACAGTCAAGATGCGAACTGGCTGGTCTGACAGCTCACTAGCTGTAGAAAATGCTCTAGCAGCCGAAGCCGCTGGAGTCTCAGCCTTGGCTATGCACGGCCGCACCCGTGAGCAAATGTATACTGGTCATGCTGACCTTGAGACCTTGCACGACGTAGCCCATGCTCTGACCAAGATTCCTTTCATCGCTAACGGTGATATCCGCAGTGTGCATGATGCTAAACAGCGTATCGAGGAAGTCGGTGCCGATGCCGTTATGGTGGGCCGAGCTGCTATGGGAAATCCTTACCTCTTTAACCAAATCAACCACTACTTTGAAACCGGCGAAATCCTTCCAGACCTCAGCTTCGAGGACAAGATGAAAATCGCTCACGATCACCTCTCCCGCTTGGTAAATCTCAAAGGAGAATATGTGGCCATCCGCGAATTCCGGGGCCTAGCTCCGCACTATCTGCGCGGTACTGCCGGAGCAGCCAAGCTCCGCGGTGCTATTTCTCAAGCTGAAAGCCTGGCTGAAATTGAAGAACTCTTACAAATTCAAAAATAAAACCAAAAGGAAGCCAATTGGACTTCCTTTTTTGTTTAGGGTTGGGTCACCACAACGCTTGTTACTAAACCATCTGCTCCTGTTGTAATCTGCAGATTGGCATTGCCTTGGCCGCTTAACTGCGCATTGTATTTGCCATCATCCAGTGTATAAGAGTAGGAAGCAATGGAATAATTATCTGTCTTTCCATCTGCAGACTGGACTGTGAATTGACCATTACCTGATACAGTCACAGTATTTCCATTGGCATCTTTCCAAGTTCCAGCAGCGGCTGAGAAATCCCCATCCACCATAGTCAAGACACCTTTATAGCGAGCATTGCTGGCTGCCTGTTTATTCTGAAGCTGGCGATTGCTTTCGGGCGCTTGGGCTGGTTGAGTTGCTTGACTCTGAATATTTTGTCGACCTGAGGCTTGCTGTGGCTGCGTTTGTTGGGCTTGAGGAGCTTCGACAGTAGACTGTTGCTGACTGGCAGGAGCTTGGGCTTGTTCAGACTGGCTAACTGCTCCTTCTGAAGAAGCGCTATTGCTGGCCTTAGGAGAAGCGCTGGCCTTGCTGGATGACGCAACTTTTGAGCTAGAAGAAGCTTGAACAGTTTTGCTAGAACTGGCACTTGTTGCACTTTCTTCTTTCTTACCACATGCCCCTAAAAGCAAACTAGAAGCCAGAACTGCAGCTGCCATCATTTTTGTATAAGTACGTGTTTTCATCTTTTGTCTCCTTGTAACATTAAGAAATCTTTTTGTAACATTATTGTAACACTGTGATTTTACTATGTCAATCATTTATGCAAAATTCTTAAAAAATTTTTTCCCAAGTAAAGTTCTGTTTCTCAATATGCTTCTTTTGTCATGAGAAACTCGCTCCTACTTATCTATTCGTAATTAAAAACGAAAAAACAGGACAAATTTATCCTGCAAGAGAAATATATGATCAGCTTTCTTTTAATCTGATTTTTCTGCCTTCAACCGATACACTTTTCTCGGCTTCCTCTTTGGCACGCGCTTAACACCAGCCTCCTCTAGGTATTCTCCAAATTTCACTAGAAAATTATTGCTGACAATAGGTCGTCTAGGCGTGATGAGATTGACCAACTCAGTCCCTTCATAGACAGTAAACGGTGATTCCAGCAGATGGAGAAAAGTTGGATTCCAGTCAAGTCGCCCCTGAATCCGCTTGATAGATTCCAGCAGGATTTGGTAGTGGTCAAAGGCAAAGTCCTCTGCTGTCAGGAGCCGCTCACCGTCTCTAAAACTCCTTGTCTTAAAGTCTACATCAAGAAAGGTGACTTCCTTGGCATCATCCCCAGCTTGTGCTTGATCTACTGCTATAGCCGGCAGATAGACCAGATGGGCAATGGTGATGACCCATCCGCGTGGATCACGTCCTGGAGTAGAAACCGTCATCAGCTGCTCCACCTTTTCCAGCGGTATCTCCAGCCCTACCTCTTCCTTGACTTCCCGGATGCAGGCTTGATAGGCATCCTCATGCTTGTCCACAAAACCTCCGACTAAGGCATATTTATTTTGATAAGGGTGGGCCTTGCGCTTGATAACCAAGAGTTTTATCTGCCCTTCCACGAAACAGTAGGCTACCATATCTGCTGTTACGCTAGGTGTCTCATACTTAGGTAAATCCTGTGTCTTGTACCATGCCAAAAAGGCGGACTCATCCGCCATGGTTTCATAGTACTCTTTTTCCGACATTCCCGCTGGGATATCCTGTTTGGTCATGAGTTTCTTCCTTTCCTAAGCTATCTTTTTCTATCAAAAATCTCAGGCCTTGGTCTAAGCTTTCTTCACCGCCTTGGTCCACTGATACCATCCAACGATACTATTGAGGGTATAGACCCAGTACATGGCCTGGATATGAAGGTTGCTACCCCACCATAGATAGATACTGAAGAGATTGGTCGCAATCCAGAAGATCCACTGCTCGCGGTAGAGACCAGTCATAAGAAGCTGACCGATACCATTGGTCGCATCTGTCACACTATCACGGAAAGGCCGGTGACTGTGAATACTTTTATAGGCAAAGCCCATACCAATCCAAATCAAGGCCGTCAAGGCCAAATATTTAAGCCAGCCATGCCAGTCTAACTTCTTAGCTTCAAAATGAGAGGGTTCTTCCTTATCTTGCTCATTGACCCGGTTGGACAGCCAAGTATAAAGGCCAATAGGCTGCATGATAAAGAAGTAGACCGTAGTCAGCACTTCTCCATAAAAGCTAGCCTGAAAGGACAATAGGAGATAAATTGCCGAATTAACCGCTCCAAAGAGGTAATTGCTGGCCCGCCCCTCGGCTACTAGAATAACGCAAACGATGCCTGTCCAAGAAGCAAAGAGTCCCAGCCAGTCATGCTGCTCCTGACCACTGGTGAACTCCAAAATGAAAGGCAGACTAGACAAAGCAATCAAGTAGAGCCATTGAGTCAAGCTACGCCCGCCAAATAAATCCTGCCAGAGCAATTTCGCGATTCCTTTTATCCCCTGCTTTTTAGCTGCTGCACAGACATTGCGGAAATTCCGAGCAAAGGTTTGAAATTTTTGTTTCAGTCCTGCGTAGATAGGTGCAGGAGAGAGTTTTTGATTTTTTTACTACCATTCTATTTTACCACTTTCTTTTTTAATCCGCTTGATAAATCATATCGATCGCTTCTTTGGCCGCCTGATAATTATCCAAATAACTACCAGCTAGATAGACCGTCGGAATATGAGCCAAACACTGCTCTTTCAGCCTTTTTAGATGGCTTGAAAAATCACTGCGGATAGCCTCGTCCGCCATGCTCATATCACGAAAACCATCGTTAACATAGGTGCCGACCGGCTCAGCAAAGAGAATCAAATCCCATTTTTCCTTGGACAAAATACTGGCAAAGAGATTATCAAAAGTATCTGTTTCTTCGTCCTGAACCGGACTTTCTTTCAGATAGTAATCATAGTAAGCCTTGGTTACCAGTGAATTTGTATCAGCCACGACCAGACCACGGTTGGAGCTGCTGTCAATCAAGCGAGAAGTCTGAGCATATTGTCCTAAGAGCAGATAATAGTAGTCTTTAGGGGTCAGCTCATCGTCTCGCACATTATTTTGAATCTGGTATTCTCGAGCATATTCCAGACTAACCGGAGCATCATAAAAGCGAGCCAAATCCTTGGCCAAGGTCGTTTTACCATTGCTGGCGCTACCCATAATCAGCACTTTCTTAGTAAAGTGACGGCGGAAAGGTTGGGCGATATATTTCCAATAACGACTAGGATTTTCCCGAATCATCGTAGCTGAAATCCCAAACTGTCGCTCCTGCAAGGAAGTTTTGAAGTCGCGCTTTTCTAACTCTTCCTGATAGTCAGCCTCACCAACAAAGAAAATCAGTTCCTCTCGTTCTGCATCATAGCTCACCAACTCTAATAGAGCTGACAGCCACTTGTCCCAACCCAGAGGATAGCGTGGAAAAGAAGTTTCATCCAGTTTGTAAACCTGGGTCAATTCATCATCTGCGAAAGTCTCCCGCGTATAGCGGAATCGTTTCTGCAGAGATAGACCCACTTCCTGCCCACGGTCTCCCTCATAACCTGAAACCACCACGCGCACCTTGTCGTAAGAACGCTTAGCCTTCTGAATCAAATCTATATGCCCCTGATGCAAGGGAGCAAATGTTCCAAAGACGATTGCAATTTTTTCTTTCATACGTTTAGCCTTTTTATTATTTTTTATATTTTATTCTTTCTATGATTTTATTATAAACTATATTTTTCTTTTGTCAATAGTTTTTTATAAAATTTTATAAAAATATTTTTCAGACACTTTAAAACTGTATTAAGCGCAAAAAAAGAACCTAATGTCTTAAGCATCAGATTCTTTTTATAAAAGATTTATTGCTGATAGACTTCTTGGTAGAATTCCAGCTTGTCTCCATCCTTGACAGTGATTTGATTGGCTGCCTTAGGAGCCATTTCTCCGTTGACCTTAAACATCCAGTAGAGGCCCTTTGCTTCATCCTGAGCATGGCCGTCAATAGAAGTAATAAAACCATCTTTTTCTTCGACCTTATAGGCCTTCTTCAAAGCATCCATAGCTGTCTTTCCTTCTTCAACAGCCACCGTTTTCTCGCTCTTCTCCTGACCATCTGGTGCAATACTGATGCTGATTTTCAGTTCCTTTTTAACAGAAGAATCAGCGGAGCTAGAGCTCTTGTCAGTATTTGTCTGGCTGCTGCCGCAACCTACAAGGAGAAGGGCAAAAGCAAGTGTGAGCAAACTAAAGATTTTTTTCATTATAGAGCCTCCTTAAAATAGGGTACAAGAGTGGGTAAAAAAACAAAGTCGACAGTCCGTGCGCTATATTGAAGGTCAAAGCATTGATAATCGCATAAGACCACCAGTGATAGTTGTACAGCAAGGCTGTCAGCGTATCAATGGCAATGCCATAGCCAAAGGATAGGAGAGCTGCTACTATTCCCTGTCCCACTAGATTTAACCGAGGATAGAGCAGCCGCCAAAGGCAAAGAATCAGTCCAAAGGACAGCAACTGAAAGAAGACGATTGGACTCATTCCCAAAAGAAAGGCTGATGTAAACATCGTCACAGCCATCACTAGGAGTGAAGTCGGCAAATCCTCAAAAATGACTATCAGGAAAAAGATAGCTGAGATAGGCTGCACATTGGGCAGAAAGGAAAATGCATAGCGAAAGGCCACACATAGAGCCGATAGGATGGCAATTTTAGCCATTTTGCGAGCAGACAAAGGTACCTCCTTTCTAATTGAGTGAATCAAGACAAGTTGGATTAGGTATGCAGCTCAACAGCATCCCAGTCCTGGGCCGTATTCAGCCCCAGCAGCCAGTCAAGACCAGACCGCCTCTCCAGAACAACACTTTCATCAAGGCCTGCCGGTGCTGGCTGGTTATGAATCCGAGCATCCACACAAGCCCAGTGATAACGATAAATCAAATCATCCTCATCCAGTAATTCTTCTAAGCTGCGCGGTTGGCATTTCCCCAGAAATTCCTGAAAGTCAACCGCACTAGCGACTGCGTCAATAGCAATATCACAATCACAAATCTTATCTGGAAACGGTAAAGTATCTACTAGACCCAAGTACCAAATCAAGGACCAATAGGCCTCGTATTTCCAAACCATATTAATAATAGCTGCCGAGTCGGCACGATCTTCCAAGACTGCCCTTTCTTTGGGCGTCAACTCTTCCTGCACCCCGTATTGCTGCAGTTTATCCTGCAGCCAATGGCGGCTCTCCTCATTATAATTATTATTTTCGATATCCAAGGCCGCCTGAATAATCAAGAGGCTGCTAATAGCTCGACGCGCAATTTCTTCTAGCGAGCGCGGCCTTACTTGCTCAGCACTTTCGATGACTGGCAAATGCTCAATGTAAGGAATCCCCTCCTTTTTCAAGCGCTGGATACTAGCCGCCTTGCGCTCTTCTGGTGTTTTCACTCTGGCTTTCTTGCCAGCAAACAAGTCTTTAAAAAGCGACATATCAGCCTCCAATCCTTCAATTCCCAGTTTCATTGAATGATGAAATAACTGTTCGGTATCTATAGGTATGATTGCTATCAAGGTTTAACCACGATCAAACAACTTTCCGTTGAAAGACTGCGATTTCTAGGCCACTTCGAACTTGAGTTGGCCAGCCTTGACCCCGACCTTAAGAGTCTGACCAGCAGTCAAATCTCCTGTCAAGAGGAGCTCAGACAGCTTGTCCTCTACCTGAGTCTGTAGAGTGCGACGCAATGGCCGTGCTCCCATTTCCACATCGTATCCTTCCTGAGCCAGCAGCTTAAGGGCACTAGCCTGAAATTTCAGCTCAATTCCCTTCTCAGCGAGACTTGCAATGAGCGGTTTGACCATAACCTTGACCACTTCCTGCATATCTTCAGCAGATAAGCTGTGGAAGACTACCTTCTCGTCAATACGGTTGATAAACTCTGGTCTATATGCTTTATTGAGTTCTTCCAGCATCCGTTTTTCCATATTGGCATGGTCCAAGCGAATGTCCCGCGCACCAAAGCCCACCGTCTTATCATCCCGCAAACTGGTCGCCCCCAGATTGCTGGTCATGATAATAATCGTGTTGGAGAAGTCCACCTTGCGGCCCTTGCTGTCAGTCAACTGGCCATCATCCAAGACCTGCAGGAGAACATTGAAAATATCTGGGTGCGCCTTTTCCACCTCGTCAAAGAGCAGGACAGAATAAGGTCTGTTGCGCACCTTTTCCGTCAGCTCCCCTCCTTCTTCATAGCCTACATAGCCTGGGGGCGCTCCGTTGAGACGGCTAGCCGCGAATTTCTCCATGTACTCACTCATATCAAAGCGGATGAGAGCAGACTCGTCATCAAAGAGACTTTCGGCCAAGGCCTTGGCTAGCTCTGTCTTCCCGACTCCTGTCGGACCTAGGAACATAAAGGAGCCAATCGGCCGCTTGCTGCTGCGGATACCAGACTGGTTCCGTCGGATAGCTCGGCTGATAGCTGAAATCGCCTCGTCCTGCCCAATCACGCGTTTATGCAGTTCTGTTTCCAAGTTGAGGTATTTCTTTGCATCTGTCTGAGTCAGCTTCTGCACTGGAATACCAGACAAGCCACTCAGAGTAGCCAAGACATCGTCTTCTTCCACTTTTAGTTTATAAAGCTTCGGTTGCTGCTCTTGCTCAAGCAACTTCGACACCTTTTTAAAGTCCGCTGCCATCAAGGCTTGATCCACTGGCGTCAAATCCGACTGCTCGTAATTCTGTGGTCCTCTATTCTGCACTGTTGCACTGGCCTCGTCCAAAAGATCAATGGCAGAGTCCGGCAGATGCTTGCTAGTCAGATAGCGATGGGCATATTTCACCGCCGTCTCAATCGCTTGATCACTAATCTGTACCTTGTGATGGTCCTCATAGCTCTTTCTCAAGCCTTGTAAAATAGCAATGCTGTCAGCCACATTAGGCTCTTCTATGCTGACCTTAGCAAAACGCCGGGAAAGGGCCGCATCTTTTTCAATATGTTTCTGATACTCTTCCTGCGTCGTGGCACCAACAGTTCGCAAGGTTCCACGAGCCAGAGCCGGTTTCAGGATATTGGCTGCATCCAAAGTCGAGTCAATACCGCTGCCAGATCCCATGATAGTATGCAGCTCATCGATGAAGAGAATGACATGACCATCTTCTTCAATGTCATTGATGATGTTGTTCATCCGCTCCTCGAAGTCTCCGCGAAAGCGAGTGCCAGCGACTACATTCATCAAGTCCAGCTCCAAAACCCGCATCTTAGCAAGTTCAGCCGGAACCTGACCAGCCGCTACACGCTGAGCCAGTCCTAAAGCCAGAGCTGTCTTACCAACCCCAGCATCTCCAACCAGCACTGGATTGTTTTTAGTCTTACGACTGAGAATCTGAACTATCCGTGAAATTTCTTGATCGCGGCCAATGACGGGCTCCAATCGGCCATCTCTAGCCAGCTCCGTCAGATCACGGGTGTAGTCTTCCAGACCACCGCTAGTAGAAGCTGGCATACCCATCATATTGGCCATGGTCTGCTTAGCGGCCATTACTCCCTTATTCAGACTGCGAATAGCCTTGATATCTTCCTTGCCCCAGCCAGCTCGCTGCTCCAAGACCTTTCGCAAATCACTGATTTTCGGTCCCTGCTCCTTGTCCTCGTAGCTAAAGCCAGTAAATTCCAGAATACGAGAGGCCAAGGTCCCCCGGTCAAATAACATAGCCAGCAGCACATGTTCAGTACCTACATGCTTAGCCCGAACAGCTTCTGCAATCTGGCCCGCCTCCTCAAACAACTCCTCTAAGCGATAAGAAAAAGGCAGCAGCTCGAAGTGACCGTCTTTCTGATAAGCCTGACCAGTAATCTGAAAAGCTGCTTCTTCAAATCCATCAACTTCCACAGGAAACTCATTGAGGACTGAACCAGCAACGCTGTAGGGATTATTAGCCAGAGCAATCAGCAGATGCCATGATTCCAGATAATCTGTCGTAAAATGGCCGGCCAAGAGCTGGGCTGCTTCCAAGCTTTCTATTAAGGCTTTTGAGTATTTCATTTATGATTCCATTCCTTTTCTGTCTAGTTGTTGTAAAATCTTTTTTAATATCCGGGCACGAATCACCGCAGCCCCATCACCCAAAATCGAGTCCGATGCTGTTGACAAGATTAGATTGCCCTCACGTTCAGTCATAATCTTCTCATCAAAAAGAAGCTGAATAACATCTGTGAAAACCTGCTGGCTGACACGCTCTCCCACACTGTCGTACAGGCCGCAAAGCATCTGATGCCGGTCGGAAAATTCAATCTTTCCAATCCGAATATAGCCGCCGCCACCACGCTTGCTCTCAACGATATAGCCCCGACTTTCCGTAAAACGCGTCTTAATCACATAGTTAATCTGACTGGGAACCACCTGAAAAACATCAGCCAGTTCACTGCGTTTCAGTTCAACCATCCCAGCCTGAGCCAGAATAGACTTGATATATGCTTCAATACTGTCCGATGTGTTTTTTGCACCCATGACTTCCCTTTCCAGTTGAAAATTTCAGAATAGATTTCTTTTTTCCTTGCTTCTCTAACATTGACTATCTTTGACTAATATTATACCGGAAAAGTCTCTATTTTAAAAGAAAAAGGGATGACTGAAAGATCTGACAATTCAAACTAGTGAAAAAGCTTTGTCAGGTTTGTGTAACCGCTTGCTTTTTGCTTTTAAAGCGTTATAATATAGGTGGAAATCCACAAGGAAAAGACAGACAGAAACTCCTGCCTGCCAACTATCATCTAAACAAGGAGGATAATCCAATGAAAATGGATTGGCTCAACTATTCTCGTCATGTACTCAAATGGCTCTTTGCAGCTCTGAGTATTTTCACCATCTTTTCTGCTGACTATGTTGATATTCCTATCGGAGCTCTCATCGCCTGTCTTTATGCTCCCTTGCTCTTCGAACAGGAGCTGGTCAGCAACCGAGTCAAATGGTATAGCTTTCTGATTATGATAGTGGTTACTCTGCCCCTTTTGTTTATTACCAAAGTCTACCAGTTTAGCTTGACTTACCCCCAAACGACAGTTCTTCTCTTCCTCTTGGCAGTATTGATTTTTACCAACGGCTTGATTGCTCATAAGGAAGAAAGAGAAAAAGCAGCTAAGTGATGCTGCTCACCATTCTAAACTTGATGTTTAAAAAACTATAAAAAGGTCTGAGATTTTTTCTCAGACCTTTTTATCATTCTATTTCTAAGCTAAAAACGATTAGTTTTGACCAAGAGCAGCAGCCATTGTTGCAGCTACTTCGTTTTCAAAGTCGTTAGCAGCTTTTTCGATACCTTCACCAACTTCAAAACGAGCGAACTCAACTACTGAAGCATTTACTGATTCAAGGTAAGCTTCAACTGTCTTGCTGTCATCCATGATGTATACTTGTGCAAGAAGTGTGTATGCTTGGTCAACTTTAGTGTTGTCAAGCATGAAGCGGTCCATTTTACCTGGGATGATCTTGTCCCAGATCTTTTCTGGTTTGCCTTCAGCAGCCAACTCAGCTTTGATGTCTTCTTCAGCTTGAGCAACAACTGCATCAGTCAATTGAGCTTTAGAACCGTATTTCAAGTGTGGAAGAGCTGGTTTACCAACCATTGCACGGCTTTCGTTGTCTTGATCGATGACATGGTTCAATTGTGCCAATTCATCTTTAACAAATTGCTCATCCAATTCTTTGTATGAAAGAACAGTTGGTTTCATCGCAGCGATGTGCATAGAGATTTGCTTAGCAAGAGCATCATCTCCACCTTCGATAACTGAGATAACACCGATACGGCCACCGTTGTGTTGGTAAGCACCAAAGTGTTGAGCATCTGTCTTTTCAATCAAAGCAAAGCGACGGAAAGAGATTTTTTCTCCAATAGTTGCAGTTGCAGATACGTATGCAGCTTCAAGAGTTTCACCTGAAGGCATTGTCAAAGCAAGCGCTTCTTCGTTGTTAGCTGGTTTACCTTCAGCGATTACTTTCGCAGTTGCATTTACCAAGTCAACAAATTGAGCGTTTTTCGCAACGAAGTCAGTTTCAGCATTCACTTCAACAACAGCTGCAACATTACCGTTTACGTAAACACCTGTCAGACCTTCAGCGGCAACACGGTCAGCTTTCTTAGCTGCTTTTGCCATACCTTTTTCACGAAGCAATTCAATCGCTTTTTCGATGTCACCATCTGTTTCAACAAGTGCTTTCTTAGCGTCCATGACACCAGCACCAGATTTTTCACGCAATTCTTTGACAAGCTTAGCTGTAATTTCTGCCATTTTTCTTCTCCTATTTTTTAATGTAAATAAAGGAGCTGGGCTGAGCCCTGCCCCTTTAGGTTAGTTTACTGATTATTCGTTTGAACCTTCAACAACTTCAACGATTTCTTCGATAGAATCTGCTTGAGTTTCAGTTTCAGCCAATTCTGCTTCTACTGATTCAACGCTATCTTCACCTTGACGGCCTTCGATAACAGCATCAGCCATTTTCGCAGTGATCAATTTAACCGCACGGATTGCATCGTCGTTCGCTGGGATGATAACATCGATATCATCAGGATCAGTGTTAGTATCAACCATGGCAACCACTGGGATACCTAATTTCTTAGCTTCCTTAACAGCGATTTGCTCTTTATGAGGGTCAACTACGTACATCACATCTGGGATGCGTGGCATATCTTCGATACCGCCCAAGAACTTTTCAAGACGAGCACGTTGTTTGTTGAGAAGAGCGACTTCTTTCTTAGGAAGAACTTCGAAAGTTCCGTCTTCTTCCATGCGTTTGATTTCTTTCAAACGAGCTACACGTTTTTGGATAGTAGACCAGTTTGTAAGAGTTCCACCCAACCAACGGTGGTTGATGAAGTATTGACCTGAACGTTCTGCTTCTTCTTTGACAGCGTCAGCAGCTTGCTTCTTAGTACCAACGAAGAGGATAACTGCATCGTTAGCAGCAGCATCACGCATAAAGTCGTAAGCTTGGTCAGCATACTTTACAGTTTGCTGCAAGTCGATTACGTGGATACCGTTACGCTCAGTGAAGATGTATTTAGCCATCTTAGGGTTCCAGCGACGAGTTTGGTGACCAAAGTGAACACCAGCCTCAAGAAGTTGTTTCATTGAAATTACTGCCATGAGTAAATTCTCCTTTTTGTTTTTTTCCTCTTTTAAATTTCAGCTCGCAGGACCACCCGAGGGCAACAGTCCCACAATTCATCTAAAATGAGTATTTTGCCATTTACACGGCACCCCCTATTATAACAAAAGCGCAGCTCTTTGACAAGGTGTTTGCCAGATTTTCTGCCACTAAGAATGAATTCAACCTCTCAGCTGAACATTTGTTCCTGAAGCGTTCAGAATGGTAGCGTCTAACATTTTCTGATTTGACTTTGAAAGACTCTTGACGAAAGCAAGTATTTACGATAGAATAATAAGAGTTGCGGCGGTATAGCCAAGTGGTAAGGCACGGCTCTGCAAAAGCTTGATCGTCGGTTCAAATCCGTCTACCGCCTTCATAGATATATTTCCAGAAGCCCACCAAGGGGCTTTTTTCATTTGATTTACTATTGTTTCTAGCAAATTTTGCTGATATAATATTATAAAAATATCATTCATCATCAGCGAAAGGAAAAAAGATTGATTATGAAAAAAGTCAGCTTCTATACTCTTAGTCTCCTCTCTTTGCTAGCTCTCTCAGCCTGCATGCCTGCCAAGCAGACGCAGCAAAGAAAAAAGACACCTAGCTCCTTCAAAGCTTCGAAAAGTTCATCCTCTAAGGAAACATCCAGCAAATCATCTAGCAGTAGCTCTAGCACCTATGAAAGTAGTGATGAGGTATTTCAGAAACGTGCTACCTTTGATCCAGATGATGCTTCTGCACTACAATACATACCAGATGCAGCTTCTATTCCTGAATTAGAGAAAATAAGAAATTTTCATATTTCCACTGGCTTTGTCATTCAGGTAAATGGAGAGGATATCAATGGTGACAAACCTAAAACATCTTACGATGAGGTAACAGCGGCTCTAGGCCAACCTACATTCAGCACTGATGAGAATGACCCTGGCAACTCTGTTAACATCTGGCACACAGACAACGGAGACATTATGTGCTACTTTACCAATAATGTCCTGACAAATTTGAGTTTTAGCCTAAAAGACGCTCAACCAGCCAAAAGCAGTTACTCTAGCATCACCACATCCGACACTCCCAAGACAGCTTTCGACAAGCTTGGTCGTCCGGAAATGATTATACGTTCAGAACGCGATACAACCTTTGTCTATAAAAATTCTAATGATGAACAGTTTAGTTTCTCTACCCAGAACAATCAAATCGTTGGGGTAATGTCTACCTATCAAATGAAACAAACCAAAGACATTATTGACTCTGTCATTAAGGATAAGTAATCTTACAATTGGCTCCAAAAACACAAAAATCCAAGACCTTTTCAGTCTTGGATTTTATTTTTGACAAGGATAGCGGCTTCGTCGATTAAAGCTCTGCAATCTGGCTAAGATTAACTTCAGCCACGGTGTCATTGCCAAACATGGAAATAATCATCTTGACCTTGTTATTATCAATTTCCGTAATCTTACCTGTATAGTCAGTAAAGGCACCATCAATGATACGAACGGTATCCCCAACCTTGACATCCAAGTCAAATTCCTGCACTGTTTGACCCATAGAGATGAGAATGTTGCGAATTTCTTCTTCCAAGAGTGGCGTTGGTTTAGAGCGGTTCCCGTGTGAACCGACAAACCCTGTTACATTTGGAGTATTCCGTACGACAAACCAAGCTTCATCTGTCATTACCATTTCTACCAAAACATAACCAGGGAAGCGATTTTCTTCGATTTCCTTGGTCTTGCCATTTTTCTCTACTTGCACGGTCTGAGTAGGGATTTCCACGCGCAAGATATTTTCCAGCATATTATAAGTCTGAGCGCGCTGCAAAAGATTTTCTTTTACCTTGTTTTCATAGCCTGAGTAGGTCTGCAGTACAAACCAACCTTTGTCAAAACTGTCCATGAGTTCATCCTTTCCTAAATAAAAAAGCCTATGGGCTTCTGCTTCTTTCTAGCCCTATTATACCATAATTTCCTCAAATGCAAAGGAATTTATTAACTATTTTCCTGACAAATCAAAGCCTTGCAATTCTGCCCAAAAATTCTTGAGTCAGCGTTGTCTAGTATGAGAAATTTTTATTTCAAACGATGAATTATAGATAGATTTGATTTTTTGAAGCTGACTGAAATTGTCGGCACGTAAATAAGGACATACGTCAAAAGTCCCACCTACTCACAATAGGTGGGACTTTGAATGATATGCCTGTTGTAGACTTTTTTATTTCTACTTAAATCATTAAGAGAAAATATGCAGAATCTGGAAAAGACCGCTTGCCACTACTTTGTCAAAAATATAGATGATTACTACAAAGAATGCAGTGTATTCCATGACAGAAATAAAATCTGTCCATCTCTCTTTTCGGGTAGGCCAAGTTGTATCTTTCAATAATTTAAAAACATCTTTAAAGAATTTCACAACAATCTCCTATCTAGTTTCTTTATGCAGGGTGTATTTACTGCAATGCTTACAAAATTTATTAACTTCTAAACGCGTTGGTTTTGGAGTGCTACTGAGCTTAACCGAGTAGTTCCTAGAACCACAGATTGTACACGCTAGACTCGCTTTTTTTAATGCCATAACGCCTCCATCTTCCTTATTATAGCAGGATTCTATACTTTTGACAAGCCGTTCAGCTCTTTTAAATCCTATTGAAACCAGCTGGTAACAGTATCCCAGAGGTTTTTCGCCTTCTCAGGAATACCAGTGTCATCAATAGCCTTCTTGGCTTCATCCACCAGATTTTGAGCTCGGTCCTGAACATCCTGCAGGAAGTCTTTGTTTTCAGTTGTAGTACCCGTTTCCTCTGTACCATAGGTGTCCACAGGGGCAATACCGTTGGCAGCATAGGCATTCTTCTGCCCTTCAAAGGAAGTTCCTTCTGTATATGGCAGGATGCTATTGGCAACATTTCGGAAAACCGCCGAGGCTTCATTCGCACTGGTTCCAGTCAGATAGTGGGTTTCATCAGTTTTTGGAAAGCCTAGCCACTGGCTGATAACCACATCCGGCGTATAACCAATAACCCATTGGTCACCAGATAGATCTGGGTTAAAGTCCGTTTCAGTCGTACCGGTCTTACCAGCCATAGTATAGCCATACGGAGCCGCATAGATACCTGTACCGTTCGAGAAAGTCCCCAGCATCATGCTGTTCATCTTGTCAGTCGTTGAGCTATTGAGGACTCGGGTAGAGGTTTGGCGATGGGTCTTGACAACCTGACCGCTGGCATTTTCAATTTTTGTAATGAGATGGGCATCATTCATCACGCCGCCGTTGGCAAAGACCGAGTAGGCCTGCGCCATCTGCATTGGATTGGTTGTAACTCCGCTTCCTAGCGCTACTCCCAAGGTCTTATCAACCTTGTCCATATTCAGACCAAACTTTTTTCCGTACTCAAAGGCCTTGTTAATGCCTAACTCGTCTACAGTTGAAACAGCCGGAATGTTCAGAGATTCTGCCAAGGCTTGATACATTGGCACTTTAGGGGAGCTTTGGATATTGCCGTAGTTGTTAATGGTATAGTCGCCAAAGGTGGTTCTGGTATTATCCAGCTCCTTATCTGTCGGCCATCCAGCAGCAACGGCTGGACTGTAAGCAACCAAGGGCTTGATAGTAGAGCCGGGGCTACGAGAGGACTGAGTTGCATAGTTAAAGCTTCTGAAGGAAGAGCCTTCTGCACTATTGACTCGCCCGACTAGTGCTCGCACACCGCCGGTTTTTGGATCCAAGGCAACACTGCCCGACTCAGCCATAGTGCCATCTTCTGCTACAGGAAAGAGAGAGACATTGCTGTAAATAACCTGCATGCTGGCTTGGTAGTTCTGATCCAATTCAGTATAAATGCGATAGCCATTATTAACAATCTCTTCCTCTGTCAAGCCATAGTCATTGACAGCTTCGTTGATGACCGCATCGAAATAGGATGGATAGCGATAGTCTTCTGACTTACCAGCATAAGCATCAACTAGCTGGCCACCGATTCCTACAGCGGCAGCCTGATCGGCCGTCCCCTGATCAATAAAGCCTGCAGCAACCATATTTTGCAACACCGTATCGCGGCGATTGGTCGCATTTTCAATCGAATACAGCGGATTATAAATCTCTGGTCCCTTGAGCATACCAGCCAGAACAGCCGACTGGTCCAAACTAAGCTGACTAGCCGAAACTCCGAAATATTTCTTAGAAGCATCCTCCACACCCCAGACCCCATTTCCAAAATAGGAATTATTGAGGTACATGGTCAGGATTTCCTGCTTGCTGTATTTCTTATTGATTTCCAGAGCCAGGAAAAATTCCTTGGCTTTCCGCTCGATGGTCTGGTCCTGAGACAGATAGGCATTCTTGGCCAACTGCTGGGTAATGGTAGAACCCCCACCAGATCGACCGGCTGTCAAAATAGCCAAGATAAAACGACTGTAGTTAATCCCGCCATTCTCATAGAAAGTCCGGTCCTCTGTCGCGATGACAGCATTCTGCAGGTCTTGGCTAATCTCGGTCAGCTCGACATAAGTCCCTTTCTGACCAGACAGACTTCCTGCTTCATTGCCATCCTTGTCAAAGATGAGCGTGGTAGCTTTAAGGGCATTCTGCAAATCCTTGACATTGGTCGTCTTAGCCACATAAAAGAGATAGCCACCGACCACCAGACCAAAGGTCAAGCCGAGAATCAGGAATATCTTGGTCAAATGAAACCTGCGCCAAAAACGACGGATAGGGTGCTGAGAGAGAGGTTTCTTCTTGGTCTTGCCCGAACGGCTGAGTCCAGACTTATCCTGCTCTTCTGTCAGCTCTACCTCCTCTGCTGCTTCTTTTTGAGGTTTCTGTATGGTAAAATAATCTACTAATTTTTCAAACAAATCTTTTAAATTCTTCATAAACCTTATTTTATCACCTTATTTAGGTGCAGACAAGAAAGTACCCTATTTCCTGTCTGATTTTTAGTTATTTTTAAGAAAAAGAGTATATTAAATAGCCTTTTAAAGCCCTCTGCAGCAAGTCTTATCCGACACTGCCTATTTTCAAAGTTCTGGCTTTCTGCTACAATAAATGTATGAAATTTACACTGACTATCCCAGATGGACTGCCTGCCATGACAGTCAAAGAGCTGCTGGAAGAACAATTTCTCATTCCGCGAAAAATTCGGCACTTTCTGCGGACCAAAAAGCATGTGTCCGTCAACGGCCTAGCTATCAACTGGCAGACTGTAGTCAAACCTGGAGATGACATCTGCCTGATATTTGACGAGGAGGATTATCCTCAAAAGACAATCTTGTTTGGAAATGGCGAACTCGTAGAGGAGCTCTATCAGGACCAACATCTCATCATCGTCAATAAACCTGAGGGTATGAAAACCCATGCTAATGAACCAACAGAGCTAGCCCTGCTTAATCATGTTTCTGCCTATGTCGGCGAGACCTGCTATGTCGTTCACCGGCTGGATAAAGAAACCAGCGGTGCTGTCCTCTTTGCCAAGAATCCCTTTGTCCTGCCCATCCTCAATCGACTGTTGGAAAAGCGAGAAATCAGCCGCGAATATTGGGCTCTGGTCCAAGGCAAGTTCCCAGCTAAAAATCTTATCTATAAAGACAAGATTGGCCGCGACCGCCATGATCGCAGGAAACGGCTGGTTGACCCCCGAAAAGGACTCTATGCAGAGACCCATGTGACTCGTCTCAAGCAGTTTGGACAGTCTGCCTTGGTCAAATGCCAACTCAAGACTGGCCGCACCCATCAGATCCGTGTCCATCTGGCTCACCACGGACACCCTCTGGTCGGCGACCCCCTCTATCATCCGCAGCCTCAGGGACGGCTTATGCTCCATGCCCATCGCCTGACCTTCACCCACCCTTTTACGCTAGAAAAAATCACCGTCGAAGCCCGCTCTGACAGTTTTGAAAAAGTATTGAGTAGTCTGAACCCAAGATAGACCAAGAAAAGCAACAGTATTCTCTGTTGCTTTTAGTTTGGAGTCAAAGCGAGGATAAGCTATGACAGCTTACATCACTGAGCCGGAAGTGCACTGATAAGTCTGGGCCTGATGGTTTTCTGAAAAGCTATGCTCAGCAAATAAGACAGTAAGAAAATGATAAAAAAGCCAAAACTATAAATAGTATTCCGAGGCATTATCGACCTGAAAATGAAGATAATAAAAGGATGGATGATATAAATCATGGTGGCGTACTTTTTGGCAATATTATTCAAAATCGGAATATCAATGTTGGTCCCATTTCTGACCGCGTAGAAGAAAATTGCACTGGAAGACAAAAGGGTACTAGGATAGAGGTCATACTCCGTACCCATGAAACAATACTCAAGCAAAATCAAACCTGCTATTCCCAAGCCAATCGCCCATTTCCTGACAGAAGACAAGTCGTAGGCTAAAATCCGGTCCCGATGCTTGGCAAACTGCATGCCTAGAATGAAAAAGGGAAGACCCATAAACAGGAAGTTACGATAGTAAAATTCGCTGTCTGTATTGAACTCGATACAAAAGGCCAGGACCAACAAGAATAAGGACACACCAAAGCTAGTTAAACGGTGGAAACGCTTATAAAAAACCAGATAAAGCGTATAGATATAGGAGATAGCCAGCAAATACCAAGTCGGTGTAGCAGCTGAGCCAATCAAGTCTCTGGGACTGTTAAAGAGGAAAAAGTCTGCAAAATCAGATAGGTTTATAGTCGCCATCTTTTCTGTTAGTTCTCTGGCCAGCACTAGGTTGACAAAATGCACAATCGTGTAAAATAGGAGACTGGCAGCTGTCAAAAGAAGCATCTGCTTGAGACGATACTTGACCTTATCTCTGGAAATATTAAAGGAAAAATAGCCCGACAGCATCATGAAAAAGGGAACTGCAAAGCGGGCCACAATTTGATAAAAAACGCCAAATTGCCCCGGCAGCAGAAAGTGTAAGGAAACAATACTAAAGCAAGCTAGGGCCTTAAAAGCGTGCAAAGTTGTGTTTTCAGTCTTCATGCAGACATTATAGCATGTTTATTATTACAGCTCATCAAAACCAGATTACACGCCCATTAAAAAACATATCAATTGATGACATTCTTTAAGAAGTTTTGCATCTGTGGGAGAAGACAGCTCTTATATGGAAAAACTCTTCTGCACTATTACAGAAAAGTTTTATTTACCTGACTGATATTCTACATTAGCCTTCATAGCCATTAGGATTTGAGCTTTGCCATCTCCAAGAATCTCGCATCATATCTTGGAGAGTTTTCTCAGCTTTCCAGCCCAAAATGTCATTCGCTTTGCTTGCATCGGCATAGCAAGTCGCCACATCTCCAGGTCGCCTATCCTTGACAGTATAAGGAATTTTGACACCATTGACATTTTCAAAGGCCTTAACCATATCCAGTACACTATAACCAATCCCTGTACCAAGATTGAAGACAGCAACTCCTTTGTTTTCTAAATTATGTTTCAAAGCCAAAACATGACCCTTGGCTAAATCAACTACATGGATATAATCCCGCACTCCTGTACCGTCATGCGTATCATAGTCATTTCCGAAAATGCTAAGCTCTTGTAATTTACCGACCGCAACCTGGGTAATATAAGGCATGAGGTTATGAGGAATTCCATTTGGAGCCTCACCAATCAGACCAGACTCGTGAGCACCAATTGGATTAAAATAACGAAGATTGGTTACAGACCAATCTGAATGTGCAAGAGCAAGATCCGTCAAAATCTGCTCCATCATCAGCTTAGTATGGCCGTAGGGATTGGTCGTTGGAGTAGATAAATCTCCTGTCAAGGATGAACCTTGATTCATTCCATAGACCGTGGCACTGGAGCTAAAGATGATATGTTCTACCTTATGCTCTTTCATAACTTCAAGAAGAGCAATACCAGCACTGACATTATTTTCGTAATATTTAAGTGGTTCCCGCACCGATTCTTCTACTGATTTATAGGCCGCTAAATGAATGACTGCGTCAATGTGATTGTCTTCGAAAATCTGGTTCATCAGATCTTTATCAGAAATCGAACCCTTGTAAAACAGGATGTTCACACCAGTGATAGTTTCTAAGCGCTCTAGCACTTCTGGAGAGCTATTCGAAAAGTTATCCACGATAATGGCTTCATAGCCCGCTGCAACTAGTTCAACTACTGTGTGACTGCCTATATACCCCGCTCCACCTGTTACTAAAATTTTTTTCATAGGACACCTCTTCTTGCTGATCCTCACGTTCTCTTTAATTTTACTATTGCAACTAACAGGTATTTCTCTTCCCAAAGTTGACCACCAAATTCTGCACTTACTTAAAATACCAAAAACTAGCCCAATTTGCTATCCTAGCAGCTCTGCTCTCCTGATGCCTTTTGGAATCTCTTCATGGTAGAATCACTTGCAAAACCATTTATATTCCCAGGCATAAAGAACTGAATTATTTTAGCTAATTTCTAGTTATTCTCAAAAATACCAAAATCCACAATAAGTTACTGGAAAAATTGTCTTTCATTTCCACTATATACAATATATATTTCAGCAAACTGATTGTAGCCAGAGTAACTTTATAAGTAGCTTTGTAGGCTAACGCTACATTACAAACCTAAAAAGCCCGGACAGGGCTTAGCGTTTAGATTGTTAAACTATTTATAATTTCTCGAGCATCAACGAGCCCGCAATTGCTGGAGCAGGTCTTTCAAACTTTGGTATTTGTAAATGCTATAGGTCAGATAGACAAATCCGTAGGCTGCTGCAGCTAGATAAACTGATAAAAACCAATTCGAAGCAATAAATACAAGTGTCATTAGCAACTCAATCCAGATATCTTTGACAACCTCGATCTGCATCCTTTTGGCTAAGATTAGCTCTGCCAATATACTCCTAGTCGCCAGCAATAGCACGATAGACAGCACTGTAGCATTCAGATTGCGCAGAGAAACTGCAAAAATCAAGGTAGTAGCAAAGCTTAAAAGCATGGCAATAACATTTACTTTAAAAATCTGCTTCTCCATTCGCAAGGCTTTTAAGTAGGTATTGATAAGCAGAGCCATCTTGCCCTCGTAGACAGACATAGGAAAGACCAGAGCCATAAATATCAAGGACTCTCTGTAAGCCGGCAGCCAGCTGTCCAAAGCTATTTTCAGGGGATAATACAGCAAAAGCACTCCAAACATAAGAACCATAAGGATATTCCGCAACTGATTGTAAATCTTAGGCAACTTGCTTTCGTCCGTCCGTTTCAAAATCGGAAAGATGACCAAACCGATAGCGTTGATAAAGGTCATCAGCAGATTGGAAATGCTCAAGGTCAAGGATACTTTCCCAAATGTAGCAATGTTCCATACCTTTTGAATCCCCATTCGAACCGTACCGATAATGAGCATACTGGCTACATTTGATAGCATCAGATTGATACCGACAGCAATATTGCGAACTGTTTCCCGTATATCAAGCTTAAACTGATGGAGAGGTCGCAGGGCCATATCTCGGCATAGATACATGGCATAAAAAAGAGAAACAACTCTACCAATCAAATCTGCATAGACCATAATCTTGAAATCTCGAAAACCCACGAAAATAAAGACCAGTAAAAGCAGTAAATAGAGGAGTCGGTCTCCACTGACAACATAGGAACTCTCCTTTAGTCGATTAGTCATCTGCAGAATGTACACAAAGAGAAAGCGCAGATTGGTGACCAACATGGTATAAACCAAAAGTATAAAAACAAACCGACTGCTCTCATCTCTAATAAAGGCAGAAGTCCCTAAGAAAAATAAAATTCCAATTCCTGTCAGATAGATCAAAAGCATGAGAAACTGAGAGAAAAACTTTTCTTTATCCAGATCATCATACTCCAAACCACCGTAGCGCAGGTAGATTCCGTCCACCCAACCCAGATGAACAAAACCGGCATAAGATAAATAAAAAATATAGAGTTGCCAGTAGCCATACTCCTCTACACCCATAATCTTAGGCAAAATCAAGACAACCAGTGAAGAAACTATTACTGTCAGCAAATTAGACAAGACAACATAGGAAAAATTAGCTACTATTTTTTTAAATCCACTAGACAAATTTACCCTCCTATTTCTTCCTATCTGCTGACATGCTCTCAATCAACCGTAAAAACATGGTTTCTAAATCAGTATGAGCATGCCAGCCCAAACTCTCAAGCTTGTCCGTATTGAGACGAATCTTGACTGTCGGATTATAGCCTAGCTTTTCCACATCCTCTGCTAAATCAAAGACTAACTTTGTTTCATTGCTACCGCTTAGTTCAATAACCATTTCCGCCATCTCACGAATGGAAATAGCCGTCTCTTTATTGGCGACATTATATGCTTGACCTGCTTGGCCCTTCAGCAGAATGTAAAATATGGCTTCAATAGCATCTTTGGTATAGCAGTAGTTCCGAACAGTCTCCCCTTTAGTTCGGAGGATAATATCTCTCTTTTCAAGGATAGCACGCGCAAACTGCGCAAAAACTCTGTTGTCCTCATAACTCACACCCGGACCAAAGGTTTGCGATAAACGAGCCATTTTCACTGGCACCTGATATTGATGACAATAGCCTACACACAAGGACTCTGCCATGCGCTTGCTTTCCGAATAACTGCTGCGAACACTGGTTGGATCCAAATAACCGTAATCTTTCTCGCTAATGCTGGAAGCTTCCGGATTTGTCGTTCCATAGACTTCCAGAGAAGAGAGATAGACCATACTGCGAATCTGCTTATTTTTAGCCAGCTCCAGCAGTTTTTTCGTTCCATTTACGGCTAGATCAATTGTCTCCACAGGATGCTCAACGAAAAAAGAGGAGTCCGTCGCACTGGCTCCATGGATAATATAATCCAAATCCTCCTCTATCTGCCAATCTGACAGCAAGTCAGCATACACTAGCTGCAGATTCTCACTATGTAAAAAATCTTGAAATAACTCTTCCGCTTTTTTCTGATTTCGCGCCAAGGCCACTACTCTGATATTGGCATTGTACAAATCATTTAAAGCCATCAAAGCGGAAATGCAGTGTCTCCCTATAAGTCCGGTTGCTCCGGTTACCAAGACTGTAACATTGCTCAGTTCTCTGAGAATAGGACTGACAGCAGCTAGGTCTTCCATATCTTTTTGTAAAATCGTATTATTTCCCATATCAACCAAAAATTTGTGCATTTTCACGCGCTTCATAAATCGCTCTAAAAATATAAAAATCAGATGGAGTCGTAATTTTAATATTTTCGCTACCCCCCATAACCGTATGCAGAGGGAGTCCAAAATAACGAGCCAGTGTCGCAGAATCCGTCATATCAAACTGATTCTCTGCCTGAGCTTTTAAATGCAGGGAGTGAATCTTTGAAAGCGCGAAGGTTTGAGGGGCGACAGCCGTCTGACAAGTGGAACGCTCGATAACCTGATTAATAACATCCGCCTCATCGACCTGAATAACCGTTTCGATAACCGGCTTAACCGTAATAGCTGCCCCATACTTTTTGGCTGCCTCAATATTTTTAGAAATGATTCCCCCGTCAATCAAGGGGCGAACACCATCATGAATCAACACATAGTCGTCATCGTTCTTGTACTTTTCCCGTAAGACAGATAGACCATTAAAAATAGACATTTGTCCAGTCTCTCCACCAGGAACCACTTGACTGACTTTTTTAATATTGAATCGAGCTAATAAATCTCTGCAATAATCCAGCCAGCCGTCTACACAGACAACCACAATGTCCGATACTGCCGGATGGTCTTCAAAGTGCTCAATCGTATGAATAATAATAGGCTTACCGTGCAACTCTAAAAACTGCTTGGGTAAGGTCTTGGTATTCATGCGGCTGCCTGTGCCGCCTGCGAATATCAGAGCTGATGTCGTCATACCGATACTTTCCTTCCTCTCGTTGTAAATCGTACTCTACTCAGTAAATCAGCTGCCATATAAATCACAAAAGCATAGATAATCCGATTAATATGGGTTGTCAGCAATGACAGCAACGTTTCCTGAAAGAATGAAATGACCAAAGGATACGCAAATAAAGCGAAAACAATAACCTTTAGCGGGGTGAAATAGCGTTTTTTGATAGAATAGTAGAAACTTCCGTAAAAGAAGCCATATAAAAGCTGAAAGATAAGGACTGAGAAATAGCCAAAATCCTTGATAAAGTAGTAATAAATTGTGTAAACATTGGTTTTATCGTCGTTAAAATGAACAACAGGCAGGAAAGGTGTCAACTCATGGCTAGACAGACCGAGGGATTTCAATGTTCCATAGATAGCAATAAGAGTATTTTCTCCAAAGACTTGATTATCGCTATAAAGAGTAGGATTTTTCAGATAATAGTCTAAAGCCTGAATGGGAGAACCCATATATTTAACCAAATTATCCAAAATTCCAAACTCAGCCCGACTATCCACTCGATTGAGAACAAAGGTTCCAACCGCCATGAATAAGACAAGGAATACAAATCCAATTATCAGCAAAGAGCGAAAAAGCTTCACACCATACCTGCTGTCTTTCCACGAATAATACTTCGAGAAAAACAACATATACACAATAGCATAGCCTGCAACCAAGCCTAACAACTCCGTACGTCCAGTAGACAAGAGGGAAACACCTAAAGAAATCAGACTAACCAGCAGTAACTTGCCCTTGTAAAAAATGCCATCTTTTCCTGAAAAAAGAGACTCACAGAAAAAGTAGAAGAAAACAATTCCTAAGGAAAAGTTAACTCGCAGCAAATTGAGGCTAAGACGACTAAGAGAGAAATCATAATTTGTAGTCATATGCCGAGCCAATTCAATGGTTTTAAACAATCCTCCAGGTACCTGCTTGCTCTGCGCCGCCAAGTAAAGCAAATCGGAATAAATAAACCTGACCGCATAAGCCAAAAACAAGAGAACTAAAATAATGAAAAAATTACTCACCTTTATTTGACTAGGTTTGGCGTCCAACTTCCTCTCAGCAAACAAATTCGATGACAAGAGGACTCCCATTAAAAAAATAGCATTCCCAACAAAGATAACAGTGACCGTTATCAGAGAAAGTCCCTCTCCCCATTTGGATGAATAAAATGCGGTAAAAATACTTGCTATCATCCATATTGCCAAGTATATAAAAGCCGGGTTAGCATAGTCTCTTCCTACTGTTTTGATTGTCAAAAACAAGAGGAAAAGGCCACCCAAAATTAGTAAAAAAACCATTATCTTCCTTCTATTAATTCAACCCAATTATCTCTCAGTCTGACATGACGTTCTGTCTGTTCTTTTTTTTCAGGCGGTGTCATGTAATCACCATAGCGATTAGTCAGATACTTGTCCGCATCATTAGGTCCATCGAACTCATAGCCTTCAAAGGAATACTTCTTAGCTGGATAGAAACTTTCATAGTCGATAGTCTCTCCCAAATAGCCTTTTACACCATAAGCAATTGTTATTTTTGAAGTCTTCTTATTAGACTGGATGAGTTTTTCCATCAACTTATACATATTAGCCGGCCCCATGATAAAAGAAGGGAATCCTATCAGTCTTCTGATCCAAAGATTTTGTCTGAGTTCTTTGGATTCTTTAGCCATATAGGTCAGATGCGGTGTAAACTTTGTATAGCAACGTGAGCTATTGTGTGACAAATCCAAGGCTCTGAATAGAAGACCCTTGAGCTTGCGAAGCATGTTATTCTCTGGGACAAAGTCAATTGGCAACATATCAAGATAAAGATGTTTCTTTTTACTGAAACCTTCTCCCAAAACATCATAGTAGGTCAGTGACTTGCTCTGCAGCTTTAGAACCTTAAAGACACTGTCTGTCGCATCCGCAGGAGAGATCAGTTCGAAGTCCTCGCTGTCCGCAAAGATTTCCTGCAGACGATTGTAGTCCTCTCGGAACATCACTAAGTCGATATCATCGTCCCAAGGGATATAGCCCCCATGTCGCAAAGAACCAATCAAGGTCCCTGCAACCATGTAGGAATGAATATGATGCCGACGACATTCTGCATCAAATTTTTTATACATTTTTAAATAGGCTTTTTGTAAAACCTTTAATTTATCATCCGTAATTTTCTGATACATGGGGCTGAAGCGTTCTCCCAAAGCCAACTCCCATTCAATCTTACTGGTTCCTCTCATTTTTCTTACCTCCCAAACTTTTTCAATAATCTCCTAGCAACTCCATTCAGTGAGTAGGTGTATACCAAATCACTGATGAAATCTTTTATTGTTCGATACTCCCTTATTTGAAACATCAGGCCCAAAGCCCAAAATGGATTTCTAGACTGTAATAATTTCAGTCTAAGATTAGCCAAGGCCAAAGTTCTAGCAAGCTGGCGATGGTCCGCCTCAGAAATCTGTCGCTCTTCTGCGATTTTTTGCACGGACTCATAGCGACTGATGACCTTCTGTAAATAGTTAATCCTAGATAACCTTGTTTTATTAAAACTGAGCGACGACGCAGACTGGGTTACATTCGCCTGATGAATGCGGTGCTGATCTAGAAGCTGATCTAAGCAAACAACTTTTCCATACAATGGAGCCAGCATACCAAATAAAACATCATGATAGTCAAATCCAGGATAATCCGTATACTGCTGCTGCAAAATATCTGTCAGTACCGACTTTCTAAAAGCTGTCTGATAACCTGACGGCCAATTTTTCAGAAGCCAAGCTAGATTTCTTTCTCGACATTCTCCTGAAACCTTGGGTTCTTTGATGACCTGACCATTTTGATCAATCAAGTAAGACTGGCCATACACCATAGCAGCGTCTGTTTCTAACAGTACTTTCTGCAAGGCAGCTGTTTTATCAGGCAGCCATTTATCATCCTGATCAGCGAAAAAAACAATATCATGCTCAGCCAGACTCGCTAATTTTATAAAAGTTCGATAATGACCCAAATTTTCCTGATTTTCAATCAGCTGCCAATCTGTCAGTTGATGCTTGATGATGTAATCCCTGATTAACACCACTGTCTGATCTGTCGAACAGTCATCACAGATAATGACCTGATCAGGCTTCAGCTTTTGAGTGCGGATAGAGTCTAGTTGCTCCAAAATAAAATCCGCCCCATTATAGGTCGCCATCACGACAGAAATCATTTCTCCCTCCTTCCTAAACTTTTGATCCCATATCCCCCTAACTCCTAGCTTTCTCCCTGTCTAAGCTAGACTGCTCTGTCTGTAAAGTCATTACTTTCTTCTAAGCAGATACTTATAAATGAACGCTTTTATCCAAATAGGTGTTCCCACAAAAGCACGAATCATCAACATATTTTGATAATATTGCCCTCGGTTCAACATACCATGTGACAGCAAAAAAGTATTGACTACTTTCCAGCTGGCAATCTGCTCTGTCTGGCTTCTTCTTGTATGCATGCCGTTTCCGACACGAGCATAAACCAAGACCCGATTAAGATTGGCGAAACGACAGCCCTGAGCAGCCATTCTCGCCCAAAGATAATAGTCTTCTACTAAAGGCAGGGGCTTGTAATTGCCTGCTTTTAAAACAGATGATTTCTTGAAAAATACCGTCATGTGACAGAAAGGATTTCTCCGCTGCAACCTTTTGATAATCTCTTCATGGGAAAGCGGCATTTGTTTCTCTGCCACTATTTGATCTGGTTCCGTGTCAAATTCTATGATATTGCCACCCAGAACATCTAACTGTGGATGCTGCTCAATATAGTCCGCTTGTTGCTGAAAACGGTCCGGTGTCGCAATGTCATCTGTATCCATTCTAGCAATCCAGTCATAAGAGCAAGCCTCAACTCCCCGATGCAAAGCTTCTCCTAATCCGACATTTTTCTTTAAGGGTAGAACTTTCATCTCTGGAAATGTTTCCTTGAAATCTTGAATCGTCTGATAAAGCTCTTCTGTCAGCGGCCCATCCTCTACAAGGACAAGCTCATCTGGCTTGCGGCTCTGCTCTACAAGAACACTATTTAGACTCTTTCTTAAGAAATCTGGATTCTCCTTCTGGTAGACAGACATCAATGCCGAAAACTTCACTAACAATCCCCCCAATCATCCTAAACTAGTTTCCCTTCTCCGTCTTCTCAATAGACCTCCTAAAATCTGCTACCTGATAAGACTGAGAATAGCTAGACATCTCTTTTTCATAAGTTAAATCTGAAAACAGCTTATTCAGAGTCGAAACATAGCGGGACAGTCCTTTTAAAATCCAGTTAAATGCAGGCAGCAAGACTACTCTCTGGCCATGAGTCCTTTTTATTTCTCTGACTAGCTGAGAGGTATTGACATAGTCCTGATTTTGAGGATAGAAGACACCGCTGTCTCGATTCTGAACAATCAGTCTAATAAACTCACAAAGATTGTCAATATAAATCATACTACGTTCATTCTGAACCAAAGGGAAAACCGGTAGTTTCTGAGCCAACTTTGACAGTCGCTTATAGTTTCCTTTAGCTTGATGACCATAAACCATTGGCGGCCGTAAAACTGCCAATTTGAAATCTTCGCTCTCCAATTCCGCCAGAAGTTGCTCAGCAGCTAGTTTGCTTTTGCCATAAAAAGAATCAGGACGCTCTTTTGTATCCTTTGTGATAACCCGATCTCCCAAAACTTCGCCATAGACGCTCATGCTGCTCATAAAGATAAACTGTTTGACGCCTTCGCGTTTAGCCTTTTGAGCCAATTCATACGGTAGCTGAGTATTGACTTGATTATATACAGACTCCATCTCTTTTGATGGATTAGAGATATGGACAATCGCCGCCAAATGCAAAATTACATCAAAAGACGAAAAATCTTTCTCCTTCCAGGTTTCTCCGCGGACATCCAACTCATCAACCTGGACATCCTCCCGTGAAGAAACATACCTCTTAAAGCTCCGGCCGATATAGCTACCCTCTCCCGTAATTAATATTCTTTTCATCAGCCTTTAATCTTTCTTTTCCATATTTCCCGTGCCGCCTTCGACAACACCTTCGCTCTTGGCCACACTCTTAATGGTGCCAAAGAAACAGCGGACATCCAATCCAAAAGATAGATGCTGGACGTAGTAGCCGTCCAATTCAGCTTTCTTGGCAATCGGCAGCTCATCTCGCCCGTGAATCTGAGCCCATCCCGTCAGACCTGGCAAAACATCATTTGCTCCATAGCGGTCTCGCTCTTCAATCAAATCATACTGATTCCAAAGAGCCGGTCTTGGACCTATGATACTCATGTCACCAACAAAAATATTCCAAATCTGAGGCAACTCATCCAGAGATGTCTTCCTAAGAAATTTCCCAACCTTTGTAATCCATTGCTCAGGATTTTCCAGTAAATGAGTTGGGGTATCCTTAGGTGTATCCATTCGCATCGTTCTGAATTTCAGAATATAGAAGTGTTTCTTATGCAGACCGACCCGCTTCTGTTTGAACAAAACTGGTCCTTTTGAATCCAATTTAATAGCGAGTACTAGAAGCAGAAAAAATGGTGATAAGACAAGCATTCCTAAGAATGACAAGACTATATCTAATGTTCGTTTAAAAAATTTATACATGATTATCCTAAAAACTTATTGCTGTGCAAACTTTACCAGGCTATCCTTGAGGTCATTTGCACCAAGAGTCAGAATAGAGTCCACATAGGAATCCACCTCTATCTTAGGCAGCGACTGAACATTCCCTACAAAAATCTTTTCATAGACTTGATCATTGACCTTTTCCTTGGCAGACAAGAGCTCTTCATAAAGCTTTTCGCCCGGTCGAATGCCTGCTTCCTGAATCTGAATCTCCTCTTCAGTATGACCGCTGAGCGTGATCATCTTTTTAGCTAGGTCCAATATTTTCACAGGCTCGCCCATATCCAAGACAAAAACCTCTCCCCCTTGCATCAAGGCTCCAGCCTGAATCACCAAGCGGCTGGCTTCTGGTATGGTCATGAAATAGCGTGTCATTCGAAAGTCCGTCACAGTGATAGGACCTCCCTTGGCAATCTGCTCCTTGAACAAAGGAACAACACTACCTCGGCTGCCCAAAACATTCCCAAAGCGGACAGCTGAGAAAAGAGTCTTTCCTTCTTCATTTAAACTGGTCACAACCATTTCCGCCACACGCTTAGTTGCCCCCATAACATTAGGCGGGTTGACTGCCTTATCTGTAGAAATCATGACAAATTTCGCAACACCAGCTGCCTTTGCTGCTTCTGCTACATTTCGTGTACCATAGATATTATTTTTGACCGCTTCTGTCGGATTGTACTCCATCAAAGGAACATGCTTGTGAGCCGCTGCATGATACACTCGATCAGGACGATAGGTTTCCATAATATGGAAAATCCTCTCTCTATCTTGAATATCTGCAATGATTGGAATCAACTCAATATCATCTTTATAACGGCTTGACAGCTCCTTGTGAATCAAATAAATGGAATTTTCTCCATGACCTAGAAGCAGGAGCCTAGCTGGGCAGAATTGAGCAATCTGACGGCAAAGTTCCGAGCCGATTGACCCACCGGCCCCCGTAACTAGCACTGTCTTGCATTTAATATTGGACTTCAAACTTTGCTGATCCAGCTTAACTTCTTTACGTCCCAACAGATCTGCAATATCAATTTCCTGAAGTTTGCTGACAGATAGTTTCCCCGTAATCACCTGTTCATACTTAGGCATGGCATTGACCTTGACCTCCGTCTGTTGGCAATACTCTACGATTCGTTCGTAATCATCCGGAGCCAACGAAGGAATGGCAATGACAATTTGTTCGACTTCATAATTCCCTACAATTTCAGGTATCTGCTCAGTTGTTCCTACAACTTTTACTCCATGAAGATAGGTATTTTGCTTATTCTTATCGTCATCTACAATCGCGACTATCTTCAAATCTTTTGATTTTTGCTGGGCTGTCTTGATAAAGAGACTAGCACCATCCCCAGAACCAACAACAAGGGTCTTCGTCCCATCTACTTTCTTACCCAGTAAGGCTGAAGGGTGCTGCACGAATTCATGAATCTCCCGCCAAGTCAGCCTTGAAGCAATAACCAACAAAAACGATAGCAGCATAGAAAGGACAATATATCTACTGTTTGTGGATTCGTAAAAGATTTTCTCTACAACGTATACAATCGAGTAAGCTCCCAAAATTGAGCCCCCTACTCGAAACATTGTTTTGTAATCTGTATACCTTGTAATCGTAGAAAAGACATTCGACAGTGTTGCAAATGTCAAATACAGTACAATAATCCCCATTAAAATAGAGATAAAAGATAAATCCGTTATCCCGACATATTTTGCTAAGAAGAATTTTGAAATCCCCTGACTTATACTGAGCAAAATAATATCAACAATAATTAAGATGACTCTTTTTCTCGCTCTTGTCATGTTCCTAATCTCCCAATTATCCTAAAACTCTTTAATCCCTATTATTTCCCATAATTGCCATAGCTGCCGTATCCTCCATAAGTTCCGTAGGCACCATAGCGTTCCAAATCAATGTTATATTTATTGAGGACAACACCTAAAAAAGGAGTTCCCGTTTGTTCCAACTGCTCTTTAGCTTTCATGACTGCTTTTCGTTTGATATGGCCTGCTTGTGTAACCAAGAAGCTGGCATCGCATTTCTGAGCGATGATAGCCGCATCAATGACCAGACCAATCGGTGAAGTATCTACGATGATGTAGTCATAGCGGACACGCAGGTCAGTCAAAAGCGCTTCAAACTGCTTGCTTTGCAAAAGCCCCGTCGGATTAGGTGATACTGGACCAGATAAGATCACATCTAGGTTGTCCAGATCTGTATCGTTGATGACTTCATGCAGGGCAGCCTGTCCTGACAAATAGTCCGTCAGTCCTGATACTTTTCTCTGACTGCTAAACACACCGGACATGACTGAGTTGCGGATATCCGCATCGATCATCAAGGTCTTGTGACCAGCTCTGGCAAAGGCGGCTGCGAGATTCACTGAGGTTGTAGACTTTCCTTCATTTGCCGTCACCGAGCTTATTTCGACCATCTTGATATTGGCGCCGCTCAGCTGTACATTAGTACTTAGAGCATTGTAGTATTCCTCGGTTAATTTGACAAGATTCCTTTTTTTCCTAACTAATTCTAAGGTTGCCATTTTCTCTCCCTTACATTCTGTTCATATCTGGGATAACGCCCAATAGCGTCAAGCCCATAACTTCTTCAATGTCCTCTGGCTTCTTCACCCGATCATCCAGGATTTCGACAGCGATGATAAAGATCGACATCAGGACGCTGCCCCCTAAAAATCCTAAGATAACATTACGCCGAATATTTGGTGAAGAAGGCTCTGCTGGGACTGTTGCTTCTTCCAAAGTTGTCACATCAGAAACTTTTGTCACTTCAATAATTTTCTCAGCAGCGATATTACGGAAGGCATTGGCAATGCGAGCCGCTTCCTCTGGATTGTCATCCTTAACTGTAATCGAAACGATACGAGTATCCGCCGGAACGGAAACGGTGATGTGACGCGTCAGCTCTCTTGGTGACGTTTGCAGTTTCAGCTCACTAATTGCCTGTGATAGAACCGCCTGTGACAGAATGATTTCCTTAAAGTCCTTAACGAGGTATGAACCCGCCTGCAGGTCCTGATTAGTCAAAGCTGCCTGCGTTTCGTTCTGACGGCTAACCACATAGATGCGTGTGGTGCTCTGATACATTTTCTTAGCAATAAAGACGCTGTAGCCAAAAGCCAGCAAAGAAAAGAGCACCGCTCCCAATACGATGGTGAACTTTTTCAGCCATAAGGCTCTCAGCAAGGACAGAATATCGATTTCTACGATTTGCTTTTCTTGTTTTTCCATTTTTCCCCTAAATCAATTCATTTTTCAATAATAATGCTTGGTTGCCGCCAAAGAGGGCTTCTGCCCGGCGGGAACCGTATTTCTTAGCGACGATGTCAAAGGCCTCTTTCATAAAGGGCGGTCTCTGGCTTAGATTGTGCATGTCGCTGGCAACAAAGTGGACCAAGTCCTTCTCCAAAAAGAACTGAGCCCGTTTTTTCATAAATTTATGCGAGTCTCCAAGCAGCTTAGGTTTTAGAACACTGGAGCTGTTAATCTGAGTATAGCAGCCCATATTAATGAGTTCCTGCACCTTCTTTTCATCATTTTCTAGGCAGTGATAGCGCTCAATATGAGCAAGGACCGGTGTTAGACCTAAGCGCAGAATTTGAGCTAAGCCTTTATGGATGTCCTTATAGGGCGTCGCCATGCTAAACTCAATCAGCACATAACGTGTGCCTGCTAGACTGGGGAAAATCCCCTTTTCCAACTTATCCGCCACATCGCTGGTGTAGTAAACCTCTGCCCCATAGAGAACCGTCAAGTCAGGCGCTACAATCTCTGCCAGTTCTTTCACCATTTTAAAGTTAGCGCTTATGGTCTCCTCAGGCGTTTCAAACATGCCCTTTCTGCGATGAGAAGTAGAGATGATGGTCCGAACTCCCTGTCGATAACTTTCTTCCAGCAGTTTTTTGGAATCCTCAAAATTCTTAGGGCCATCGTCCACATCAAAGATAATATGAGAATGGATGTCAATCATGGTGTTTTCCCTTCCATTACCTGCTGAATCGCTGCCTTAGCATTATCAAGGCTTTCTGGCTGGATTTCCATCATGTAGAGATTGGAATCTGGCATAGCGTAGGATGGTAGATCCATACGACCGTTTCCGCTGATGGCTTGTGACTGAACCTGATAGTTTCCACCTGACTCCAGCTGGGTATTGACCAGATTCATAAGAACAGGCAGCTCCATATTGGTCTGGATAGAGTCCTGCAAGCCGGAAATAATCTCGTTGTAGTTCTTCAAAGCACTGGTTGAAGTCAGCTTTTTAATGACTGCTTCGATAACTTTTTCTTGATTTTTTCCGCGGTCATTGTCGCCACCCTGAAGAGAGTAACGCTCGCGAACAAAGCCAAGGGCCTGATCTGAGTTCATATGGACTTTCCCTACTGGGAAATGATGATTGCCGTGTCGGCTGGTAAATTCTTGGTCATTTTCAACATCAATCCCACCCAGCAGGTCTACCAGCTTGAGGAAAGAAGAGAAATTCAGACGAACATAGTAGTCAATGCGAATACCGTAAAGATTTTCCAGCGTGTGGATAGAAGCATCTACCCCGTAAATCCCTGCATGGGTCAGCTTGTCCATCTGCCCAGCTCCTCCATCTGCAATCGCCACATAAGAATCACGAGGAGTTGTCGTCAAGAGGACTTTTTTGGTCTTGCGATTAACCGTCATGATGATATTGACATCTGAGCGTGAGACAGATGAAATCGAGCCATAGGTGTCAATACCGCTGACATAGATATTGAAGACATCTGCATTGGCATCATCCCTGCGCTTGCCTGTCTCTACTTGACGGGTGATTTTATAAGTATAGATTTTCTTTATCTTTGAAGCATAGTCAGCATCATGAGAAGCCAGCATGTCTCCAAACGAGCTATTGAGGGCAATGGCCTCAGTCTCTTGATTGATGAGGGCCTTGTAAGCTGCGATATAAGACGAGCTGTTTTCCACTGTGAGTTCTGTCTTTTTAGTCTTCTTGATGTGATCCAAAAGAGCCGCTACATTGTCCTTGTCTCCATTTTCAGTCGGAGCTGTCAGCTTCTTCAGTTGAGTTACATCTGATTTATCGCTGTCTGTCCGGACATAAACGGCCATTTCAATTTCAGAGTAATTTGAAGTGGAGTTCACACCTCTAGATAAGTCCATCAGCTCCTTGACCCCGTACATAGCTCCTGAGGATACCAGCAAGGTCACAAACAAAAGCACCGTGGTCAGGACTTTGAACTTATTTTTCCATACAAAGAAGGCTGCCAGTAAAATAACAGCCGCCAAAAGAGCAGACAAAATAAGGTTCAGGTGATGAAACGCCAGAACATTATTTTTAAATATAGAAAAAATAAGCAAACCTGAAACCAAGCTTACCAATGTCAGTAAAGCTGCATTAAAGAGCCTCAGCTTCTTCCCCTTTTTAGAAGCAGGCATATTTCTCCTATGTTGATTCATAATTCTCCCTTTTTCTCCCCTGAGATATAAATACATTTTATTATATCATAAATGCATTATGATACACTAAAATATTTAAAAATATTTTAGTTTTTTCCAAAATTTGTTGACAAAAAAGGACAGTCTGTATTAATTTTCGGTAAATTCCTTCTTTCTTCTCTAAAAACCGATATTTTATACTGTTTTTGACAACAGAAAAAAAGAGGCGAAACCTCTTTTATATCAGTATTTTGCTTGGTTTTTAAAGCATCTTATCCCTGTCAACTTGCTCATAGGCTTGGAGGCCATCATTCAGCTTGTCCCAGATGACTACCTGGCCTGACTGAAGGGACTTCTGCACATCAATGATGCGTTGATTAGAAGAGCCGCGAAACTGCAGCATGAGATTCTTCTTGGTAAGGTCAAAACGGCCGTCCACCAGAATATCAATCAGACTCAGCAGCTCCAGCTTATCCTCCGTTTCCAGCATCATCTCCTCCCAGGTGTAGCCCGTCCAGGACCAGATATCCTTGTCCGGCAGCTCTCTCCGAATCCGCTTGACCAAGGGCAGGAGAATGCCTGTATTGAGAAAAGGCTCGCCGCCTAGGAGGGTCAGTCCCTGCACATAAGGTTCCGCCAAGTCTTTCATAATCTGCTCCTCCAACTCTTGGGTATAAGGAATGCCGGCGTTGAAAGACCAGGTTGCTGCATTATAGCAGCCCTCACAGTGAAACATACAGCCACTGACATAGAGGGAGTTGCGGACACCTTCGCCATCTACAAAGTTAAAGGCCTTATAGTCAATGATTCGCCCCTTGCTCAGCTCCTCACTTTTCCATTCTTGAGGTTTGGGATTGTTCATCTTCATCCTCCAAATCAATCCAGTAGCGCTGACTTCTATCGATTGTATTTTCGTAAACACCGCCAGCGGAGAGAATCGTGCGTCGGCTGGCTTCGTTGTCTTCATCGCAGGTAATCAGCACTCGTTCTAGTCCTTGCTTTCGAGCCTCTGCTAGTCCTAGCTCTAGCTGCAACTTAGCCAATCCCTTTCTGCGTTGACTGGGCCGGATAGAATAGCCGATATGCCCACCCTCCACAAATAATTTGTCATTCAAGGACAGGCGCAGGGCTAAAAATCCCAAAGGAAAGCCAGTCTCATCAAAGGACAAAAATTGGATGGCAGGAACCCAACCTGCTGGCAAGTTTTCCACATCTTCCTTCTGTTCTATAATTTTCAACCAATCCTCATAATCCTTTGCTCGCTTCCAAGTGGAGCCCATGCCACCGTGCATATAGGATTTTGCAGCATTGAACTCCGCAATCATCTCTAAAATTGCATCTTTATCTTCCAAAGTTGGTCGTCGTAATTCCATAAACTCTCCTCAATCTATATCAATCCAGTAACGCTCCTTGCCAGCTCGAATATCCTCTAAAACTCCGCCATTAGCCAGAATCACTGCTCGGCTGGCAGCATTGTCACTATCGCAAGTCACTAGGACTCGTTTTATATTTTTACTTTTGGCTACTTGCAAGCCTTGTCGCAACTGCTCTTTGGCCAATCCTTTCCCACGCGCAGAAGGACGGATACTATAGCCGATATGCCCGCCTTCTTGGAGCAAATAGTCATTGAGCCGCAAGCGCAGATTAAGAAAGCCTACAGCCTGACCATCCGCAGCAAAAGAGATTAGTTGGATGTAGGGCACAAACCCTTGCGGCAAGCCTAGACCTGCCTCAGCTAGTTGAATCGTCTCCAGCCAATCCTCGTAGACAAAATCCGCTCCGCCAAAGAAGCCATCCTGTCGGCTACCAGCCGCTTCAAAGTCAGCCAGCATCTCTAAAATCTTTTCCTTGTCTTCTAGTTTCGGTCGTCTAAGCTCCATAGTGCCTCCTGATACGAAGAGAGTGAGACCGCCTTGCGCCCCACTCTGACTTCTATTGTTTCTTGTTCTTTTCTAAAAATTGCTGACGCAGTTTGGCTAATCGTTCTTTTTTGCTGCTGCCGCCCTGCGAATGTTTTTCATGGAAACGCTGCACCTGAGCCTTTCCTTTGTCATCCAATTGATACTTTCCCATCTTAATTTCCTTCGTACTTAATAGTCGAGCCATTCATATGCTTGACCCGAGCTGATATTTCCTTATGTCGGCCATTGACCATTGGACGGGCTTGCGGATTTCCTAGATAACCACAGGTCCGCTTGACCACATCAACCGTCTTGGGATCGCTGTTGCCGCAGTTTGGACAGGTGAAGCCCCGCTCGGTCGGCGTAAAATCTCCCTCAAAGTTACACTTGTAACAACGGTCAATCGGTGTATTTGTACCTAAGTAACCAACTCGGTCATAGGCATAGTCCCAGACAGCTTCCAGTGCCTTGGGATTTTGCTGCAGCACAGGATATTCACAATAGTGGATAAAGCCACCAGAGGCTCCCACTTCAGGATAAATCTTCTCAAAGTCCAGCTTTTCAAAAGGTGTTGGATTCTTGCGCACATCGTAGTGGAAGGAGTTAGTATAGTACTCCTTGTCAGTAATGTCTGGAACGACGCCAAACTTCTCTGTATCCAAACGGCAGAAACGGTCGGTCAGACTTTCAGATGGCGTCGAGTAAACAGAGAAATGATAATCATACTGCTCCGACCACTCTTCCACCCGGCGCTTCATATCTTTGACAATGGCAACTGTAAAGTCCTTGGCTTCTGGATTGGTCTCCCAATTACCGCCGTAAAAGACTGCTGCTACTTCATACAGACCGATATAGCCCAGGGAAACCGTTGCACGACGATGAGTAAAGAGCTGGTCTACCTGATCATACTTGCCCAGACGTTGGCCAAAAGCCCCATACTGATAAAGAATCGGTGCATTGGCTGGACTAGCTTCCTTGGTCCGCTCCACACGGTAGACCAAAGCATCTTCAGCGATATTCATCCGCTCGTTAAAAAGTTCCCAGAATTTATCCAAATCCCCCTCGGACTCAAGCGCAATCCGCGGCAGATTGACAGTAACAACTCCTAGATTCATACGGCCAGAGTTGACTTCCTGACCATTTTCATCCTTCCAACCTTGCAGGAAAGAACGGCAGCCCATCGGTACCTTGAACGATCCGGTCAAGTCAATAATCTTGTCATAGGAAAGCACATCTGGATACATGCGCTTAGTGGCACACTCTAGAGCCAGTTCTTTGATGTCGTAGTTAGGCGTCCCTGGCTCGAGATTGAGCCCACGCTTAAGGGTGAAAATCAGCTTAGGGAAAATTGCTGTGCGGTGCTCGCTTCCCAGTCCCTTGATGCGGATATTGAGAATGGCCTTCTGAATTTCCCGCTCAAAACGATTGGTCCCAAGACCAAAGCCCAGCGAGGTAAAAGGAGTTTGACCGTTAGAGGTAAAGAGAGTATTAATCTCATACTCCAGCGACTGCATGGCATCGTAGATGTCCTTCTTGGTCTTCGCCCAGGCGTACTCTTCCTGCTTATCCGGCAAAACCCATTGCTCCGCATCCTTGAGATGCTTTTGGTAATTAAGCTTAGCATAGGGCGCCAAGACTTCGTCAATTCGGTCCGCTGAGCAACCTCCGTACTGACTAGAAGCTACATTGGCAATGATTTGCGAGATTTGAGCTGTCGCGGTCTGGATAGACTTAGGACTTTCTACTTCTGCATTGCCAATCTTGAAGCCATTTTTCAGCATGCCGTCAAAGTCAATCAGACAGCAGTTCGTCATCGGTGTATAAGGGCTGTAGTCCAAATCATGGTAGTGGATGTCCCCCTTCTGGTGGGCATTGGCCACATGAGGCGGCAGCATCTTAAGGCCGATGGATTTGCCGACAATCCCAGCCGTCAAATCCCGTTGGGTATTGAAAACATCACTGTCCTTATTAGCATTCTCATTGACTACCGTGCGGTCTTTATTGAGGAGCTTGTCGATGGTAAAGTTGATATCAGTCGCTTTTGAGCGCTCAAAATCCCGTTGGGTGCGGTAAGTGATGTAGTTCTCTGCAATGGCATATTCCTTGGCATTCAAAAGCTCATGCTCAACGATGTTCTGAATCTCATAGATTTTGACATACTTAGCGAAGCGACTGCTGATTTCTGCCACAATGCGGTCTGTGATAGCTTCTAGCTTGGCTTCCAGCATTGGATTCAGCGGACCGACTTCCTGAGCTGCCCGCACCATAGCCTTATAAATCTTTGACACATCAAAAGCCACTCTGCGGCCATCCCGCTTCTCCACATAAATCGCTGGAGCAGTTTCAAACTTCTCTTCCCTTAAAATCATCACGAACACTTCCTTTTCTCTGCCCTTAGGACAAATCAAATCTCTTCAGACCAGCCACCTGCCAAGAAATTTCTAGGAAATCTCCGACAGCAGTTCATCCAAAGAACAGTATTTTTTAAATAAGTCGATACAAGTTTCATTATAACACGTTAAAATTAAAAATCAATATGTTGTGGAAAAAAAGTTAATTTTTAACTTTAGACACAACATATTGATTTTTTACTATTTAAGTTGATAAAGCTTGAAATGGTCGAGTTTGAGGTCAGCTTCCTTGTAATTTTGGGAAATTAGCTGCTTCACATCTGATAGCAATTTGACATCATTGTTAACCAAAATATACTTGGGCTGGCTGTTTTCAAGTCCCTTCTGAAGACCCAAACGATTTTCAGCCGTTCCCACATACAAAGTTGGAGACAAGAGAGAGACAGCAGATAGGCGGCTGCTCTTCTGATACAGACTAGCCGAGGTGTCCCAGGCATAGATAGTATCCCCATCCTTGGTCTTTTCCTTAATATACAGAGCCGCCTCACTTCTTTCAGCAGATACACCGCTGGAAAGGATATACTCATTCACCAAAGGATAACCAATCAGATAAAAGATGGCTAAGAGTGGCAGAAAGAACTGGCCTGAGAGATAGGAAGTCCACATCGTAGGACGACGGCGATCTCGACGATGACGCCCTGGTGCCTGCTGCTTGCCTTTATTGAACCACAAAGCAAAAAGAATCATGGCAAAAGGCAGGGCCGGAAGCAGTTGATAACTGCCCTGATCTGGCAGGATAAAAGCCGCAAAGACAGTAATGAATAGCCCTAGCAGACCGATAAAGCGCAAGACGCGCAGGCTGGTTGCTTGCCCCTTTTCCCTTGAAAAGAGATTGGCACCCAAAGCAGAAATAAAACCTAGACCAACCGTCAGCAAGCCATAATAAATCAAATTAGAAAGGCTATGACTGCCAATCAAGCTGATGGAATCCCAAGCATAGGTCACCTGACTGATAGCCTGACCAAAGGTTTGATTGGCAACAGTAAAGTAGCCGATAGGATAAAAAATCACTGAGAAGCCAAAGAGACCAGCTAAAAGCTGATAGACGCCTCGAGCCGCACGCTTGGCTGCGATATTGTAGACCAAAAGTACCAGAGCAGTCAAAGAATAGAAGACTAGGCTGGAAACCGGATCAATCATAAAAGCAAGAGCTCCAAAAGCTCCATAGACAATGAACTTTTCATCCTTGATTGAATCCTGCAAATAGCGCACCAAAAAAGATAGATTCCAAAAAATAAAGGGCAGAACAAAAATACTAGAGTAAAGACCGCCAAATCCAAGGGCAAAGACTAGCAGGTAAAAGAGCAGCAAGAGGCTGCGTGATAGATCCTGTTTAGGCTGCAAGAGCACCAAGGTCTTGTGCAGGAAAAGTCCAGCCAGCCACAGAGCCAGCGTCTGAAAGACCATCCACAAAAGCTGTCCAAAAGCCAGACTGCTGGTCCAAGCCATCAGATAGTAAAGCAGACCACTGGTCCCATATATTTGCGAATAAGGCACCTGCCCCTGAGTCATGGCCCAGCCGGCATAGAGATTCTGACTTTGTAAATTCGTTGCTAGATTGGTCAAAAAAGGATTGACCACACTCAGCAAGCTGATAGCCAAACTACACAAGAGCGTCAAAAAATAGGGCGTCGGCTCTGGCTTAGTAATTTTTTGCTCAGACCTTTCAGCCCTAGTCAGCTGCTCCTCTGAAACCTCTAAAACTTTTTCTTCCGTTGTATCATGCATATAAAATATTCTCCTTGATATCAGTCCCATCTAGTATATCAAATTCCTGTCCTCCTGTCAGCTTTCTCTTGACCCTTCTTCTGAGCATTATAGCTTCTAGCCAGCTCCTCCAGTTCCCGAAAACAGCGATATTCTCTCGTTTCATAGGCAAGTGGCTGACTGGAAATTTTCTCCATTGTCATCTTAAAAAATTCCTTTATTTTTTACATTCGTAAAAACAGAGCAAAAATCCGTCCCAATGTAAAAGAAAAAATGACAAGAACACATCTCCACACGATTCGCAAAAGCACCTGCAAAAAAACTGAGACTTCCGCCTCAGATTTTCTGTATATTGCTGCAGAACTTACCCTCCTCCGGTATTAGAGCATAGGTGCAAAGAGCTGCATGATTTCTTTGATAAAGCGACGATACCAGCTGCTATCAAGATTTTCAGGAAGGATTTCTTCAGAAGCCTCAAAAATGGCTTCAAAATCTTCCTTGATAGCTGGAATACTCTCCGTATGATACATCAGGACAGCATTTTCATAATGGTGCACCAGACTGCGGTAGTCAAAGTTAATCGTCCCTACCACGGCAAATTCATCATCGGCCACCACATTCTTGCTGTGGATAAATCCTGGCGTGTACTCAAAGATCTTAACCCCTGCTTCCATCAGATCCGGGTAGGCTCCACGGGTAACAATCTGAATCAGCTTCTTATCCGGAATGAAAGGAGTCACGATACGGACATCCACTCCCCGCATAGCAGCATTCTTAATATCCTCCGTCAGGTCGTAGTCAATAATCAGATAAGGCGTGGTAATGTAGACATAGTCCGTAGCCTGACTGATGATATTTTGATAGACCGTTTTACCAACCTGACCCTTATAAATGGGCTTAGGCCCGCTGCCATAGGGAATGTAAAGCCCTTTGCCTTCGACAGCTTTATTTTCCAGATGATACTTGTCAAAGTCTGTGATTTCCCCACGGTTGATATACCAGTTCATGAGAAAGAGCCGCGTCAAAGCCTTGACCGCCCGACCTTCCAAGCGCACACCGCCATCTTTCCAGTGTCCAAAACGAACGATATGATTGATGTACTCGTCAGCCAGATTGATACCGCCAGTATAGCCAACCTGGCCGTCAATGACCAAAATCTTGCGGTGGTCACGATTGTTATAGGATACCGTCATTCGCGGAATCACCTTGTTAAACTTATAAGTCTCGATGCCCATCTTGCGCAGCTTACGCGTATAATCGCCCGGCAAAGTAGCCATGCAGCCAATATCATCATAGAGCAGCTTGACTTCAACGCCCTGCGCAGCTTTTTCGACCAAGATTTCCAGAACACTGTCCCACATCAGACCTTCATCGATGATATAAAATTCCAGAAAAATGAATTTCTCAGCAGCCCGCAGATCAGCCAGCATGGACTCAAACATCTCCTCTCCGATAGGAAAATAGCGAGAAGCTGTACCGTCATAGACATCCGCATTATTGTCCATACTCAGCAGTGATTTGATAATACCGTAGGCTGACTTATTTTTCTTTTTCAGCTGGACACGAAGATCGTAGCTGTTGTCCTCACGAAATTTCATAGAGTCCATATTTTCCAGCTGAATCATTTCTTTTTTAGACAGCCGCCGCTCGCCAAACATCAGATAGAGTAGGAAACCAAAGACCGGCACCACGGCAATCAAAAGCCAAGTCACCTTGCTCTCAGGCGGCATATTGCGGTTGACAATCGCTAAAATAGTCCCAATATACAGGAAAACAATCATCGCCACTGACAGCCAGTTGGGTGCAATCTCATTAAAATAGAAGAACGCAACAAAGACAAAGGCTAGCTCCAGCAGCATAATAATGATGCTGAAACCGTATTTTGACATTAATAAGCGGAATTTCCTGAAAGTCATACACTCTCCTATCTCATTGCATATATTCTAGTATAGCAGTAAAGCCGCCTTAAAACAACGTTTATATCAATGCAAATCGTATTTCTAGCTGATGAAAAATCAAGAACAGCATTTGAACACCGATATCCTCAAAATTTCAATACAAGATTACAACTGATAAAAGGAAAAGCCCTATTTAAGACAGGGCTCTTTCATCATTGTTTTGTAAAGACCAGTGTGTCGTCATCATAAGGCTCTTGGGAAAGGTCCTCGATTGTCAGCTGATTGCCCTCAATGCGATAGCGTTTGACGTCATCCCCAATGATCATGGTCTGGTTGGTAGTATCAATCTGAACCTGTTCAATCTCCTGCTCACCATCCGCCTCAACCTTGGTCAGCTGGCCAGTGGTGCCTGAAATCTGCAAGGTCAGCTGATCACCTTCATGACTTGTATGGTAGCTGCCATCCAGCTCGCCATTGGCTGCTTGCTCGGAAGAGGAGGCTGAAGCAGATGAGCTACTATTGGCCGCACTAGACGTGCTAGCTACCGACGAAGACTCTGCTGGCTTGCTGGAAGCGACTGACTGAGACTGAGAGGAAGGTGCCGTCTGGTTCTGATTAGAACCGCAAGCTGCCAAGACCAAAACAGCCGCAGCAGTTAGACCCGAAAAGATTAACTTTTTAGAAATTGCCATAGTATTCTCCTTTTTCTTCTGTCTTTATTGTACCAAAGCGGGACTCTGGCGGTCAATTTATAAACTTGTCAAATAAGCTCTGACTTCCGCAATAAAATAGAGAGAGCCCGTAATGAAAAGCAGCTGATTATCGTTTTGTCTCTCCTGAAAATTCTGAATAAGCTGCCGATAATCCTCTATGTATAAGAAGCCTTCCGCTTCAGCTTGACCAAGGGAATCTCCATCAGAAAAGGAAGTAACCGTCAACTGAACATTTGGCAGAGCCTCTCGCAGATAAGACAGCATAGCGCTATAGTCCTTACGCTTGAGAGCACCGAAAAGAAGCAAGCACTCTTTGTCATTCTGGCTCTGGATAAACTCTACTAACCTCTCCAGCGCAGGCAGATTATGGGCTCCATCTAGATAAATACCTGGACTGGCTTCTTCCAAGCGCCCTGCCCAGCGAGTCTCCTGCAAGGCCGTCCGAATCTTAGCAGAATCTATCTCCCAGCCCTGCTGCTGCATGAAGAGCAGGAAAGCCTGCAGAGCCAGCGCTGCATTTTCCTCCTGATAGCCTCCCTTGAGACCAAGTTCAAGATTGGATAGGGTCCTAGTCGAATTGGAAAAAGTCTGATGTGCCAGAGAAAAATCGCGACCATACTGATAGAGTTCTATTCCCAGCTCCTGAGCTCGCTGTTCACAAAACAATCGTGCCTCCTCTGGCAGCGGCCCGATGACAGCTGGCCGCCCCGGCTTGAAAATCCCTGCCTTTTGCTCCGCAATCGTCGTCAAGTTCCTTCCCAGAGTCTCTTGGTGATCCAATCCAACAGAGCTGATGACCGCAATATCTCCCGTAATGACATTAGTCGTGTCCAAGAGTCCGCCAATCCCTACCTCAATCAAGGCCAGATCTACTTCCTGCTCCTTAAAATAGAGAAAGGCTATCAAGGTCAGAATTTCAAAATAGGACAACTGGTCATGGCTTTTGAGCAGTTCTTGTTCCATCTTTTGCACCTCTTGACCCAGACGGATAAAATCAGCTGGAGCAATCGGTTGACCGTTAATACAAATCCGATCGTGAATACTAATCATATGAGGCGAGGTAAAACTCCCTGTCTTGCGACCATGCCCCGCAAACAGCTGACGCATGAAAGCAATAGCAGAGCCTTTGCCATTTGTACCCGTTACATGAATCGTTGAAAAACTCTGCTCAGGATTTCCCAAAAGAGCTACAGCCCGCTGCATCCGCCCTAGACCCGAACGAAAGTTTAGACCAATTCGGCTGTTCAGCCATTCTTCAATTTCATTCATTTTCTTACCTAAAAAAGAGCAGCGAAGCAGAATTCAAATCTGAATTACAACTCGCTCCTCTTTCTAATCTTTATGATATGAGATGGAAAATAGCCAAGCCTTGGCTACTTCCTTTATCTGTCAAGTTCAGCTAGCATCTCGCCTGCGCTTGTCTTTTTTAGAAACGAGACTAGGCCAGTCTTACTCTTCCATAAAGCTGTTGAAGACTTCTTCAATCATATCCCATTCAGCATCTGAGTCCTCTGGGATTGGCTGCAGGTCGCCTTCTGTGCCGTCTTCATTTTCGGTAAAGGAATAAGCTTGAATCTCTACTTCACCATTCTCATCTTCTTCCGCATTAGCTGGAATCAAAAGAACATAATTCTTGCCAAACTCTTCCTTGCCATCAATGGTCAAAAGAATTTCAAATAAAGTTTCGTTTCCTTGCTCGTCAACCAAGGTGATCAATTCACGCTCTTCATGCTCGTGGTCATGGTTGTGATCATGTGTCATACTAGTGTCTCCTTCATTTCTTTTCTAAAAATTTCGATCCAGATAATTCTGCAAAATCAGCTGCGCCGCCAGCTTATCAATAACTTTCTTACGCTTGCTGCGGCTAATGTCCGCCTGCTCCACCAGCATGCGTTCAGCAGCCACCGTCGTCAAACGCTCATCCTGATAATCAACCGGCAGACCAAACAGCTCAGCAACCCGCTGGCCATAAGCCTGACTGGCCTCCACTCGAGGCCCGCTGGTATTGTTCATGTTCTTAGGCAGGCCAATAACAAACTTATCAACCTTGTACTCTTTCACCAGCTCGCCCAAGCGCTCTAAGCCGAATTCGCCCTTTTCTTCATGAATCGGAATAATCTCCAGTCCTTGAGCCGTAAAACCAAGAGGATCACTAATGGCAACCCCAACCGTTTTCGAGCCCACATCTAATCCCATAATTCTCATTAGAGATCGACGCCTTGTCCTTTCAAATAATAACGAACCAACTCCTCAACAATCTCATCGCGCTCGTATTTGCGGATTTGATTGCGGGCATTGTTATAGCGAGGTACGTACGCAGGATCACCACTGAGTACGTATCCCACGATTTGATTGATTGGATTGTATCCTTTTTCATTGAGCGACTTGTAGACATCGGTCAAAGTCTCGCTAATTTCCTTTTTATTTGAATCATCGAGATTAAAACGTACTGTTTCATCTGTAAATCCCACAATTACACCCTCTTTCTTTAGAATATCCCTATTATAGCATAATTATAGGCTTTTCACAAATTTAATTCACCTGAATTTCCCTAATTTTTCAATAAGCTTTAACTAATATTTATCCAAAGTCTGACTCTGAAATCCAGCAAAAATCCAGCTCTCTTCAGAGAACTGGATGGGAATTTCCTAATTTGAAGCGGGCACTTCCACACCGTCGCTTCCCTTAAACTTGTTGAGCAATTCTTCTGGAGTCAGGGTCTCAATCTGCTCAAACAGCTGCGCGTAGTTTGGAAGCTTTTTGGCTGCTTCGTAGTCTAGATTCTCCGGATCGATAGTCATCTCCAGAGAAATCTCTTCCGCTGTCATATCTGTTTTCAAGTCAAGACCGGTGATATTCACCGCCTCTTTCAGACCTAGTGCCTCCTCGATCAAAGACAGCATTTCCTTCTTCACAGTGGAAACATCCTGCTTTGACAGAGCTTCCTTGATGTTGTCAGGAATAGCCTTGCTGACATTCAGAATAACCTTATCATACTTCTGTCCGCTGTAGCTGACGGTTAAGATCCTGGTTTCTTTCCCATGTTCTAATTGCTTCTCAGTTTTATAGGACTTAGTGACAATATCTCCTTTTCCAGCCCCTCCCTGAGAGGATGAACTGTTATTTGACTGCTGACTGCAAGCTGTTAAGATTGCCAAAGTTGCCAGCAAAAAGACAATTAATTTTCTCATGTCTTATCTCCTTCAATATTGAGCTGATTTTATCATATCATTATAAAAACGGCGCTGTCAAACTGATTGTCACTCTGTCATTAAAATGTAATAAAAAAGAGCAGCTTATTTCTGCTCTTCTGCTCCATTCATCAGGAGATTATTGATATATTCTTCTGGCGTCAGCTTAATCATTTCTTTAAGCTTGAGATTTTGAAAATAAGGCATAGCCGCTGCTTTTTCGATATCCAGACTCTCAAAATCATAGGTGGAAGTCATTTTCAGCTCGTTCTCATTCAAAATTGTCACTGAGCCGCTGAAGCCTTGAAGTCCACGAGCCTGCACATAGTCTGCATCCTGCTCTAGTGACTCATTGAGCGACTTCTGCGCTTCCTCCAGTCCCATCTGCTTGATAGCTTCTTTCATCTCATCATCAGTCGCAGTCAGCCTTTCAATAACCAAGCGTTTAAAATGCTCTCCCTGATAAGTCACTGTCTGGCTCTGCTGGTTTCCTCGTTCATCCTTTGGAAAAACAAGTGTCCGAGTAATCACTTCCTGCTGCTTGGCATTATCAATGATAGGCAGATTATTGCTGATTTCTTTCTTGTCAGCCGCATTCGAATTCGTCTCTGTCTTTTTATGTCCACAGCCTGCTAACAACGCCACACTCAATCCCAGTCCTAATAAAATTTTCTTCATCTTCCATCCTCCTCAGAGATATTGTATCACAGTTCTGCTCCTTGTCAATCCATCCAGTCACCAAAGCCCTCTGTCAACCCGAACAAAAAGAAGAGCCGAGATTCTCTTCCCGACTCTTTCAGTTATATTCAAAGATTAGAGAGCTGCCCGCAGACGAGCTTCTGCATTTTCAACATTGCGAACAGAACGTGGCAGAAAAGCACGGATATCATCTTCTTTGTAACCAACTTGGAGACGTTTATCATCCACTAAAATGGGACTTTTCAAAATACGCGGGGTCTCCATGATGATGTCAAGAACTTCGTTGACACTTAATTCCTCAATGTCAACACCCAAACCTTTAGCATAGCGGTTTTTTGATGAAACAATGCTCGCGATACCATTTTCTGTTTTGGTTAAAATATCCAGAAGTTCCTCTTTGGTGATGCCTTCTTTACCTAAATTTTGTTCTTTATAAGTTAATTGATGAGCGTTTAGCCAGGTTTTTGCTTTTTTACAACTAGTACAACTTGAGACAGTATAGATTGTGATCATGTAAGTACTCCTTTCGCTACACGATACTAATATCGTAGTCTATTATATCACAAAAACCATCGGTCTTGCGACCTATTTTGCAAAATTACTCTTCAATTTCGATGGCATCGTCCAAATCCAAGGTCACTTCTTCCATCGTTTCCACAGGGCTTTCAGCCTTGTTGCCAACCACTTCTGCCAAGTCATAGCCTTCAATCAAACCATAGCGTACACGAACTTGGCGGTCAATTTCATCAAAGACTTCTGGATGATCAGCCAAGTACTTCTTAGCATTTTCAGATCCTTGACCAATCTTTTCATCATTGTAGGAGTACCAAGCACCAGCTTTTTTGATGATATCCAAATCAGTCGCAATCTTAATCAGCTCACCTGTCTTAGAAATACCTTCTCCGTACATGATTTCCACGAAAGCTTCTTTGAATGGCGGAGCTACCTTATTTTTAACGACCTTGATTTTGGTTTCTTTACCAACATTGGTATCTTTCTCATCACCAGTTCCCTTGATTTGAGTATTACCACGGACATCCAGACGAACAGAAGCATAGAACTTCAGTGCACGGCCACCTGGTGTTGTTTCAGGATTACCAAACATAACGCCAACTTTTTCGCGCAGCTGGTTAATGAAAATCGCAATCGTCTTCGTTTTGTTGATAGAAGCAGACAGCTTGCGCATCGCTTGGCTCATCATCCGAGCCTGCAAGCCGACATGGCTGTCACCGATATCGCCATCGATTTCCGCACGCGGTACAAGGGCTGCAACTGAGTCCACAACCACCAAGTCCACCGCACCTGAGTCAATCAGCTTACCGGCAATTTCCAGTCCCTGTTCCCCAGAATCCGGTTGAGACAGCAGCAACTCATCAATATTAACACCTAGAGCAGCCGCGTATGACGGATCCAAAGCATGCTCAGCATCGATAAAGGCTGCGATACCACCTTCTTTTTGCGCTTGAGCAACAGCGTGAAGGGCAACGGTTGTCTTACCAGAAGACTCCGGACCATAGATTTCAATAATCCGTCCCTTAGGGTAACCACCAGCACCAAGGGCAATATCCAAGGCCAAAGAGCCAGAACTCATAACTTGAACCTTTTGCTCTGCCCGCTCGCCAAGACGCATAATGGCTCCCTTACCGAAGTCCTTTTCAATGTTTTTAAGAGCATTATCCAAGGCTTTTTGGCGCTCATCGCCGAATTTCTTTGAGATTTCGTCTAATTTTTTTTGTTTCTTTGCCATTTATTTCTCCTGTTTTTTCTAAAATGTCTTTTGGCCATCTTCGTCATTATACCAAAAATCAGCTATTTAATAAAGTTTTTCGTACTAGGTTGAAGGCGTGCAGAACAGCAATTTTCCGCACATCACGCCGACTGCGTCCAGCAATATTGACCTTAATAATTTCTGTTCCTGAAGCACTTGCTAAGCCGATAAAAACGGTCCCTGCTGGATGGCCTTCCAGTGAATCTGGACCAGCCACACCTGTCAGACTGACAGCTAGGTCACTTTCGGTCAGCTTTCTAGCCTGCTCTGCCATTTTCCCAGCCGTAAAAGCGGAAACGACACCGTGCTTCTCCAGGTCTCCCAACGGAATATCCAGCATCCGGCTCTTTTCCTCCATGCTGTAGGTGACAAAGCCACCTGAAAAAATGGAAGAGGCTCCAGCAAAATCAGCCAAGGTCGCCTGAAAGAGCCCTGCTGTCAGACTCTCCGCCGCCGAAATCGTCTTTCCTTGACTCTTCAGCAAGTCAAAAGCCGCCTGTGCCAAGGAATTGTCATCCCCATAACCATAGAAAATCTCTGACAGTGAATGTCCCTCAAAAGTCTTGTGTGCCAAAATTAACTTTTCCACAGCCTCAAACTTGGTGTCAGCTTCTGCCTGACTCAGAGCCTTGGTGGACAGTCGCAGGGTAACTTCCCCTGTCTTTGCATAAGGAGCAATGGTGGGGTCGTTCTGCTGTTCAATCATTTCTGCCAAAATAGTCACTAGCTGACTCTCGCCGATACCAAAGAAGCGCAGCACCCGTGAATACAATTTCTGACCTGTGGATAAGAGGGGAACCAGCTCGTTATTGACCATGGGCTTGAGCTCACTAGGCGGGCCAGGCAGGACTACATAGGTCACTCCGTCTGCTTCTAACAATCCTCCGACAGCTAAGCCGGTCGCATTTGACAACGGAGTTGAGCCTTCGACCAGCTGGGCCTGACGCTCATTATTGGGCGTTCGAGCATAATCCGGCCGGCTAGCAAAAAAGCGATCCAGCTTTTCCACAGCCTGAGGATCAAAAATGAGCTCGCGCCCTAAGAACTTAGCCAAGGTTTGCTTGGTCAAATCATCCTCTGTTGGGCCCAAGCCTCCTGTCAGGATAATTAGATTACTGCGTCCTTGAGCAATTTCCAAAACAGAGAGGAGACGATTTTCATTGTCCCCTACTGCTGTCTGAAAATAGACATCAATCCCCAGACTCGCCAGTTTTTCAGATAAAAATTGGGCATTGGTATTGACAATCTGACCGGTCAGAATCTCAGTGCCCACAGCAATAATTTCTGCTTTCATAGAACCTCCTACCTTACTATTCGGAATTGGCTTTATTTTATCACAAAAAATCTTAAAAAAGTTGATTTTCATTCCAGGAAATAAAAAGAGCTGTCAAGTTCCTTTACAAACTTGTCAACATGCTGTGGAAAACTTTTAAGAATGACTGGTGTTATGCAGAATAACTAGATTGTTAGGAAAATGCTATTGGCAAATGGTTTGAATCTTTTTATAATGGAGAGATAAATTCCAATAAAAAGAGTTTGGGACAAAAAGATTTCAATTTTTAAAAATCTTAATTATTAAGCCCTTCAAATCTATAATTAAATACGAAAAGCGAACAAAGCAGAATTCTGATTACCAGAAAACTAGTTTTGTTCGCTTTTTATATTTGAGGTTGGACTTTTGTCCCAGGTTCTTTTAAATACAACTAAAACCAGCTAAAAAAACTAATCCAGCCCCTGTAAAAATTACTTTCCCTTTGCAAGAAGGTCTGTAAGTCTACTAATTCTTTTGAAGGGGCAGACAATAGATACTGATTTAAAAAAGGGATTAGACGGACACACTCAATTGAAGCATTCTTACCATTTTCAATCTTATAAACAGTAGATAAGATTAGCTGTGAAAATTTCTCATCCTTTTTAGTCGTATCTAAATGGTATACTTCTTGCAATAGATGTAAAAGCTCTTTTTCTTTAGCTTTTCTCACAGCAGCTATCTCCTTATCTATAAACACGCGGTACCCACGGTCCGTATCTAGCCCAACCATCAAACATAACATTTACCATGTGCTGTAAAGTGGGTATTACTTGAACCATTTTCCACTCACCTGTATAAGGATTATAATAAAAATCATAAGGTTTCGCTGTATATCTATAGTAAAACTGATTGGCCGGGTCAGTATATCGTGGAACCTCTCCTTGTATTTTTACCTCTCCGCTGTTCACTATATCAGCTCTGATACTTGCTACAGGTGCAAATAAAACAAATACCAACAAAACAACGGAATAAAACCATTTTATTCTGCTTTTCCTCATTTTTAGTACCTCACTGACTACTTGTTTTCAAAGGTAATATAATTTAATGTAAAGTCTTATTTAGCCTTTTGGGCTCACCCTCCTCTCTTTCATATTTAGACCTATTCCCAAGGCCACCACCATGGAAATACATTAACAATAATCATTACTAGCAAAATAAATTTGCGCTTTGTTTTTCCCACCTTTGCCCTCCTTTCTATTTCATGATATACTATTTTAAAACATTTTTTCAAAACGTAGCTTTTAGTAACATTTTCAAAGAGGGTTCTTATGCGCTGGGATTATGGAAAAATCTATAAAGAAATTAGAAAATCAAAAGGGCTGACTCAAGAAGAAATTTGTGGGGATTTTTTAGCTCGCTCAACTTTGGCACGAATTGAAAGTGGACAAGTCGTGCCAAAGTTCGATACCATGATTTTTTTACTTCGCCAGATAGATATGACACTAGAAGAATTTAAATACATTTGTGATTATTATCAACCTAGTCAGAGACAGAAAATTTTAAATTCTCTTTATAACCAAGGTGAGACTATTGTAGGGACGAAAGGTTTGTTACAATTAAAGAGAGAATGCGAGGCATATCTATGTAAACATTCCGATATTCCGATTAAACATGCTTTAGATATCATCAATATTACTATTCATCTGAGACAAAATGGAATTTCTGAGACAAAAGAAATTAATGCTACTACCAATAAAATTTGGGCGTATTTAGAAAAACAGGACACTTGGTATGAAAGTGATTTTCGACTTCTTTCTACTATCCTTTATTTCTTCCCTTTAGAAAATATCAAACAATTTACCCAAAAGATTTTAAATAGTATAAAGAAATACCAATCATTTCGCTATGGGAATAATGTACAAATCGGTCTTTTAGTCAACCTTTCTACCATCTATCTTTATAATGGATTAAAGAGAGAATGCGCTGAAATTACTAAGTACATTTACGATTTTTCAAAAAAAGAAAAACGTTATGATTCCCTCGGGCTTTCACAGATTCGACTTGGAATTTGCAAAAATGATAACGAATTAATAAAAAAAGGGATTGCTCTACTACAACTTGCCGATGAAAAAGAGCTAGTAAAATCGCTAAAAGAAGAAATTGAAAAATACCGTTGAGAGTTTTTCTCAAACGGTATTTTTATGTGGATTGAAGTCACAATCATTTTCATGGTCATTGATGAGGCCAGCGGCTTCTAGGAATGAATAGACACAAACAGGACCGACAAATTTGAAGCCTTGCTTTTTCAGCGCCTTGGACATAGTTTCTGACAGCTCTGTCTTGGCTGGCGCTTCCTTGTAGTCCAGAATTTCATTGTCAATCGTTTTGAAATCTACAAAGGACCAGATATAGTCATTAAAAGAGCCAAACTGCTTTTGAACAGCTAAAAAAGCTTGGGCATTAGCCCTAGTCGCATAGATCTTCATCTTATTGCGGATGATATCAGGATTATTTAAAAGAGCATCCAGATCCGCATCCGTCATCTGAGCAATTTTCTGGGCATCATAGAAATGAAAAGCTTCCCGAAAAGCCTGGCGTTTATTCAGAATGGTCTCCCAAGAAAGTCCAGCCTGATAGGTCTCCATGCAGAGCAATTCAAATAATTTATGATCATCATGGAGAGGCTTGCCCCACTCCTCATCATGGTAGGCTACATACAAGGGATTGTTCATTTTTACCCAGCCGCAGCGTTTAGTCATAACTTTCTCCTATTTCACCAACATCTTAAGAGCAGACTTGATATAGTTTTCTGCTGTATCCGTCGTGCCTTCAAAGAATTTCTTGATTTTCTTGAGCTCAGCAGCTTTGTAGCCCAAAGCCAGCATGGCTTCCATGGCTTCTTCCAGCTCCTGATTATCCATAGTCTGGACGGGCGCCTTGCTTTCTGACGGACCATCTGCCGCCACTACCTTGCCTTCCAAGTCCAGCACCATCTGCTGGGCTGTCTTCTTGCCAATCTTAGGAAACTTGGTCAGGTAGGTGATGTTTTTTTGCTCAATGGCTTGCACTAAGCCAGCATTATCATCCGCCGCAATGATAGCCAGAGCAGACACTGGGCCAATACCTGAGACTGAAATCAAGCTGAGAAAGAGTTGCTTCTCCTCCTCAGTCGCAAAGCCGTAAAGGAGCTCCGCGTCTTCTCTCACCACCTGGTGCACATAGACCTTGGCTTCCTGATGAAGATGCCCTGAGTAAGCATAAGGATTGGCCACATGAAGAATATAGCCGATAGAGTTGACTTCCAACACAATGTATTTGGCTGTAATTTTGCTAATAATTCCTTTAAAATATTCGTACATAATCTTCCTTCTTTTTGTATCATTTTGCCTATCTAGTATATCATATTTTCTGTCTGGAAACTGCAAATAGAAGTGCAACCAGCGGTTGACAAAATGTACAGGAAGCTGTATTCTCAAGATAACTAAAAGCTGTTAGGATAGAGTTAGCAAAGAAAAGGAGGCTGCAATCATGAAACTCGCCGATAAATTATTTGAACTAAGAAAAGAAAAAGGCTGGTCACAAGAAAAACTGGCTGAACAGATCAATGTCTCTCGCCAGAGCATTTCCAAGTGGGAGTCTGGTCAAGCACTGCCAGAACTCGAAAAAGTTGTAGAACTGAGCAAGATTTTCCAAGTGACGACGGATTATCTGCTTTTAGAAGAAGGTGACAAGCCGGAAATAAAACCCGTCCTCTCAGAAGACGAAAAAGATCGCTACTATAAGGAAGTGAAATCTTATGGCTTCTGGCAGGTTCTGTATATTTTTATATCTGCCTTGGCTATCTTTCTCTTCTTCGCAGGTTCTAGCTTTCCAGCAAAATTCACTGCTCTGGTCTGGTTGACCTTCTTCCTCTTGATCGCATCAGCAATGGCTATTAACAAGGCGCTAAAAATCAAGAAAAAGTATCTGGACAAGGTTATAGGCCTTGATGATTTTAAGAAAGAAGGTGCTAAAGATGAAACTAAAAACTGACAATCCCATACCAGTCAAAACTCGTCTGAAAGAACTCTTTGGCGACTGGCTCTTTATCTCGGGCTACCTCATTGCTCTTTTTTTACTAGCTATGGGCTTTTATAATCTGGTTCTAAAAGGCATTCCTGTATTCACTGAAGCCCAGAGCCAGCTTCTGGCTTTTTCTACCTCAGTCCTTCCTCTAACTATTATCTTTGCATGGCTAGACTATAGAAAAGGCAGTTTTGGCAAGCGTTGGGCAGGTTTACAGTTGGTTTACAAGCATAGGAGCTTTGCCCACAGCCTTTTGCGCTCTGCTATCAAATTTTTTCCTTGGCAGCTGGGACATATGGGAGCTATCCGTAGTGCTTATCAAGCAGATACCCTGTCAATTTTTCTGTCAACTTCAGCAGGGATTCTCTTCTTAATCTTTCTACTGATGGGACTGCTTCGCAAGGACAAACGTCATCCAGCTGATTTGCTTGCTGAAACGCAAGTTCAGCTCAAACATTAAAAAACAGCTCTAGTTCCATGACTAGGGCTGTTTGATCTTCTATACAGTTTAGTATTTCCCCAATTCCCGCAGGCTAGTATGATTTTCCTGAATGCGGCGGAACATTTTTTCCATATCCGACTTGGTAAAGTTGACTAAGACCGGTCGGCCGTGAGGGCAGTTGTAAGGATTGTCACACTGGGATAACTGAAAGAGCAAGTCACGCGCAGAGTAATCATCCAGACTGTGATTGGCCTTGATGGATCGTTTGCAGCTCATCATAATGGCCAGCTCCGCTCGATATTTCTTGATGGAAACTTCCTTGGTCAGGAGAAGCATATCACACATCTCATAGATGCCGGCCTCAATCTCCTCTTCCTTGAACCAAATCGGATGCTCACGGAGGATAAACTGATTGGCTCCGTACTCTTCTAAAAAGATGCCAGCATCTTCTAACAGCTCCATCCGCTGCTTGATTCGCAGCATATCGTCCGCTGGAAATTCAAAGATATAGGGTACCAAGAGCTGCTGCTGGCTATTATCCACATCTCCAATCTTCTCCCGATAATACTCATACTTGACCCGCTCTTGAGCAGCATGCTGGTCAATAATGTAAAGACCGCCCTTGCCCTGAGCAAAGAGATAGGTGCCATGCATCTGGCCGAAATATTCTAACTCTGGGAAGCTTGACTTCTCTTCCTGTTCCAACTTATCTACAGCCCGCTCCAGACTGGCTTGATCTAGCTCTGGCTGGTCTAGTTGGTCATAGCTGGCCAGCTTTCTCTCTGCAAATTTGACTGAAGTCGGTTGCGACTCTGCTTTTTCATCGGTCGCTTCATGAACAGGCTCCGCTGATTCTTCGAAGGATAACTGCTGCTCTGCCACCTGTGGCTTGAGGAAGAAGTCATTCTGCTCCTTATCGTAGTAGAGGCGATTTTCTTTAAGGGGAAGGCTGGTCTGTTCGGGCTTATTGGCACGCTTAACAGTTGATTTGGCTAGATTTTCCAAAGCATCAGGGATAAGGTCCTGCTCCTTGAGACTAGTCGCAATGGCTTGCGAAATCAAGGCCATGAGTTCCCGCTCTTTAGAAATCCGCACCTCTTGCTTGGTCGGATGGACATTGACATCGGCCAGATAGGGGTCAATCTGAATATTGATGACCGCTAGTGGAAAGCGGCCTACCATCAGCTTGCTGCCGTAGCCGTCCAAAATAGCACGATTGAGCAGGAAATTCTTAATGTAGCGACCGTTGATGAGAATCGTAATATAATTCCGATTCGCACGAGTCAGCTCAGGCAGGCTGACATAGCCGCTCACTTCAAAGTCCAGATCTGAAGCAGAGATTTCCACCATTTTCTTGGCTGTTGCCAGACCATAGATGCCTGCAATAGCCTGACGCAGATTGCCACTGCCGGCAGTCCGTGTCATTTCGCGGCCGTCACTGATAAGGGTGAAAGCCACTTCCGGATGGGCCAGACTAAGCCGATTAATCACATCAACGATATGGGAAAGCTCTGCCTGCTGGCTCTTCATATACTTGAGCCGGGCTGGAGTATTAAAGAAGAGATCTTCTATCTTGATTTTCGTTCCTACCGGACTGCTAGTAGGCTCATGCTCTTCGATCTCGCCACCCTGGGCAACCAGCAGAGTCCCGTGCTGGCCGGCTTCCGTCGCTGTCTCAATGATAAAACGCGAGACAGAAGCAATGGAAGGAATGGCCTCGCCACGAAAACCCAGCGTCCGAATCCGAAAGAGATCCGCCTGCTTCTTGATTTTACTGGTAGCATGACGGCGAAGGGCCAGAGGAACATCTTCGTGGTCTATTCCCTCACCATTATCTGTCACCTGAATGCTCTTGAGTCCGGCGTCCTCGATTTCGATGGTAATCTGGCTTGCACCCGCATCAATTGAATTTTCCACTAGCTCCTTGACTACACTGCTGGGCCGCTCAATAACCTCACCGGCCGCAATCTGATTGGCTAGAATTTCTGGAAGTTCGATAATTTTTGACATCTTTTTCTCCGTATTTGTTCTGCTATCTATTATAACACATTGGGCTCTTTCTATCAGAAGGGAGCCTTTTCTCAACCATTCTGTGCAAAAGACAAACCAGATAGACACAAATAGCTGCCACATAGGCAAAAGGGCTTGTTTTCTCTGCCATGTTGCGGTTTAATAAAGGTGAAAGGAGGAAGTTATGAAAGTTAAGCCAAGAATTGATTCTCAAGTTACCGAAGACTCCGTCAGCATTGAGGCTCGCCTCATGACAGAAAGCATTCAGGAATTGGTCCACTTTGCTCAACATCTAGGCAAAAAAGACAAGATTCATGTCAAGAAAGAGGACGACATCTATCTGTTGGATGCTAAGGAAATCCACCGAATCTATACAGAAAATCGCCAGATTCAGGTTCGAACAGCAAAAGACGGCTATCGAGCTCAACAAGCTCTTTATCAGTTGCTGCAGGTCCTGCCGGAGTATTTCCTGCAGATTTCTCAGTCGGAGATTATCAACAGCCGACAAATCAGCCACCTCAAGCTGACTCCAAATGGTCTGATTCAAATATTTCTGAAAAACGGTGATCAGACTTACTCGTCCCGCCGCTATCTCAAATCCATTAAAGAAAGGTTGCAATTATGAAAACTCGTCTTAAAGAGCTCTTTTTCGGAGGGATTGGAGGGATTTTCATCGGTCTCTTCTTCTCCATGATTGTTTCTTATTTTTACAATCCAGCTTATCTACCGCTTCATCCTCGCTCTCCTATCGGCCACTTCTTTTTGAGCCAGCATGTCCATGTTTCCCTCATCATGCTCTACTGCATGCTTATCTGGTTTATCATGGGAGCTATTTTCAGATGGAGTGGAAGCTTCTTCCAAAGAGACTGGAGCATCCTGCGCTCCATTGTCAGCCACTATGGTGTGATGATTCTGACCTTTGCACTTTTAGCTAATCTAGCTGGATTTTTTCCAAGAGAAAAAATACTCAGCCTGACACTGACTGCCGTCGGGGAATTCACCCTCATCTATCTAATCATTTCAGGTGCCATCTACTACCGCACTTACCGCAACATTCAAAAAATCAATAGCGGTTTGTCTAGAAAATCGTGAGAAATAAAAAGAGCAGACTTGAGGCATTCACAAGTCTGTTCTTTATTTTTACAACTTCTTCTTCAACTCAGCTACCACCGCCATGACTTCCAGGGGAGTCATATTGTAGATGTCCAGGTCTCGGAGTTCAGTCAGGACCGGATTTTCCGGCCCTTCTGCAAAAAGAGACATCTGCTCCGCCACTTGTGACTGTTTTGGGCTGGATTCAGCAGGAAGCTCTGAGTCTAGACCGGTGCCCTGACTCTCCAAATGACTCAAAATGCTATCCGCCCGCTCCAGCAATTTCTTAGGAAGTCCGGCAATCTTCGCCACATGAATTCCGTAGGACTTGTCAGCCGGACCTGGCTCAATCTTATGCAGGAAAGTCACCTGCCCGTCCTTTTCCAAGGTTGCCACATGGACATTTTCCAAATGCTCCAAGCTATCCTCCAAGGCTGTCAGCTCATGATAATGAGTGGCAAAGAGTGTCTTGGCTCCAGTATAGTGATGAATATGCTCGATAATAGCCTGAGCTAGCGCCATCCCATCGTAAGTCGCCGTCCCACGGCCCAGCTCATCAAAGAGAATAAGCGAACGCTCGCTAGCCTGTCGAATGGCCCGATTGGCCTCCATCATCTCCACCATAAAAGTGGACTGGCCGGACACCAAATCATCTGCCGCACCAATACGAGTGAAAATCGCATCGAATAGTGGCAAACTGGCAGACTGAGCGGGCACATAAGATCCCATCTGTGCCATAATGACGATGATAGCCAGCTGGCGCATATAAGTTGATTTCCCGCTCATATTAGGCCCGGTAATCAGCTGGATGTCCGTTTTCTGGTCCAGCAGAATACTATTTGGGATGTAGCTTTGGGCTCCCATGACCTTTTCCACAACAGCATGCCGGCCTTTTTCAATCTGCAGACGGCGCTCTGCAGTAAAGACAGGGCGCACCAAATGCTGCTGCTCCGCTACCGCAGCAAAACTCTGCAGGACATCTACAGCTGCCAGCGTTTGTGCCAAGGCCTGCAAGCGCTGGATGTATTTGCCAGCTTCCTCGCGAATCCGCATGAAAATCTCGTATTCCAAATTAGCAGATTTTTCACGCGCCTCCAACATCTCTCCCTCAATCCGGGCCAGCTCTTCCGTTCCGAAACGCTCCGAATTTTTCAGGGTCGCCTTGCGGAAGAAATGACTAGGCACATGAGTCAGCTGGGAATTGGTCACATGGAAATAGTAACCATCTTTTTTGTTGTAATCAATCTTCAGATTGCTGATGCTGCTGTTAGCACGTTCTTTAACTTCCAGCTCCGCAATCCATCCAGTCCCCTCTCTCAGCACAAGCCTATACTGATCCAAGGTCTCATCAAAACCGGTCCGAATGATATTGCCCTCGGTGATGATATGGGGCGCATCCGGCGAAATAGCTGAGCTAATCAAGCCTGCCAACTCTGGAATAGGATCCAAGCCCTCAATCAAACGAGCTAGATGCGGGCTACCGATTCCTTGCAATATAGCCTTAATCTGAGGCACATTGCCCAATGTTGCTGCCAGCTGCAGCAGATCCTTGGGATTGGTCTTGCCAAAAGACACCCGACTAGCCAGCCGCTCGATATCATAGACTCCCTTGAGGCTCTCCATCAAATCACTCCGCTCAAAGAAATGATCCAGAAAAACCTCGACGACATTCTGCCGCTGGCTAATTCGCGCTTCATCAATCAGCGGTCGCTGGATCCAAGAGCGCAGCATGCGGCCCCCCATGGCCGTCTTAGTCTCGTCCATCAGCCAATAAAGACTGCCGTGCTTCTTGCCTGAACGACCATTTTCTGTCAAATCCAGACTTGCCTTGGTGGCATAGTCCATTTGCAGAAAGTCCTTGATTTCATAATGCTGGGCCTTCTTCAAATGACTGAGCTCCCTCATCTGAGTCCGGTGCACATACTCCAGCAATTTCCCTGCTGCCTGACGTTCCATCGGAGACAGCTCCTCGCCCAGCAGCTGGACATCGTCCAAGGCCGTCTGTACATAGGACAATAAGAGGTTCATCTGCCCAGCCAAGACCTGCTCCTCAGCTTCTGGCAAGGTATAGCCCAGCACCACTTCCCTAGCTTTCAAATTGCGGATTTCCCCGCAGACCAGGCTAAAGTCCTCTAAACTAGTCACCTGAAACTCACCGGTCACCAAGTCCATATAAGCCAGACCATAGAGGCTATCCGAGTAATCCAAAGCCACCAGAAAGTTATTCGCAGAGTCCGGCTTACTGGAGTCCACCACCGTCCCCGGTGTGATAACCTGAACGACCTCCCGCTTGACAACTCCCTTGGCTTCCTTGGGATCTTCCATCTGCTCCGCAATCGCCACCTTATAGCCTGACTCAACCAAAACATCAATATACTGCTGAGCCGAATGATAGGGAACTCCAGCCATGGGAATGGGATTTTCAGCATTTTTATTACGGCTGGTGAGAGAAATCTCTAAAATTTGCGCGGCATTGACCGCATCATCATAAAACAACTCATAGAAATCCCCCATCCGAAAGAGCAAGAAAGCATCTGGATAGTCCTTTTTGATATCCAAATACTGCTGCATGCCTGGCGATAACTTTTCTACTGCCATCTCTATCCTTTCTAAAAACAAACGAGGTCAGGACTTCTGTCTCAAACCTCTCCATTTTTCCTGAAAAAACTGTGATTCTTACATCACTTCCTGTATTTGCTCCTCAATCTCCTGAGCCGCTGCCTGATCCCGGCAAACTACTAAAAGAGTATTAGCACCTGCAACGGTTCCCAGAATACGGCTATCGAACGAGCTATCCACGACATTGGCCAGCACTGTTGCCTCTCCCAGGCCCGTACGAAGAACCAGACTAAACTCTGCCCTGGCCACACTCTCCACATGCTTGGCTAAAAACTCTATAAAATCAATCTCCTCAGTCTCATGCGCCAAAACATAATAAGTCAGCCCCTTCTTCTTAACCTTGGTCAGGCCGATTTCACGGAGGTCACGCGACAGGGTAGTCTGCGTCACATAAATCCCTTGCGCTTCCAGACGATCCTGAATCTCCTTTTGCGTTCCTAGCTTTTCCTCCTTAATCATCGTTTTGACTAACTGATGACGGTCATTCTTTCTCATTTTTACCTCATTATTGAATATTTAGAAGCTGCATTCATGAAGAATACTCCATCCGATGAAAAACTGCTTCTCCATCAATCTAGGCAAAGATTTGCAGGAATACTGAGAATAAACAAAAAACTTTAACGAAGAGTAATAGAGAAGAAAGCAATTAGATAGAAAACTCATCTATAAATACAGGTTCTTATCCCTCTTATTATATCAGAAAAATTCCTATTAGCCCAAAAATTATTCCCAAAAAAATTGAAGATTCCTTGAAAAATGTGATAAAATAATAACAAAAGACACAAAGGAGCAAATATGGATAACAAACAGTTGATTGCCGGCGAATTGGCCAAGGTTATTGACAGCCTTGATCAAGACGCTATTTTAAATTTATTGGAGCAGCCAAAGAGCTCTGAACTTGGCGATATCGCCTTCCCAGCCTTTTCTCTGGCAAAGACTGAGCGCAAAGCTCCTCAAATCATCGCTGCTGATATCGCTGAAAAGATTGACACAGCGCATTTTGACAAAGTCGTTGCGACTGGTCCTTATGTTAACTTTTTCCTCAGCAAGGCTGAAATTTCCGGCCAAGTTATCAAAGAAGTCATCAAAGACGGAGCTGACTACGGCCAGCAAAACGAAGGAAATAATCAGAATATCACCATCGACCTGTCCAGTCCAAACATTGCCAAGCCTTTCTCAGTCGGCCACTTGCGCTCTACTGTTATCGGTGACGCTCTTTCCAACATCTTCCGCAAGATTGGCTACAACACCATCAAAATCAACCACTTGGGAGACTGGGGCAAACAGTTTGGTCTCTTGATGGTAGCTTATAAGAAGTGGGGAAGTCAGGAAGCTGTTGAAGCTAACCCTATTGACGAGCTCCTCAAACTCTACGTGCGTATCAATGCCGAGATTGAAAATGACCCATCTCTGGATGAAGAAGGCCGCCTTTGGTTCAAGAAGCTAGAAGATGGCGACCCAGAAGCAACTGAGCTTTGGCAATGGTTCCGCGACGAAAGTCTGACAGAATTCAACCGTATCTACGAACTCCTAGGTGTCGAGTTTGACAGCCTAAACGGTGAAGCCTTCTACAATGACAAGATGGACGAAGGGATTCAAATCCTTGAAGACAAGGGTCTCCTGCAGGAATCAAAAGGAGCTAGCATTGTAGACTTGGAAGACTTTAACCTTCCGCCTGCTATGATTAAAAAATCAGACGGTGCTACCCTCTACATCACACGTGATATCGCAACAGCCATCTACCGGGCTCGCACTTACAACTTTGTCAAAAATGTCTATGTTGTAGGTCAAGAGCAGGCTAACCACTTCAGACAGCTCAAGGCCGTTCTGAAAAAGATGGGCTTTGACTGGAGCGATGACATGATTCACGTTGACTTCGGACTGGTGACTAAGAACCGTCAAAAATTGTCTACACGTAAAGGAAATATCATCCTCCTCGAACCAACTCTGCTGGAAGCTATCAGCCGAGCAAAAAGTCAGATTGAAGCTAAAAACCCAGAATTGGAAAACAAGGACGCTGTTGCTCGTGCAGTTGGGGTAGGAGCAGTTAAGTTCTACGACCTCAAAACCGACCGCCGCAATGGTTACGACTTTGACCTGGAAGCTATGGTTTCCTTCGAGGGAGAAACAGGTCCTTACATCCAGTATGCTTATGCTCGTATCCAGTCTATCCTGCGCAAGGCTAACTTCCAGCCAGATGCAGAGGCTACGTACAGCCTGAACGATCCAGAAAGCTGGGAAATTATCAAGTTGCTCCAAGACTTCGGCCGTGTTGTCAAGCGTGCTGCTGACAACTATGAGCCATCTCTGATTGCCAAATACGCTATCAGTCTGGCTCAAGCCTTTAACAAATACTATGCGCACACTCGGATTCTGGATGAAAGCCCTGAACGCGACAGCCGTCTGGCTCTCAGCTACTCAACAGCTGTTGTCCTCAAAGAAGCTTTGCGCTTGCTGGGAGTAGAAGCACCAGAAAAGATGTAAGCTTGATTTAGAACATCAAAAAACGAAAACCTCACTGGTTTTCGTTTTTTTCAATGTGATAGAGCTCTTCAATAATCCCCGCAACCTTCTTAATGTCTCCCAACATGCCACGCATTTCAAAATCAGCCAAAACTGGAAAACCGAAGCGCTCTGAATATTGCTTGGCTGTCAGACAGTATTGGTTGTTAAAGTTACGATTGCCACTGCCAATGACACCCAGACACTTGCTGGCATTCTGACCATAGGCGATAAAGTCCCCCACATCGGTTGTCAGAATTTCTACATCGCCATTGTCCACACCATTGCCACCCTCCAGATAAGTCGGCAGAAAAGCGATGAAAGGATTGTCCATTTCAAAAAAGGGCTGTCCTTCCTTTACCATGTCTTTGATATGAATCTTCTCTACTTCTAGGCTTGGATGCTGCTCCAGCAAATAGTCTGTCAGCCGACGGACAAAACTCTCTGTATTGCCGCTCAAGCTGATGTAAACCAAGGAAACCTTTGTCATTTTACTCTCCATTCTAAAAAATAACAGATACTGCTTCTTAAAATTGTAAGCACTTATCTGTTATTTGTCAAATCTTATTCGTTTGCAGCTAGTTCTGCTTTTTCAGCCTCTTTTTGCTGCTGGATTAGCTTAAAGACGACGATGGAAAGATAAATTAAACTGATGATAAAGCCCAGCACTGTTCCTAAAAGAAGACTGTTTGAATGCGTTGCAATGTTCTCAGGGCTTGTAAATACCTTGCCAACAATCCCTTTCGATGAAATATAGACGTAAACTTGAGATAACAAACTGACTAGTATATAAACGATATAGCTAATATTAGCCATCTGCAGATTTTTTCTAACCAAAAAGACGATAGATGCTATTAACAGAGCCGTCATAACGAAAAAAATCATCATATTCATTCCATTACGAAGAAATTCAAAATAAAGTTTATTAAACTGATTTGTCTGATCACTCAACTCTTTTGAGAAACCGATTTGTGTATAATCTACCTCAGAAAACTTTGAGAAAAAACGGCTCCATACTCCCAGTAAAGTTCCGATTGCTGACAAGACCAGCAAAACATAAAGATAAATTGGTTTCTTTTTCATGAACGCCTCCTGTAAAGAAATATTTTCACTTATTATACACCGAAAAGAAAAAGCTGACAAGACCAAGAAGCTTTCACCTTTTCAGAAGCCCACACAATAGCTAAATCCTTATTCATTTCTTCGACTAAAAAATCAAAGCCGAAACACTGCTGTCTCGGCTTTTTTGATTTAAAGAATATTAGCTGTTCAAGTGCCATACTTCTTCTTCGTATTGAGCGATAGTACGGTCAGATGAGAAGAATCCAGCTTTGGCGATATTGACGATGACTTTGTCCATCCATGCATTGCGGTCTTCGTAGTCCGCCAGCATGCGCTCTTTCACTTGGATATAGTCTTCCAGATCCAGCAGGGTCATGAACCAGTCCTTGCTGATCAGTTCATTGTAAAGACGTTCCAAGCGTTCAGCTTTACCAACTGCCAATACTTCATCGCTAACGATAAAGTCAACCAATGGCTTGATAGCTTCACGTGCATAGTACTCACTAGACTTGTAAGCGGATTTTGCGTAGAGGTCAATAACAGTCTCAGAATCTTCACCGAAGATGTAGATGTTGTCTTCGCCGACCAGCTCTGCAATCTCAACGTTCGCTCCGTCCATAGTACCAAGAGTCAAGGCACCGTTAAGCATGAACTTCATGTTACCAGTACCAGATGCTTCCTTAGAAGCCAGGGAAATCTGCTCAGAAATGTCACCAGCTGCAATCAAGAAGCTAGACGCTGTAACGTTGTAGTTTTCTACCATAACTACTTGCAGGTGTGGAGCTACTTGAGGGTCATTAGCAATCACTTCTGACAAGCAAAGGATGAGGTGGATGATGTCCTGTGCAATCGTGTAAGCAGGAGCAGCCTTACCACCGAAGAAGACAGTGATTGGACGAGCAGGGATGTTACCAGCCTTGATGTCCAGATACTTGTGGATAACGTACAGAGCGTTCATTTGTTGGCGCTTGTACTCATGCAGGCGCTTGATTTGGATATCAAAGATAGATTCTGGATTGATTTCCACACCTTGTGCTTCCTTCAAGTGACGAGCCAATTTACGCTTGTTGTGAGCCTTGATGCCTTCCAATTTTTCTTTAACATTTGCAGCGCCAGTGAATTCCAACAAGCCTTCGAGCTTAGTTGCATCATGGTGCCAGTCGCGACCCAGCAACTCATCTAGATAATGAGACAGACGTGGGTTGGCATGCATGAGCCAGCGGCGGAAAGTAATACCGTTGGTCTTGTTATTGAATTTTTCAGGGTAGATATCGTAGAAGGCTTTAAGCTCAGAGTTTTTCAGGATTTCTGTATGCAGAGCAGCAACACCATTGACACTGTATCCGTAGTGGATATCCATGTGCGCCATGTGCACACGATCGTCCTCATCAATGATTTGCACTGCTGGATCTACGTATTTAGCCTTAACGCGCTTGTCAAGCTCTTTGATGATTGGTACCAGATGCGGTACTACTTCTTTCAAGAATTCCAGAGGCCATTTTTCAAGAGCTTCAGCTAGAATCGTGTGGTTCGTATAAGCAGTCATCTTCTGTACGATGGCAATTGCTTCATCCAGATCCAAACCACGCTCAGTCAAGAGACGGATCATTTCTGGGATAACCAGAGATGGGTGGGTATCATTGATTTGGATGACAGCATAGTCTGCCAAGTCGTGCAGGTTGCTGCCTTTTTCAATCGCTTCGTCAATAATCAGCTGAGCACCATTTGAAACCATGAAGTACTGCTGGAAGATACGGAGCAATTCCCCTTGCTTGTCACTATCGTCTGGATAGAGGAAGAGGGTCAAGTTGCGGGCAATATCTGTCTTATCAAAGTCAATACCGTCTGTGATGATATCCGCATCCACTGAGTCCAAATCAAAGAGACGAAGACGGTTCTTAGTTTCTGTCTTGTAACCTGGCACATCAATATCATAAAGAGTAGATGTCAGGGTAAAGTGAGCAAATGGCACTTGGTAGCTGCGGCTAGAGCGAACCAACCAGTTTTGCTCAGTCAGCCAGAAGTTAGGAATAGTTGTCTGTTCGTTGTTTTTCAAAACCTGTTGGAAAAGACCAAAGTGGTAGTTCAGTCCTACACCATCACCATTAAGACCAAGTGTCGCAATAGAGTCCAGGAAGCAGGCAGCCAGACGACCCAAGCCTCCGTTACCCAAAGACGGCTCCAACTCAACTTCTTCTACCTCGATCAAGTCTTTACCAGCATCTGCCAACTCTTGCTTCACATCATCGTAAAGTCCAAGGTTGATCAAGTTGTTAGACAAAAGTTTACCAATCAGGAACTCAGCTGAGATATAGTAGAGTTTTTTCTTACCAGTATTGACTGGCTTTTGAGCGCTGGCTAATTTAGTGTAGTTCAAAAGAGCCAGGTAAAGTTCTTCGTTGCTGCAATCAGCAAGATTTTTTGAATAAGTATTTTTGATATAAGTTTGTAAGTTTGACATGATTAATCCCTTCAAGCCTGATTCGGCTGTTCTTTATTCGTTAATTAAATCGGTATTCATACGACGGTAAGTCTTGGTCAAGCTGTAAAGCTCACCTTCGACGATTGGATTCAGCTCTTCAGCTGTCATCCGCCAAGTCCAGTTGCCACCAATTGTGGATGGATAGTTCATCCGTGCTGCACTATCTAATTCCAGCAGGTCTTGCATGGTTGCAATGGCCATAAAGCTGACTGAAGCAAAGATTGTGCGCAGCATTGCATGAGGTACTGTTTCGTACTCCTTACGGTTGGTGTACTGAGCCATGTACTGGCGAGTAGCGTCGTCAATCTCATCCTTGTACCAGCCCAAAACAGTATTGTTATCATGGGTTCCGGTATACATGACTGAGTTGTTTGGCGCCAGATGCGGGCTATCGATGCTTTCATCATCAGGATTGAAGGCGAATTGCAAGATCTTCATTCCTGGGAAACCAGTGCGCTCGCGCAGCTCGATCACTTCGTCCGTCATAAAGCCTAGGTCTTCTGCGATGATATTCAAATCACCCAAGGCTTCCTTAACCGCTGCAAAGAGCTTGTAGTCAGGACCTTTGACCCACTTACCAGAAGCAGATGTTTCTGAGCCAGCAGGTACTTCCCAGTAAGACTCAAAGCCGCGGAAGTGGTCGATACGGACAATGTCGTAAATCTTGAAGCTTTCACGCAGACGCTCAATCCACCAAGCATAACCATCTTTGTCCATAGCTTCCCAGTCATAGATAGGATTGCCCCAAAGCTGGCCAGTTTCTGAAAATTCATCTGGCGGACAGCCTGCCACACAAGTTGGCTTACCAACAGCATCTGTCTTAAAGAAGTGAGGCTGTGCCCACACATCAGCACTGTCAGCTGCCACATAAATTGGCATATCACCGACAATCTCGATGTGATGTTCATTAGCATAGGCTTTTAATCTTAACCACTGCTTAAAGAAGAGATACTGGGTCACACGATGGTAGGTCAGCTTGTCAGCTAGCTTTTCACGATAAGAAGCGAGGCTAGCAGCCTCACGGCGGCGAATCGCTTCATCTGGCCACTCTGTCCAAGCTAGATTATCAAAATGCTCCTTGATAGCCATGTACTCAGCGAAAACTTCCAACCAAGCTGCATTTTGCTCTACAAAGCTCTCATAGTCAGACAGATCGTCTGCTTTCAAGAAGCGAGCTACTGCTTTTTCCATGATTGGACGGCGAGCATCGAAAATCTTTGCATAATCCACTTTTCTAGGATCATCTCCAAAATCAGCTCCCTTGACATCTGACTCGTTCAGCAGTCCTTCTTCTATCAGAATATCAAAATCGATAAAGTAGGTATTCCCCGCAAAAGCAGAGAAAGACTGATATGGAGAATCACCATAACTGGTCGTTCCCAGTGGCAAAATCTGCCAATAGCGCTGCTTGGTGCGAACCAAGAAGTCTACAAAATCATAAGCACTTTGGCCAAAAGATCCGATACCGTACTTGCCCGGAAGGGATGAAATGTGCATGAGCACGCCGCTTTGACGTTTTTTCATTTTGTCACCTCGTTATTTTTCCTCTACGCCTTTTCATTTTTACTTAATGCAAACGTTTGCGTCGACTTGATTATAACCTATTTTTTTTTTAGTGCAAGGGGTTTTTGAGATTTTTTTCAATTTATTGGTTAATGGATATAATGCTCTTTTAGGACTCTCTTACAGCCCCAATTATTTGCCGTTTTTCTCTTCTTGCAAGCGTTCTCTTTTTGTGTTAAAATGTTCTTACAAACAGAAAACGTTTGCGTTTACTGAGAAACTGCTTTATACTTGTTTTTTCGACCATCATAGTTAGGCAAAATCACTGGTTATAAGAACCATTTTGGGCAGAGGTTTGCATGACTCTTAGAAAGCAAGTGCTTCTACTAGTAGATTTAAAATAGTTGATATTATAGAAAGGATTTCCAGCAAATGCAGGCCTTTAGGAGGTTTTTATGCGAGTTACTATCAAAGAAGTCGCAAAACTAGCAGGCGTGTCGCCCTCTACTGTGACCCGCGTCGTACAAAACAAATCAACCATCAGTGAAGAAACCAAAAAACGGGTCCGTGCTGCTATGAAGGAGCTGGACTATCATCCCAACCTCAATGCCAGAAGTCTGGTCAGCCAGTCCAGCCAAGTCATCGGCTTGGTCCTGCCGGACGACTCAGATGTCTTCTATCAAAACCCTTTTTTCCCAACTGTATTGCGGGGGATTTCTCAGATTGCTTCTGACTATGACTATGCCATCCAGATCAGCACTGGGCAAGATGAAGAGCACCGCTTGGAAAATCTGAAGCAAATGATTTTAGGAAAACGAGTAGATGGACTGATCTTCCTTTATTCTAAGCAGGACGATCCTTTGGTCGACTTTGCAGTCAGGAACAACTTTCCTTTCCTTATCCTAGGGAAAGCTGTCTCACCTTTCATCTCTCTAGTGGACAACGACAATATCAAGGCTGGCTATGACGCAACCAGATATTTCCTTGACAAGGGCTATCAGAAAATTGCCTTTCTGGCTGGGAATAAGGAGCTGGTTGTTTCTCAAGATCGTTACACAGGCTACAAGCAAGCACTGAATGAAGCAGAACGGCCTTTGGATGAACGCATTATCAAATTTGCCTTCGGTTTCCTTCTGGAAGACAACAGTTACAAGATTATGGAGGAGCTGCCGCTAGATGAGATTGAAGCCATCGTGACCTCTGATACCTTGGTAGCAGAAGGAGCTCTGCACTATCTCAAAGATCAGGACTACCATATTCCCATTATCACCTTTGATTCTCTCAAACCACGGATTGATGTGGATGCTTATATCGATATCAATGCCCTTGAGCTTGGGAAAGAATCCTTCCGGACCCTCTTCCAAATCATCAAGGACAATAAAGAAGACAAGCAAATCTGCTATCGCCAGTTGATCCCGCATAGCATCAGCACTCGATAATCCGAGTGCTTTTACTCATTTATCAAAGATTCACATATCGGCCTTGTCCCAACCCAGGGCAGAGCCTGAACTCAAAACAATTACACGAAGAGAAACTGACAAAGAAAGAGGAAAAACATGGCCTTTCGTATTTTTCAAGCCTATTTAGATGACGAAAATATCATCACCATCGAACTGGAAAAGAGCTTTGAAGCCTACTCCATCCACTTTACACTGGAAGACAAGCACAGCTCTAGCCCTTTAACCATCAAAAACATCAACAATCAGGAAGAACGGATTATCTACACCGTATCGGCTAATGAGCCCATTGACCTAACGCAATCCTACAAGGTCTATGACCAAGACCGCAATCATACCGACCTGCAGTACCGCCATATCGTGAAAAAGCCTATTTTCGATGAGATTTTTGACTATGCAGGCGACGATTTGGGAGCTCAGTACAACCCCCAAGCCACCGATTTCAAACTCTGGGCACCGATTTCCGAAAAAGTCCTCCTGCATCTGAAAGACCAGGTTCACCATCTCAAGCGTCTGGATAAGGGAGTCTGGCATACCCGCATTGAGGGAGATTTAGAGGGAGCCTCTTATTCTTATCTCCATAAGATTAATGGCAAGTGGGTGGAAGTCCATGATCCCTACGCCCTATCCTCAGACGTCAATTCGGGCAACAGCTATGTCATCGATCTAGACAAGATTAAAAAGCCAATCAAACGAGCAAAAACACAGTTGGATCCGACAGAAGCTGTCATTTATGAAATGAGCGTCCGCGATTTCTCTATGCAGAAAGAAATTGGCTTCTCCTATCCCGGGAAGTTTGCCTCGCTGAGCGAATCTCCAGTCGTTCACGGCCAGAAGTTCGGTCTGGACTATCTGAAAGAGCTGGGTATCAGCCATGTGCAGCTCATGCCCGTCTATGACTTTGGCAGCGTTGATGAAAAGCATCCAGAGCTCGTCTACAACTGGGGTTATGACCCTGTCCAGTATAATGTCCCAGATGGCAGTTTTGCCAGCAATCCGCGAGACCCTTATGCCCGCATCTTAGAACTACAGGCGGCCATTACTGCCTTCCACAATGCTGATATCAGCGTCATCATGGATGTGGTCTACAATCATGTCTATGATGCCAACAGCTATGCTTTTGAAAAAATCGTGCCCGGCTATTTTTTCCGGCTCAATGACATGGGCTACCGGACCAACGGAACCTTCTGTGGTAATGATGTAGCCAGTGAGAAGGCCATGGTTCGCCGCTATATCAAGCAGTCGGTCAAGCAATGGGTCAGCCTCTATGGCTTTGACGGTTTCCGCTTTGATCTGATGGGGATTTTAGACATTCAAACCATGCAGCAGATAGCTAACGAACTCAAGGCGCTCTATCCTAACATCTATCTCTACGGTGAAGGCTGGCAGATGGATACTGGGCTGGCAAGTGAACGTTTGGCTCATCAGTACAATGCTGCCCAGCTTCCGGATTATGGGTTTTTCAGCGATCATTTCCGTGACAGTCTCAAGCAGACCATCGCCCAAGGTCGGCAAATCGAGAGCAAGACTCCTGCCAGTCAGCTTGAAAATGTCCTGACAGCAAATGTTGGTCTAAAAGGCGAGGCCCACTTCACTGCGCCCCAGCAGGCTATTAATTATGTGGAGTGCCATGACAATGCAACGGTTTTTGATTATTTTGATATCGTCAACCCTGCTATCACCTTGCGGGATCGGCTGGCCAATTCGCGGCTGGCTCTCCATCTCGTCCTGCTGGCTCAAGGTGTTCCCTTTATCCATAGCGGTCAGGAATTTTTCCGGACTAAAAATCTGATTGATAACACCTACAATATGCCTGACGAAATCAATAAACTAGACTGGCTGCGCTCCCTGCATTATACAGAGGACATTGCTTTTGTTAAACAGCTGATTGCTTTTCGCAGGGCACATCCGCTGCTGCATCTAAAGACCAGCGCCGCTATCAAGCAAGCCTGTCAGGTCAACTGGCTGACAGACAGTCTATTGGAGTACAAAATTCAAGACAGCAAAGCGAGCATGACCATCGTCATCAACTTCAGCAGCCAAGAGGCTGTCTACGAAAACAAAAACAAGCAAAAGCTGCACCTTCAATACCCAGCCATTGATGCCCAAAAACCAATCGCACCACTAGCTGACAGTTACAGCCTAGCTGGCAAGCAGTTGATTGTGTTGAAATAGATTATAAAACATCAGCCAATGAATAAGCTGATGTTTTTGTTTTTTTATAATCCCAAATAATCTTCGACTTCTGCCTGCATTTGGTCTGCAGCGACCGTCGTTTTGTGGCGCACTGGGGCTGTTTCTAAGCCATCCACAGCTGGTGGCAAGGCTACGCCAGAAAGTTCGTGCAGTTGATCCAAAGCCTCAAAGTCACTGAGTCCTGTTTGGCCAGTCACAGCCTCAACAGCCACGACTGGGAATTTATAAGGACTAGCGGTAGACGCGATAACAGTCTTGCGCTGATCATCTGTCTCTGCCAGATATTTTTGATAGACAGCAGACGCGACAGCTGTATGAGGGTCTTCGATGTAGTCAGATGCTTGATAGACCCGCTTGATTTCAGCAGCTGTTTCTTGCTCTGTCGCATAATCAGCCGCAAAGAGCTCTAAAATCCCAGCGTCAAAGTCCGTCAGTTCATACTGTCCATGTTCATTCAAAGCCGCCATCAAAGTAGCTGTTTTCTCAGCGCTGTTACCAGACAGGTGGAAAATCAAACGCTCCAAGTTAGAGGAAACCAGAATATCCATGGACGGACTAGACGTCACCTTGAAGCTCCGCTTCTTGTCATAAACCTGAGTCTTGAAGAAATCGGTCAGGACATTGTTTTCATTCGATGCGCAGATTAGCTTGCCAACCGGCAGACCGATTTGCTTGGCATAGTAGGCCGCCAGGATATTACCAAAGTTCCCCGTCGGAACGGTAAAGTTGACCTTGTCTCCTGCTATGATTTCTCCCGCCTTCACCAGCTGAGCATAAGCATAGACATAGTAGACAATCTGCGGCACCAAACGGCCGATATTCATGGAATTAGCAGATGAAAACTGGAGTTTGTGCTCCAAGAGACGAGCTCGTAGGTCTGTGTCGTTAAACATGCGCTTGACATTGGTCTGGGCATCGTCAAAGTTGCCATCAATGGCAACGACATGCGTATTGGCACCTGTCTGGGTCGTCATTTGCAACTCTTGAACCTTGCTGACACCATCTTTCGGATAAAAGACAATGATCTCAGTCCCAGGAACGTCCGCAAAGCCTGCCATAGCCGCCTTGCCTGTGTCGCCAGAAGTCGCCGTCAAAATGACAATTTTGTTTTCCAAACCGTGCTTTTTAGCTGCGGTTGTCATCAGATGAGGCAGGATAGACAAAGCCATATCCTTGAAGGCAATGGTCGCTCCGTGGAAAAGTTCTAGATTGTACTGACCATCCAGCTTGACCAAGGGAGCAATAGCCGCATCATCAAACTTGCTGTCGTAGGCATGGTTGATACAGTAGTCCAGCTCTGCTTCAGAAAAATCATCCAAAAATGCGGACAAAACCAGCTTGGCTACTTCCTGATAAGAAGCATCTTTGAGCTTGGCAAAGTCCAAATCGACCTGCGGATAGGTAATGGGCGTAAAGAGACCGCCGTCTGTCGCCAAGCCTTGCAGAATCGCCTGGCTGGCTGTTACTCTATTCTTTTCGTCGCGTGTTGATTGATAAACTAAGGTCATTCTCTCTCATCCTTTATCTGTAGTTCGCTTTATTATACCAAAATCTATCAGAAAATTCTCGCTTTTTCACAGAGAATATCAGAAAAAGCCCATTTCTGGGCTTGTTTTCATCTTATTCATTCATAGATACGTGAACGTGGTCGTAATGGTTTTCAGTCACGCTACCACGGTCTGGCATTTGGTTCCAAGTATTAGCTGGTCCATAAATGCTTTCAAATGGTGCATAGAACTGTTGCTGCCAGATAACGTAAGAGATTCCTCTTTCAGTCATGTTAGAGGTAACATCGGCTGCAACCTGGTTTCCTAATTCAGTATTCTCACCAACGATAAAGTCAGCCGCCAAACCTTTACCGTGGTCACCACTATCACCTGGGCGGTAGAGACTAAATTCTGTAATGCCATATTTAGCTGCTATCTCTTCTTTCAGAGCAGCAGTCTGTGGCTGAAGACCTTCATTAGCAGGATTGTTAGTTGTCACGCTAGCTGCGTCTGTTACAGCTGGAGCATTGTAAGTTGTTGGCTCAACAGCGGCAGTTGCTTGACTGACTTGGTCTTGGCCTAATTCAGTCGCTTCTGGAGCCGCCTCTGCTGGAGCCGCTGGACTTGCAGCAACTACTGGCTGTGGCGCTGCCTCTACAGGAGCTGCTGCATTTGCTTCCGCAGCTGGGGCTGCTTCACTTGCAACTTCTGCTACTGGGGCAGGAGCTTCTTCAGAAGGCGCTGGTGCTTGGTCTGCTGGAGCTGCAACAGCTTCCTCAACAGCCGGAGCTGGAGTTTCTGCTGTTTGAGCCGGTGCCGCTGGAGCGGCTTGTTCAGTACCAAAAATCTCGCTAGCTGTATAATCTTCCGTTACCAATCCTGCATTATTTCCTGCTTGGTAGCTTTGGATTTCTACAGAGGCAATTTCGTTGTGGCCATTTGTTGTAATGGTCAAAACAGTACCTGGGAAAATCAAGTCAGCATTGGCAATTTGGTTGATTTTAGCCAAGTCAACAAGATCAATGTTCATCGCTTGGGCGATATTTCCCAAAGTGTCTCCATATTGAACAGTGTATGTTTGTTGGTTTTCATTGCTCGTAATATCTGCTTTAATTTGCTCAACTGTTCTGGCAGTCCAGTTTTGTGGCTGCTCCTCAGCTCGCGTTGTTAACAAAGGCAATGCTGACAAAGCAACAGTTGAAGCTAAAAGTAATTTCTTATTCATTTTCATATACAAAATGCACCTTCCTAATCATTCATGATACAAAAACCATCTTACCATAAATCTTCTAAGAAAAAAGCCTTTTTCGACCTATTTAACAGAACTGTCCGTCCCCTGTAATATGGAGATTTGTTTGTAACATATTAAAATTAGCAATAAGCAAAAGAACCTCGTTTAGAGAGGTTCTGTTTTTCTTTTGGGCTTATTTGAATTTTTTCTACTCTGATAAACTAAACCCGACCTAAGCTCTTGGCAAAAAAGAGAAAATCCCTAGAAGCTATCGCTTCTTCGTCTATTTTCCTATTTTTGCTGTGAGCTCTTAACGGTCTTGGTATCTTACTTCACCTTCATCATTCGGACGAGGCTGGCCCGTTCGGCTTCTTCCAGCTTCATCTCGATGTAGTAGATGGTTTCTTTGAGGTCAGGGATGGTAGCATATTCTAGTCCGTTGACCCGACGGCGGGTTTTCTCGATTTCATCCGCCATAAGCTGACAGCTTTTCTCAATTTCAGCCAGTCGCAGCAGGTCAGGAAGCAGATCGCTCATACTTTCAATGGTTTCATCCATCTGGCTGTTAGACGCCACATAGCTATAAACCACGTCTCCCTCGTCATCAGTATGCGGATTGTCAATATGGGCGTACATCTTGGGCACGCGCACACTCATGATATTCTCAGTCTCCACATGCAGATTGACCTCCCGCGTGGGCACAGCAAAAATCTCCTCGACCATGAGATCGCTCTCCAGCGCCTTTGCCATGACAAAGTCCTGCAGGTGGCCAACCAGAGCGGATTCGACCTTTTGGCGAAGCTGATTGTTCTCACGGACAGACTCAATGAAGCGCCGCATCAGCTCATCCCGCTTGTCCTTGAGCAATTTATGTCCACGGACAGCCGTTTTGAGACGGGCTTTTAAGTTATTCAGCTCCATCCGAGTCGGCTTGACATTGAGTCGCGTCATCTTTCTTCCTCCTTGGTTTGCGGCAGGTATTGGTCAATCATATCGTCCTTGATCCGCTTAAGTTCTGTTCTTGGCAAGATGGACAGGAGTTCCCAGCCCAGATCCAAGCTTTCCTCGATGGTTCGGTTGGTCTGGAAACCTTGATTGATGTATTCCTGCTCGAAGCGGTCAGTAAAGCGCACATAGAGCTTGTCCGTTTCGGACAGGGCGGATTCCCCCAGAACGACAGCCAACTCCTTAGCCTGCTTGCCTTGCGCATAGGCGGCAAAAAGCTGGTTCATAGTCGCAGCATGGTCTCCCCTAGTCTTGCCCTCACCTGAACCCTTGTCCTTGAGACGAGACAGAGATGGGAGGACATTGATGGGCGGACGATAACCACTGTTGTAAAGGTCGCGTGAAAGGATAATCTGCCCCTCCGTAATATATCCCGTCAAGTCTGGAATCGGATGGGTAATGTCATCCTCTGGCATGGACAGGATTGGAATCTGCGTCACCGAGCCTTTCTTGCCAACCAGACGTCCAGCCCGCTCATAAAGGGTGGATAGGTTAGTATAGAGGTAACCCGGATACCCACGTCGACCCGGCACTTCACGCCGAGCTGCGGAAACTTCCCGCAGGGCTTCACAATAGTTGGTCATGTCAGTCATGATAACCAGAACGTGCATATCCTTTTCATAAGCCAGGTACTCAGCTGCTGTCAGGGCAATACGCGGCGTCGCAATCCTCTCAATAGCTGGGTCATTAGCCAGATTGATAAAGAGCACCGAGCGGTCAATGGCTCCTGTCTCCCGGAGGTCATTCATGAAGAACTCAGCTTCTTCAAAGGTAATCCCCATGGCCGCAAAGACCACGGCGAAGTTTTCATCAGAGTTGAGCACCGTTGCCTGACGGGCGATTTGAGCGGCTAATTCCTTGTGGGGCAGACCAGAGCCAGAAAATACTGGCAGTTTTTGCCCCCGAACCAAGGTATTGAGGTGGTCGATAGCTGAAATCCCAGTCTGAATAAACTCATCTGGATAATCGCGAGCTACTGGATTGATGGCTTGACCGTCAATATCCAGATATTTTTCTGGCAAAATAGCTGGGCCGCCATCAATTGGCTTGCCCATTCCATTGAAAATCCGGCCCACCATGTCTTCTGACACTGGCAGCTCTAGCGGACGGCCGGTAAAGCGGACCTTGGCTTTTTCCAGATTGATACCGCTAGATCCCTCAAAAAGCTGGACCATAGCCTTGTCTTCCTGAACTTCCAGGACCTGGCCCTGACGCTTGCTGCCGTCATGCAGCTGGATTTCTACCAATTCATTGAAATGCACGCCAGCGACTTGGTCGACAATCATCAGAGGGCCGACAACTTCACTGACGGTGCGGTATTCTTTAATGACGCTCATTGTCTAGTCCTCCTTGGGCAAGAATCTGGTGCAGGGTTTCCTCAATAGTCTGACTGAGAGCCTGAATTTTTTCCAGCTGGTCTTCATGGATAAACTTACTGCGGGCAATTCGGTCACGCAGCTCCACCGTTCCTTCCATGATTTCCCGGAAATAAGCCCCCAGCTCCAAGGCACGATTGGCCTCCGCATCAAAGGTCAAGATATTACTCAATAAAGCTACCTGTTTTTTGAAAGAAGTATAGGTGTCCACATCATCAAAGGCATTCTGCTGCAGGTAGTCCTCGCGAATCATCTTGGCTGCATTCATGGTCAGCCGGTCCTTCTCAGACAAGGAATCCAAGCCAACCAAGCGCACGATTTCCTGCAGTTCGCTTTCCTTTTGCAGGATATTCATGGCCTTGGTGACCTTTTCCGCCCAAGCAATCTTCTCATGCTGGTCGATATAGGCTCCCACTTCGTCTAGATAGAGCGAGTAAGAGCTCAGCCAGTTGATAGCTGGGAAATGCCGGCGTTGAGCCAGCTGGGCATCTAAGCCCCAGAAGACCTTGACAATCCGCAGGGTATTTTGCGTTACCGGCTCAGAAATATCTCCACCCGGAGGTGATACAGCCCCAATAGCAGTAATAGAGCCTTCACGCGCAGTCGAACCGAGTGTTTTGACCCGGCCAGCCCGCTCGTAATACTCAGCAATCCGGCTGCCGAGATAGGCAGGATAGCCTTCGTCACCCGGCATTTCTTCCAGACGGCCAGACATTTCCCGCAGGGCTTCTGCCCAGCGAGAGGTAGAGTCCGCCATGATGGCCACGGAGTAGCCCATGTCACGGAAGTATTCTGCGATCGTAATCCCTGTGTAAATCGATGCTTCCCGAGCCGCCACCGGCATATTGGAAGTGTTGGCAATCAGCACCGTCCGCTGCATGATGGACTGGCCAGTTGCTGGGTCAATTAGTTCTGGAAATTCATTAAGTACGTCGGTCATCTCATTGCCACGCTCACCGCAGCCGACATAGATAACGATGTCAACATTGGCAAACTTGGCCACCTGGTGCTGGACGACAGTCTTACCAGCCCCGAAAGGTCCTGGTACGGCTGCTGCTCCGCCCTTGGTTACTGGGAAGAAGGTATCGATGACCCGCTGACCAGTCACCAAAGGCTCAACTGGAATCAGCTTCTGAGCAAAAGGGCGCCCGCGACGGACTGGCCATTTTTGCATGAGAGTCCCTTTAAAGACAGAACCATCCGCCTGCTCAATCTCGTAAACAGTCTCTTCAACAGTGAAACTGCCAGCTGAGATATTGGTCAAACGTCCACTGACTCCAACTGGCACCATGATGCGGTGCTCCACCAGATTGGTCTCCTGCACCGTTCCCAGAATATCGCCAGCCTCAACCGTATCTCCGACAGACAGACTTGGAACAAAATCCCACTTAGCCTCTCGGTCTAGATTTGGCAGTTGGACACCACGGACGAGGAAGTCGCTCGCCGTGATGGTCTGGAAACGCTCCAAAGGCCGCTGAATCCCGTCAAACATCTGAGAAATCAGACCTGGTCCCAGCTCAACGGACAGAGGACTTCCAGTCGTGACGACTGGCTCCCCCGGACCCAAGCCAGAAGTTTCTTCATAAACCTGAATAGAGGCTTGATCCCGCCGCATTTCAATAATTTCACCAATCAGCCCCAAATCGCCAACCCGGCAGATATCCTGAATATTCGCTTCCTGCATCCCTGATGCCAGCACCAGAGGACCAGAAACTTTGATAATCTTTCCTTGACTCACAATCTTCCTCCATTCTTGGGAGATTTTTGTTACTTTTCAATGAAAATCAAAGCTCAAACTAAGTTAGATACGGACCTAGTTTGAATTTCATTTCCAAAGAGTATTTTTTGATTCTTGCCGCGAGTTTGAAATCTTTCTTAGCTAACTCTAGGGCAAGGATTGTTTCTTTTTATTTTAAAAATCAGATAAAGCTTTTATTTGCCAGCCCTTTTCGTCGAAATTGTCTGGGCTTAGCCATTTTTCTAGACGACTCTTGACGGCCGGCCAATCCGTGTCAATCATAGACAGCCAGTCCGTATCTCGGTTGCGCCCCTTATAGACAATAGCCTGACGAAACCTACCTTCATAAGTGAAACCAAGCCGCTCTGCTGCCCGTCTTGACGGCTGATTGAGGGAGTCGCATTTCCATTCATAGCGACGATACTCCAGGTCTTCAAAGACATAGCGTGCCAGTAAGTACTGGGCTTCTGTAGCCAGTCTGGTGCGCTTCAGCTTGGGTGAATAGGTCACCGCTCCCACTTCGATAACGCGGTTATTTCGGTCAATCCTCATCAAGGCAAAAGTTCCTAGAGCCTTACCGCTCTCCTTATCCACAATAGCATAGTGAAAACGATCCTGTGCTGCCAGCATCTGTTCTAGCTTTTGGGACCATTCTGCCTGATTTTGGGCAGGATTTTGAAAGAGATAGGTCCACATATCCGCAGGAGAATCCGGACCATACACTTCATACAAATCCGTCCCATGCTTATCCTTGGACAAACGCTCGATAATAACATACTGGCCTTCGATTCGCTCCAGATTGGGCAAGTCCCCCGGCTGAAAATCTGGCAGAGCATCCCCAATGGGTTGGCCTAGTTCATTGATTCGCATAAAAACCTCATAATATATCTTGTCCGACAGCTTTTTCAACATTTTCATGAACCCGCGAAAGAGCCAGTCCCGTGCTCCCCTTATGAGTAGGAATGAGCACAAGAGCAGGAATCTCCAGCTGATCATAGTAGGCCAGGGTTTCTGGAATATCCGCAGCCATATCCTCCGTCAGATAGATAATGCCGAAATCTTCACGGGCGAGCCGACGCAGGGTATTGACCGTCTCCTGAGCTTCTTTCACTGGAAAGGTCTGAAAACCAATCAGCTTAAATGGGAGAATGGTGTCGCGATTCCCCACGACAGCAATCTTGTAGCTAGTCTTGTCCATAAATCGGTCGCATCCTTTCTCTGATAAGCTCTACTGGCAACTGATTGTCCATACCGGTCAAAATCAGCCGCAGATTCTTGACTTCCAGCTCCTTGCCTAGCAGATAGCGGGCCAGAGGAAGCGGGCCATCTGTCTCAAACTGACCAGTCGCCAGCAACTTAGCCTGCAAGAGGTCCGCTAGATATTCTAACTCTACTGTCGTCAAAGTCTGGTTCCGCATTTTTTCCTCATAGGAGCGCAGATCCAGATCGTAACCACAGGGATTGACCTGGCTAAACCAAGTCAAGAAATCTCCCTGCTCTGCCATGGCAATCCAGTTGGCGGCAGAAAGGCTTCCTTCATCAGACAGGAGCTGCCTCATAAAGCTGTGCGGTTTCTCCAAGCCAACAGCCCGCTTAACGGTGATGGCATTGTAAAAATCAATAGTCAGATTCACCAGCTGCAGCAGGCTCTCATCTTCCAACTCCTGTGTCAGGCGCTTGAGATGCTGGAAATAAGCCATGTCCATACCAATCTCCAAGACGCGCACATCCTGATAATCCTGGTATTCCTGCCAGGTCGCAAGCACCTCTTCCAGCATGAAATCTGGACAATACTCAGCCGAAAAGGCCATGACTAGGTGCTCCAAAACCTCTAGCGAATAGGTCCCCACCGGCATCAGCAAATGCTCCAGGGACTGACCTGTCGCCCGACCCTTGAGAAAAACTTTGAGATTGTGGTAGGTGTAGCGGAGCGTGAAAATCTCCACCAGCTCCTTACTAGGACTAATCTCAAACGCCCAATTATAAACGGAATACAAATGCTTCATCAGTACTTGCTCAATGGCATTGAGATCCTTGATAGCTTCAGCATCCATAGCATAGACCGTTCCCTGCAGAAGAGCCGAACGGCTGGCAGCATCGTCAGCCTGCAGCAACTGATCATATTGCTGGGGGGTCAAAAAGGAAGCCTCCTGCACGCTAATGGCTGTATTGACTTGAGAGAAGCTTGTTTCACTCATGGTCCGCCTCCTATTCTGCCTGATCTTTGAAAATGTCCTGAGCCAGTCGGTAGCTTTCCTCCTGCCAGACAGAGTCCAGCAAGTCACGATAGAGATAACTATCATCCACTCGTCCCTGGCTCAGCACAAAACCTGCCTGACCGGCTATAGACTGGTCTGAAAAGTGCACTTGCGGAAAGGCTTTTTTCAAGTCTTCTAACTGGTTGGAGCTGAATTTTTCAGCTGACAGAGCACCGAAAGTCAGTGTCAATTCTTCCTCTGGATATTTAGCTAGGGCACTCTTTAGAAAATGCTCTTCTTCAGCTAGTGACCAAGCCACCATCTGAGCATAGGCTTCCTCAAAAAGCTCTCTGAGAACCCGCTGCTTGATGACCAGAGTAGACTGGCGTTTTTGATTTTCCAGCTGCTGAATATCGCGCTGACTGCGCCGGCTGATTTCTTTCAGCTGCTGCTCCCGCTGTCCAAGCTTTTGCCGAACCAGCTGGGCCTCGCGTTCCTTGGCTTCCTGTTCTATTTTCTCAGTAGCCTCGGCCAAAAGCAGACGCCCCTTCTCGTGAGCCTGCTCCAAGACAGAAGCTTTGAGATCTGATATGTCAGACATAAAAGCCTCCTTACTTCACATTCAGAACCATGATGAAGGAAACAACGAAGGCCAAGATAGCGTAGGTTTCAACCATGGCCGCTAGGATAACCCCTTTCATGACCTCTTCTGGACGCTTGGCCAAAATCTGAATACCAGCTGTCGCCACTCGTCCTTGATGCTTGGCTGAAAAGTAACCAACAATGGCAACTGGCAGAGCTGCTAGGAAATAAGCCACGCCTGATTGCAGAGCCAATTCTGGCTTGATATTAAAGAAGACGGTAATCCCGATAACAAAGCCGTAGAGACCTTGGGTACCTGGCAAAAGCTGAAGAATCAGAGCTTGAGCGAATTTTTCCGGCTGCTCTTTCAAGAGGGCTGCTGCTGCCTGACCAGTGCTTCCAACCCCCAGAGCTGAGCCCATTCCGCTGAGAAAGACTGCCAAAGCTACTCCCAGACCTGCAAAAAAGGCGCCACCGTAAGTTCCAAAATATGATGCTAAATGTTCCATGATTTACTCCTATGAAAATGCTGTAATTGTCGTAAAACCAACAGCTAGTTGAATGAATATTGCTTGTTTTGATGTTGTAGAAAGTGTATTTCTAAAGATGAGCTTCTCATCTCTTACCATAGTTCCTAATCTTTATTTCTTGCTTTGCTGAACGTATTTCTCACTAGGCTTGAGCGGAGTGAAAGGCTTGCCGCCACCGTCGTAGAATTTCCCGAAGAATTCCACAAAAATCAAACGCGCTCCGTGTACATAACCGGACAGAAAAGATAGAAACATATTGACCAAATGCAGGGCAATAAAGAGCAGAATGCCAATGCTAAAGCGAGCGACAGGTGGAAAGAGGCTGACAATCAAGTTAAAAGCCGAGCCAATGCTGGCTCCCGAAAGCCCCAAAGCCATCAGCCGCGTAAAGCTGACAAGGTCTCCTACATAGCCGCTGACATTGTAAAGATTAAAGAGACCTGACCCCAATCCTGCCAAGCTTTTAGCACTGACAATGGATACTGCCAGTATGCCCAGAGCATTGATGATGGCCAGCCACTGACCAATCGTTGCAGCAAAGGCCAAGGATGGGAAGAAATTTCCCAGGGCCAAGAGTAGCAGCCCCAGCAAAATCAGCACCCAAGCAAAGCCCGCATTATAAGCTTCTGCATAATCCTTGAGGCGGATATTTTTCAGACCGCTGAGGAAAAGGCCCGCCAGCACTGTAACAAAGCCAAAGACAACAGAAATAACCAGAATCGTCATGGCGTCTGAGCTGGTGCTAATCAGAGCAAAGGGCAGTTCAAATCCAAAGAAAGAGCCATAAACCAGTCCCCAGATGATGACTGCCACACCCAGCAGGCGGAAGAATCGCAGATTCTTAGCCAATCCCGGCTTGACATGCAAGAAGTGCAGCGCCAGGCTGGTGCCCACAAAGAGCAAAAGGCCGTAGCCAATGTCGGCAACCATCATGCCAAAGAATACAAAATAAAATAGAGAAACGACGGGGGTTGGATCCTTATCACCATACTTAGGTAGGGAATACATCTCCGTCACTAGCTCGAAGGGCTCCACCAAGGCATTGTTTTTAAGCTTGGTCGGAACCTTATCTTCCTCGTCCTCTCGGATTTCTCTGGTCTGGATGAGAATGCTCTGGCCAAACTGCTCTGTCAAGCAAGCCTCAAGAGCTTGAACTTGATTACTTTCGATCCAGCCTTCCAAGGCTGCTAGATTTTGCGTGCTGGCTAACTGATTCTTACTTTCTTGACGAGAGGAGAGATTGCAGAGATAGTCCAGCTGAACCTTGAGCTGATCCAACTCGTTCTTAGAAGCTGCCAGACTCTTAGTCATAGCATCTGCCACCGCCTCCTGTTGTCGAATATTGGCCTTGAGCTGGGCTACCCGCTCAACAGGCAGTTCCGCGTGGTCATACTCAAAAGGCTTAAAGCCATACTCTTTCAAGATTTTGCGAACTTCTTCCAGAGAGCCTGTCTTATAAAAGACAAGAACCCCATGCTCCGTATCATCGGTAAAGACTTCCTGAAACTTCAGGTCGGGATGTGATCCCAGAGTCAGGCGCAGAGCATCGTCGTCTGTATTGGGAATCGTCCCAATCAAAGCTCCCAGATGACTGAAAGTCGCAGCTGCTTGCGGTGTTAGCTCCAGTGGCTCCCACTTCTCCAGCGCAGCCACTTCCAAGCGGTCAGCTTCTATCTGACCCTTGGCCTCTTGCAAGACCTTGAGCTGTTTGCTGATTCCTTCTAACAGCGCCACCTCATCTCGGGCCTTCCCTGCCTGCTCTAAAGCAGCAAAGGACAACTCCAAAGGTTCTTCTTTTAAGGCTTCCAGCAGTTTCTTTTTGGACATAAAAGGCTCCAGCTCTGCAATCAGTCTCTCGAGCTTTTCCTGACGACTGAGCAAATCCTGCTGAGATAACTGCTGATCCGGCTGGCCGACTAAAGCCTGCTCAAAGGCTGCCTGCCAGTCCTCTTCCTGCCGCAAGTCATGAATCTGAACCGACTCTAAACCCTGTAGGTAAAAGAGAAGCTGATCCAGCAGTTCCTTGGGCAGAAGCAGAGACAACTGCCGCATTTGACTAATGGCCATAGGCTTCTACCACCTTCTCTACAATGGCTCGCGCCAAGTCTGCTTTTTTGTCTGTCAGCGCAGCCTCAACCTTATCCTCATTCTGCTGAGTTGTCTGCTCCAAGTCTTGCTGCAGGAGCACCAACTTTTGCTGGGAACTCGCTGTTAATTCCTCTGCCAGCTTCTGCGTTTCATCGTCATAAGTCAGACCTAGCTGCCTGAGATCTTCATCTACGCGCTGTCGTAGCTCCTGAGCCTGCGTCCTGTAGCCCATCAAAACTTCTTCTGCAGCAGTTTCAATTTCCTGCATTTTTTCAAGTGTTTCATTGGCCATCTATTCACCCCCTCGTTTTCAAAAACCTTCGAAAACGGATTTTAAAATCTGCATTCCTAACTGACTGTCCAACCATCTGGCAAGTTATCTTCAAGAATACAGCTTCGTACTTGCATAAATTATATCATATTCTTTCTGAAAACATCTTTTTCAAACAGATTTTTTCTCCTGATTCAGAAAATGTTGAACAGCGCCTAATCGTCCGGCTTCATTCCCTAGGGCTGCTGCCACCAACTCTCTAGGCAAAAAGCGCGGATCTACTACTTGCTGCTTCATCAGACTTTCAAGACGTGGCAGAATAAGCTCAGAACGAGCTAATATGCCGCCGCCGACAATCAACACCTCTGGATTTAGAATATAGGATAGCGTTAAGAGACCTTTAGCTAGGCGACCTAAGAAAATATCAAGTGTTTCCTGCGCCAGCTTATCTCCTTGGTCTACTGCCGCAAAAAAACTACGCCCAGTATGGCCTTGTTCACCTGTCTTTTGGCTGTATAATGCTAACAAGGCAGTTGTTGAGGCCTGGGATTGCCAGTCCTGTCCATCTTCCATGGGCAGATAGCCTACCTCACCAGCGGTATAGGTGGATCCATTGACAATTTTTCCATCATAGATAATGCCACCGCCAATGCCTGTACCGACAGTAATCATAACCGCAGAAGCATGACCTTTGGCAGCACCTAGCCAAGCCTCACCCAGAGCAGCACAATTAACATCATTTTCAATCGCAATCGGCAAACCAAATTCTTTTAAAACCCGACTACGGAAATCTGTCCCAATATAACCTGGAATGGTATAGCCTGCGTAACTGATTTTCCCAGCCTGGCTGTCAACTACACCAGCAGATGAAATCGCTACTCCATCTAGCTCAAACTTCTCCTTATAAAATGCTATTAGCTGGCAAACCTGCTCTAAAATCTGATTCGTTTTCTTTTCAAAATCGATCTCAGTAGTAACTTCTCGAAACTCATTTAGACTACGTCCATCAGACCGATAGAGATCTGCTTTAATCGTTGTCCCACCGATATCTATTCCTACAATATTCACGATTCATGCTCCTTCTCTTCTTGATTTTCTTCTAAAGCTGAAAGTGTATTTGTAAAGATTTGGCTGCGATAATCTCGGTCTAAATCTATATAATAGGCATAGAAAATGTCCATCACAACTAAAACCGGAAACTGAGGAGAGATATTATTGCCCTGTGCCAAGTGCTTCTTGACAGCTACTAGGACCAGTTCATCACACTGCTGCCTCAAGTCGTCGCTGTTATTGGAAGTTACCAGCACAGTCTTGGCTCCGACTTTTTTGGCATTCTGAATAGCCTGCGTGATAATTTTAGTCTCGCCAGATATGGAAATGCCAATAACCAGACAGTCCGGATCCAGCATGACTCTATTCACCCGAATCATATGGTCGTCCGTAATGGCCTTACAAACCATTCCCAACCGCATGAAGCGAAACTCCATTTCCCGAGCCACTAAGCCTGAACTCCCCTGCCCGTAGATATAGACTCGACCAGCATTGTTGAGCATATCCCCCACGCGCAGGAACTGTTCTTCGTCAATCAAGGAAAAAGTCTTATTGAGCAATTCGCCATAATCAGACAAGACATTTCTCGTCAAATCCCTACTGACATTTTTACTTTCTGAGCTGGATTCCTGAAATTCAAAGATAAACTGCCGGTAGCCTGAAAAGCCACATTTTTTGGCGAAGCGAGTCAGAGAAGGCACAGAGACATAGAGCTTCTGAGACACCGCCTGAGCCGATAGATCAGCTGTCAGTGCCTCATCAGACAGAAAATAATCTGCAATCTTCTTTTCCAGGTGTGTCAGACTACCATATACAGACTCAATCACTGGCAAAATGTTTTTTTCCAAAGAAACCATCAGACATTTTCCTCCTGCAACTATTTTCTTTATTCTACCACTTTCTCAAAAGTAATTCCAACCCTTCCTTGCTAGAATTCTCCAGCAGAAAATAAAGTTCAAAACTGACTAAAAAAGCTGGGGCAGCATGTTAAGAACAATCCGTCTTTCTCATCCCGCCCGCAGCCTTTTATACAATTTTTACTTTAAAGACAACCTTACGGATGGGGCCGGCTTCTTCAGCTATCAGTCCAGTCTTATGGGCGTCATTAGGATCCAGCAAGAGCAGGCTGCCAGGAGTGAATATCAGGTCAAACAAAGCTTGGCCGGACATCTGCTGCCAGTCTCCTTCCGCATCATAATCCCCTTCTTCCATATTGGACAAAAAGTTATAGTGGATGCGCTCCCTTCCTTCAAAAATCAGATGCACATCGTAAAATTCCCTATGACTTTCCCAGACCCGATCCTCATCGGTCGTGGTCGTCATTTCAATGACATTGTAAAAGAAATCATCAGACACAGGGTGATTGCCCTTTTCATCTTGGCTGACATCATGTGTCCTTAAAAATTCTAAGACTTTTTTTAAGGCAGGTTGCTGAATGTCTCTCTCAACAGCTGCTCCTTTATATTGAACTAGTTCCATTAGTGCCGTACCTCCCAGGATTTATCTGCATGAATACTTGCAATATCGTAAACTGTTGTATTCTCTGGCGCAGCCTTGCCGCCAGTTAAGACGGAAACAACATAGCCTACAATCAAGGAAACAACAATTGAAATCAAGGAATAAGCCCAGATACTAACGGCTTCTGCTGGCAGAGCGTACTTGATGACTAGCAGGACAATACTAGAAGCAATCATAGCTGCATAAGCTCCCTTGAGGTTGGCACGCTTGGTGAAGATTCCCAGAATAAAGATTCCTCCCAAGACACCTAGTACCAAGCCCATAAAGCCATTAAACCAAACATAAGCCGATGTAATACCTGTATGAGCCATCACGATTGAAACTACTGTGGAGAAGACTCCTACACCTAGAGAAACATATTGGGCGATTTTAGTCCGTTTCTTGTCGTCCAGATTGCTAGATACAACATCTTGAATATCCAAAGTCCAAGAAGTCGCTACAGAATTAAGACCTGTAGAAATAGTAGACTGAGCTGCTGCATAAATTGCCGCAATCAGAACACCGGTCACTCCAACTGGAAGACCATAGGCGATAAAGTAAGTGAAGATCTGGTCTTGAGGAATAGAGCTGCCCTCACTGCCTGGATGCTGTACTTGATAATAGACGTATAAACCTGTACCAATCAGATAAAAGACAGAAGCGATAAAGATTGACAAAACTCCATTCGTAAACATCATTTTATTGAGTTTCTTCACATTCTGAGTTGTCGTAAAGCGCTGAACGATATCTTGCGAAGATACATAAGAGGACAGGGTATTGATACCAGATCCCAAGATAATTAGGAAAATAGAATCTTTCAGCAAGTTAGGATTGAAAATAGTTTCTTTCCCTGAGATAAATTTACCACTGGCCAGCTCACTAGCAATATCGCCAAAGCCACCCTTGAGATTAGCAATCAGGAAGAAAAGCCCTACAACTGTACCAATCAAGAGTACTGAACCTTGGATAAAGTCTGTCCACAGAACTGACTTGACTCCACCGGTATAGGAGTAAACAATGGCAATCGCACCCATCGCGATAATCAGGATATTGACATCAATCTTCGTCAAAGTAGCCAGGGCCACTGAAGGTAGATACATAATGATGGACATGCGGCCGATTTGATAGATGATGAAGAAGACAGCTGACAAAGCTCGCAAGGCCTTAGAGCCAAAACGTTTTTGCAGGTAGTCATAGGCTGTATCAATATCTAGACGTGCATAAATCGGCAAGAAGAAACGAATAGCCACTGGAATGGCAAAAATCATACCCAACTGGGCAAACCAGAGAAGCCAAGTCCCTGCATAAGAGTTCCCCGCCAGTGTCATAAAGGAAATCGGACTTAGCAATGTAGCAAAAATGGAAACAGATGTTACATACCAAGGCACCGTTCCATCACCTTTAAAGAACTCTTTACCCTGCATCTCCTTTTTCGAGAACAGCAAACCTGCTACCAGAACAACTAGTAAATACACAATCAGAATAATCATATCGATTGTGGTAAAACCAACATTTCCCATAGAATTTCTCCATTATTATTCATCGTCAAAGCCTAGGACGGGCAGGTTTAGCCTGCCCTAAACTCTGGTGTTACACTCTTTGTATTACAAGAAGTCTTCTCTTACCTGCTTAATCATAGCAGCTGCTTCTTTGGCAATCGCATAGTCTCCCTCAGATAGAGGCTCTAACGGTGCTCGAACAGAGCCAATATCTAAGTCCTCATTGAGACGAAGAATTTCTTTCATAACAGCATAGAGATTTGCGCGACCGCTGACCATCTTGTAAATCACACTATTAATCGCATGCTGCAGTTCTTTAGCACGATCCAGATCTTTGTCAATGATGAGCTGGTTGAGCTTCAGGAAGAGATCTGGCATCACAGCATAGGTTCCGCCAATTCCGGCCTTAGCACCAATAACTCGACCGCTGATAAACTGTTCATCTGGACCATTAAAGACAATATGATCTTCCCCACCTTCTGCGACAAAGATTTGAATATCTTGAGTCGGCATAGAAGAGTTTTTAACCCCAATAACTCGTGGATTTTTACGCATTTCTGCATAGAGTGCTGGTGTCAGAGTCGTTCCAGACAGCTGCGGAATATTGTAGATGACAAAGTCAGTATTCGGAGCCGCTGCACTCATATCGTTCCAGTACTTAGCGATAGAATAGTCCGGCAAACGGAAGTAAATAGGAGGAATAGCAGCGATAGCATCAACACCCAAACTTTCAGCATGCTTAGCCAGTTCCACACTGTCCTTAGTGTTGTTGCAAGCCACATGAGCGATAACTGTCAGTTTGCCCTTAGCCACTTCCATGACATTTTCCAAAATTAATTTCCGGTCTGCTACACTGAGGTAAATACACTCACCAGAAGAACCATTAACATAGACACCCTTAACTCCCTTATCAATAAAGTACTGAGTCAAAGCACGAACACGTTCTGAGCTTACTTCTCCTGCTTCATCATAACAAGCATAAAAAGCCGGAATGACACCTTCATATTTTTCTAATTTTGACATATTCTTCCTCTTTTCTATTCTTTTGTTGCGTCTGCAAACTTCCTTGTAATCAGCTGCGGCCGTGTAATGGCAGATCCTACTACCACACTAAAGGCTCCCAGCTCTAGAACTCTTTTCACCTTTTCAGGACTATCAATATTCCCCTCAGCAATCAGAGGGTGCTGAATCTCAGCTAAAGCTTTTCGGATGATTTCAAAGTCATTGGCTTCAATCTTATCTCCTTCGCTCTGACTAGTATAGCCCACCAAGGTTGTTCCGATAAAATCAAATCCCATTCGATCAGCTTCCAGCATCTCGTCAAGAGTTGAACAATCAGCCATCAAAAGCTGCTGAGGATATTTTTCTTTCACTTTCTGGAAAAATGCTTTTAAACTCTCTCCTTGAGGTCTGCTGGAATTTGTCGCATCTAAAGCGATAATCTCCGGATGGGCTTCCATCAGCTCATCCACTTCCGCTATAGTTGGTGTAATAAAAGCTTGGGCATCTGGATAATCTCTCTTGATAATCCCAATTACTGGCAAATCCACCGCTTCTTTAATAGCCTTGATGTCTATAACCGAGTTAGCCCGAATTCCGCTAGCACCTCCTTCTTTGGCCGCCACTGCCATACGAGCCATGATAAAGTCGCTATGTAATGGTTCGTTTGGTAGAGCCTGACACGACACAATTAACTTATGTCTCAACTCTTCCATTTGATTCCTATCCTCCTTACTCATTTATTGTAAGCCTTTACATTTATTATCTTAACATTTATTGCAATTAGTTTCAATATGGTTTTACTTTTAGAAAGTACTTTCTTTTTAAGTATTACTTTTTATCTCAGTTTGAAACTTATACAGACGAATATAGCTAAAGTATTTATTTTTTTCGTGGCTGTTCCAACATTTTTCTACAACTAAAAAGAACTAGGCAAATGCCTAGTCCCAGGGGGAAGCAGTTTTGTAGACTTCAGTCTTAAAGGAATAAAAGTTAACAAACACTATGCTCAACCAGCTTATTTGAAAGCCCATATTTGAAATTTAAATCAGCAGAGTGCCAATTAGCAAGCCTCCGCCACTTGTTTATTCCAAAAGGTATCAAAATCGTCGGGCATTTCATCTCTTCCGCGATAATGTAAACATTCTTTAAGTAAAGTAGGGTTTTTCATGTCTTATCCTCCCAACGATTCTTGAAACCTCTTTCATCATACCACAGAAATAGAAATTTTTCAATAGGTTAACATATAGATTTTCTGTTTTTTCTGAAATTTAACCGATTCACTGCCTAAGAACCTATATGAAGCAGGAGCAGTAAATAGAACAAACTAAATCCTATATTTAGGCCAGCTCCGTTAAGGTAGGGACGTCCGATTCTCAGCTTTTCTACTAGTAAGATAGTTAACAGACTGAGCGGTAAAGGGGTCAGCAGCCCCAGATAAGCAGGCAATATTGTCTGACCGGCAACTATTAGCAGTGAGTAAATGAGCCAACCTAGACCTGTCAGAGCGATAGCTGTCCGCCAGGTTATATCTAGAAAGAGCACTGCTTCATTGATAAGCTCGCTGTCTTCGTCTGAGCAGACCTGTCCGTTGCTTCGTTTATAAGCCTTTTTGCTGATGATCCCAACGTAGTAAAAAGCCACATGTGCCACTGGCGATAGGGCAAATCCAATTCCTAACAAGGCTATTGACAGGTAGGCCCACAAGCCCTTATTTGTCAAACCAAAGAGAGCATAAAGCGAGACTAACATAAGAGGAATTGAGAAGTTAGCCACCAGAGCACCCAGACGCAGCCGATTGACAGAACCAGACAGCATCAGCATAGCCAGATTCTTATTGCCAATCCGACTCTGCTCCGTAAAGTAGGCATAACTTTCCTTATCTACCTCAAAGCCAACCAGCAGAATATCCCCCAATAACCAGCAAAGACCACTCAACAGCCCAGCCCATAAAGATAAAAAAATCACATTACTCTCCTTTTTTCATTGTCCTCTTATCTTAGCACAAAAGCTCACTTAATCACAAGTAATCAGAAGGTTTACGTCTTTTTACCCCAGCAAGCTCCTTTCGTTAAGAGACCTAGAGCTCACGTCGCTACGCTCCTCAGCATCCATGTCTCTAAGCTTGGCTTCGACCAATGGTCTTGCCTCGCTAAGACACATAGAAAAATCCCCCACCAAAGGGCAGGGGATGACCGACAAACTGTCTTATTTTTAATTGAGGAAGCTGCTCGCTTATTTGCGGCGTCCTGGGCGTTCCTTGTAGCCATAGTATGCGTCTTCGATGATTTCCTGCATGTGGTCAACCATTGGAAGGCGTGGGTTGGCTGGAGAGCATTGATCTTCATAAGCAAGGAAGGCCAATTCGCGTGAATGTTCTTTCCATTCTTTTTCGTCAATACCTTGAGCCTTGAAGTTCATTTCGATACCGACACGTTCTCCCAGTTCATAAACAGCTTTTGCGTAAGATTCCACACCTTCTTCTGGAGTAGAAGCTGGCAAGCCAAGCATGCGAGCAATGTCTTGGTATTTCTCATCCGCACGGTAGTAGTTGTACTTAGGCCATGTCGCTGTCTTAGCTGGACGTGTACCGTTGTAGCGGATTACATATGGCAGCAAGATCGCATTGGTACGACCGTGGATCGTATGGAACTGAGCACCAATCTTATGGGCCATAGAGTGGGAAATTCCCAGGAAGGCATTGGCAAAGGCCATACCAGCGATAGTAGAGGCATTGTGCATCTTTTCGCGAGAGTGGAAGTCAGCATTCTTAACAGAGCTTTCCAGATTTTCAAAGACTAGTTTGATAGCTTGGAGAGCCAAACCATCCGTAAAGTCACTGGCCATCTGAGATACATAAGCTTCTGTTGCGTGCGTCAGCACGTCCATACCAGTGTCTGCTGCGACAAATCCTGGAACAGTCAGTACCAGAGCTGGGTCTACGATAGCCACAGTTGGAGTCAGAGAGTAATCAGCGATTGGGTACTTACGGTTATTAGCCTTGTCAGAGATAACGGCAAATGGTGTCACTTCTGAACCTGTACCAGATGTTGTAGGGATTGCGATAAACTTAGTCTTCTTACCAAGCAATGGGAATTTGAAGGCACGTTTACGGATATCCATGAATTTTTGCACAAGGTCACGGAAGTCCACTTCTGGTTGCTCATAGAAGAGCCACATGACTTTAGCTGCGTCCATTGGTGAACCACCACCAAGTGCGATAATTGTATCAGGTTTGAAGGTACGCATAATCTCTGTACCACGTTCAACTGTTGTGATATCTGGATCTGGCTCTACGTCTGCAAAGATTTGGTAAACAACCTTATTACGACGAAGATCGAGTTGTTCGATGATACGATCTAGGAAACCAAGCTCTACCATAGCATGGTCTGTTACGATCATGACACGTTCCACATCACGACATTTTTGCAAGTATTGGATAGAGTCACGCTCGAAGTAAGTTTTTGAAGGGAGTTTCATCCATTGCATATTATTTCTACGTCTTCCTACTTTTTTGATGTTCAAGAGATTCACAGCACTAACGTTATCACCAACTGAGTTGCGACCATAAGATCCGCAGCCAAGAGTCAGTGATGGCAGGAAGGCATTATAAACATCCCCGATACCGCCGAAAGTAGAAGGTGAGTTGCAAATAACACGGATAGCACGAACAGCCTTACCAAATTCCTTAGTCAATTCTTCGTCCGCTGTATGGATAGCAGCTGAGTGGCCAAGACCATGGAATTCTACCATTTGACGGGCTTTTTCAACACCGTCTTCACGGGATTCAGACTTGAGAACAGCGATGACAGGTGACAGTTTTTCACGTGTCAATGGCTCTTTTTCACCAACTTCTTTACACTCTGCGGCCAAGATATTCGTGTCTTCTGGCACGCTGAAGCCTGCCTGCTCTGCAATCCAAGTAGCTGGCTTACCAACGATATCCGGATTGAGCTTAGCACCAGCACAGTTCTTGCTGTTTGCCTTAGCACCAAAGCAGAATTCTTCCAACAGAGCTTTTTCTTTCTTATTCACAAAGTAAGTATGGTAAGATTTGAACTCTTCTACAAATTCATCATAAACTTCCTTGTCAATGATAACGGCTTGCTCAGAGGCACAGACCATACCATTGTCAAAGGACTTAGACATAACGATATCATGCGCTGCTTGACGGATATTCGCTGATTTTTCCACATAAGCTGGTACGTTTCCGGCACCAACCCCCAGAGCTGGCTTACCACATGAGTAAGCTGCCTTGACCATTGCATTACCACCTGTCGCAAGGATAGTCGCAATCCCTTCGTGGTTCATGAGTGCAGAAGTTGCTTCCATAGATGGCGCTGTAATCCACTGCACACAGTTTTCAGGCGCACCTGCTGCAATCGCAGCATCACGAACGATTTGCGCTGCATGGGCAGATGATTCTTGAGCAGATGGGTGGAAAGCAAAAATAATCGGATTACGTGTTTTTAAGGAAATCAAAGATTTGAAAATCGCTGTTGAAGTCGGGTTGGTTGTTGGAGTAATTCCACAGACAACACCCACTGGCTCCGCAATCAAGGTCAATCCAGTCACATCATCTTCTTCAATAACGCCAACTGTCTTCGTATGGCGCATATTATTTACAACGTGCTCACAGGCGAAGAGGTTTTTCGTTGCCTTATCTTCAAAAACTCCGCGGCCTGTTTCTTCATAAGCGTGCAGAGCCAACTCACCGTGGGCATCCAAAGCTGCTACAGAGGCCTTGGCTACGATATAGTCCACCTGTTCCTGATTCAGCTTTCTCATTTCCTCGAGTGCAACCAGACCTTTTTGCACCAATTCGTCGACATGCTTTTGCGCTGCCAAAGCCTTGTCTTCTTGTTCTACCGTTTTCTTCTTTTCAGCCATTCTATTCCTCCAATGGTTTTGCCTTAGGTTAGATGAAGAACACTAACCTTTGTTAATTATTTCACAATACAATTATAAACCATTTGATGATTTTTGTAAACACTTTCACTTAACATTCACAAACTTTTTTCTATTAATTTGTGAAACATATAACAAATTTGCTGGTTTTACAGTCTATTCTTTTAGTTATTGTGAAAAAATTTTTTATTTTTTAGAGATTTCACATACTTTTACTTTCACATAATATATGAAAGCGCTTTCTTTGTTTAAATATAAAAAGCTCGGACGAACCGAGCTGATCATTTATGGTTTCACATTGCCAGAATTTGCTTCATCTATGGCTTGCTTAATGGTATTGGCATAGAGAGTCCCCCCCTCAATGATGGACTCTGAGTTCGAGCCAAAGTGGACATAGTCTGTCCCTTCCCAAATCTGCGGATTTTCGATAGCAGTTTGATGCCAGTCAGCCACAAAGACATAGTCGTATTTCTTGGCTAATTCTAGCTCATACTCCCACTGCTGGGCCAAGACACCGCCCTCTGAGCGACCGTCATAAGGAGTCACGAGGATCAGTTGATGCCCCTTAGGCAGGCTGGAAACATACTCATCCAAAAGTTCATTTGAATAACCAGACGAATTGGTTCCGAGAGCTAGGACAACCTGCTTCTTCAGCACTCTATTAGCAATATCTGTCTTGTAGACCTCCAAGCCTGTGCTCAGACTGCGGCTAACGACAGTGTCTAGCTCGATTCCTGGCAAGATCTGCTGCAATTGATCGCTTGAGCGGAGAGCAACCGAGTCACCAATCATGGTAATCCCGTCCGCCACATTGTACTCAGTCGCCTTGGACTGATCAACCTGACTGCGAGTTGTCTGCATTTTTGTATCTGCTTGATTCAGAGCATTGACAATCAAACTTTCCTCAAAAGCTCCGACCTTTGGAGCTGTCACCGAGATAAAGAACGTAATCAAAGTCAGCGGAATCATGCTGTAAAAGATTGGTCTGGTAAGAGACGATAGGTCCATCTTGGTTCCCATGATAACTGGCTGACGACCAGCAAGAGTTGGCTCCAAGATATAGAAAGACAAGGCTGCAAAAGTAAGGGACAGCAACGTAGTCAAGAGAACAGCCAAGCCATTACTCATCAGCTGGGTAAAGATTATATAGAATGGCCAGTGGAAGAGATAAACACCATAGCTGGTATCCGCGATAAAGTTGATAAGGCTAGGCTCCTTCACATCAGGGAGCTTGTCATGCAACATCCTAGCAGCCAAAATCATCAGACAAGCCAAGATAGTTGAAATCAAGAATCCTACCAGGTAGGTCCAAAGATTGTCAAACTTGAGTAGGAAGCTGAGCAAAAGCAAAACAGCTGCGCTGCCCCCCATAATTCCTAGCACTTGCTTGAGAGCCAGCTTTTGCTCCAGCATTTTAAAGCGATTGCTAACATGGCCGACACCAGACAAGGTTGCTAGGATACTTCCTGCAAAGAAAGGAAAGACGTGGGTCAAACTTGAAAAATAAATATCAGAATAATTCTTAGTGGTCAAAGCGCCAGCAAACATTGATACAAAGCTGAGCAAAAAGAGACCTGCAGAAACCAGCGCAATCATACCGCGATAGCGGGCCGTTGACTTGGCAACTTTGCCCAAGCCCCAAGCGGCCAATCCCCACAGAACATAATAGTGCACTTCTAAAGCCAGACTCCAAGTATGGATCAGGATGTGCGGCACAAACTGACTCTCATAATTGCCGCCAGATAGCATTTCATAAAAGTTGGTCACAAATCCCAAGGCGGCCGCAATCTGCGTCCCAATCCCAGCCACAAAATCCTTACGGATTAAGAAAGTAAAGGGCATAACGACCAAAATCATAAAGACCAGAGGTGGTACAATCCGATAAAAACGCCGTCTGAAAAAGCCTTGGATATCGATTTCTTTCTTCTTAGCAAACTCGTCAATAAGCAGAGCGGTAATCAAGAAGCCAGAAAAGGTAAAAAAGATATCCACGCCAATAAAACCGCCAGGGAAAACGCCCTGGAAGTAATGATAAAGCAGAACTAGAAGCAGCCCCGTGATTCTGACGAGCGAAAACCATTTAATGCGCATTTTGATAAATTCCTTGTTTAAACGTTCCTTCATAAACGACATTGCCTTCTGTCGTTAGTTTTCCTTGTCCATCGGCCTGACCCTTGCTGAAGTCCCCTTCATATTTCCAGCCAGCCTGTGAGGTAAAGGTCCCTTTGCCGTCAAAGATGCCATTGCGAAATTGACCGGTATAACTGTCCCCATTTTGAAAAGTCATAGTCCCCTGACCGTTCATCTTCCCGCGAACCAAGGTCCCGTCATACTTGATCTTCCCCTGATCCAGCGTTAAAACGCCCTTACCAGGAATCCCCGAGGTAAAAACCAGAATAGCTGACAGTACAATGACCGTTACAGCCAAAAGTTCTAAATTCTGCCGGGTCAGATAGACCTTGTATTTATTGTAAAATTCTTTTACTTTATCCATATTCCTATCCATCCAAACGCTCTAGCCACTTCTTGCAGCCAGCCAAGACCAAATCATAGGTTTGGTCAAAATCTCCTGTGTACCAAGGATCTGGCACACTTTCTTCCTCAAACTGATAAATTTTATGCTGAAAGTCCTCAGGCGCCATCCGCTTCAAATCTCGGACATTGCTTTCATCCATACCGATGATGTAGTCAAAATCCGCAAAATCCGCTGGCGAAATCTGCTGAGAAGTCTTGTCCCTATCATAAGCAATAGCATATTTCTTAAAAATAGCCTGTGTTCCCCGATGAATGGGATTGCCGTGCTCCCAGCTCGAGGTTGCCCGGCTCTCGATTTTCAGTTGGTCTGTTAAACTCTTCATGACAAACTCTGCCATCGGACTGCGGCAGATATTTCCCAAACATACAAATACAATTTTCTTCATAGAATACCTCGCTATCTATTATAACAAAATAATGGCAAAAACTAGCCCTGAATCGTTTACAGTTTCCTGATTCTCGTTGAAAACTGGCAAGCCCTGCCCCTCTCATGTCTGAAAATAGCAAAAAACCACCGTTTGGTGGCTTTTTGTAGGGAGATTATTTTTTAAAAAGAAAAAAGTTTTAGGAGTTAAGTTAATTTCTTAACTTGATTATAGTATAATATCCATTCCTTAAAACTTCCTTAAAATAACTTAAACATTTTACTCTTATCTTGTACTTATTTATCAAGACAATGACATTCCAGCTGTGGCCAGCGTTTCTGCCAATTCTTCTTAGCCAAGCGCTCAGCATAGACACGCTGGCGCTCCTTATTGTCAAGAAAATGAGGAGTCGGTCTAACCTGAAAGTTTAAGATATCCTCCAAACCATAGGGAGCAAAAAGTTCCAGTTTGTCATTTGCCAACAAGCGCAGGCCGATAGCTGTGCAACGCTCAGGATACTTACTCATAGCTTCGCAAGCATTTTTATAAGGTGCTGTTCCAGGACTATGGCGGTGCATATAGGCTTGATTTCTCAGTTCCCATCGATACTGTGGCCAGTCTGCCTTGAGCTTGGCTTCCAGCTCTGTCGTCTCTGCTTCAGCATAACTCGGGTCAAAGAAAATGACATCTACATCCGTCTCTGAATCAAAACCTGGTCGCTCTGACAGCATATTCCAGATAAAATTCCTCACACATCCAGCTGCTAACCAAGAATCCTTGAGCTCCAGACTGCGAATAATTTCCAAAATCGCTCGGATGTCTGGATCTTGACCTAGTCGGTCTAAAATCTCCTTTTCTGTCATCATTCCTTCATATACTCGTATCCTAGATGCTCATAGGCTTTACGGGTAGCCACGCGTCCGGTCCGTGTCCGCATGACAAACCCTTTCTGAATCAGATAAGGCTCATACATGTCCTCCACCGTTTCACGCTCCTCAGCAATATTGACTGAGAGGGTTCCCAGCCCCACCGGACCGCCACCGTAGACCTCAATCATAGTCTTCAAAATCTTCTGGTCCACATAGTCCAGCCCTTCCTGGTCCACATCCAGCATGGAGAGAGCCTGGTCGGTTATCTTATCATCAATCAGGCCATTGCCCATAATCTGCGCATAGTCCCGCACCCGCTTGAGCAAACGGTTAGCAATCCGCGGCGTGCCTCGGCTACGCAAAGCCAGCTCCTTCGCAGCCTCGTGGGTAATAGCCATCTCAAAAATCTCTGCCGTCCGCTCAACGATTTCAGTCAGGTCGCCAGCTTCATAATACTCCATGTGACCAGTAATCCCAAAGCGAGCCCGCAGAGGATTGGACAGCATGCCTGCCCGAGTGGTCGCCCCAATCAAAGTGAAAGGCGGCAAATCCAGATGGACGCTGCGACTGGTCTCACCTGAGCCAATCATAATGTCGATGTAAAAGTCTTCCATAGCGCTGTACAGCACTTCCTCTACCGCCATTGGCAAGCGGTGAATCTCATCTATAAAGAGGACATCACCCGGTTCAAGGTCATTTAAGATCGCAACCAAATCACCAGACTTCTCAATCACCGGACCAGAAGTCTGCTTGAGATTTACGCCTAGTTCATTGGCAATGACAAAGGCCATGGTCGTCTTCCCCAGACCTGGAGGACCAAAAAGCAGGGTGTGGTCCAGCGCCTCATCCCTTAGCTTAGCCGCTTCAATAAAAATCTTCAGCTGATCCTTGACCTTGTCCTGACCGATATACTCCTGTAAATACTGGGGACGCAAGGTGCGCTCCACCAATTCCTCATCACCCATTAATTCATTGTCTAAAATTCTACTCATAGAACTATTATAGCAGAAAATAAAGCAGAGGAAGCAAATCTAATCCACGTCTGAACAAAAAAAGACCACCGGATTGGGTGGCCTTTATGGGAGATTATTATGAAAAAGTTTAGGATTTCTATCAAATAAAGTTAGGAGGTCTTCATTTGATACTCATAGTATACTGGCCTTAACTTAAAGAAATCTTAACTTTGTATAACGTATCCTTTAAAATTTAACATTTGAGTTACAATCCGATAAACTTCCCGTCTTATTCTAAAATTTGAGCAAAAAAAGACCACCAGATTGGGTGGCCTTTATGGGAGATTATTATGAAAAAGTTTAGGATTATCAAACAAAGTTAGGGGGCTTCATTTGATAAAAATAAGTATAGCAGCCTTAGCTTAAGAAAAACTTAAAGTAAAATTCAGTTAGCAAAAAAGATTTTGCTGTTGATTGTGGAGGCTTTTCCCTTGCTCAAGATTAGCTACTGAAAACATAGTCTCTGAAAACTGGACAAAGAAAAACGGCAGAAGGAGGTACTGCCGTTTTTTGTGCTCTTTCGCGATTGTTTCTTTATAAAGTTGCTGGTACATCAGCAAAATACACTGTCCTGCTGGTAAAAATCTGATTGGCCTTGAGAATGACATCTGACTGCTGGCTGCTGTGAATGGCATCCGGCAGGGCCTGGGCTTCCAGAGCTAAGCCATTATGCTGAATCATAGGCTGTCCGTCAAACCGAATAGAATCATCCACGCAATTCGCTGAATAAATCACTAGGCAGGGAGCCTGAGTCTGAATGGTCAGGCGGCGGCCCGATGCTGGATGATAGAGCGTGCCTGCCTGGTTTCGGCTTGGGCTTAGCGCAAAAGGATGATCCAAGCCAGATACCAGCCGAATTTGCTCATCAGTCGCGTCAAAAATTTCTTTAAGGGAAGCGCCCTTGGCCAGCTTCTTGACAAAGTCACGCTCTGCATCAGCCTTTTTTTCAGGAAGGCCGTCAGCTGCGATAGGATAGACACCATCAGTATTGAGCTGCAGGATATGATCATCTATCGGTTGATTGAAACGACCAGACAGGTTGAAATAGCTATGGTTGGTCGGATTGACCAAGGTATCTTGATCTGTCTGAACTTGATAGGAGATTTCCAGCTCGCCCTTCTCTGTCAGGGTATAGGAAACCCAGATTTTCAGATTGCCAGGAAAACCGCCAGTTCCGTCTGTACGCTCTGTATAAAATGTGAGCCCGTCATTGCTGACTTCCTCTACTTCAAAAACGCTACTGTCCCAGCCGCTGGAGCCACTATGGTTGCAGTTTAAGCCATTATTGGCCTCTAGCTGAAAGCTCTGACCATTCAGCTCAAAAGCTGCTCCGGCAATACGTCCGGCCACCGGACCAATACTGGCTCCATGCTTGGGACTGTTCCCAATATAGTCCTCAAACTGATCAAACCCGACAACAATATTGTCAAAGCGATTGTCCTTATCAGGAGTGACATACTGGACAACGGTCGCTCCGTAGTTCATGACTATCAGACGATAACCTTGATCGTTTTCAAAAGTGTAAGCTAGAATCTCCTGACCGCCCAGCTTTCCAAAAATGGATTCTCGGTAAGATTTCATACCAAACCTCTTTTATCTATCTTGTTAAAAATCACGAACTTGCCAAGTCCTGTCTTCAAAAGGCAGGTCAAGCTTGTCCAGCCAAGACACAGCTGTTTGGCGCAAAACTTGATTAAGATCCTCGATATTCTGACGACCCGTCTCGTCCAACCACGCTTGAGCTGCTGCAGCTCCTTCTTGGGCAAAGACCGAGACTGCATCCTTCCAGGTAGCTCGTCCGCACAGAACTCCGTTAAACTGTGAGCCCGCTTCATGGGCTAGTCGCAGCGTTTCTTGGAAAAGCTCGGCACTGACACCAGCGCTGAGGAAGATGAAAGGTAAGTGTGTCGCATCTGACTGTTCTTTAAAGAAATCTCGGGCTTCCGTCACGCTGTAGACTGGCTCAACGCCTTCTTTGGTGAAGCCCTCAACAAAGTTCATATTGACTGGCACTTCAACCTTTAAAACATCTACATGATAGCGGGGATCTGAAAAGAGCTTGACTGCCTCGTTGACCTTATGCGGCTTAAGCTTGGCATAGTTAGCGTCCAAAACACTGTCACTCTTGGCATCATAGGTCAGAATCTCCAGAAAATAAGGAATGTCCTCAGCTAAGCATTCGCTACCCACGCGCTCAACCCAGGCCTGCTTGATGTCGTTAATTTCTGGTTTGTCATCCACATCATAGTAAATCAAGACCTTGACGGCATCTGCGCCCATGTCTCGGATGCGACTAGCTGACCAGTTTGGCAGCAAGTCCGGCAGGCGGCCCTCCGCTGTAGCATCATAGCCAGTCTTCTCGTAGGCCACTATTAGCCCACAGGACTCATCCCGCAGCTCAGCTGCCGGCAGACCGAACTCTGGATCCAGCAGGATAGAGCTGGCATAGGGCGTTAGCTGACTAGAGATTAATTCTTTGAACTGAACCAGAGCTTGGTCACCCGAAGGCGCATCTTCTCCGCTGGCCAGCATTTTCTTGAGCGAACCACGCTGGTCAATGGCCAAAGCCCCGATAATCCCCTGCTCGTCTGATAGTTTTTTCAGATGGCTCACTTTTTTGTGGCTAATTTGTAATTTCTCCATAACTTTTCCTTCTCTTACTCCTCAAAAGGGTGAATGATAACTCCTTGTACTACACGATTGACCGTGCCTGTCGGAGACGGTGTATCTGGACGGTTTTTGACCTTGAGCGAGGACAAGAGAGCAAAGAGCTGAGCGTAAACGATGTAAGGGAAGATGCGATAGCTATCTCCCAGAGGCTCTTGGGTACTTAGCACCACTTGCTCGACTCCTTCCAACTGCTCCTCCCGGTCAGTCAGCAAGACCAGTCTGCGGACAATCCCGTCACCAGCCACTTCCCGCACCAAGTCCAAATCATAAGCTTTGGCATAGCCATCTGTCGAACCAAAGACCAGAACGACTGTGTCTTGGTTAATCAGCGACTTAGGCCCATGCCGGAAACCGACTGGACTTTCGTACATAGTTGCAATTTGGCCGGCTGTCAGCTCTAAAATCTTGAGCTGGGCTTCATGCGCCAGACCAAAGAAAGGTCCTGCCCCCAGATAAATGACCCGACTGAAATCCAAATCAACCAGCTGCTGCACATATGCAACGCGTTCTAAAACATCCTGGCTGAGCTGAATCAGAGCCGCAACCTTGGCTTCCTTCTGGGCTAGTTCAGCCCGGTCAAAGACCAAAAGGGCTGTCAGCATCATAGAGCTGAAACTAGAGGTCATGGCAAAGCCAGCATCATTAGAAGCTTCTGGCTGCAGGAGCAAAAGATTCTTTTCATCACCTTGGGCCTGCTGGGCTAGCTTGCCTTGGGCAGCACAGGTAATGGTAATCTGGTACAAGTCATCTACCAACTGCTTAGCCAAGTCCACAGTCGCTACACTTTCTGGGGAATTACCGCTGCGGGCAAAGGAAACCAGCACTGTCGGTACTTCTCTCTTCAGATGCACCAAGGGATTGGCTACGATATCTGTTGTCGCAATAGCGTTGAAATTCCATTTGCGCTCATCATAAATCTGCCTGAAATAAGGCGTCAAAGTATCTCCGACGTAGGCTGATGAGCCGGCTCCGGCAAAAATGACCTTGATGTAGTCATGTTTGTCCTCGATTTTTTTCAGAAAAGCAGCGATGTCTGCGGCTTGAGCCTTGTAATGTTCAAAGGCTTCCTGCCAGACCTCAGGCTGCTGATAGATTTCTCTCGTTGTGATGTCAGCCCCCAGACGCTGCAATTCTTCCTGTGAATAATCTAACATTCTCTTTCTCATTCCTTTCCATTATTTGAAAAAAGGGGGAGCAAGACAGAATCCAGAAAATCAAAGATTTTCGGCTCGCTGTCCCACCCCCGCGACGATGGCTAGGCTTGAAATATGCTTTTAACAAGCTTTTTCAAACCAGACAGCAACTGCATTTTGCAATGCTGAACCATCCATTTCCCTAGGCCAAGAGGCATCTCCCAAATTCCTCTTAGACCAATATGCTTGAATCATCCACTGTGGCCAATCTTTACCTATCAGCAGTCTCCCATCTGCTGACAGCGCAAGGACTTGACCCAACTAGAAGTGATTGTTCAAGCTTTTATTCATCTTCATCATCCATTAGGCCTGCTAGAACATCATTGACCTTAACAATATTCTCTGCTGCCTTGGATGGATAGCTAACTTCTGCTCCTGTCAAAGAAGAGTTAATAAACTCAATGACCATGGGCAGATTGACCCCCGCATAAAGCTCGATATCCTGTCCTTCCATAATGAAACGGCTGACTACATTACAAGGAGTGCCCCCCAAGAGATCCGCAAAGACCAAGTAATCCTCAAAATCTTTGACCGTCTCTAAGAATTTAGCTACGAAGTCTTCTGGACCTTCCTCCGGAAGCAGGGCTACTGCATGGATATCTTCCTGAGGCCCCATAATCATTTCCGTAGTGGTTTTCAGTTCTTCACAAAAGCGACCATGACTGACTAAAACTAATTTCTTACTCATAAATCACTCCATTATTCTGGCACTTGTCCCAGCAGGAAGTAGCCGATAGCAGAGAAGCTTACTGCCATGATAATGATAATGAAGATAGCCTTGGTAGAGTTCATTCCTTTCTTGCCCAAGAGCCAGAAGATAAAGCCTGTAAAGACTGCTGGAATCAAACGTGGGAAAATCAGATTCATCATGTCTTGGAAATCAATAGCTTTTTCACCGATGTTCCATACCCAGGATACTTCAAAGTTGATCATAGTAGCAATCAAACCACCCACCATAAAGATACCCAATACAGAAGCCGCTTCAACAAGAGCTGTCAAAGTACTTTGCATGTTGGTGATGAGATTGACCCCTTCTTTGTAGGCGAATTCTAACTGTTTCCAACGGAAAATGTCATAAGCAACTGCTACAGCAATCCAAAGGAAAATTCCCCAAGGCTGGCCTGCAATAGCCATGGTAGCAGCGATAGATCCCATGATGGCTGGCACAAGAGAGCCAAAGATGGAGTCTCCAAGAGGAGCAAATGGTCCCATAAGACCTGTCTTGATACCATTGACCGCATCTTTTGATTTAACACCGTCTTTTTCTTCCATAGCTAGGTCAAAACCTGCAATAATGGTGTGGAAGAAAGGTGATGTATTGAAGAATTGCGTATGCAATTTCATCATTTCTTGCAATTCTGGAGTGCCATCTCCGTACATTTTGCGCAGCTGAGGCAAGAGCATGTAGAGATAACCTGACCCTTGCATCCGCTCGTAGTTCCAGCCTAATTGGAAAGTGAACAAGCTGCGTTTATTGATTTGTTTAAAATCTTCTTTTGTTAATTTATAATTAGAGTTCGTCATCTTCAATTTCCTCACTTTCTGATTTTGTGCTAGCAGCTGGCGCAGCAACTACTGTTCTTTGGCTGTATTTGAAATGCTGTACTGCAAGGAAGATACCAAAGATAGCTACACCAATCATAGACAAACCTTTGAAGTTGTTGGCAAATGTGATCGCAGCATCTTTTGGAAGAGTCCCAACAATACTAGATACAGCCCCACCCAAAGTTTGAATGTTTGAGTAAAGCACAGTCAGCATAGCCGTCAAGCCAAAACCAAGAGCTAAGTAGTGAAGATTACGTTTAACTGGAAGGTAACGAAGCAAGATAGCAAATCCAAGTCCTGGTAACATACGACCAGCCAGTGTCAATCCTGCAGCCAGCCATTTCACACCAGCAACACCATCTACTATCGCTTGTACAAATGCTCCACCAAATGCCAGAGCCAGAAAGACTGGGAGGGCACGAGACAGAGCCCAAGGAAGTGCACCTAAGAGATAGTTGCGTTCAATACCTTTATAGTCGAAGCGTTCAACTGCTGCATCCACACGGTGCGCGAAATAAGTCGTTGTCATACGGCCTAAGATATCAAAGTAAGTTAGCAAAGTTGCTACCGGTACTGCGATTGTCGCGATAGCCAACTCTGGCTTAATGCCTTGTGCTACGGAGAAGGCTGTCGCCAAAACGGCACCTGATGTCGCATCAATACGAGAAGCTCCACCAAATGTCCCCACACCAAGAACGAACAATTGCAGGCTACCACCAATAAACAAACCGGTCGTCAAATCGCCCATAATCAAGCCAGTAATGAAACCAGCAAATACAGGAGATCCTGCTGACGAAACGATGGTCAACTCATCACAGATTTGATAAGCTGAGTACAAAGTGAGTAGTAAAATTTGCCACCATTGTATCATAACAATGTCCTCCTAAAATTTTGTCTTATTTTAATAACTTCATGAAGTCCTCAACCGGATCGTTGGGAACCATTTGCGCTGTCAGTTTTACTCCTTTTTCATGAAGCTTGTGAAAGGCTTCAACATCTGCATCTACCACATTGATAGAGCGAGTAATAGAGCGAGTTTCGTCTGACTGAGACATATTGCCGACGTTCAGCGTTTCCAGCGGAACACCAGCTTCGACCAACCGCAGGAAGCGGTCTGGCTTGCGAGCAACAATCAAGAGTCGCTGCGAATCATACTTGCCAGCCAAGATATTTTCTGCTGCCTTAGCAATCGGCAAGACACTGAGTTTCACGCCAGCTGGCGTTGCAAGCTTGAGCCCGCTCTTTTCGATAGCATTTTCAGCTACCTCATCGTCAATCACCATAATGCGTGAAATGTTGAGCTTGGTAGTCCAAAGATTGGCTACCTGTCCATGGATCAAACGTCCATCGATACGTGCACCTACTATTGTCATAGATTTTCCCCCTTTATTGTTTTAAATGTAGGTTGGTTAACTAAGTGAATGGTTTCGCTATAGATCCCTTCTGTCTCAAAGATAATGATGCGATTGTCGCCTTCTCTGAGCAGGCTGTGCGGGATATAAAGCGATAAGGTCGGTCCGACATTCCAGAAGCGGCCAATGCTGACACCGTTGACAAAGACGACGCCCTTGCCAAAGTCGGACAGTTCCAGATAAGTATCTTTAAGCGCTTTCATTTTAAAGTCAAAAGCGTAGAAAGCTGGTTGATTTTCCTGCCACTCTTTTGAAAAGTCGATCTTTTCTGGATGGTCCAGTGGCAGTGGATAATGCTGCCAGTCAAGCAGGAAGTGCAGATCCTTGCAGACACCGGTACGAATGCCCTTCTGCTGGGTATCTGCCAAGAGTTTGTGCCCATAATTGACCCGGCCCATATTTTCCATCAGAATGTCAAGCTGGTGCTCTGCCTTTTTCTGGCCGTCCACCATAATATCCTGACCGATTTCTGTCTGGTACTGGGTTGCAATGTGCTGACCGTCCACATAGAGCTGCATCCGGTCGCGGCCGTCAATGACACGGAGCCTTTCCTGATCAGCATCCCAACTAGCCCAAGTCCGATATAGCAAGTAGCCGACATTTTGCCCCAGCTCCTCCATCTTCATTGGATAGAGACTTTCGATAGGCTCTGCCAAGTCAGGCAGTGTCTCAAAGAGACTGACCTTCTGACTGAGCGGAATATTCCTGAGTTCAAAAGCCTCTTTCACCAGCGGCTCCATCTGCGGATACTCTGGATAATGCTCTTTCAGCATCCTCTGGACTGCATAGTACTTATCCGTCGGATTGCCTCGCTCATCAAGTAGAGCATCATAGTCATAGGAAGTTACCTGTGGCAGGTCAATGACACCTCTGGCCGAACAGCCGTTCATAAAGCCAAAGTTGGTACCGCCATGAAACATATAGAGATTGATTGAGCCCTGCTGGAGCACTTCGTGAACAGCTTGAGCCAGTTCGTCTGGATCTCGCTTGATGACAGGCTCTTTCCAGCGATTGAACCAGCCATCCCAGAACTCCATACACATGAGCGGCCACTTTTTGCCATGCTCGTCAAAGAATTCCTGCAGCTGGGCAAAATTGTAATCTGCCTTGGAGCCGAAATTTCCTGTCACAAAGACATCGTCATCAATCAGCGTACCCGCTCGAAGCGTAGCCCGCCAAGGCCCGTCTGAAGTAAAGAGCGGACAGGTTACACCTCGTTCTTCCATGAGCTGTCTGATTGCTCTCAGGTAGGCCTTGTCTTCCCCATAAGAACCGTACTCATTTTCCACCTGCATCATGAGGATATTTCCCCCATTGTCCAGCAGCCTTGGAGTCAGTCGCGGCAGCAGCTCGTCATAATAGCTGGCTACAGCCTGCAGAAAGGCCTCATTTGATGAGCGGATGCGCATATTTTCATTGAGCAGCCAGGCCGGCAGACCACCGAACTCCCACTCCGCGCAGATAAAAGGCGAAGGGCGGATAATGGCATAAAGTTCCAAATCCTGAGCCGTCTGTAAAAATGCCTCAATATCTAAAATCCCTTGGAAATCAAAGACACCTTTTTGGGGTTCGTGCATATTCCAGGGAAGATAGGTCTCCACTGTATTAAAGCCCAGAGCTTTGAGATTATAAAGGGAATGATACCAATCCTCAGGCTGTACCCGAAAATAGTGAATGGCTCCCGATAAAATCTTAAACTCCCGATCATCCAAACAGAAAGAATGACCAATTTTGAATCTTGCCATCTGATGTTCCCTTCGGTGTAAAACCGCTTTCATCTCTTATTAATATTAATATAATAAATTTTTGCATAAATGTCAACATTTTTTTTAAAAATATGTTAAAATCTTAAGTAAGAAAAGTAAAAAAAGAGAGGTGAACAAAATGGCTATTCCAAAATACCAACAAATCAAAGATGAGCTCAAGCAGCAAATCATTTCTGGCAAATTTGAAAATGGCGATAAGTTTTACACAGAGGCTGAGCTGATTCAGATGTTTAATGTCAGCTCCATTACTGTTGTCCGCGCTTTGAATGAACTGGCCAACGATGGCTACATCATCCGCCAGCAAGGCAAGGGAACCTTCGTTTCACGTGCAAGAAAGCACAAGCTGGTGGAATTTTCTGACGTTGAGACCTTCCCTATCCAAAAAGATAAGGTGACTGTTCTCTCCATCAAGCGTGGGAATGACCTGAAAATCTTGGATAAGCTAGAACTGGCACCAACGCAGTTCTACTATAAGATTGACCGGATCAGACGGACTGGCGATAAAATCTATATCTATCACCAAACCTATATCCCTGAGCAGTACATCAATCCTAACTATCCAGATATGGACTACTACAGCTCTATCTACAACCGCTTCAAAACTGACTACCACATTCACATGAATGATGAGCATTTTGAAGAGACCAATGAAATTGTCTTCCCAACACCAAAAGATGTTGCGAAAGTACTGGAAGTTGACACTAACTTCCCGACTGTTCATCAGGTGAAGATTACCCAGCTGGAAAGCACTGGACAGATCTTAGAGTACAGCGAAACTTACAAACGCGGTGACTTCTTCAAGATCAAGTTCATTTCCTGCAATCGGGACCACTAAGATTGAAAACGATGGCTTCTAATCGGCTGTCGTTTTTTCTTTCATCTTGTGTACTTATATCTATTATAAGTCTATCTATACCAATTTGCAATTCATTCTAAGAACTTTTGTTCATTAAAAAGTGAATTCTGTCAAAAAGTAAACATAGCCTATGTATTTGTCCTATTTTTAATCAATTTAAAGAAGAAAAAATAAAAAACACTGGCTGTTCCCCTGAAAATTGGTACAAGGATAAAGCAAAAAAGCTGGGATTGAATCCCAGCTTTTTGATATAAAATGTTCCTTATTTTGCAAATAAAGTCGTTTATCAAGTCTCCAGAAAACCTGCTATTTTTTTATTTCTAATTCACGGACCTGAAGCAAAACATTAGGCAAATCCGCCCCAGCCTGGAGAAGAGCAGCAGCCGTATAGGCTCCCTCTACCAAGGGAACATTGTTGATGATGATTTCCTTGTCAGAAAAGTCTGCGACCATTTCCAGATTCATCCGAGCTGAGCCCAGATCGAAAAAGGCCAAAATAGTGTCCTTGTCATTGGCATCTAAAGCTGCCTGAATCCCTTCAAAGCTGGTCCCGATGCTGCCGTCGTCCAATCCGCCCACATAGCTGATGGCCACATCTGCCGCCACCTGCGAAATGAGATCAAACAAGCCTTGGGCCAGGTTTTTGGAATGGGACACGATAAGAATGCCAGTATCTGCCATCAGCCTGCCTCCGTTTCTAACAGAGCCTCAAAGAGGAGACCAGATGAAGCCGAACCGGGATCGATATGACCGATAGAACGCTCCCCGACATAGGAAGCCCGCCCCTTGGTCGCCTTCAAATCCTTGGTCGCTTCCACTAGGGAACCAATCATTTCACGCGTCAAGTCTCCGGACTGCAGAGAAATGGGAATCGCCGACCAGACATCCACCATGGTCTTCTCACCTGGCACAGCCTTGCCCCGCTTCTGAATCATGTCCAGCCCAGCTTGGATGACTTCTGACAAGTCTTTACCGTCTTTTTCAGCCTTGGCCATGCCCATGAAGGCCGAGCCATAAAGAGGGCCTGAAGCACCGCCAACCTTGCTAATCAGCTGCATAGAAACAGCCTGAAAAACCTCAGCCGCACTGGCAAAGTCCTTAGCAGCTAGACTCTCCACTGCTGCCGCCATTCCCCTGGCCATATTGGCGCCATGATCACCATCACCGATGGGAGTATCAAGATCAGACAGATAGGCTTTCTGGTCCTGAATCTTCTCGTTGAACAACTGCATCCATTTTTTTGCTCGTGCTGCGTCCATAAGCACCTCCTTACCAAGCGGCTGTCGTGACAGGACTGTTGAGAGCCGTCAACCAGTCTGTCTGATCCAGCTCGATAAAGGTCAGAGAAATCCCCGCCATATCAATGGAGGTCATGTAATTACCCAGCTTTTTATAGACAACTTCGACTCCAGCATCTGCCAGAAGATTTGCTACATCGGCCGCAAAGACATACTGCTCCATGAGCGGTGTTGCACCCATACCATTGATGAGGATACCAATTTTCTTGCCAGATTTGAGCTCAACAGACTGACTTAGTTTTTCGACCAATTCCTTGGCTAAGTCCTTAGACGGCTGCATCTTTTCCTTGCGATAGCCAGGCTCACCATGGATGCCAATGCCGAACTCTATTTCATCATCAGCCAAAACAAAACCAGGCTTGCCAACTTCCGGTACGGTTGCCCCGCTCAGAGCCAAGCCAACCGTGTGAATATGTTTGACCAGCTCATCAGCCAGAGCCTTGATTTCAGTCAGAGATTTGCCTGCACGCGCCGCATCCCCTAGAATCTTATGGACAAGGATGGTACCAGCCACTCCGCGGCGACCTTGCGTATAGAGGCTGTCTTCCACTGCGATATCGTCATCTACGACGACACTAGCCACCTCAATCCCTTCCATCTCAGCCATTTCCTGAGCCATTTCAAAGTTCATAATGTCACCGGAATAATTCTTAATCACCATGAAGACCCCAGCACCCTCATCTGCTTCCTTGATAGCCTGCAAGACCTGGTCAGGTGTTGGCGAAGTAAAGACTGCTCCGCAAATAGCGGCCGAAAGCATGCCCTCCCCAACAAAGCCCGCGTGGGAAGGCTCATGACCACTGCCACCGCCAGAAATCAAGCCAACCTTGCCTGTCTTCTCGCTCTTACGGGCAATGATATCGAAGCCCTCCACCCGATAAACCAAATCGCTGTGAATATAGGCCAAGCCCTCCAGCATCTCGTCCACAACCGCTGTTGGATTATTGATAATTTTCTTCATAGGTGTCCTCCGTTTCTCAGCGTTTCTTTACAACGAGCAATCCACCCTAAAAAGAAAGCGCTATCATTTTAATGTTATTTTAACATTTTATCTTACCGAAAGCAAATTCTGTCACATCCTAGACTAGAGGAAAGCATCAAATTAGTTGACAAGAAAAAGTAGACAGTGTATACTAAAGATAGATAAGTAGACAGTGTATACTTTAGGAGAAAATGAATGAAACGCAATACTGCCCAGCTGAAAGAACAGCTCATTCAAACGGGGATTGAAGAAATCGGAAAACACGGAATTGAACAGCTTTCGCTTAGGACCGTTGCCAAGGCCTGCGGTGTAACTCACGGCACTCCATACCGCCATTTTGAGAGCAAGGAAGTCTACCTCAAGGTGGTTTTGACCCAGCTTTCGCTGTTTCTCAATCAGGAAATCAATGAAAAGATTGATGCGACAGCTTCTGCGCGTGATCAGCTGACCCAGCTTGGTCTTAATTTCATTATTTTTGCCAAGACCTACCCTCATTTTTTCGAAGCTCTCTTTATCAAATTCCCTTTTAAATATATGAAGGTGACGCAGGACACAATTCTCTTGGAGTCGGACTTGCCTGGATTTGATAAATTTAAGGAGCTTGTTTTAAAGCTTCGCAAGGAGGAAAATTTTAGCAATAGCGAAGCAGAAAGTCTTTTTCACTTTTGGAGCTTTATCACAGGCCTAGCCGTTCTAGCCAACAGTCCCATCGGACAAGACCTTGATCCTCAAGCCATCCAAAGCACGATTGAACACATGCTTGACATTTATATCAAAGGAGAACGATCATGAAAACCTTGATTATTTACACCCACCCCAGCCCAACTGGCTTCAATGCTGCTATTCTCAAAGAAGTTCAAAGCAACCTTTCTAAGAAGCATGAGGTGAAAACCTTGGACTTGTATGCTGAAAATTTTGATCCGATCTTGCGCTTTGACCAAGAACATAGACGCCGTGACCTGCACAAAGACCCTGAAATGGCCAAATACCGGGATTTGATTACTTGGGCAGACCATCTGATTTTCATTTTTCCTATCTGGTGGAGCGGTATGCCAGCCATTCTCAAAGGCTTTATCGATCGTGTCTTTGCGGCTGACTTTGCCTATTCTTATAAGAAAGTAGGCATGCAAGGCCACCTGCAAGGCAAGTCCGGATGGATTATCGCCAGCCATAATACACCAGCCTTTGCCCTGCCTTTTGTCCAAGACTACGGCAAGGTACTTAAAAATCAAATCCTGAAACTTTGTGGTATTTCTCCAGTCAAACTGACTGAACTCAACAGTGTAGAACGTAAAACAGACCAACAACGCCAAGAAATGCTCAAGAAAATCGGGCAACTGGCCAGTCAAATTTAAGATAAAGAAAATAGGCGCTTCTTACGAAATGCCTATTTTCTTGTTTAATCCAGCCCCACGCGCTTGAAGATTTCATCCACGCGCTTGGTGTAGTAAACCGGATTGAAGATTTCATCAATTTCTTCTTGAGTCAAGCGAGAAGTGACTTCTGGGTCCGCTTCGAGCAGAGGCTTGAAGTCCACTTGATTGTCCCAAGACTGGGCAGTCTTTGGCTGCACCAAGTCATAAGCCTGCTCCCGAGTCATGCCTTTTTCGATCAAGGTCAACATAGCCCGCTGGCTGAAGATGAGACCAAAGGTCGAGTTCATGTTGCGCTTCATGTTTTCTGGGAAGACAGTCAAGTTCTTGACGATATTACCGAAGCGGTTGAGCATATAGTCGATGAGAATGGTCGTGTCCGGAGCGATAATCCGCTCAGCTGATGAGTGGGAAATGTCACGCTCATGCCAGAGAGAGACATTCTCAAAGGCCGTCACCATGTGACCGCGAATAACACGCGCCAGACCAGTCATATTTTCAGAGCCAATTGGATTGCGTTTGTGAGGCATAGCCGATGAACCCTTTTGCCCCTTAGCAAAGAACTCTTCGACCTCGCGCTGCTCAGACTTTTGCAGACCGCGAATTTCAGTCGCCATGCGCTCGATAGATGTCGCAATCAAGGCTAAGGCAGAGAAGTATTCAGCGTGGAGGTCACGTGGCAATACTTGAGTCGAAATCTCCTGCGGACGGATGCCTAATTTCTCACAGACATAGCTTTCCACAAATGGCGGAATATTGGCAAAGTTTCCAACCGCACCAGAGATTTTCCCAGCTTCCACACCCGCAGCCGCAAGCTCGAAACGCTCGATATTGCGCTTCATTTCGCTGTACCAAGTCGCAAGCTTAAGACCAAAAGTCGTCGGCTCCGCATGCACCCCGTGGGTCCGCCCCATCATGATGGTGAACTTGTGCTCCCGCGCCCGCTCTGCAATGATATCGGTGAAGCGACGCAGATCCTCACGAATGATGTCATTGGCCTGCTTGTAGAGGTAGCCGTAAGCCGTATCCACCACATCGGTCGAGGTCAGGCCATAGTGCACCCACTTGCGCTCTTCGCCCAGTGTCTCAGAAACCGCTCGCGTGAAAGCCACCACATCGTGGCGCGTCTCCTGCTCAATCTCCAAGATGCGGTCGATGTCAAACCCAGCCTTCTCACGAATCAAGGCCACATCTTCCTTGGGAATCTCACCCAACTCAGCCCAGGCCTCATCAGCTAGAATCTCTACCTCCAGCCAAGCCTTGTACTTATTTTCCTCAGTCCAAATGTTCGCCATTTCGGGGCGGCTATATCTTTCAATCATTTTTAGTTTACCTTTCTTTTGTTTAAAGTTTCAGTTAAAGCAAGTCCGAAGCCCGTATTCAGTTGGATAAATACGAGTGCCCTTGTTCCTTTCTATATTTTTAGCTTATTTCGAGCGTTTAAACAACTACTGAAAATTTTAATTTATTTTCTTAAAACCAAGTATCTTTGCTAAAATTGAATCAATCTCCCAAGAGATTTTTAAGTCCAGAATAATTTCATCATCAATGACTTTAGATTTTTGAATAATATCATCATTGAAATCTAACCACAGATTATGATTTGATTTTGTTATATTCGATGCAAAGTCTTTAAAATTTTCAAATTGATGTTCATCTGCAAATATAAATCTAATAGTTTTATCATCAAGATAATCATATGACATAGCCCATTGGTTTATAACCTCTTGACAAATCAATTCAATCTTCTCATATTGAATTCTTTCAAATTCAGTATCTTTTTTAAACAAAGACAACTCTGTCTCATTGTCTGAATATGTCAATGTTCTATCCCAATTTATCACAATATTATCTTCTAATTCACTCTGTTCAATACCCAGTTCTAATAAAAACGTCCTTAACCAAAGTATAGGTGCATTTTCTATGTGATAAAACAGATTTTTATACATCCATTGTTCATCTTCAATTTGTTTTAGAATTTCTTCAGCATGATGATCTAGGCATGCTGAGAAATATTTTTTTATTTGTCCATAAATCTTACCTGAAATCATATATATATTGAGAACTGTCTCTAATCTATCATAAAGACCTTGGTACTCTCTTTCGTCAAGAAACGAAAGAGATGGGCCACTTTCATCTTTAGCTTCACAGAGGAATTTATTACGACAAATATCTAAAATTTTATAACCTGCAGCTAATTTTTTTAAGTAAGACGAAACACTAAATCCAATATTTTTATGATAATTCAACTCATATTGCTTATCAATATTATCATCTAGCTTAAATTTAGTCGCAAAATAAACATCTTTAGTAGCTTGGCTTAAAATATTCTCTAGTTCCTCAGGAGATAAATCTTCTGGAAATCCGTCCTCTAAATCCGAACTAAGGTAATCTAAGTCTTCAGACAGAGTTTCTCTAGCTTCTTTCAATAAACTTAAAGCACAATTAATACTTATTCTTTTGTCAACATCCTGCCTTAACATCTTTTTGACTATATTATCAAGTTCAAATAAAAATGGATACTCATCACTTATTAACCGAGGATTGTCACCGTGAGCGACTCTTTTAGTAAAACACTCATTAATAATTAATCCAAATGAATAAATGTCCACTGCTTGAGTTACATTTTGAGCATTGCCTTTAATATATTGTTCAGGAGCCAGATATACTCTGTTATTTAACAAATCATTTTTCTTAGTTAAACTAGAATCCTTGAAATGTGCAATACCAAAATCCGTTAAAACTAGATGTCCGTCGTCCGCAATCAATACGTTTTCTGGCTTTAAATCCCTGTGTATAATTCCTTTTCTATGAATATACTTTAAAGCTTCTCCAAGTTCAATAATAATATTAAAAATCTGCTCATAATCTAATAATTGGGGAATGATCTTCTTTAAATCATTTTCATAGAATGGCATGATACTGTACTGAACTTCTTCACCATCAATCAATAACTCTCCATAAATAGGTTTTATAATATTGGGATGATTTAATTTTTGAACACTTTCAATTTCCTGTTTATATCTTTGAACTCTATCCGTTCTTAAATCTTTAATAATTTTGATAGCATAAAAATTTTGTTCTTTCTCCGCTTTGTATACAGTACCTTCTCCACCTTCTTTTGGATCTTCACCACTAATAGTATAGCCAAGTTCTAAAAGTTCCTTTTGTAATTTTTTTAATTTTACCATTTTTTCAAACTCTTCTTTCCCAATCCATACAGACGGGTAGTGATCTAGTGTATTCAAATCAGTATCCAATGGCAAATCATAAATTGCTAAATAGTTTTCGGGGTATTGAGCAACTAGCTCTTCATACTTAGCCTTCACTTTTTCGTGATTGTTACTAGCATACAAAACTTCTATAACTGCTCCAGTCTTATCCTTCTCAACAAAAGCATTGACAATGATTTGAATCATAGATTTTTTCCATTAAATTCTAAAAATTTTCTTCTTCCTCAGAATCTTCGTAAACACAAAATTCAATCGAAAGTTTTATGGGGCGACTTGTTAATCCACAACTCTCTATATATTCATAGACCTCATCATCATCGCGCGTATGCTCTATAACTAGCTGATTATTTGTTATCTCTACAATATGAATGCCTTCTGCATCCGGAATTTCTGGAATGACTACATCATCCGCATAAGTAAATGTTAGAGTAGTAATATCATCCTCAAATACATCATCGAATTCTTCCATCATTCTAAAAATCAATCCCTTTCCCTAATTCAACCACGCTATCTGGCGCATCACTACGCAAGGTCACATGACCCACCTTACGATTGCACTTGTCTTCTATGGTCACTTATTTACCGCCCACTCTGCTGCTTTCTCTGCGTGGATTACTGTTGTGTCGTAGAGAGGCAGGTCAGTGTCGGATTGCTTGACGAGGAGACCTATCTCGGTACAACCCAAGATAACAGCTTCTGCGCCTGCTTTTTTCAAATCATCTATAACGGCAAGATAAGTCTGCTTTGAGCTTTCTTTGATATCTCCTAGACAGAGTTCATCATAAATAATTCGATTAACCTCTGTAATGCCAGCTTGATCTGGAATCAGCACTTCTAAACCAGATTCTATTAATTTCTCCTTGTAAAAATCTTGAGTCATGGTGTACTTGGTTCCTAGGAGGCCGACTCTTTGAATCCCGTCAGCCAACAAGGCCTGCGCAGTTGCTTGCGCAATATGCAAGATTGGAATCGCAATCTGCTCTTGTATCTGCGGAGCAACCTTGTGCATGGTGTTGGTGCAAATAACAATGAAATCTGCACCTGCTTGCTCCAAGCGCTTAGCAACATCTGCCAAAAGTTGACCGCTTTTCTCCCAGTCCCCTACTGCTTGATAATGCTCAATCTCTGCAAAATCAACACTGTAAAGCAGAATCTTAGCTGAATGCAAGCCTCCCAGCTCTTTTTTGATGGTTTCGTTAATGATTTGGTAGTAAGATGTGGTGCTTTCCCAACTCATACCACCAATCAGGCCAATAGTTTTCATAGGCTAATCAAACTCCTCCTTGCTTATCGCCACCGACGGATAGTGCGACAAGCTACTCAGATCTGTATCCAATGGCAAATCATAGATAGCTAGATAATTGTTTGGATATTGAATCTTTAATTCCTGATATTTGGCTTTTACTTTTTCATGGTTGGCACTGGCAAAGAGCACTTCTACAACAGCAGTTTCTTTGCCTCCTTCCACAAAAGCATTGACGATGATTTGAATCATAGAAACCTCCTATATCACAATTCAACATCTAACTTTAAAATATCTCCCTTTTCTCCATAATGGAGAAGCCGCAGATATTCTCCCCAAACTCTGGACTTGCCAATGTCTGTATTCATCCAGCTATCCCGACCAATCTCAACATCCTTGTAAAAGGCGTTGAAGGTATATGGGATGTAGCGAAGATGCTTCGGTAAGTGCTGAGCCAAAGTCCGCCATTGCCTACCAGTCGCGTGGCTTTTGCAAATGAACATAACGGTCTCAACAGTGTTAAAATCAAAAATTTCTTTGGCAAACAGTACATTTTCTAAAGTATTGCTAGAGGAGCTTTCAGATTTAATCGCTTCTTCAGGAATGCCCGCAGCCAGCAGATGCTGAATAATAACCTCTGCCTCTGTATGTCCATTCCAATCTGGATGAGGCGTACCTGTCAAACTTCGGCCGCCAGTCACAATGATTCGTCTTACATAGCCTTTTTGATATGCCTCAATAGCTCTTTCCCAGTGGCCTGAGTGAGTCCCGCTGAAAACAAATAAAACATCACACGGCTGAGGTTCGATTATTTCTCCAAAAACACTCTTAGTTAAAAAGGAAATTTCTTTATCAGAGAACTCTTTCGGAACTTCTGGACTTTTTGGGATAATTGGTCTCATCTATAACATTTCCTCCACAGAGTTTTCTTAAAAATCAATCCCTTTCCCTAATTCAACCACACTATCCGGCACATCACTAAACAAAGTCACATGCCCCATCTTGCGGTTGTGCTTCGCTTCTATTTTACCATACAGGTGGAGGTGGGCGCTTGGATTTTCTGTGACATATTTCTCAGCGGCTTCGATATGCTGGCCGAGTACGTTGAGCATAACGGCTGGAGCATGCAGGTGGATAGCTGGCAATGGTGCTCCGAGAACGCCGAGAATATGGGTGTCAAACTGCGAGAAGTCGCAGGCTTCGATAGAGTAGTGGCCAGAGTTGTGTGGACGTGGGGCAATCTCGTTGACAATGATATCATCAGCCGTCGCAAACATTTCCACACAAAGGGTTCCAGACAGCTTGAGCTGTTCTGCGATTCGCACCGCCATTGCTTTGGCCTTGTTAGCCAGACTTTCTGAAATGCGGGCTGGCACGATGGTCTTAGACAGGATATTGTTGCGGTGGATATTTTCCTGAACTGGGAAAACCGTGACGTCCTTGCCATTTCCTGACACGATTACGGAAATTTCAAGGTCAAAATTGACAAACTCTTCTAAGACACAAGCTGATGAGTCAGCTAGCGCATAGGCTTCTGCCAAGTCTGCTTCTGAGCGAATAACCTTTTGCCCATGACCGTCATAGCCGCCTGTCGCAGTCTTGAGGACATAGTTTTTCGACAGGTCCATATCTGCCAAGTCTTGGCTAGAAGTCACGACCTTGTAGGGTGCAACGGTGACTTGGGCCTTGTTTGAGAGAAAATCCTTTTCAAAAATCCGATTTTGAGAAATGCGGAGCAGGTCCGTTCCTTGAGGGAGCTGACCATCCTTGATAACGGCATCCAAACCGTCCGCATCGACATTTTCAAACTCATAGGTCAGGACATCGCAACGATCAGCCAGCTGACGAAGGGCGTCCACATCATTATAAGGCGCCACGATGACCTCTGCCACACGAGAGGCCGGGCAATTCGCCGCTGGATCTAGCGCGATGACCTTGTGCCCCATGTAGATAGCAGAAATGGCCATCATCTGACCCAGCTGACCGCCACCGATGATTCCGATTGTTTTAGATGAGCTCATTCGTAGACTCCTCAGCGATTTTTCCTTGTTCTTCAGCAAAATCTGCTAGCGCGGCTGCTAGGCCTTGATCTTCAATGGCCAAGATCCGAAGGGCAGTCAGGGCAGCGTTTGTCGCTCCCGCTTCCCCAATAGCCATAGTTGCCACAGGTACACCGCCTGGCATCTGCACAATCGAATAAAGCGAGTCCAGACCACTGAGAGCGCGTGATTTGACCGGTACACCGATGACAGGCAGAGTGGTCTTAGCCGCTACCCTTCCTGGCAAATGGGCTGCACCACCAGCACCTGCTATGATGACTTTGATGCCGCGACTGCGGGCTTCTTCTGCATGCTGAAACATGAGGTCAGGCGTGCGGTGGGCAGAGACGACTTTCTTTTCGTAGGCTACACCGAAGCGATCTAGGATTTGGGCAGTTTTTTGCATGGTTGCCCAGTCGGATTTTGAGCCCATGATGATGGAAATAATTGGTTTCATTGTTAATATCCTTTTTCTTTTTGATAATGGTCTTAGGTGGTGGGTCGGAAGCAAACCTTCGGTTTCATTCCTAAAATTTGAGCCTGAAGTCTCAAATTTTCCCTAGACCAGAACATACACTGTTCTGGTCTTTTCACCACAGCGACCATTATCATATTTGGCGACTGCATCGCCTAAGCTAGCGCTAGTATTGCAAATGCTCGAATAAATTCTCAGAATGACCGGGCAAAGCAACAAAGTTCGAACTGAAGTTCTTCAAGGGGCTTTAACACAGTCAATCGTAGATTTTAGAAGATTTTTATTTAACTGCCTTACTCCCGATATCCGTTCGGTAAAAGAGACCTGTTGTGTCTTGTTTTTTTAGTTGGTCGTAGATTTTTTCCTGCGCGGCTGAGACGGTATCTGCTGTGGTAACCAGCATGTACACTCGGCCGCCATTTGACAGCAGTGCTCTGCTATTTTCCGCAAACTTCGCCCCAGCATAGTAGGTGATAATGTCGCCGTCTGTCTTCTCTGGCAGAGGCAGGCCTTTCTCATAGTCCAGCGGGTAGCCCTCTGAGGCGACAACCACTCCAAGTGTCACGCCCTCATCCATCCAAGTGATAGTAGGCTCTTTCTTGTCCAAGATGTCCGTGATATTCTGCGCAAAATCAGACGTCAGACGGGGCAGGATAATCTGAGTCTCTGGATCGCCAAAGCGCGAGTTGAACTCGATAACCTTGGGGCCATCGGCTGTCAGAATCAGCCCAGCATAGAGCACACCAAGATAAGGACGCCCCTCAGCTATCATGCCTTTGAGAACCGGCTTGATAATCGTCTCAACCGACTGAACCACCACACTTTTTGGCAGGTGAGGAACTGGCGCATAGGCTCCCATACCGCCTGTGTTAGGACCCTTGTCCCCATCGTAGGCCCGCTTATGGTCTTGGGCCGTCGGAAGAATGTAAAACTTACCGCCATTGACAAAGGCAAAAAGGGAGAACTCCTCGCCGTCCAGGAACTCTTCGATCACCACACGCGCACCGCTGTCGCCGAACTTATTGTCCAAGAGCATATCGTGAGCTGCTTCGACTGCCTGCTCCACGGTCTCTGCGACGACCACACCCTTGCCCAGAGCTAGTCCGTCCGCCTTGACCACGATAGGCGCTCCCTGCTTTTCGATATAGGCCTTGGCTTCCTCAAAGTCGGAAAATGTGCCATAGGCTGCTGTCGGAACACCGTATTTAACCATGATTTCTTTGGCAAAATCCTTGGACCACTCCAGCTCCGCTGCTAAACGAGATGGACCGAAAGCCTTGAGTCCAGCTTGGTTAAAATCATCTACAATTCCAGCTGCTAAGGCATCATCCGGACCGATAAAAGACCAAGCAATGTCATTCTCCTTGGCAAATTCAATTAGTTTAGAATGTTCGGAAATTCCAATGTTTACTAAATCCAACCCATCCAAGGTCATGCCATCATTTCCAGGAGCGACAAAAACCTGCTCCACATCCTTAGACTCCAACAACTTCTTGGCAATCGCGTGCTCACGACCGCCTGAACCAACGACTAAAAGCTTCATAGCTAAGATACCTCAATATCAAATATCACAGGCGCTTACGCACCAAGCTAACACACCACGTAAAAATTATTGCCATTTTTACGAATTATTTATCTAAATTATATCATAATCGTTCGTTTTATTCCATTCTAATGAGAAAAAGAATATCTCTTCTATAATGATTGCCGTAATTATTGTTTTCTTCAGCCTTCTCCTTTTTGAGTGGATTATGCCTATTTTAGACAGAAAATATTCAGGGCTTTTCAAATTTACTATCATTTTCAAATAAGTTTTCCGAATAATACAGGTGGGCCCATCCAAAACCATTCTTACAAAGGAGTTTTATGAAGAAATATCAAAAACTGTTTTTATTATCCGGAGCTGTCCTAGGTCTCTTTGCGAGCCACTCAACAGTTCATGCGACCGAAACGCCTGAATCTGAAGTCAAAATTCTAGGCCCTACTGATCGTGCCAGCAATGTCGATGTGACTGTGAACGATCGTACAGCCTCTATTAGTTATACCCGTTCCCAAGCTCAAGAACCTCATCGTATTCTCCACGCTGTTTGGTCTGATGAGAACGGACAGGATGATATCAAATGGTATGAAGCACCGTCAACAACAACTACTAACACTGACATTGACCTGAGTAACCATCCAGGTTACGGAACCTTTCATGTTCATACCTATATTGATCTCTATGGAAAATTAATTGGGCTGAATGGAACAACCTTTACTCTCGATAAACCAGCCATTAATGTCACTTCTAATATCCTAGGGAAAACCGCTCAAATTCACTTTAATCGCAACAAAGACCAAATAAATTCTAATATTCTACATGCTGTTTGGTCTGATGAAAATGGACAAGATGATATCAAATGGTACAATGCAGGACAAGATATTACTGAATTTGAACTTTCAAATCACAAAGGCTATGGAACTTATCACATTCATACTTATGAAAATAAAGATGGTAAGATGATTGGCTTAAACGGGACCACTTTCAATTTAGAAAAACCTAATCCTACTGTTGAAACCAGCTTCCCTCAAACTGGTATCATGGAAATTACTGTCAAAAACGTACCTGACACCATGCATCGAATTGTTCTTCCAACTTGGTCTGAGAAAAATGGACAAGATGATTTACAATGGTACGAAGCAAGCAAAAATCCGGATGGTAGCTACAGCGCTCGGGTGGAACTCAGAAAGCATAACTACGACACTGGGGCTTACAATATCCACCTTTACGGCCAAAGCTATGTTCAACCGGAATCAACTGGTATAACAGGAACGACAGTTGAAGTTGATAGTGGAAAATTGCCTTCTGAAGAGGAGCAAAAGCCGCTTTTTACTATAGAAAATATCAACCCCAAACAAGGAACCTATACTGTAAAAATCACTGAAACAGCTTTATCTAAACCCATAAAGTCTGTCCAAGTTCCCATTTGGAGCACTAGCAATCAGAGCAATCTTAAATGGTATAAGGCAATGCCTAACGGAGACGGAACCTTCAGTGCGACCTTTGATATCCGCAATCATCAGGCTTTGTCTGGGACCTATAATAATCATGTCTATATCACTTACAATGATGGTAGCGAACACAACTACGCAGCTGATCTCACACCAATGTCTACCGACCAAATTCAAGCCAAGGTTGCAGTCAAGAAATCCGATGCTAATCGCTACGAGGTGACAGTGACAGACGCCTACGGAGATGGTGATATTATTCTGCCAACTTGGTCAGAAGTCAATGGGCAAGATGATATCAAATGGTATACCGCCAATAAGGTCGGCAATGGAACATACAAGTTTACCGTAGATACTCAGAATCACAAGGGAAGCGGTCTATTTAACACCCATGTCTATCGTAGAAAAGCGGGACAACTGACTGGCCTGACTGGAACTAGCTATCATGTTGAAAAATCAAGCGTTCAATCAGCTAATATTCAGCCTAACTATGCCGCTGCTAATGCGACAACCTATCCTGTCGGTCAATGTACTTGGGGAGCCAAGGCTCTAGCTCCTTGGGCTGGAAATTACTGGGGCAACGGCGGTCAATGGGCAGCTAGTGCCAGAAGAGCTGGATTCCGTACCGGCAGTACGCCTGAGGTTGGCGCCATCGCCTGCTGGGATGACGGCGGCTACGGCCATGTCGGTGTCGTCACGCATGTCGAATCCAATACCCGCATCCAGATCCAAGAGTCTAACTATCTCGGCAAGCAGTACATCAGCAACTTCCGTGGCTGGTTTGACCCAACTGCTTCCTACTGGGGCCGCCTGACCTATATCTATCCTAAATAAGTCGCTTTCGCACTCCTCAAAACCACTTCAAACCAGTGCTTTGAGCAGACTGCTCCTGCTTAATTTGCTCATGATTTTCATTGAGTATAAGTCTACTCAAAAATCCTCGGCTCAACCCGAGGATTTTTTATATTTCTTAATGCCTAAAATGTCTCACACCTGTGAAGACCATAGTCAAGCCGTGCTTGTCAGCCGCGATAATAGATTCCTCATCACGGACGGATCCACCAGGCTGGATGATAGCTTTGATACCAGCCGCCGCGATTTCTTCGATATTGTCTGCAAAGGGGAAGAAGGCGTCAGAAGCCAGAGCAGCACCGTCAAGACGATCTTTGGCTTGCTCAATAGCAATCTTGACAGAAGCCACACGGTTGGTCTGACCGGGACCGACTCCCAGCACCTGACGATCATTGGTAATGATGATGCCGTTAGATTTGACATATTTGACGGACTTCCAAGCAAATTCCAAAGCCACACGCTCCTGCTCGGTTGGCTGGCGCTTGGTCACGACCTGCCAATCAGCTGGATTCTCCTCGATAACATCTTGGTTTTGCACGAGGAGACCACCCAGAACACCGGTCACTTCCTTCTCGGCTCCAGAAGCTGTCTGCGCATCAAAAGCCAACTCCAAAATCCGCAGGTTTTTCTTTTTATTGGTCAAAATAGCTAGCGCTTCTGCCGAGTAGCTCGGTGCGATGATGATTTCTAGGAAAATACCGTGCATCTTCTCAGCTGTCGCAGCATCCACCTGACGGTTGAGGACGACAATCCCACCAAAGATGGACACTGGATCAGACTCATAAGCACAGTCCCAAGCTGTCTTGATATCATCCGCCTGACCAATGCCACAAGGATTCATGTGTTTTAGCGCCACAACAGTTGGGCGCTCTTTGAAATCACGAATGATGCGAATGGCCGCATCGGCATCACGGATGTTATTAAAGGACAACTCTTTCCCATTCAGCTGCTTGGCCGAAGCGATGGAATAGTCCAGTGGTAAGGCCGTCTGATAGAAATCAGCATCCTGCTGGGGATTTTCCCCGTAGCGCATAGGCTGCTTGAGCTCATAGGTCAAGGTCAGCTTTTCAGGCTTGCTTTCGCCCACCTGATCCGTGAAATAGTCCGCAATCAAAGCATCATAAGCTGCTGTATGACGGAAAACCTTAGCTGCTAAGCGCTGCCGCGTTTCATAGGTCGTTTGGCCATTTGCTGCCAACTCTTCCAGAACAAGAGCATAATCAGCCGGATCTACAACAACCGTCACGCTGGCATGATTTTTAGCCGCAGAGCGCAGCATAGAGGGGCCACCGATGTCAATATTTTCCACCGCATCCGCATACTCAACACCCGGCTTGAGAATGGTTTCCTTAAAAGGATAGAGGTTGACCACGACCAGGTCAATGAGCTCAATCTGATTGTCCTTAGCCGCCTCCAAGTGGCTATCTAAATCCCGACGAGCCAAGAGACCTCCGTGAATGTTTGGGTGGAGGGTCTTGACACGGCCATCCATCATCTCTGGAAAACCAGTCACATCATCGATAGCAATGGTGCCCACTCCTTCATTGTCTAGGGCCACCTTGGTACCACCAGTTGAGATGATATCCCAACCCAGAGCTTTCAGCTCTTTCGCAAATTCTACAATGCCTGTCTTGTCTGATACACTGATTAGGGCTTTTTTCGTCATTCTATTCCTCTTTCTTTAGGTCCAAGCGCATAGCGACTTCGTTATTTTCTTCTATAAATCCTGTTTCCTGAAAACCCAGACTAGTCAGCAGGTGCTTCATTTTTTCATTTCCAACCACATAATCTGCGGTAATATGACTGCAAGCTCTATCCATCTGAGCCTTTTTGATCAGAACTTCCAAGGCTTTTCGACCATAGCCTCTTCCTTGGTACTGCTGACCAATCATTATCCTCCAGACAAAGTATTCCGCTTCATCCTTGTCTATTTCCAGCAGGAGAAAGCCAACCACTTGCTTATCCCAATAGATTGCCATCGGAAACACATCTTCATTTTTCCGGTAGAGCCATGCGTCAGCTAAAGAGCGCACATTTGGAGCTACGAAACGTGCTCGTTCATCAGCATCAGATATTTTCAAATCCAGCACTGCCTGAAAACTGCTCTCATCTACTAATTTCAGCTCAATCATTTTTTCTCCTAGCAATATTGTACAATCAAAACTTGATTTACTTCCTACCTTCTCCCCACCCCTAAACTCTCAAGCACATGAGGATAGAGCTGATACTCGGCGGCATGGATGCGTTCTTCAAAACTTTCAATCGTATCATCAGCTAGTCGCGGCACTCGCACTTGCTGGATAATTTTGCCTGTGTCAACGCCCGAGTCCACCCAGTGAACGGTCACACCACTCTCAGAGACGCCAGCCTGCCAAGCATCCTCAATGCCATGAGCTCCTGGAAACTCGGGTAGATAGGCTGGGTGGATATTGATGATACGTCCTTCATAAGCACCAAGCAAGGTCGGCCCGACAATTTTCATATAGCCTGCTAGGCAAACCAAGTCAATCTGCTGCGCTTCTAGTAGGTCTACAATGGCTTGTTCGTAAACCACCTTACTGTCAAACTCTCTAAGCTCAAAGGCATAGCTTTTGACACCTAGCTTATCCGCCCGTTTGAGCACATAGGCATCGCGATGGTCTGAAAAGACAAATTCAACAGGAAACTGCTCAGCAATCACTTGGAAATTTGATCCATTGCCCGAAGCAAAAACGGCAATTTTTTTCATTTGATAAGGACACTTTCACTTTCTTTTTTGACAATCCGGCCAACTTCATAAACAGGCTCGTCAAGAAGTTCTTTGACACGATTCACATTTTCAGGAGCTACAGCCAAAATCATCCCTAGTCCCATATTGAAGATTTCAAACATTTCTTGGTGCTTGATATGACCATATTTTTCTAAGGCCTTAAAAATCGGCAAGACTGGAATCTTGTCTTCTTCAATCTCAGCAGCCAAGTCATCAGCAAACATGCGAGGCACATTTTCGATAAAACCGCCACCAGTAATATGGGCAATCCCATGAACCAGCTTTTCCTTAATCAGCGGTAGCAAAGCCTTGACATAGATACGAGTCGGCTCAAGCAGTACTTCCTTAAGTTTCTTACCTTCCAATTCTGGCAGTTCTTCCTCACCAGTGTAGTCCGCAAAAACACGGCGGACAAGCGAATAACCATTTGAATGGATACCGCTAGAAGCCAGCCCCAGAAGCACATCGCCCTCAACGACTTTAGAGCCGTCAATAATCTCCGACTTCTCAGCAACCCCGACAGCAAAACCAGCTAGGTCATAATCATCTTCACCATACATGCCAGGCATTTCAGCGGTTTCCCCACCAATCAAGGCAGCTCCAGACTGAACGCAGCCTTCAGCCACACCGGCAACAACTTGCTCCAGCTTTGCTGGTTCATTTTTCCCAGTGGCAATATAGTCCAGGAAGTAAAGGGGCTCAGCCCCTGCAGCGACGATGTCATTGACACACATAGCTACACAGTCCTGCCCAATGGTATCGTGCTTGTCATACTGAATGGCCAACATGAGCTTGGTTCCGACCCCATCCGTACCAGAAATCAGCACTGGCTCCTTGACCCCAGTCTGAGACAGGTCGAACATGCCGCCAAAGCCACCCAGCGCCCCCATGACACCAGCCCGCTCTGTACGTGCCACATGCTTTTTGATTCGCTCAACAACTTCATAACCTGCTTCAACATCCACACCGGATTGAGCGTATGCATTTTTATTTGTCATAATTTTCTTCCTTACTCTTATTTTTGAAAAAGATTGCGACAACTACCGCTGACCTTGTTTTAATAAAAACTCGTCTTTTCCTTCAGGCTTTCCAGATAGCGCTCTTCATAGTCATAGAGCGGAGTTGGATACTGACCGTCAAAGTAAGCCACACAAAGTCCGCCATTCGGAGCGTCCGTCTCAATACCGACTGATTCAATGAGACCTTCCAGCGACAGGTAGGTCAGGCTGTCAGCTCCAATAATCTCACAGACCTCATCAACCGTATGATTAGCCGAGATGAGCTCGCGACGATTCTGAATATCAATGCCGTAGAAACATGGATATTTAAGTTCTGGACTGCCGATAGCCACATGGACTTCAGCTGCACCTGCATCTCGTAGGAGCTGGACGATACGTCGGCTGGTCGTTCCCCGCACGATAGAATCATCCACCATGACCACGCGCTTGCCCTTGACAATGCTAGAAACAGCAGATAATTTCATGCGAACTCCTTGCTCTCGCAACTCCTGCGTCGGCTGGATGAAGGTCCGTTGGATGTATTGATTTTTAATGAGGCCCATTTCATTTGGCAGACCAGACTCTTCGGAAAAGCCAGAGGCCGCTGACAAGGAGGAATTCGGTACGCCGACAACGATATCTGCCTCATGTTGGAATTCCTGAGCCAGTCTGCGGCCCATCCGTTTGCGGGCTGCATGGACATTGACCCCATGAATGACGCTGTCCGGCCGAGCGAAATAGACATATTCCATTGAGCAAATAGCCAGCTGGGTATCTGTCGTATAGCTGTCGTAGGTCACGCCTTCATCATCAATAATCACGATTTCCCCTGGCTCAAGATCACGCACCCATTCGGCACCCACCACTTCAAAAGCACAGGTTTCACTGGAAACGACCCAGGCTCCATTTTTCATGCGGCCGATGGACAAAGGACGAAAGCCGTTAGGATCCAGCGCAGCGTAGAGCTTGTCCTCTCTCATGATGAGATAGGCAAAGCCGCCCTGAACTCGTCTCAAGGACTCTTTGAGCTTGTCTAAGAAATTTTCCTGCTCGCTATGGCGAATCAAGTGCATAAGAATTTCCGTATCAGACGAGCTGGCAAAGATGGAACCCTTCTTTTCCAACTCCCGTCTCAGTGAATGGGCATTGGTCAGATTGCCATTATGCGCCAAGCCCATCTGCATATCATAGAAACTGAAGAAGAAAGGCTGGACATTGTTAATAGAGGCCCCACCAGATGTCGCATAGCGGACGTGGCCGATAGCTGCTTCTCCTGTCAGATTATCCAAATCTGCTGGGTTTTTAAAGACCTCTGCAACCAATCCCAAATCGCGGTGGCGTTTGAGCTTTCCGTGGTCGTTTGACAGGATACCAGCTCCTTCCTGACCGCGGTGCTGCAGGCTATGGAGTCCGAAATAGGTGACCTGAGCCGCCTGCGGATGGCCCCAGATTCCAAAAATACCGCACTCTTCATTCAGTGACTTTACTTCGTATGTCATTGTTTTACCTAAATTCTTTTGTCTTGTAAAAGGGAGAAAACCTGGCCTCTCAGGCCAAGCAGACTCCTTTTTTGATTGCTTGCTCTTGCAAGCCAACTTTATTCGTGACTCGCTTGGAAATAACGAACGGCGCTTTCAAACAATTTCTGGTCTTTCTGACCTGGAATATTTTGGAAAAGGCCGTCTTCATAACGTTCTGAGTGGCCCATCTTCCCGATGATTTGGCCGTTCTTACTCATAATTCCTTCGATAGCGTAGAGAGATCCGTTTGGATTATACTTACTGTCCATGCTTGGCTGACCGTCAAAGTCCACGTACTGACTCCAAATCTGACCATTATCGCGCAGCTCAGCAAATTCTTCTGCTGTCACGACAAATTTCCCTTCACCATGAGAAACCGGAATGGCATGGATATCTCCCACTTGCACACCAGCCAGCCAAGGCGAGTTAGTATTTGCAATGCGGGTTTCAACCATCTTAGCCACGTGCTGGTTGGCATCATTGTAAAAGAGAGTAGGACTGCTAGCCCCTGCTTCTTCAAAGTTTCCGTAAGGAAGAAGACCGGATTTTACCAGAGCCTGGAATCCATTACAGATACCGATGATGAGACCGCCGCGAGCGATGAAAGCATCGATGGCTTTCTTGACCTTCTCGTTGAGAAGGATATTGACGATAAACTTAGCGGATCCATCTGGCTCATCTGCAGCAGAGAAACCACCTGCAAAGAAGATGATATTTACCTTGTCAATATTGTCAACCATGCTGTCAACGGACTTGACAATGGCTGCTTCATCCAAAGTAACGAAGGGAACTAGATTGACCTTGGCTCCAGCTGCTTCAAAGGCTTTGGCTGAGTCGTATTCTGAGTTGGTTCCAGGGAAGACTGGAATGTAAACCAGCGGCTCCGCTACTGTCTCTTTGGCTTTGATAACTGTATCAGAGACAAGAGCCGGTACTTCTTCAATAACTGTTTCCTGTTTAAATTCTGTCGGGTAGATAGGCTCTAGTCGGCCTTCAAAGCTTGCCAAAAGCTCTGATCCCTCAAGCTGGACACCATTGACAATCATTGTAAAGTCTGGCTTGGTCTGACCGATCTTCACTGCGCCTGGAATATCCTGCTCCGGACTAGTAAAGACAAATCCGCCCAGCTGCGCCTGCAAAACGGAAGGCAAGGCAGCAACATCCACTTGAGCACCGATACGATTACCAAAGCTCATCAAGGCCAGACTCTCTGCTAGGCCACCGTATTTGACAGCGGCAGCAGCGGTAATCTCATACTTGGCCTGAATATCTGCAAAATTTTCAAAGTTACTCTTGATTAAGTCAAAGTTAATATCCTGGGACAGGACCTGCCCTGGCAGATAGTAGATAGACTCTCCTGCCGCCTTAAACTCTGGAGATAGGATGCGCCCAGCAGTTGAAGTAGTCACGCCAAAAGCTACCAAGGTCGGCGGTACAGTCAATTCTTCAAAAGTTCCGCTCATGGAATCCTTGCCACCGATAGACGGCAAACCTAGCTGAATCTGGGCTTCAATCGAACCAAGCAGAGCAGAGACGGGCTGTCCAAAACGCTCAGCTTGCTTGTCCATCCGCTCAAAGTACTCCTGATAAGAAAAGCGAGCCTTGGACCAGTCCGAACCAGCAGCAACCAAACGAGCTGTCGCTTCAATCACTGCATAAGCTGCTCCATGATAAGGCGACCAAGCTGCCACATAAGGATTGTAGCCCTGCGCCATCACAGATACTGTCTCAGTCTTGCCATGCTCAACTGGCAGTTTCTGCACAGAAGCCTCAGTCGGCGTAATTTGGTAGCACCCGCCAATTGGATGATTAACAGTAGAACGGCCAACAGAGCTATCAAAGATAGTCTGCAGACCCTTTTGACTGGTATGATTGAGGTCGCTGAGCAAGCTCTTGAGGTCCTGCTCCAAAGTCGCTTCAGAAGTCACAGCCTGCCCTGGTAATGCTGCTTGGGCATCCACAACCTTAGCATCCACAACCACGCGCACACCATTAGTGTCCAGAAAACTCCGCTCAATATCAACGATGGTTTCCCCGTTCCAGTGCATAACCAGATTTGGCTTTTCTGTCACTTTAGCCACAACGACTGCCAGCAGATTTTCCTTAGCTGCCGCAGCGATAAATTGTTCCACATCTTCTGGGCGGACCACTACTGCCATCCGCTCCTGTGATTCGGAAATCGCGATTTCTGTTCCATTAAGTCCTTGATATTTGAGCGGCACCTTGTCAAGGTCAATTTCCAGTCCGTCTGCCAATTCACCAATAGCTACGCAGACACCACCAGCTCCAAAGTCGTTGGATTTCTTAATGAGGCGAGTTACATTGCCATCGCGGAAGAGGCGCTGAATCTTGCGCTCCTCAATAGCGTTTCCTTTTTGTACTTCCGCACCAGCCGTCTCTACAGACGCAACTGTCTGTACTTTGGACGAGCCAGTGGCACCGCCGACACCATCACGGCCTGTCTTGCCTCCCAGCAAGATAACCACATCACCTGCTACTGGCTTTTCACGGACGACATTTCCCTTAGGAGCCGCACCGACAACCGCACCCAACTCCATCCGCTTGGCTACAAAGCCAGGATGGAAATACTCACGGACATAGGTCGTTGCCAAGCCAATTTGATTCCCATAGGAAGAATAGCCGTGCGCTGCAGTTTTTGAAATGACCTGCTGAGGGAGCTTGCCAGCCCGCGTTTCAGCAATCGGTTGAGTAATATCGCCCGCACCTGAAATCCGCATAGCCTGATAAACATAAGAGCGGCCAGAAAGCGGATCACGAATGGCTCCGCCGATACAGGTCGCAGCCCCACCAAAGGGCTCAATTTCTGTTGGATGGTTATGGGTTTCATTTTTAAACATCAGCAGCCAAGGCTCCTTGACACCATCCACATCCACTTCAATCTCTACTGAGCAGGCATTGATCTCATCAGACACTTCCATGTCATCCAGACGGCCATTAGCTCGCTCGTAGCGCCCAAAAATAGTCGCCATATCCATGAGAGTCTGCGGTTTGTCCCCACGTCCCAGCTCATCGCGCATAGCCAAGTATTTATCATAAGTGGCCTGCAACTGCTTTTCAAACTTAGAAGCTGAAAAATCAATCTTCTTCAACTCCGTCTCAAAGGTCGTGTGTCGACAGTGGTCAGACCAGTAAGTATCCAGAACCTTGAGCTCGGTCTCCGTCGGGAAACGGCCAATCGACTTGAAATAGTCCTGAATGAAGAGCAAATCTGCCACTTCCATTGCCAGACCATGCTCCTGCTTGTAGGCCTTAAAGTCCACTTCCGTATAGTCCTTAAAGAAGTCTAGAACCGGAATGGTCTTATCTGACTCGGAGAATTGCTCCAGCTGGATTGGTTGCTCAATATCTTTAAAGCGTGAATCAACTGGATTCAGCAAGTATTTCTTGATTGCTTCCAACTCGCTGTCTGAGATGTCTTTATTGACCAAATAAAGCTGAGCGGTTCTCACCAAAACATCTGTCCCAGCGCCGAGCAAAAAGAGGGCCTCCTGAGAGCTGGCTGCCCGCTGGTCAAACTGACCCGGCAGCGCTTCGATGGCAAAAAACGCTGTCTCTGCAAGTGCAGCCTCTACTTCCTCCTCCGTCAGCAATCTATCAGTCACCTGCTCGGAGAAAATATGCTTTTCAGCACGAGCGACCAAGTCTTCTGCCAGATGAAAGACATCATAAACTTGAATCATCCGAAGATCTGACAATGTTTTCAACTGAAGATTGTGCGTCAGCTCTCTCACCAAGCTCTGTGACTTCACACCGAAGTTACTCTTCTTCTCTACAAAAATACGCTTGTCCATGATTTTTCACACCCTGCCCTTACTTAATCGCCTGCAATTTTTCCCAAACAACCTGATAGACATCTGTCAGTTCACCAAGGCCACGCCGGAAAACATCCTTATCCATGTGATGACCTTCCGCATCCCAGAGGCGGCAATTGTCTGGTGAAAATTCATCTGCCAGAATAATCTTGCCATCTTTATCAAAGCCGAACTCTAACTTGAAATCAATCAATTTCAGTCCGATTTGTCGGAACCAGTCTGACAAGAGCTCATTGATCCGACGAGTCTCCTCTTTCAAAAAGGCAATTTCTTCGTCGCTAGCAATCTTCAAGAATTTCACATGTTCGTCATTGATGAAAGGATCGTCCAAATCATCATTTTTGTAGTAAAATTCCACAATCGGAGTTTCAAGCGCGATACCCTCTTCTACTCCAAAACGTTTGGAAAAAGAACCCGCCGTGTAGTTGCGCAGCACCACTTCCAAAGGAATAATCTCTACTTTTTTATTTAGCTGGTCCGTATCCGAAACCTTCTCAATGAAATGCGTCGCCACACCAGCTGCATTGAGTTTCTCAAAAATAAAAGATGAAATCTGGTTGTTGAGCACTCCTTTACCAGCAATCTGCTCCTTCTTGACTCCATTAAAAGCCGTTGCCTGGTCCTTGTAGCGTGCCAGAATGACTTGCTCATCATCTGTAGAGAAAATATCCTTAGCTTTTCCCGAATATAATAACTTATTAGACATTTTAATATTCGCCTTTCGTGGTTTTATACCCTCATTTTATCATCTTTGAATATATTTTACAAGAAATTCCGTATAAACTTTCTGTGTCTAGCTGAAAATAGTTCCCTTTTCAAGATACGAAAAAAGACCGGAAGATACCGATCTTTGATTTTTAATGTTGCTTCTTCAGTTTTTCGTGGATATAAGCCACCACATCGGAAATTGTTTTGAAGTTATCCATATCCTCATCAGGAATCTCAATATCAAAAGCTTCTTCCAGATTGATGATAAATTCCATCAAATCCACAGAGTCCACTCCCAGTTCTTCTTTCAAATTCAACTCTGGAGTGACATGCAGCTTACTGCTGTCATGTTCTTGAATGATTTCGACAATTTTTGCATAAATTTCTTTTTCGCTCACAGTTACTCCTTTGCATCTGAAAATTCAATGACCGATTTACCAACAACATCCGTTTCCAGCATGGTTCGAATCTGACGAATCGTGCTATAAACAGCCTTAGCATCGCTAGAGCCATGCGTTTTGACAACAGGCGCTTTCAAACCGAATAGAACTGCACCGCCTGCACTAGAATAGTCCAGACTGTTCTTGAGCCCTCGCAGGCTGTCCTTGAGCAGCCAAGCTCCCAATTTAGCTTTGAAACCACCGCCTAAAATAGACTTCTTCAGCTGACCCATGATACTGATAGCAGTTCCCTCAATTGATTTCAGAACAGCATTACCAGTAAAGCCATCTGCAACGACAACATCCGCCACATCATCCATCAAATCACGCGCTTCCACATTGCCGATAAAGTTAAGTGTTGAATCCCCCGACAAAAGCTCATAGGCTTCCTTACGCAGAGGATCGCCCTTGCTGCTTTCCGTTCCGTTATTCAAGAGACCCACCCTCGGCTTCTTGATTCCTCGGACATTTTCAGCATAGAAAGAACCCAAAGTCGCATACTGGTGTAAATGATGGGCTGTGTTTTCAGCATTGGCTCCCAGATCCAGCATATCAAATCCCTGACCGCCAACCGTTGGCATAGTAGATAAGAGCCCCGGTCGGTCAATATTCTTGATACGCCCCACGATAAAGAAGCCTGCTGCCAAAAGCGCTCCAGTATTTCCAGCAGACAGCATGGCATCTGCTTCCCCTGCCTTCACAGCCTTGGCTGCCAGCACCATACTAGCCTCTTTCTTCTGACGAATGGCCTTGGTCGGCTCGTCGTCCGAGTCAATCTTTTCCTCCGTGTGGATGATGCGGACCCGCTCACCAGCAGTCAGATAAGGCTTGATTTTCGCTTCATCCCCATAAAGGAGAATTTCAATATCCGAAAACTCCTGTACCGCTTGATTGACTCCTTCGACCAGGGCCTGAGGGGCGTTGTCCCCTCCCATAGCATCAATAGCTATTTTTTTCATTCGATTTATTCCTCGTTCTTATCTTTTAAAATGCTTCCCCAGTCCCCCAGAGAATCTATAAATTTTTTGGATTTGAGATGGATGCCGACATATTCATCATAGAGCAGGTCGATAAAATCCCGCAGCTGCTTTTTAATATCTGGCTTCAAAGAAATGGTCTCTAATTCGCTAAAGCGGACCGCCTGAAATTGGTCCAGCAGAAAAGGAAGATTGGGATTCAGATGGCATCGCCGTTCATCCTGATGGTAATGATCAGGGCAAAGAACTCCGCTATATTTGAAAGAGAAGTCAAAAGGCAGACCCGTCCGATGACAAAAGGCACAATCATGGAAGTTCAGTGAAACTCCAAAACGTGACAAAATCTGAATCTCAAAGATATTGGTCAGCACTTCATAGTCCAGACCATTATTCATCAGCTCCAGGGTTTTCTGCAGAAAAGCAAAGAGCGCCGGATCCGACTGATTGTCCTGAAGACTGGCATCTGCCAAGGCCGCCACATAACTGGCATAGGCCATGATGAATAAGTCCTCATTGATGCGATGATAGGTGACTACATTCTGATAGTCCTCGATATAGCTAAGACCATCATCATTGATTTTCATCAGCAAGTTCGCCGCAGTCAAAGGCTGAATGACGGGTGCTAGCTTGGATTTACTAGCATGCTTGACGAAAAACATACGCTTACCAGCCTGTTCCGTAAAGATCTTTACCAGCTTATCATCCTCGCGGAAATTGCGGTTATAGAGAACCAGACCTTGACTTGTTAGAGATTTAAGCATAGTCCTCCATGTAGTCCTTGAGGCGTTTCAGGGCTTCTCGAATCGTCTCCATACTAGCCGCATAGGACAGACGGATATAGCCTTCCCCGTATTGACCAAAAGCCGCCCCCGGGATAAAGGCCACGGCCTTCTTCTCCGCAAAATCCTGCAGAAAGGCGAACGAATCTTGATTATAACCATCTGGTATCTTAGCAAAAATATAAAAAGCCCCTTCTGGTTTGATAATCTTAAAGCCTAGCTCAGCCATTTTCTCTATGATATAGTCGCGACGCTGGATATACTCAGCCTTCATTGGCTCCGCATCATCTTTCCCAACTATCAGGGCTTCAATGCCTGCAAACTGAGCCATGGTATTGGCTGCTGTTACGAGATACTGATGGCTCTTAATCAGCTGAGCAGTGAAAACTGCTGGAGCAAAGATAAAGCCCAACCGCCAGCCAGTCATGGCATGAGACTTAGACAAGCCGTTGATGACGATAGTTTGGTCTGGCAGATACTCCGCGATGGAGACATGCCCCTGCTCTGTATAGGTCAGCTCAGAATAGACCTCATCGCAGACCACAAAGACTTGGTATTTTCCTAGGACATCCGCCAGAGCTTTTATCTGCTCCCGCGAATAAGTCACGCCGGTCGGATTGGCTGGATAATTAAGAATGACCGCTTTTAGCTGCTCGCCCTGCTCCAAAATAGCTGCTTCCAGCATCTCTGGAGTGAGGACAAAGTTATTGGCCGTTGTATCAATCTCGACAATCTCCGCCCCTACTAGATTGACAATGGGCTCATAGCCTGGATAAGCAGGAGCTGGCAGCAAGACCTTGTCTCCTTCTTCTAAAATAGCTGTCAGCGTAGCTGACAAGGCCTCTGTCGCCCCAATTGTGACCAAAACCTCATCTTCTGGGCGATAGTGCAGATTGTACTTTTCTTTCACAAAGCTGCTAGCCGCCTGACGCAGCTCCAAGAGACCGCTCATACCAGTGTAGTGACTTTGATTAGCATCAATCGCCGCCTTGGCTGCTTCTTTGATATGATCCGGTGTTGTAAAGTCCGGCTCCCCTAAGGTTAGCCGAAGAACTCCCGGAATAGCAGAAATTGATTGGTCAAACTGACGAATCAGCGAAATTTCTATTTTTTCTAAGTTTTTATTAAATTTCTTACTTAAATCCATACATACCTCCAGCCGCTCAATAGAACTATTATACTATAAATGCAGAAGCATAGCAAAAGCTATTACATGATTTCCCATGCAGAAAAAGGACTAAGCTTGCACTCAGTCCCTTTTGGCCTTGCCTTAAAATTCTTCTCTGGCAGATAGTGGATATAGCTGCATCTCACGTGACTGGCCATTCAACGAGTCGGAGTATAGGTCAATTCCTTGCCATGCTCGGCCAGAAAATCTGCCAGTTCTGAATCAGGAATCTGCCGCAAATAAAGGTTAGAACGAATCGTGTCATCTTCCTCACGACAGGTTGAGAGAACCAAATACCGGTCACTCGCCTTAATCTGGATCTTAGGATCCTTAGTACGAGCAGCCTCATAGATATTTCTGAGCTGAGTTGTAAAATCCTCGTCGTCCTTAAACTCCGTCCGATAAAAAGCCGTCTCTTCCGGCACGATGACCAGCCCCATAGCTTGATAATAATACTTACGCTCAGGAGTCTCAATCACGACATATCTATGTTTGTCAAAATAATCCTGACGATCATAGTAGTTGACATCATTAAACATGCGATGGTCTCCTGCCTTGCTGCCCCGAGCATGCCCGAAAAGCCAAGTCAGACGATCACTGAAATCTTTATGATTGTCTTTATCCATAAAGACCGCTCCCATATAAGGCTCTTGCTTTCCTTCAAACGTCTTTAGCAGATAAGTCTCATTATCTTTCGTTTGCACCACTGGCTCATCCAACTGTGTACCAGGAGCATAGACATAGCCTATCGTTTCTGAATTCACAGCCTTCAGTTTAGCAAAACGCTCTGCTAAATATTCCTTTTCTGTCTGACTTGAAGATGCAGATGAGCTTGACGTTTCAATCCTGCTAGGATGCGAAACTCGAAGCTTGCTACCTGATGCTGATGAACGGAAAGCATAAAAAACAGAAAAAATAACCAGAACAATCAGCAGGAGGCAGATGCCAACAACAAGGAGCTGTTTCTTATTCGAAGTTTGACTCCTATCTTTTTCTTGCATAATCTAAAAATCCTTTATTTTTCATTTTTTACAAAAAATATCACCGAACGAAGGCTCAGTGATATTTAGGCATTAGCACAAATTAAAGACAAAATTATTTGACTGCACTTGTCTTAGGAAGTGACTTTTCTTCAGAATTCTCCTCATTTTCCTTATTCTCTTCTTTTGCTTCCAGAGTTTTTTTTGCTTTATTTTCTGATTTTTTAGCCTTCTTTTTACCTGCTGCTGAAGAGGATGCCGCCGAAGATTGAGACGGTGCTGGAAAAGTCGGAACTGATGAAGAGGCTGTGGAGTAAGGTGCTGCCGAATAAGCCGGTGTAGATGGATCTGTAGTAGATGGTGCCACTGAAGGCTGATCAGCATTGGCCGACTCTCCCTCACCAATAACAAGAACTTTGTTACCAGCTTGATCCTCCATCACAGCACTTTTGCCAACCGGAGCTTTCTTAGCTTCAGCAACTTGCTGATCCAGAGCTGATTGTGCATCTCTATAGGCCTGCAACTCATCCATAACTTTATTAGATTCTGAATCCGTACTGCCTTGGGGAACTTCATTATTATCAATGTCATTAACCCAAAGACTGGCTGTACCCTCAGCAAATACTGGTGCAGCAGCCGCGAAAAGTGAAAGGGCCACAGCACTTGAAAGCAAAACCTTTTTCATTATCTCATCTCCTCGTTACTTTTCAAAAATAATTGTAACTCCCCGTTACCTAATATTACCTACTATTAAGTATAGTTCGAACTCTAAAAAAAGTCAAGAATTTTACTACATAAAAATTTCTAAAATCAAAGAATACCAAGGGATGAGACAAATTGTCAATTTACCAACTATTTAAATGGTCATTTATTTATATTTGAAACATCAAGTAATTTGAGTTTTCTTTCAAAGTGAATGTTGGACTTTTTTTTAAAAGATAGTAGGAATAAAATAAGAAGAGGCCAGGAATTAAGCATCCCAGCCATACATCTCAGATTATTTTTTACCTATTTCAAACAAGGGTGACAGCGGCCGTTTTTCATGAATACGGACAATGGCTTCCCCTAAAAGATGAGCAATTGAAATCTGCTCAATCTTATCAATTAAGCGCTCTTGAGGCAGATAAATCGTATCCAGCACAACCAATTTTTTAATCGCTGATTTTTGAATATTATCCATAGCAGGACCAGATAAGACTGGGTGAGTACAGCTGGCATAGACTTCTACAGCTCCCGCCTCAGCGAGAGCGTCAGCTGCATGGCAGATAGTCCCTGCTGTATCAATCATATCATCAATTAGGATACAAGTTTTTCCTTCTACCTTACCAATGATGTTCATAACTTCACTGCTATTCATCTTGTCCACACTGCGACGCTTATCAATAATCGCAATCGGGGTTTTCAGAAACTCTGCTAACTTACGAGCCCGACTCACACCACCATGGTCAGGACTGACTACCACATAGTCTCCTCCTGTCATATTACGGCGCTCAAAGTAATCAGCAATCAAAGGTGCACCCATCAAGTGATCCACTGGAATATCAAAGAAGCCCTGGATTTGCGCTGCGTGCAAGTCAATAGTCAGCATCCGATCCACACCAGCAATTTCCAACATATTAGCAACTAATTTAGATGTAATTGGCTCACGAGCTCTAGCCTTGCGATCCTGCCGAGCATAGCCATAGTAAGGCATGACAACGTTGATGGATTCAGCACTAGCTCGTTTCAAAGCATCTACCATAATCAAGATTTCCATCAAATTATCATTGACTGGCGAACTGGTAGACTGCAAAATAAAGACGTGTTTCCCACGAATAGATTCTTCAATATTCACTTGAATCTCTCCATCAGAGAACTGACGAACAGTTGATTTCCCAAGTGGCAATCCAATCTCTTGAGCAACACGCTGCGCTAATTCTTGATTAGAAGAAAGAGCAAAGAGTTTTAAATCAGAAAAAGACATGATTCCCTCCAGATTCTAAATCGTCTTTCATTGTCCAATTACAACTTTTCCCAACTACCATTGTAACTTTTTTCAGTTGATTTTTCAATTAAAAATAAAAAACGCCAGAGGCGCTTTTTACTGATTAGTTCGGATAGATATATGAAACTGTACCTTGTGCAGTTGTTGGATTAAACCATCCACGGTAGTTACCGATTGATTGTTGTCCAAGGTAGTTTGCTTCTGATACTTGGATGCTTGTAGTAGATTGAACAGCTGTTACTACTGCAACGTGTCCGTATCCACCGTCAGTCCAACATGCAATCGCTCCAACTTCTGGCTGTGAACCAACACGGAAGCCTGCTGCTGCTGCACTTGCAGACCATTGTCCACCATTACCCCAGTAATCGCCAGCCCAAGGAGCTAATGTCTTAGCACCCCAAGTACATTGACCTACTGGATAAGAAGATGCAGATGAGCTATAAACTGGTCTATTCGCACGGGCAACAGATTGAGTTACTGCAGGTGCTGCTGGAGCCGCTGCTTCAGCTGCTGGAGCTGAATTAACAACTGCTTGAACCTGAGCTTGCAGGGTAGTGTTTCCTGAAGCTTCAATTGCTTGGCGTTTTGACTCTTGCTCTGCTTTATAAGCAGCTTCACGAGCCGCTGCTTCAGCTGCTGCTTTTTCAGCTGCTGCTTTTTCTTCAAGAAGAGAATTCTTTTCGTTTTCAGCAGTCGCTTTTTCAGCTGCAAGACTTGTCTGAGCTGCTTTCAGTTCAGCTTGTTTTGTTGCCAAAGTTTGCTCGTCATCAGCTAACTTCTCTTGGTTAGCAATTACAGTATTAATAGCTTCATTATTCGCAACTTGCTTTTCATCAATTGCTTCTTTATCTTTCTTTTGTTGTTCCAGCATTTTGTTATTTGCTGAAACAATTTCGCTCATAGCTGCTACACGAGAGATAGCTTCTGTGATAGAGCTAGAATTTACAACTGTATTGATGTAGCTAGTAGCAGTTCCATTTGTTTGGGTACTGCGTGCTTGATTTGCAAGTGACTCATTACGAGCTACAATATTTTTAGACAGTTCATCAATTTCAGCAGAAAGTTTTGCAGATTCAGCAGACAACTTTTCATTTTCTGCTTTAAGCTCTTCTTGTTGCTTTTGAATGGCAGACACTTGACCTTGAATTTCGTCAACTTGCGTCTGAGCTGATTGTTGTTGCTCTGTCAAGCTATTAATCTTGCTGTCTTGTGCAGCAATCTTTTCATCAGTTGTCTCCGCTTTAACGCTCACAAGTGCAGCTCCTTGTGAAAGGATAACCGTACTCAATAAAATTGATGTGAGTAGTTTTTTCTTCATAAAAATAATACACTCCTTCTTATAACACATTAACTAGTATACCAGAAAATGCTGTATCATATGTTACGCCTTTATTACATTTTTATTTCTTGTTTATCATAAATACATTTTTTCGAAAATAGGCTGAAAAATGAGGAATATCAGGCTATTGAGAAGGATAGTCGGTACCAGACTGCTAAGGACAAAATCCTGTAAATTCAGACTAGAAAGATTCAAAAATACTGCAAAAGCAAAACTAATTAATTCAAATAAAAATACAAGAATCAAAACAGATAAAAAGCGAGTAAATGTATTTAAAAGCATAGTTGAACTAGACTGACAAACCAAGAGACTTAAAAGAGGAAAAAGAATAAGAGCAATACCGATGGTATGAAAATAGTAAACATCATAAATCAACCCCAAACAGCAAAATAAGAGAATATTGTAGTTTCTAGAGAGATTGATGGAAACAAAAAGCATGAAAATAAAGATAAAATGACTGACTAAATGCCATTGTAAAGGCAGAATATTAGCCAGAAAAGTCGAAATTTGTCCGTCTATCAATAAGACAAAAAATAAAATAATAGGAGTCAAAAGATGTTCTTTAATATCTCTCATATCAGTTCCCTACCAACATTACAGCACGGATATCCGACAAATCCGCAGCTGGCTTAACCAGAACAATCTTGTTTAACTGATCCTTAGCCTCAGACACGGAAAGTACCTTACCGACAGGAATATTTTCTGCATTATAAGCACCCAAGCCACTGGTTGCCACCTCATCTCCCTCTTTTATATCTTCAGCACTATTTAACTGACTGATGATATAAGCAGAGTTTTTTGCATCATAACCCGTAATAATCCCATAAACTAGACCAGACTTAGTTTGAATTCTAACAGAAATTTTAGTTGAGTTTTCCTCGTTAGTCAGTAGAGAAACCAAGCTAGACTGACTACTAGTTTCAGAAACACTTCCGACCAGACCACCATTAGCGACTACTAGCATAGCATCTGTCACATTATCAGATGTCCCCTTGTCAATAGTCAGCTCATTTTTCCAGGATGCTGGCGTACGGGCAATCACTTCGCTGGCAATTTGTGTTTGATTTTTATCAGCCTCTTTAAATTCCAGAAGTTTTCGTAACTGCTCATTCTCATCTTCTAAGGAATCTGCCTTCCCAGCCTTTTCCTCAACCTCATAAAGATTTTTCTTGAGCTGCTGATTCTCTCTATAAGTAGACATCAAATCTGACATTTCTTCTTTTTTATCAGCTACAAAAGCAAAAGGAGAGCCGACAAGTCTATCTACCAATGAAATAATATTTGAAGTAGTTGATACAAACCAACTAGAAGAGGTAGATAGGATGAGTATCGTCATTGCAACAACTAATACAAAAAAAGAAATTAGAAACTTAGATTTTTTAAATCGATTCATCAGAAAAACCTCACTAAACAGGACGAGAAAGTATAAGAAAAGGAGATAGCAAACGCTAAACTCCTCATTATACGGAGAATGGGGGATTCGAACCCCCGCGCCGGTAACCCGACCTAACGATTTAGCAAACCGTCCTCTTCAGCCTCTTGAGTAATTCTCCAATATTTAATGGGCACGAGTGGACTCGAACCACCGACCTCACGCTTATCAGGCGTGCGCTCTAACCACCTGAGCTACGCGCCCAAGTTTGAAAACTTGGTATGAACTTTCGTTCAAAGCGGGTGACGAGAATCGAACTCGCGACAACAGCTTGGAAGGCTGTAGTTTTACCACTAAACTACACCCGCATCACCACTATGATAATG
>NZ_GL878510.1 GCF_000194945.1 Streptococcus sanguinis SK1 = NCTC 7863
CTCTAAACCATTCGCTGCACTCTGATGAAGCTCTTATTCTAGGATAAGTCCTCGAGCGATTAGTATTAGTCCGCTCCATGTGTCACCACACTTCCACTCCTAACCTATCAACCTGATCTTCTCTCAGGGCTCTTACTAACTTGCGTTATGGGAAATCTCATCTTGAGGTGGGTTTCACACTTAGATGCTTTCAGCGTTTATCCCTTCCCTACATAGCTACCCAGCGATGCTCTTGGCAGAACAACTGGTACACCAGCGGTAAGTCCACTCTGGTCCTCTCGTACTAGGAGCAGATCCTCTCAAATTTCCTACGCCCGCGACGGATAGGGACCGAACTGTCTCACGACGTTCTGAACCCAGCTCGCGTGCCGCTTTAATGGGCGAACAGCCCAACCCTTGGGACCGACTACAGCCCCAGGATGCGACGAGCCGACATCGAGGTGCCAAACCTCCCCGTCGATGTGAACTCTTGGGGGAGATAAGCCTGTTATCCCCAGGGTAGCTTTTATCCGTTGAGCGATGGCCCTTCCATACGGAACCACCGGATCACTAAGCCCGACTTTCGTCCCTGCTCGAGTTGTAGCTCTCGCAGTCAAGCTCCCTTATACCTTTACACTCTGCGACTGATTTCCAACCAGTCTGAGGGAACCTTTGGGCGCCTCCGTTACCTTTTAGGAGGCGACCGCCCCAGTCAAACTGCCCGTCAGACACTGTCTCCGTAGATGATAAACCTACCGGGTTAGAGTGGCCATAACACAAGGGTAGTATCCCAACAACGCCTCCATCGAAACTGGCGTCCCGATCTCTTAGGCTCCTACCTATCCTGTACATGTGGCACAGACACTCAATATCAAACTGCAGTAAAGCTCCATGGGGTCTTTCCGTCCTGTCGCGGGTAACCTGCATCTTCACAGGTACTAAAATTTCACCGAGTCTCTCGTTGAGACAGTGCCCAAATCATTACGCCTTTCGTGCGGGTCGGAACTTACCCGACAAGGAATTTCGCTACCTTAGGACCGTTATAGTTACGGCCGCCGTTTACTGGGGCTTCAATTCATACCTTCGCGTTACCGCTAAGCACTCCTCTTAACCTTCCAGCACCGGGCAGGCGTCACCCCCTATACATCATCTTACGATTTAGCAGAGAGCTGTGTTTTTGATAAACAGTTGCTTGGGCCTATTCACTGCGGCTGACAAAAGTCAGCACCCCTTCTCCCGAAGTTACGGGGTCATTTTGCCGAGTTCCTTAACGAGAGTTCTCTCGCTCACCTGAGGCTACTCGCCTCGACTACCTGTGTCGGTTTGCGGTACGGGTAGAGTATGATACAACGCTAGAAGCTTTTCTTGGCAGTGTGACATCACTCACTCGCTACTAAACTTCGCTCCCCATCACAGCTCAACGTTACAGGTATAAGCATTTGACTCATACCACGCCTCACTGCTTAGACGTACATCCATTCGTACGCACGAGTTAGCCTACTGCGTCCCTCCATCACTTCATACTCTAGTACAGGAATCTCAACCTGTTGGCCATCGGATACACCTTTCGGTCTCTCCTTAGGTCCCGACTAACCCAGGGCGGACGAGCCTTCCCCTGGAAACCTTAGTCTTACGGTGGACAGGATTCTCACCTGTCTTGCGCTACTCATACCGGCATTCTCACTTCTATGCGTTCCAGCGCTCCTCACGGTACACCTTCTCCACACATAGAACGCTCTCCTACCATACCTATAAAAGGTATCCACAGCTTCGGTAAATTGTTTTAGCCCCGGTACATTTTCGGCGCAGGGTCACTCGACTAGTGAGCTATTACGCACTCTTTGAATGAATAGCTGCTTCTAAGCTAACATCCTAGTTGTCTGTGCAACCCCACATCCTTTTCCACTTAACAATTATTTTGGGACCTTAGCTGGTGGTCTGGGCTGTTTCCCTTTCGACTACGGATCTTAGCACTCGCAGTCTGACTGCCGACCATAATTCATTGGCATTCGGAGTTTATCTGAGATTGGTAATCCGGGATGGACCCCTCACCCAAACAGTGCTCTACCTCCAAGAATCTTCATGTCGACGCTAGCCCTAAAGCTATTTCGGAGAGAACCAGCTATCTCCAAGTTCGTTTGGAATTTCTCCGCTACCCACAAGTCATCCAAGCACTTTTCAACGTGCCCTGGTTCGGTCCTCCAGTGCGTTTTACCGCACCTTCAACCTGCTCATGGGTAGGTCACATGGTTTCGGGTCTACATCATGATACTAAAGCGCCCTATTCAGACTCGGTTTCCCTACGGCTCCGTCTCTTCAACTTAACCTCGCATCATAACGTAACTCGCCGGTTCATTCTACAAAAGGCACGCTCTCACCCATGAACGGGCTCGAACTTGTTGTAGGCACACGGTTTCAGGTTCTATTTCACTCCCCTCCCGGGGTGCTTTTCACCTTTCCCTCACGGTACTGGTTCACTATCGGTCACTAGGGAGTATTTAGGGTTGGGAGATGGTCCTCCCAGATTCCGACGGGATTTCACGTGTCCCGCCGTACTCAGGATACTGCTAGGTACAGAATCTATTTAAAATACGAGGCTCTTACTCTCTTTGGCTGACTTTCCCAAGTCATTCTTCTATAAATTCTGAGTCCACAGCGCAGTCCTACAACCCCGAAGAGTAAACTCTTCGGTTTGCCCTCCTGCCTCTTCGCTCGCCGCTACTAAGGCAATCGCTTTTGCTTTCTCTTCCTGCAGCTACTTAGATGTTTCAGTTCACTGCGTCTTCCTCCTCATTCCCTTAACAGAAATGGGTAACAGGCATCAACCTGTTGGGTTCCCCCATTCGGACATCCCCGGATCAAGTGCTTACTTACAGCTCCCCGAGGCATTTCGTCGTTTGTCACGTCCTTCATCGGCTCCTAGTGCCAAGGCATCCACCGTGCGCCCTTACTAACTTAACCTTATTTTTGACCTTTCAGTCTTAAACTCATTAATTTTCACAGCGTTTTCGGTTTATTTTCTTGTTACTATTTGATATCGGTATTCAATTTTCAATGGACAAGTTCTTTATCTAGTCAAACTAGATAATGGAGCCTAGCGGGATCGAACCGCTGACCTCCTGCGTGCAAAGCAGGCGCTCTCCCAGCTGAGCTAAGGCCCCACATAGCCCTCTCAAAACTAAACAAGACTCAAGTGCATTCCGTGTGTCCTTACGGACTCCTTAGAAAGGAGGTGATCCAGCCGCACCTTCCGATACGGCTACCTTGTTACGACTTCACCCCAATCATCTATCCCACCTTAGGCGGCTGGCTCCTTACGGTTACCTCACCGACTTCGGGTGTTACAAACTCTCGTGGTGTGACGGGCGGTGTGTACAAGGCCCGGGAACGTATTCACCGCGGCGTGCTGATCCGCGATTACTAGCGATTCCGACTTCATGTAGGCGAGTTGCAGCCTACAATCCGAACTGAGACTGGCTTTCAGAGATTAGCTTGCCGTCACCGGCTTGCGACTCGTTGTACCAGCCATTGTAGCACGTGTGTAGCCCAGGTCATAAGGGGCATGATGATTTGACGTCATCCCCACCTTCCTCCGGTTTATTACCGGCAGTCTCGCTAGAGTGCCCAACTGAATGATGGCAACTAACAATAGGGGTTGCGCTCGTTGCGGGACTTAACCCAACATCTCACGACACGAGCTGACGACAACCATGCACCACCTGTCACCTCTGTCCCGAAGGAAAACTCTATCTCTAGAGCGGTCAGAGGGATGTCAAGACCTGGTAAGGTTCTTCGCGTTGCTTCGAATTAAACCACATGCTCCACCGCTTGTGCGGGCCCCCGTCAATTCCTTTGAGTTTCAACCTTGCGGTCGTACTCCCCAGGCGGAGTGCTTAATGCGTTAGCTGCGGCACTAAGCCCCGGAAAGGGCCTAACACCTAGCACTCATCGTTTACGGCGTGGACTACCAGGGTATCTAATCCTGTTTGCTCCCCACGCTTTCGAGCCTCAGCGTCAGTTACAGACCAGAGAGCCGCTTTCGCCACCGGTGTTCCTCCATATATCTACGCATTTCACCGCTACACATGGAATTCCACTCTCCCCTTCTGCACTCAAGTTAAACAGTTTCCAAAGCATACTATGGTTAAGCCACAGCCTTTAACTTCAGACTTATCTAACCGCCTGCGCTCGCTTTACGCCCAATAAATCCGGACAACGCTCGGGACCTACGTATTACCGCGGCTGCTGGCACGTAGTTAGCCGTCCCTTTCTGGTAAGATACCGTCACAGTGTGAACTTTCCACTCTCACACCCGTTCTTCTCTTACAACAGAGCTTTACGATCCGAAAACCTTCTTCACTCACGCGGCGTTGCTCGGTCAGGGTTCCCCCCATTGCCGAAGATTCCCTACTGCTGCCTCCCGTAGGAGTCTGGGCCGTGTCTCAGTCCCAGTGTGGCCGATCACCCTCTCAGGTCGGCTATGTATCGTCGCCTTGGTGAGCCGTTACCTCACCAACTAGCTAATACAACGCAGGTCCATCTGGTAGTGATGCAATTGCATCTTTCAATTAATTATCATGCAATAATCAATTTTATGCGGTATTAGCTATCGTTTCCAATAGTTATCCCCCGCTACCAGGCAGGTTACCTACGCGTTACTCACCCGTTCGCAACTCATCCAAGAAGAGCAAGCTCCTCTCTTCAGCGTTCTACTTGCATGTATTAGGCACGCCGCCAGCGTTCGTCCTGAGCCAGGATCAAACTCTCATTAAAAAGTTTGAGTTCGCACTCATTACTGTCCACTGACAGATTTATTTTCGCTTTTTTGACAGGTTACATATCTCTATGTCACCCTGCACTTGGTTCGTCTTGTTCAGTTTTCAAAGGGCTTTGTCTTTCGCGACAACTATATTAGTATATCACCTATACCTCCTACCTGTCAATACCTTTTTT
>NZ_GL878511.1 GCF_000194945.1 Streptococcus sanguinis SK1 = NCTC 7863
GAAGTTTATTTTTTGAACCTAAAAACATTTTTTATTGTCTAGTGCATAGGGTGCTTGTTCTTTGTCAGCTGACAGTCTGACTTTCTATAATCTAAAAAGATTGAGAAACTTGCTCTCAACCCTTTTTTCTTATTTATTTAACTTCCAACAGACCAATATCTCCATCCTCACGACGGTATATAACATTTGTGCTGCTGTCCTCAGCATCGGAATATATGAAGAAATCATGACCCAATAAATCCATCTGCAGAATCGCTTCTTCCAAGTCCATCGGCTTCAAATCTATATGTTTTGAACGGACAACTTTTGACGGAACTTCTTCTGCTTCTTCAGCAAAGGAATCTGTGAAAAGCTGGCTTGTAGCAACTTTATTGCGATTCTTTCTTTCAATCTTGGTTTTATTTTTGCGGATTTGGCGCTCAATCTTATCTGTGACCAAATCAATTGATCCATACATGTCCTGAGAGATATCTTCTGCACGAAGAGTGATGGAGCCTAGCGGAATTGTCACTTCCACTTTCGCAGTTTTTTCACGGTAAACCTTGAGGTTCACACGCGCATCAAGTTCTTGCTCTGCTTGGAAATACTTCTCAATCTTCTCAAGTTTAGAAACTACGTAGTCACGGAGAGCATCTGTTACTTCTAGGTTTTCACCACGGATACTATATTTAAGCATATAAGTACCTTCTTTCTAAACATAAATGTTTTATTTATAATATCATTATAACGCTTTCATTCCTTTTTTGCAAATTTTTTCTTATCTTGCGATTGAAAATGTCAAAATTTCTTTCACTCCTGCTTCCAGCAAGATTTGCTTAGCTAATTGCAAGGTTTTTCCAGTCGTATAGATATCATCAACCAGCAAAATTTTATCTGGTAAATCAACTCCATTCTTAATTTTAAAAGCCTGCTGCGTCTGCAAACGCTCCTCACGTGTCTTGCTCGACTGTGCTAGAGTGTCTTTTTTCTCTAATATATTTCTATATGACAAGTTTCCAGCATCTAAAATTCCCTGCACTTGATTAAATCCTCGAACTTGAAATTTTTCGTTACTCACTGGAATCGGAACAATGGTATGCTCTCTAAACATTTTGACTGCTTTTTTAGTTGCTTTTGCAAATACAAAACGCAGTGCATAGTCTCCCTGAAACTTGTATTGACTGAAATAATTCTTCATTGCTTCATTATAGGTAAATAGTGACTGATGCTGGACTTGATTGCCCTCTTTCTCCCATTTTTGGCAATCTGTGCATAAATCTGATTTCCCGTTGCGAAAACATTGAGGGCAATGCTCTTCAGATATGCATTCAAATTTTTGATAGCAAGTTGAGCAGCAGCTTGGTCCTTCTTTTTTTAATAGAAAAAGCCGTAAAAAACTACCTTTCTCCTTAATTTGCTCCTTACATAAAAGACACTCTGTCATAATCCCGCCTCCTTATTCATATCCCTCATTTCTCGAATTGCCTTTTCCATAGCAAGGGTAGTCCCATCATGAAAAAATAGCAACTGTCCAGTCGGTCTATCCATACTACGGCCAACTCGGCCTGAAATCTGAACCAGAGCACTACGACTGAACAGGCGATGATTGGCTTCCAAGACAAAAACATCCACGCCAGGAAAAGTTACTCCACGCTCTAAGATAGTCGTTGTCACCAAAATAGTGATCTCCTTGCGACGAAACTGCTCGACAATCTCTAGACGATTTTCTGTTGTAGAGGCGACAAAAGCCAGCTTTTCATCAGGCAGAGCTATCTGCAAAGCATGAGCAACATCCTCTCCTCTTTGAATTTCTGCAGCAAATATTAAGAGAGGAAATTGAGTCTCCCTCTGTTTTTGTATATATTTTAAAAGTTTAGGTGCTATTTTCTTCTTCTGAAGATGTTTTTGAAAATCAGATAACCAAATTTTCTGAGGGATGGTCAAGGGATTACCATGAAATCTTCTGGGAAGACTCAGGCGTTTCAACTCACCTTTTTGAACTCTTTTATCCAATTCATCTGTGGAAGTGGCTGTCAGAAAAATAGTTGTAGCATCCTCTTTAACTGAACGCTCTACAGCGTGATACAGTATGGGATTATCCACATAAGGAAAGGCGTCTACCTCGTCCACAATCAACAAATCAAAAGCCCGATAAAATTTTAAGAGCTGGTGGGTGGTCGCAATTACCAAGGGGCTGCGAAAATAAGCTTCTGACTCCCCATGCAGAAGGGCTATTTCACAAGAAAAGTCTTCTTTTAGGCGCCGATAAAGTTCTAAACAAACATCAATCCGCGGACTGGCCAAGCAAACAGACCCTCCTCTATCAATAACTCTTGCAATCACTTGGTAAATCATTTCTGTTTTTCCAGCGCCAGTAACAGCATGCACTAACGTATTCTGTCTTTTCTCTAGCGCATCCAGTAAGCCTTTGGAGACCTTCCCCTGAAACTCTGTCAGTTGCCCCTGCCATTTAAGCACCTGTTTTTTAGGAAAATCCTCTTGAGGAAAATAGTAAAGTTTTTGGTCACTCCGTACCCGGCCCAATATTAAGCATTCTCTACAATAATAAGCTCCAACAGGTAGCTGATTTTCTCGTTCAATCAAGCTGTTGCAGCGTCCGCAGTGGAGCTTGCCTTTTTCTTCTCGGATACTGGGAATTTCTTTTGCTTGTGCTCGCAAGCTAGACTCTAACTGACTCTCTGTAAATATACGTCCTAAACAATCTTGCAACTCTAACATACTTATTTATTCGTAATTTTTTGGCAAAATTCATATTTTCTTGTAAAATATAGTTATGGAATTTAAGACAATTAAAGAAGATGGCATGGTTCAAGAGGAAATTAAAAAATCCCGCTTTATCTGCCATGTAAAACGAGTTTACTCCGAGGAAGAGGCTCGCGCTTTTATCACTGCTATAAAAAAAGAACATTACAAGGCCACTCATAACTGCTCTGCTTTTATCATTGGGGAAAAGAGTGATATAAAGCGAACTAGCGATGATGGTGAGCCCAGCGGAACAGCCGGAGTTCCTATGCTGGGAGTCCTAGAAAAGCACAATTTGACCAATCTTTGCGTGGTGGTTACTCGCTATTTTGGCGGTATTAAGCTAGGAGCCGGCGGTCTGATTCGAGCTTATGCCGGCAGTGTTGCTTTAGCTATTAAGGAGATTGGACTGGTTGAGATAAAAGAACAAGCTGGCCTGCGCCTAAGACTGTCTTACAGCCAATATCAGGATTTTACTAATTTTTTGAAGACAGAAAATCTTGCTGAATACGATACTGAATTTACAGATACCGTCTCCACCCTTCTTTTTGTTGATAAAGGTGAAAGAGAACTGCTCAAAGATAAGCTAACTGAGTTTTTTAAAGGCAAATTAGAAATGATAGATCAAGGACTGCGCCAAGTAGAAGTCCCCTTGACACTTTGACATAAAGAAAAGCTATGGCTCTCATAGCTTTTTTATATTTTACAAAGCTCTTATTTCATTTTATACTAATTCTATTAAATTATATTGAGGTATGTATTCTATGTCACGTATTTATCAAAATATTACAGAACTAATTGGGCAAACTCCCATCGTCAAATTGAACAACTTGGTTCCAGAAGGAGCTGCTGAGGTTTATGTGAAGTTAGAGGCTTTCAATCCTGGCTCTTCTGTCAAAGACCGGATTGCCCTCAGCATGATTGAGGCGGCTGAGCGCGATGGCCTTATTAAGCCTGGCGATACCATCGTTGAAGCAACCAGCGGAAATACCGGTATTGGCCTTTCATGGGTTGGAGCAGCTAAAGGCTACAAGGTCGTCATTGTTATGCCAGAAACCATGAGTGTGGAACGCCGCAAGATTATCCAAGCTTATGGTGCTGAGTTGGTCTTGACTCCGGGTAGCGAAGGAATGAAAGGTGCCATTGCAAAAGCACAAGAAATTGCGCAAGAACGTAATGGCTGGCTGCCACTACAATTTAATAATCCGGCCAATCCAGAGGTTCACGAACGAACAACAGGAGCAGAAATTATTGCTGCTTTCGGTGAAACTGGACTGGACGCTTTTGTTGGCGGTGTCGGAACTGGCGGAACTATTTCCGGTGTATCTCACGCTCTCAAAAAAGTTAATCCGGACATCCAAATCTACGCAGTTGAAGCAGACGAATCTGCTATCCTTTCTGGTGAGAAGCCAGGTCCTCACAAAATCCAAGGGATTTCTGCCGGATTCATTCCAGAGACCTTGGATACAGCAGCCTACAACGGTATTGTCCGCGTAACTTCTGATCAAGCACTGGAATTCGGACGCTATATTGGCGGTCAGGAAGGCTTCTTAGTGGGGATTTCATCTGCTGCTGCTATTTTCGCAGCTATTGAAGTAGCGAAAAAACTAGGAGCTGGCAAGAAAGTCCTTGCTCTGGCTCCTGATAACGGCGAACGTTACCTGTCTACCGCTCTCTACGAATTTGATGCTTAGTATTTTTTGAAAACATGTCCATTTCAACTTAGCAATCGGCTATGATTTGAATGGCAATTCTATCTAAGCAAAATATCCTGTTCTCTTATGGAACAGGATATTTTTTAAACTTTTTCTTCTTTTAAGAATTTTTTTGCCTCTTTGATCCAGATAGGCAGCTGTCTGCCTAAAGGCTCAAAACCAATTTTACAGCGGTCGTTTGAAAAGCGGTGGCGTCTAGGGAGGCGGTGCTTTTCTTCTTCCAGGGTCCGCATGGACAGACTGGACTTCCCAGAAAATTCATCATAGTCCACAACCTGTACTAATACCTGCTGGCCAATCTTTACACTATCATGGATATTTTCAATATAACCCGGACGAATTTCTGAGATATGAATCAGACCAATCGTACCATTTTCCAGCTCAACAAAAGCTCCATAAGGCTGAATCCCTGTGATTTTGCCTTTTAATTTATCACCGATTTTCATCAGTCTTCTACCTCAATTGTCTCAATCACAACATCTTCCACCGGCTTATCCATAGCCCCCGTCTCAACAGCTGCAATCTTGTCCAAAACTTGGTAGGACGCTTCATCAGCCAGCTGACCAAAGACAGTGTGGCGCCGATCCAAATGCGGTGTTCCTCCCTGACTGGCATAGACTTCAGCGATAGCTTCAGGCCAGCCGCCGCGGCTCAATTCCTTAGCTGAATAAGGAAGATTTTTATTTTGAACAATGAAAAATTGGCTGCCGTTAGTATTTGGCCCAGCATTTGCCATGGAAAGAGCCCCACGAATATTGTAAAGCTCAGGTGAAAACTCATCTTCAAATTTCTCACCATAGATAGACTGACCGCCCATACCGGTACCAGTAGGATCACCACCCTGAATCATAAAGTCCTGAATAATGCGGTGGAAAATCACACCGTCATAATAACCATCTTTAGCAAGGGCAATAAAGTTGGCTACTGTTTTTGGTGCCTGTTCTGGAAACAGCTGAACTTTCATGTCACCGTGATTAGTCTTGATAGTCGCTTTTGGACCTTCTGTTGCTGCAAGTTCTACTTGTGGAAAATGTAATTCTTTTTCTACCATACCTAACTCCTCTAAAGCGGCAAAAATACCGTCTTCTTCTACTGTTTTTGTAATATAATCTGCTCTTTTTCGCAGTTCTTCATGGGAAACGCCCATGGCAATGCCAATTCCGGCATAGTCAAACAATTCCAGATCATTGAGTCCGTCGCCAAAAACCATGACATTTTCAGGTTTGAAGCCCAGATGCTCGACAACCTTGGAAACTCCGGCTGCCTTGGAACCTTCTGTCGGCACGACATCTGACGAATGAGGATGCCAGCGAACCAAACGCAGATGCTCCGCTAATGCCTCTGGCAGCTGCAGGCTATCTCCTCTATCTTCAAAGGTCCAAAGCTGATAAATATCCTTGTCTAAATGAAAGTCTGGATTTACAGGCAAATCTGGATAAACCACATCAATGGCCTCTGAAATCAGAGAATTTCGATTGGACAAGGCTGCTCCATGGCTGCCGACCAAACCATATTCAATTCCTTCCTCCCGAGCCCAAGCAATATAGGATGTCACTCTATCAGCAGGGATAACCGTCCGAGAAATCACCTTCCCTTTGCTGCCTTCGACATAGGCTCCGTTCAAGGTAACGAAAAAGTCTGGCTGCAAAGCTCTCAATTCCGGCACGACACCAAACATTCCTCGACCAGAAGCAATACCCGTCAAAATCCCTTTGTCCTTCAACTGCTTGAAAACTGTCTGGATAGAATCCGGAATAAAACCTGTATCCTTGACCCGAAGGGTATCATCTATATCGAAAAAGACAATTTTTATCTTTTGTGCCTTATATTTTAATTTCGCGTCCATATCTCCCCTTGTCCAATCTTAATCTTTTCTATTATACCATTAAAAGTCTTCTTGTGGGACAAGATGGTGCTGAAAAGCATAAACAACTGCCTGAGTGCGGTCGCTCACCTCCAATTTGGACAAGATATTGGAGACATGAGTCTTGACCGTTTTGAGGGAAATGAAGAGTTCATCCGCAATCCGTTGATTCTCATATCCCTTGGCTAAAAGTCCTAAAATATCACGCTCACGAGCTGTCAAATCTTCATGGAGCTCGATATGGTTACGATGATATTCCACTTTTTTGCTGACCTCTGTTTCAATGGCAAATTCTCCCTTGGCCACTTTTTTGACGGCACGAAGAATTTCTTCAGCGCTGGAAGTCTTAAGCATGTATCCATGAGCGCCTGCATCCAGAACAGGATAAATTTTTTCATTATCCAGATAAGAAGTCAAAATCAGAATTTTTGCTTCCGGCCACTCTTTTAAAATAGCTAGTGTCGCTTCGATACCATTCATTTCAGGCATGACGATATCCATGATAATCACATCTGGACGATCTGCCAAAGCCTTCTCCACACCTTCTTTGCCATTGACTGCTTCAGATACTTCTGCTATATCATCTTGCAGTTCCAAGTAACTTTTCAATCCCAATCTGACCATCTGGTGGTCATCCACTAACAATATCTTCATGATCTTCTCCTTCTAGTAAAGGTATCGTGATTTCAATAGAAAGACCTTTTCTGGGGGCTGTCAAAAGCTTAAAAGTACCCGCCATATCCCGAACACGGTCTTCCATATTTTTCAAGCCGTAGCTGAGTTCATCTTGAGCCAGCGGATCAAAACCGACGCCATTATCAGATACCTTGATTTTAAGCTCATTAGGTGCCTGATAGAGGTAAATATCCAGCCGACTGGCTTGGGCATGCCGTAGTGTGTTGTTGATAATTTCCTGCATGATTCTGAAGACATGCTCCTCCATCTGTTTGGGTAAATGCCCAACCTGATGATTGAAGTGAACATCAATGTCGCTTTTATCAGTCAGCTCCTTGATAATCACATCCATACCTTCGACCAGAGTCTTATTTTCCAACTCTGTAGGTCGCAGGTGGAGCAAGAGAATCCGCAAATCCTTCTGGGCTGTGTCAAGAATATCGGCAATCCCCTTGAGCTGCTTTTGCAGTTTTTCTCCATCAAGCCGTTCTACATTTCCAGCCACTCCCGAAAGAATCATATTGGCTGCAAATAATTCCTGACTGACAGTATCGTGCAAGTCACGCGCAATCCGCCGCCGTTCTTTTTCGATAATTTTTTCTTCTGTCTGCAGGGATTGATTTTCAGACTTTTGGAGATTTTCTGTCAGACGGTGAAGCCTTCTCTCAAGCTGATGCAGAGAGCGATCCAGCTCGGGCTGATCTGTCGGCTCCAGCCTCCGTCCATCCAGCAAATGCCGAAGATTTTTTTGCACATGGGCTACCGATAGATATTGTATCAAGCGGGCCGCAATCACAATCAGAATGGTCAGTGATAAACCGATAATCACAACAAAGAAAACGAATGACTGCAACAGCTCCAAATCATTAAAGAGTTCCTGCCAAGTGAAATCAAAAATATTGAAAATATAGTGAAAGATGATAAATAAAACAAAGAAAGTATAGAGGAGAATGAGAAAATAATTTGATTTCTTCACTTTCTGACAACCTCCACATTTCCTAAGAAGCTGACGAGGACAATCTTCACTGTCTTATTGGCTCGTTTATAGTCTGGTGTCGTCAGCGAAATGGTTTCGTTGCGTAGCTTACGAGATGGATGATGCAGAAAGTTCAGCTCCCCGTAAAGAGTATTGATTTGCAGCTGAATTTCCACATCCAGCGGCACAATAATCTTGGTATCACCAAAACCCTTTCGAATGACAATGACATTATCATGGTTGACCAAAATCACATCTTCCAAATGAATGGTGTCTTTCCCAACAATGCGCAAGAGATTGATGTCGTGAAATTGACAGCTGTCCTTAGAAAAATGCTGCAGGTCCCCCAACCAGCGATTCTTCTCACTCTGAATTTCCACATCTTCTTCATAAACGAGATGGGTTTCTTGATTTTCCTTATATATATAAGGATAGGCCACAATCATCCCATAAACCAGCGCAAATAAAAGGGCAGCAATGACATAGGGATTGAGCATAATAATGAAAAACAGCATAATCATGGAAGCGACCAGCAGAAAATTCCCTTTTTGCTTGCCGAAGTAATAATAGAGCAGCAGCAAAAAAAGGACCAAGATAATGACAACACGTGAAAAATCAGCTGCCAACATGGTAACCAATGCCATGGATAGTAAGACTGTTTCAACAAAGACAAATAATTGAACCTTCCACATAGCCTTTTCCTTTCTCTACCTTCCTATTTTAACAAAATTAGACCAAAAATCCTCCGTCCAAGGCATGAAATGGGGAAATTTGTCCAGCAAAAAAGAAAAAACCATCCGTTTTAAGCTGAAAAACTTAAAATGGATGGTTTATTAATCAACCATCAGATGAGCTGGAACTAGTTCCATGTCCGCTATCTTCAGACGATGAGCTGCTCTTTGAGCTGCTACTAGACGATGAAGATGACGAGCTAGATGACGATGGTGTCGTTGCTTCTGTCACATAAAGAGTGATTTTTTCATTAGATTTGAGGTCAATTGTCTGACCTGCCGCTGGTGACTGGGAAGTTACCAAGTCTGCCTGAGTCGAAGTGACCGAACGGTCAACAACTCGCTCAATTCGAGAAGAAGAAATTCCCATTTGGATCAAGTAAGAACGAGCATTAGCGTAGGTGTACTGCATGCTGCCAAAGTCAGGCATGGATACACTAGTTACTTCTTTGGCCACTGTCAACTTGATCTTATGATTAGAAGTCAAATCATAGGTCGAACCAGCTGCCGGTGACTGACGAATGACCTGACCTGGCTCGTACTCGTCCGATTCCTCCTCAACAATCTCAATCAATTTCTCAGAAACATTATAGTTTGTTTTCAAATTTTCAACTGCGGCTGATTTTGCTTGTCCGACATAATCTTCCATTACAAAGGTCTTGGGTCCCTTGGAGATAATCAGGTCGATCTTACTGCCTTCACGGCGCTGACTATTGGCCTGTGGATCAGTTTTAATGACTTTGCCAGATTCGACATTGTCGCTGTATTCTTCCTTTTCGTCTCCGACAACCAGCTTCTTAGCTTCGATAGCGGAGCGAGCCTCTGCTACAGTCTGACCAGAAACATCTGGCACGCTGGTATTGGACGGGCTGTTATAGAGAAGGACAACAAAAGCTGCCAAAACCAATAAGACTGCAAAGAAAAGCACCTTGTAACGCGTTCTCAAACGACGTTTCTTTGGAACTTTCTTAACCGCATCTGGTGTCTCTTCCTTAACTTCAGTCGCTTCCGCTTTAGGCGGTGTTGACTTAACAGGTGGAACTGCTGGCTGCGGTACAGGTGAGATTTTTGGTAAGGTCTTGGTGTCTGCTTTCGCTACATCATCAAAGACTAATTTCTTTTCATTACGACGCTCATAAGATAAGCTGCTGGACAAGTCAACATACATCTCTGCAACTGACTGATAACGATCCGTCAGTTTTTTGGCTGTCGCCTTAATGACCACATTTTCCAGGGCTTGAGGCACATTAGGATTTTCAGAAATGATGGATGGCAGCGGCTTTTGGAAATGCTGCAGGGCAATCGTAACGGCACTATCCCCATCATAAGGGATATGACCAGTCAGCATTTCATAAAAAATAATCCCCATCGCATAAATATCACTCTGAACAGTTGCTTTAGAGCCACGCGCCTGCTCAGGTGATAGATAATGAACCGAGCCTAGCATTGAGTTAGTCTGAGTCAGACTTGTCTCTGCAAAGGCCACCGCAATCCCAAAGTCTGTTACCTTGGCATTGCCATCTGGGGTCAAGAGGACATTTTGTGGTTTCAGGTCACGATGGACAATACCTCGTGTATGCGCCAAGCGCATTGCCAGCAAGATTTGTCCCATGATTCTGACTGCTTCTTCATTTGAAATCGGAGAATTCTCTTTGATATAGCGCTTGAGGTCAAGACCTGCCACGTATTCCATAGCCAGATACTGCTGGCCATCTTCTTCCCCAATATCAGTAATCCGAACGATGTGCGGATGGTCCAAGTCAGCCATCGCCTTGGCTTCCCGCTGGAAACGCGCGACAGCGATAGGATCTGTCTGGTAATTGGTCCTAAGAACCTTTACCGCAACTTCCTCACCATCCAAAATCAAGTCCTTGGCCAAATAGACATCTGCCATGCCTCCGCGGCCAATCTGCTTGATGATTTTATATCGCCCGGCAAAGATTTTGCCGATTTGAATCATGCCTTATCCTCCTTGTCAAAGCGAACCAGAGCAACTGTGATGTTATCCAGCCCTCCAGCATTGTTGGCAAAGCGAATTAAGGTTTGTGTTTTTTCAGACAGGCTGATGTCACTGGTGACAATGTCACAAATTTCACTGTCAGAAATCATATTGGTCAGACCGTCACTGTTGAGCAGAAGATAGTCACCATCCTCCAAAGTAATCATGCCATAGTCAGGCTGCACTTCGTCTTTTTGACCAATAGACTGGGTAATGATATTCTTCTGCGGATGACGCTCCGCTTCTTCTGGAGTAATTTGTCCAGCTTTCAACAAAGCATTAACAAGCGAGTGATCATTGGTCAGCTGACGGTATTCATCACCGCGAATCAAGCCGATACGAGAATCGCCGATATGAGCATAGATAGCTTGATTATCAATGATAGCCAAGGCTTCCAAAGTCGTGCCCATGCCCTTGTATTCTTCATCTTGACCAAATTGATGAATGCGCTGATTTTCCTCTTCCAAGTGCTCCGCAAACCATTCACGCACCTGATTCACCGAATCAATCTGTGTATCAACCCAGGCAGCTCCTAAGTCTGTCACAGCCATTTCACTGGCAATGTTTCCAGCTCTGTGACCGCCCATACCATCTGCCAAGATGATCAGGGTCTTGCCTGCCCGATTCACAAAAAGATTGGCATAATCTTGGTTATTTGTACGCTTTTGACCAACATCTGTTAATAATGAAATTTCCATACTGTCAGTTTCCTCCTCTTATTCCGATATCTTCCTAAATTGACTGATAAAAAATCCGTCGCTTTCATATAATTCCGGCGTAATCAAGATACAGCCGTCTTTGACGATATCTTTTCTTTCATGGTCTAATAAGACTTGCTCAAAGTTCGGATGACTGGCCAGAAATTTCTTGACAACCTCAAAATTCTCTTTGGCCATAATCGTGCAAGTACTATAAGCTATTATACCACCTTTACGTAGACTTTGACAAACGCTGTCTAGTATATCCAGCTGAATTTTTTGTAAATTCTCAAAATCTGCATTTTCTTTATTATATTTTATATCTGGTTTGCGGCGAATTAAGCCAATACCTGAGCAAGGAGCGTCCACCAAGATTTTATCGAAAGCATCTGGGCCAAATGTCTCAAACACTTTGGTCGCGTCTAGCTTTTTAGTGGTGATTTTATCTGCCAAGCCCAGTCTTTTTGCATTTTCTTCTACGAGTTCTAACTTATGATCATAGAGGTCCAAAGCTGTAATGTGGCCGCTCGTCAGATAGGAAGCCATGTGGACAGTCTTGCCCCCCGGTGCACTGCAGGCATCCAGAATCTGCTCCTCACCTTCGATGGCCAGAGTAGGAGCCACAAGCTGGCTAGACTCATCCTGAATCGTAATCGCTCCTCTTTCAAAGAGCTGATGCCCAGCAAAATGCCCCTGTCTTTTAACCAAGGCTGACGGAGATAAAAGCGAGTTCTCAGCCCCTAAAAGCTGACGAAGCTCTGCCTTGCGCGACATATCCGTCACGCGAATGCTGGCCTTGCTGCGAACAAAGAGACTGGCAAAGATAGCTAGAGCTCTTTCTTCGCCAAACTCTTCTATCAGGTCTTTGACCAGCCAGACCGGCAAAGAATACTGGATCGAATAGCGTTTGTTTTTGCGCTTGATTGTTTCAAAATCAGCCACACCCTCACGCTCAATCCTACGTAACAAGGCATTGACAAATTTCTCGCTGCCGCGCTTACGGATTTTCGCAATTTCAACAGCCTCATGAACAGTTGCATGCTGAGGGATTTTATCCAGATAGAGCATCTGGTACAGACTGAGCATAAGCAGAATGTAAAGCCAGTTATCTAATTTGTCCCTATCCTCAATCAGATGGGATAGATACCATTCCAAAGTGATTTTCCGAGCAACTGTGCCGTAAACCAGCTCTGTTACCAGACCTTTATCTGCTTGACTCAGCAAGCTTTGATTCAGAGCCCGGTTTAAGGCGATATTGGAATAGGCTCCTTCTTCAAAAACTTCTTCCAAAATTTCCAAGACCTGCCAACGGGCCGTTTTTTGCTTACTTTCCAAAAGTATCTCCTAGGGACAGGCTGCGGCCCAGTCCATTCAAAAAATCAACGATAGCCATCTTGGGCTTACCAGCAGGCTGAACCGTCTTCAGCGAGAGGGCTCCCTGACCAGCTGCAACCACCAGTTCTTTTTTACTAATAGACAATATCTGTCCCGGCTGACCGCTGCCAGCTACCATATCTGCTTCATAAATCTTAAAGCGTTGTCCCTGCAGCAAGGTATGAGCTACTGGCCAAGGATACATGCCACGAATTTGATTGAAAATTTGTCGGTTTGTTTTGCTCCAGTCTATCCGCTCTTCTTCTGGGCTGATATTCGGAGAGAAAGTGACCTGGCTAGGATCCTGTGGCTGAGGAATAATCTGCCCTGCCCTATAAGCTGGCAGCACATCCAATAACAGATCTCGACCAATAATCGCCAATTTTTCAAAGAGAGTTCCGACATTATCTGTCTCTTCAATCGGCGTCGCCTTGCTGGCTATCATGTCTCCAGCATCCATTTCCTTGACCATTTCCATAATTGTAACACCCGCTTGCTCATCGCCATTGATCAGAGCATAGTGAATGGGCGCACCACCTCGGTATTTAGGCAGCAAGGAGGCATGAACATTCACCGCAAAGTCAACACTGTCCAGCAAGCGGCTAGGCAAAAACTGCCCAAAAGCAGCTGTGACAATACCATCTGCTTCTAAGTTCATCAACTCCTCTAAATCCGAGCTTTGAGCCAGCTTTTCCGGTTGATAAACTTGCAGCCCGTATTCCAAGGCCAGCTCTTTTACTGGAGTCATGCGAATCTCTCTTTTACGGCCGACGGCCCGGTCCGGCTGCGTCACCACTGCTAACACTTCGTATTGCCCGCTGTCCAGCAGCCCTTTTAGGACAGTCGCTGAGAAGTCCGGTGTTCCCATAAATATTATTTTCATCATTTTAAACTATTGATTCCTTCTTTGTTCCTTCCCTTATTATATCAGAAGTCGTCTACAACAACCTTAATCTCGGCTAAAAAGCTTTACATAAAATTTTGTGGTTCATTATCAATTGTCAGGCGTAAATCTTTATTGTCCCGATTTTGTGTCCAGTCCAAGACTTGATTTAGCGTCGCCTGCAGCTTGTCCTCAAAGCGATATTTGAGAAGAATCTGATAATGATAGAGATTGTGGGTACGGGCAATGGGCTTCGGCGTTGGACCCAGGATTTGCACTTTTTCTGACAGACCGCTTCGCAGAATATCCATAACTTCATAAGCTTTTCGCACTGCTGTCTCTTCATCCTTGTGTGACAGAGTCAGGCCGACCGTAAAGTAATATGGCGGATAGCCTAGCTGCCGGCGGATTCCCATTTCATAAGCATAAAAGCCCTCGTAATCCTGCTGCTTGGCAAATTCAATGGCATAATGATGAGGATTGTAGGACTGGATAAAGACCTGACCAGCCTTTTCAGCCCGACCAGCACGGCCCGCCACCTGAGTCAGCAGCTGGAAAGTTCGCTCTGAAGAGCGAAAGTCCGGTAGATTAAGAGCAGTATCCGCATTGAGAACGCCAACTAGCGTCACATTTGGAAAATCCAATCCCTTGGCAATCATCTGGGTTCCTAAGAGAATATCTGCCTGCCCTTGACCAAAACTTTCTAAAATGGCTTCATGACTGCCCTTCTTACGGGTCGTATCTACATCCATCCGCAAAATGCGAGCCTGCGGAAAGAGCTGAACCAGCTCATCATAAGCTTTCTGCGTCCCAGTACCATAATAGCGAATGCTACGGCTGGCACAGTTAGGACAACTCTGAGGAATATTCTTAGTAAAACCACAGTAGTGGCAGTTCATGGTCTTAGTGTCCATATGCAGGGTCAGAGAAATATCACAGTTGGGACAGCTGTCAACGGTCCCACATTCCCGACACATAACAAAGCTGGAATACCCCCGCCTGTTGAGCATAAGAACCGTCTGCTCTCCCTTATCCAGACGATCTTGAATAGCCTCTAGCAGGACTGGGGTGAAATTACTGGCTTCATGCTGCCCGATATAATCTCGAAAATCCACCACTTCCACTTGAGGAATCTGCGCCAGCGGATTTGCGCGCTTGCTGAGCACCTGAAAATCATAGACACCACGGCTTGCTCGAGCACGGCTCTCCAAGCTCGGAGTCGCCGACCCCAGCACTAAAACAGCTTGATTGTACTGAGCTCGCAGGAGAGCCACCTCTCTGGCATGATAGCGAGGATTGGAATCCTGCTTGTAGGAGGATTCATGCTCTTCATCAATGATAATGGCTCCAATATTTGTCAAGGGAGCAAAAATAGCTGAACGCGCGCCGACAACGACCTGGGCAGCTCCTCGCTCCACCTTGCGCCACTCATCGTATTTCTCACCGTCAGACAGGCCCGAATGCAAAATTGCAACTTGGTCGCCAAATCTAGAAATAAAACGATCTGTAACCTGTGGAGTCAGAGAAATCTCTGGAACCAGCATGATAGCGGCCTTGCCCTGGGCCAGTGCCTCTGCGATGACCTGTAGGTAAACTTCGGTCTTCCCACTGCCTGTGACCCCTTCTAAAAGGACTGGCTGAGAATGACTCTGAACAATTTTCTGAGTGATTGCTGCAACCGCTGCGGCTTGTTCATCATTTAAGGTCAGACTTTGCTGCTGACGTTCCTTTAGGAAATAAGCAGCCGAACGGCTGATTTCTCTATCCTCAATGCTAATTAGATTTTCTTTGATAAAATAATTGATAATATCGCGCGAAAAGTTTTCTCGCAAATCAGCCAAGAGCTGGCTGTCCTGCTGCTCCAGCAAGACTTCTTTTAATGCTTGTTTTTTCTTGGCCTGTCGGGGAAAGTCATGATTTTGCAAAGCGGTATGATTAACCTGATACCATTTCTCAGTCTTAATATGCTTCTTGTCCGTCGCCTGATACTCCAGCCGAATGCGGCCAGTTTGGGTCAGTCGCATCAGCTTGGCCTGGCTTTTCTTGTCCAAATCAGAGAAGCGAAGACTGTCCTCCTGACCAAAGATAGCTGAGCGTTCCTCATCATTCAGCAGCTCTGTCGGATAGAGCAGTTTATCATAGCTGGAGTTGAGAAGACTAGGCAGCATGGCCTTTAAAAGGCTAATCTTATAGGAAAAGACTGACTTGCGCAGCTCGTCCGCCAGCCAGAGCTGTTCCTGATTCAGCACGGGACTGAAATCAAGGACTTCCGCAATCTCCTTCAGCTCTTCTCGGTCTCCCATCATCTCATCAAAGCCGACCACAATCCCCTGAATCAGGCGATTTCCCTGCCCAAAAGGGACATGGACCCGCATGCCAGCCTCCAGCATCCCTGCAAACTCTTCTGGAATAGCATAACTATAGGGCTTGTCCGTCTGCATCAGAGGAACATCCACAATAATCTTTGCTACCTTCAAATTCTCACCCCACTTTCCTCAACATCATTACAGAAAAAATAAGATTGAGCATCCCCAACCTTAAATCTTCTCACCTTCTTCTTTTTCTTTAGCGATTTGCTCTTTAATCTTGCGTTCTTCTTCTTCTTTACGAAGGAGCTCTTCTTCTGCCCGACGGCGAACAGCCTCGCGCTTGCCTTCTGGATCTGGATGGATAACAACATTACCGGATTCAATTTCTTCCAAAGCACGAAGAGTGGATTTGACAGACTTGAATTCCTGCGTAGCGGGAGCTCCAGCTTCAAGCTCATGAGCGCGCTTAGCTTCTAAAATAACCAAGGAATATTTTGACGGAACCTTGTCCAGCAAAGTGTCAATAGACGGTTTTAACATCATAATTTTCTACCTAATTTCTAACTTTCTATCGAATAATCGTTTCATTTTTTGGAAGCATGTCCTGATAACGGCCGATAACACGGTCTACTCGGAAATGCTCTGCTTCAATCACGCGCTTTACACGGTCGGCAGCTAGCGGCACCTGATCATTGACAATGGCATAATCATACTCGCGCATGAGGGCAATTTCTTCTTTGGCCTTTTCAATGCGTTGGGCGATAATCTCCGCACTGTCTGTTCCACGGCCGACCAAGCGGTCTTTAAGTTCTTCTAAGTCTGGAGGAGTCAAAAAAATAAAGACGGAATCTGGAACTTTTTTCTTGACTTGCAAAGCTCCCTGAACCTCAATCTCTAGGAAGACATCAATACCTTTATCCAGCGTTTCATTGACATAAGTCAGAGGCGTCCCGTAGTAGTTTCCTACATACTCTGCGTACTCCAGCATCTGGCCCTGACGAATCAGCTCTTCAAACTCCTCGCGAGTTCGGAAGAAATAGTCAACTCCATCCACTTCGCCTGAGCGCTGAGGACGAGTCGTCATGGATACCGAGTACTGAAATTGGTTATCAGTGCTTTCAAAAATTTCTCGTCTAACAGTCCCTTTTCCTACACCAGAGGGACCAGAAAAGACGATTAGTAAGCCTCGTTCCGTCATCATGTCTCCTTCACAGTCTTTCTATCTAGTGTAACAAAATTAGGCTGATATTTCAAGAGGATAGGAAGAAATGTATGTGTCTAGAGTTTTGAGAAAATAGAAAAAAAGCAAGTAATCATACGGAAAATAAAATAGACCAGCAGAACATTCAAGAAAAAAGCAATCTGTTACCAGACTGCATTTCTTCTTTATTTTGCGTAATCAACGGCCCGCATCTCACGGATAACCGTTACCTTGATATTACCTGGATATTCCAAGTTATTTTCGATCTTTTCACGCACATCGTGAGCCAAAATCGTAATCTTGTCATCCTTAATCTTGTCCGGCTGAACCATAATCCGGATTTCACGGCCAGCTTGTAAAGCAAAGCTGTTCTTGACTCCCTTGAAGCTATTGGCGATTTCTTCCAAATCTTGGAGACGCTTGATATAACTTTCCAGAGATTCACTGCGGGCACCTGGCCGAGCAGCACTGAGTGCGTCTGCAGCAGCTACGATAACAGCAATGACACTTTCTGCTTCCACATCTCCGTGGTGGCTGGCAATGGTATTAACAACAACTGGATGCTCCTTGTACTTACGAGCCAGTTCTGTCCCGATTTCCACGTGGCTGCCTTCAACCTCACGGTCGATAGACTTGCCAATATCATGGAGGAATCCAGCACGGCGAGCTAAATTAGCATTTTCACCCAGCTCAGCAGCGATGATACCGGAAAGCTTGGCCACCTCAATAGAGTGTCGAAGGACGTTCTGACCATAAGAAGTTCGGAACTGCAAGCGCCCCATGATTTTCATCAAATCAGGATGCAGGTTAGGAGCTCCGATTTCATAAGCTGCGGCCTCTCCATACTCACGGATGCGATTGTCAATTTCCAGACGGTTCTTCTCAACCAACTCCTCGATGCGTGCTGGATGAATGCGACCGTCTTTCAAGAGTGCTTCCATGGTCATACGAGCAATTTCGCGACGAATCGGATCAAAACCTGAGAGAGTGACTACTTCAGGCGTATCGTCAATGATGACATCAATACCAGTCAGACTTTCAAAAGTCCGGATATTGCGACCTTCACGGCCAATAATCCGACCCTTCATACTGTCATCTGGCAGATGCACCGTTGAATTGGTTTGCTCAGCGACATAATCACCGGCAATACGCTGCATGGCTTGGACCAAGATATTCTTCGCAACCTTGTCAGACCGCTCTTTGATATCTTGCTCAGCATCCCGAATCCTAGTCGCAATCTCTTTAGAAAGCTTGTCTTCGGTCTGCGTCAAAATAATATCACGCGCTTCTGTCTGCGATAGCGAAGCAACTCGCTCCAGCTCTGCTGCCTTCTGCTTTTCAAGTTCCGCTACTTGTTCTTCACGCGCATCAATGTGTTTAGATTTATCTGAGAGACTTTGTTCTTTTTGCTCCAAAGCCTTTTCTTTGTTGCTTAAATTATCGTCTTTGCGGTCAAGAGTAGAAGCGCGCTCTGTCAAGCGGCTTTCGATTTGTTTTAACTCTTGACGTTCAGACTTAAATTCTGCATCAACTTGTTCACGATATTTTCTGGCTTCTTCTTTTGCCTCCAAAAGTGCTTCTTTTTTAAGCGAACTTGTTTCTCGCTTGGCTTCTTTGACAATCAAATCAGCTTCGCGTTCAGCCTGTCCGCGTAAATTGGTTGCTTCTTGTTCAGCATTTAAAAGAGTAAGCTCTGCAGCTTCTTTAGATGATTTCATCTTAGCCGAGACACTTACATATCCAATCACTAAACCAATGATGGCAGCAAAAACAGACGTAATTATAGGAAATAGGTCCATGTTTTTACTCCAAATCTATTTAATTGTTGAATTCAAAATTCCATACTATTCTATCACAAATCTAAAAAATTCACAAACCTATTTTTTGAAAATCAAGAAAGCTTTTGTCCAATTTTTAGAGACAAAATCATCAAGGTTTGTAGAAGCCTGAGTACCAAAACTTTTTCAAACCATAAGCACGATTGTTCAAATTTTTCATTTTTCTAAAACTTAAACTTTATTCCCAAATAAAATTTTTTTATGCTATAATCAGAGAAGAAAAGGTGTCTATGAGACAGGCTTTTTCTTCGCTAACAAGACAAATCTATGGCTTGATATCACTAGAAAAACCTTCTCGCACTCGCTACATTGTAAAGGAGAAACCATGTCTAAAGAAGTTATCGTTGAAAGCTTTGAGCTGGATCACACCATCGTCAAAGCGCCTTATGTCCGCCTCATCGGAGAGGAAACTGGCCCTAAAGGCGACATCATTTCCAATTTTGATATCCGTCTGGTTCAGCCGAATGAAGATTCAATCCCGACAGCCGGTCTGCATACTATCGAGCATTTGCTGGCTATGTTGATCCGCAAGCGCATTGATGGTATGATTGACTGCTCGCCTTTTGGCTGCCGCACTGGTTTTCACATGATTATGTGGGGCCAACACAGCTCCAGCCAGATTGCTCAGGTCATCAAATCCTGTCTGGAAGAAATCGCTGAGTCAACTAGCTGGGAAGATGTCCCTGGAACAACCATTGAATCCTGCGGAAACTACAAGGATCACAGTCTCTTCTCAGCCAAAGAATGGGCTAAGCTCATTCTTAGCCAAGGAATCTCAGATGATGCCTTTGAACGCCATGTGATTTAAAACAATAAAAAGTTCTCGAAATTGAGAACTTTTTTTGTGCATGTATAATGAAATCCATCAACAAGCTATAAAGCCAGCTGCTGAAGAAATGTTCACAGATGTCTAGAAATCAACTGAGTCAGCATGACCTGGTCCATTGCCGACGAAGTAGCCAGTCTTACAGTTGATACTGAAGAGGTAGGTGCCGTCTGGCTTGAAGAGGTTATAGTAGCCGTTTCCTTTAATAATATTGACGCGTTCCAGGATATAGTTATCACCAGAAATATAGCCACGTTCACGAGAAGTTTGCAAAATCTTCTCTAGAACGCCAGGATTGAAAGTCCAAGCTGGATTGTTAACGTCATCAATAGCTGCTTGGTTATAAGGGACACGACTGAGGTCTCTCTGCAGATTTACTCCATTGCTTGGAAGACCATAGCCAGAGTATGAGTTGGAAGCCCCTGAACCAGAAGCAGACGAGCTTGAACCGCTGCTTGTACCCGCACCAGTGCCTCCCTGATCAGTAGCAGGAGCTGGTGTTGGTACCTGTTGGCTACGTCCTTGGGCAATCGCTGCCTTTAGAACTTCATCTAGCTTAGCATTGCCACTTGATACATCTGAGAAGGTCGCATTTGTATTGGCCTTGGCTTCCTTATTCAAGATACCGTCAGTGATCGCTCCACCATCAAACTGCGAATTGACACTTTGGATAGCCGAAATCTGCTTGACCAAGGAATCATACTTGCTCTTAGCGGCATCATAGTCTTTGCTGCCTTTTAGCTTTTCAAGTAAAGTTTTTAATTTTTCCAAGTCGCCGAATTTACTGTTTTTGACAGCTGTCTGATTGCTATCTGTGAAAAATGCAGCATATTCATCATTAAAGGCCTTCAAATTCTTGGCAGTATTATCAGAGCTAGAGGAAGACGAGCTCTTTTTGCTGGACTGCGATGTTGAAGAACTTGAGCTTGTAACAGTCTTGTGCCCCCAATTATGCCCCAGAGCAAAGTAAAGCCCTGTACCCGCTACAGCAATCCCTAAAAGTCCTAAGACTGGATAAAGGAAAGCTTTTTTCTTGTAGAAAGGCGTCTTAGGAACCTGTAATTCCTTCTCATCAAGCGGTTCTGGAATAGGACCGTAAGATGTCTTTTGAACGGGAGCGGCAGGAACCGCATCTTCCTGCTCTGAGCGTTGACTGCGAGAACCTAAGGGATTTGGAGCTGCTTCTGGCTCACTCGCTGTCTCAGTGCTTGTCAACTGAGCTGTTGGAATCTCCTGTTCACTTTCAACCTCTTGCCGTCTTTCTTTGATGAAATCGGTCAAATCAGAAGAGGCTTGCTCAGCTTGAGCCGCTTCCTGCTCCTGCAGCTTTCTGATTTTCTGGGTTTCAAATTTTCCTGCTTCGATTTCCTGACGGTGCTGCTTGATATACTTATCCAGCACATTGTCGCTTTCATTCACACCGGCTTCCAGCTCCTCTTTCTTACGAGTAGCTTGTCCGACTGTCATTTCCTTGGCCTCTTCAAAATCAAGAACAGACTCTTTCTTTTCTTCTTCCGGTGAGTAGTTTTCTTCTTTCGTCACGGCAAATCCTTTCTAATCTAACTGACGTTTGACTCGCTGGCCAAAATACTGATATAAATCAACTTTTAAAGTTCCATTATAAAGTTTGCGTTTTTTATCGGCCTGACTGCCATATTTGCTTTCAAAAGCTTCATCGCTAGTCAGGATAAACTTGCTCCAGGTTTTGAGCGGAGCAAAGGTTTCTCCCATCTCCTGATAAAGACGAGTCACAGCCTCATCATCTAGGAGGCGCTCCCCGTATGGCGGATTAGAGATAATCACACCATTAATCTTATCTGTATGCAAATCTTGCAGACGCATCTGCTTAAAGCGAATCTGCTCTGCTACTCCTGCTTGCTCAGCGTTTTTTCGAGCTAGTTCTACCATACGGCCATCGATATCCGATCCAGAAATATCCAGCTGGACGGTCTGATCAATCCGACTGAATGCAGTTGAGCGAGCCTGGGCTACCAGATCTTTATCCACCCAATTCCAGTCTTCAAAGGCAAAGGAACGATGGAGTCCCGGTGCCATCTTCATCCCTATCATAGCTGCCTCGATACAAAAAGTACCAGAGCCGCAAGTCGGGTCTATCAAAGGCTTATCTGGATACCAGTTGGACAGGAGTAAAATAGCTGCTGCCATATTCTCCTTGATCGGTGCACCACCTTTATCGGCCCGATAACCACGTTTGAAGAGGCTGGATCCTGTCGTATCAATCAAGACTGTCGCTACATCTTTTAGAATAGACACCTCTATCCTAAACTCAGCTCCATTTTCCTGCAGGGGCACCCCTTCCGGACGTGCATAATGCTTCTGCAGCTTCTTGACAACTGCCTTTTTAGAAATAGCCTGAACACTAGGTTCATTGTGAAGTTTTGACTTGACGCATTTAGCCTTGGAAATAGGAAATTTAGCTCCCAGCGGTAGATAATTCTCCCAATCCAGAGCAAAAACTCCCTGAAAGAGCTCTTCAAAAGTCTTGGCTGGAAAACTGCCAACTACAATCTTAATCCGATCGGCCACGCGTAGCCAGAGATTGGTTTGAATAATGGTACTGACATCACCCTCGAAGCGAACCCGGCCATTTTCGACCTGACAATCAAGTCCCAGCTCTCTGATTTCACGGCCAACGACAGCTTCTAGCCCTGCCGCTGCGGTCGCAATTAAATTAAATTTTTCTTTCATATTGGCTTTTTATATGGATTCCAATCTATACAAACAAAGGGAGTGAGACAAAAATCGTGATTTCGTCACATCGATTTTCCTCACTCTCCCTTTTTAAATTTTGGGCTGAGAAGGTTTCGCTGCCATTGTCAGCCAGCTCATTCCTTGAAATGTCCACAGAGAAAATGAAGCAACAGCTAGTTGAACTTGGCAGAGAATAGAGCGCTCAGCCACTCTCTTGCTATTCTATATATAAAATTTAAAGAGGACAGGACTTGACGTCCCAGCCTCAGCCTATATGCAATTTTCTGTAAGCCATGTTTTGTTCCGGAAATGACTAGGTACCATTTCCTTCGATAATCATCTGTCTACTGTTTCCAGTCAGAGTGCTATGTTCGCTTCCACGCACTCCATGCCCCGACCAAAGTTTGGGTTGCTAGCTTGAGGGGTTTACCGCGTTCCACTTCTTCTGTTTCCAGAAGAACTACGTCACTGTGGCACTTTCAGACCTAATCAGGCATATCCAAAGACTTAGTCCTTTCAGTCGCCGTAACGGAAAAATCCGTCCCTAGGCTTATTTCTTCGCCTAGCACAAACACTACCGGCATCACAGCCAGTGCTAGCATGGACTTTCCTCATGAAAATCTAAAATTTCCACGCGATTATCCAAAAATTGCACTGTTTTAAAAGAACCATTATTCACGATCCAGAATTTGTTTCCCGAATACTTCCTTTTCAAGACGGTTCAAGCGCTTCAAGATATCAAAATTAGTCGCAGAAGTCATCTGAGGGAAGCTTTCTGCAGTTGACTGAGTCGCTTGTGTTGATTGGACAGGCTGAGTCGGCTGAACCGGTGCTTTTTCAACCGGCTTCGCAGCCAACTCTTCCTTGAGACGGCGATTTTCCTCACGCAGCTCCTTTACCAAGGCTGCATAAGTCTCATAATCCTTGATAATATCATCCAAAAACTCATCCACTTCGGACTTGCTATAGCCGCGTACTTCACGTTTAAAATCCTGATCAAAAATATCTTTTGCTGTAAAAATAATACTTGCCATCTTCTCTCTCCAATCTAGTTTATCATATTCAATTATAAACAAAATGCACTATAAAAATCAAGATTTATCATCTAATTTCCCGAAAAATTTTCAGCCACTTCATTCAGGTCATCAAATGTTAATTTTTTGATAAAATATTGTTCTTGTTTTTTCATTTCTTGGTAAAGATATTTCAATTTTGTCTCCTGTTCTTCATCGTAAAAGAGGTAGGCACCATCTGTATTTTGAATGACGAATTGATTGTAATCACGAAACTGACTTGGATTTTGGTAGGTCGGATAAGCATACTTAACAAAATCGGTTTGTTTAAAAGCAGCTAATTTTGCTTGATTGGCTTCGTTCCAATTTTCACCTTGATTCTCAAAGAGAAAGATGGTTGCCGTCTGAAATTCATAGTCCTTTTTCAAGTCGTTGGCTAGCTCCAAAACCCAAGACTCAAAGCCCAGATTACCCATAAAAACCAGCCAATCTACTCCATCTTCCAAAAAACGGATTAAGTCCCTTTTAGCGGCTTCTTTTATGATGTTTATTCTCATATCTTTTTCCGTCGAAATGCCGATTTCAAAGGCTTTGTAGCCTGTTATTAATAGACTGGTCATTTATTCTCCCTTAAAAAAGTTTTTTGTGGTATAATAGAGTGATGCTATTGTACCAATAAGGAGTTTTATGGTCAACTATCCGCATAAGCTAAAGGCAAAAAGCAGTATCAATAGGCCAGTTCCCGGCATGATTAACTTTGCCAATCGTGGGATGTCTTTTGAAAAGATGATCAACGAATCCAACAGCTACTATCTAAGCAGAGGACTCGCTGTAATCCATAAAAAGCCTACCCCCATTCAGATTGTCAAGGTTGATTATCCGCACCGTAGCCGAGCCAAGATTGTAGAGGCTTACTTTCGGCAAGCTTCCACAACAGACTATTCTGGTGTCTACAAGGGCCATTATATTGACTTTGAAGCCAAGGAAACCCGACAGAAAAAATCGATGCCCATGAAAAATTTTCATTCGCATCAGATTGAGCACATGGAGGCAGTCCTTGAGCAAAAGGGCATCTGCTTTGTCTTACTGCATTTTTCCAGCTTAAGGGAGACTTACCTGCTTCCCGCTTCTTATTTAATTGAGTTTTACAAGATCGACAAGGGAGGGAGGTCCATGCCTCTAACTTACATTCAAGAGCATGGTTATCCGATTGAAATGCAACAGCTTCCCAGCATCCCTTATCTTGAAATTATCGAACAAAAACTACTAGGTGGTATTATAAATGAATAAACAAACTCTTATGCAGGCTTTGAAATATCTTGCAAGTGCACTTATAACCCTGCTTATGATTGGATTCGTGATTGGCTGTTTGGTATTTACCTACTATGCGGTCAAGGCTCCTAAGCTTTCTGAAAAAGACCTCATCGCGACCACATCCAGTAAGATTTTTGACAGCAATAACAATTTGATTGCGGACCTAGGCGCTGAAAAGCGGGTCAATGCTGAAACAAGTGAAATTCCTACGGATTTGGTTAACGCCATTGTCGCCATCGAAGACCATCGCTTCTTCAATCACCGTGGGGTGGACTTTATTCGGATTGCAGGTGCCCTTGTTAGCAACATCCGCGGAGGTCGCCAAGGGGGATCAACTCTAACTCAGCAGTTGATTAAGCTGTCTTATTTCTCAACTTCTTCTTCGGACGCGACCCTTTCACGTAAAATCCAAGAAGCTTGGCTGGCCGCTCAGCTTGAGCGTAAAGCAACCAAGCAGCAAATCTTGACCTATTATGTCAATAAAGTCTACATGTCCAACAGTAACTACGGTATGCAGACAGCAGCCCGAAGCTACTATGGCAAGGACCTAAAAGACTTAAGCTTACACCAAACGGCTCTGCTGGCAGGTATGCCCCAAGCACCTAACCAATACGATCCTTACACTCACCCAGAGGCTGCGACCAACCGACGTAATCTGGTACTTCGTGAGATGCATGATCTCAAGTACATCACAGATGAGCAGTATGAGCAAGCTAAGAATACTCCTGTAACCGATGGACTTCAAAGCTTGAAAGCTTCCACTAGCTATCCTGCTTACATGGATAATTATCTTAAGGAAGTAATTGAACAAGTAGAAGAAGAGACTGGCTACAATGTCCTGACAACTGGTATGGAAGTCTATACAAATGTCAACACTGATGCCCAAAAGAAACTCTGGGATATTTACAACACAGGAGACTATGTAGCTTATCCAGATGACGAAATGCAGGTTGCCTCCACTGTTATGGATGTGCAAACTGGTAAAGTCATTGCCCAGCTCGGTTCTCGTAACCAATCTACCAACGTATCCTTTGGTACCAACCAAGCTGTTGAAACCAACCGCGACTTCGGTTCAACAATGAAGCCAATCACCGATTATGCTCCAGCTCTTGAAAATGAAGTCTATACCTCAACTGCTGCTCCTATCACGGATGCTCCATATAACTTCCCGTATTCCAGCACACCCGTCTACAACTGGGATAAGAAATACTATGGCGGGATGACGATTCAATACGCTATTCAGGAATCCCGTAACGTTCCTGCCGTGAAAACGCTGGAAGCCGTTGGTCTGGACGAGTCCCTCAAGTTCCTAAATCGTATTGGAATTAACTATCCTGAAATGTTCTATGTTAATGCCTTTTCAAGTAATACCAGCAAATCCGGCAACGAATACGGAGCCAGCAGTGAAAAAATGGCTGCTGCCTATGCAGCCTTTGCCAATGGTGGTACTTACTACAAGCCTCAGTATGTCAATCGTGTCGTCTTCAGTGACGGAACAGAGAAGACCTTCTCCAACAATGGTTCCAAGGCTATGAAGGAAACGACAGCCTACATGATGACCGACATGATGAAAACAGTCTTGCAGTCTGGTACAGGTACAAACGCTGCTATTTCTGGTGTTTATCAAGCCGGTAAGACTGGAACCTCCAACTATGCTGACGATGAATTAGCTAAGTTGACCAAGCCTTACTACTACTCTAGCATTGTCACACCAGACGAGCTCTTCGTTGGTTACACGCCTAAGTATTCAATGGCTGTTTGGACCGGCTACTCTAACCGCCTGACACCAATCCTTGATGACGGGGTTAAGGTTGCAACAGATGTCTACCGCGAAATGATGCTTTACCTAGCTCAAGATGGCTCTGCTTCAGAGGATTGGGAAATGCCAGATGGTCTCTACCGCAGTGGCTCTTATGTCTATCTCAACAGTGGTACCGGCTATAACCGTTACTACAATAACCAGCAATACTATAACTCTTCTAGCTATAGCAGTTACAGTACAGAAGCTAGCTCTGACACATCAGCTGCTAGTGAGCATTCTGGTGATTCAAACAATAGCTCTTCTAACCACAGCGACTCATCTTCCGGTAATGGTGGAGATGACTAGAGTGACGAAGATTAGAACACAAATTAAAAGAGTAAGAATGAAAAATTCTTACTCTTTTCTTATTCTCTCATCAAAGCTTACTTTGCCAAAGCTCCCATGGGATCCCACGGAGCTAGGACAAGAGGCTCTGCTTCATATGCAGCTAATTCTGCGGCTGTCAGAAACTCTTTACGGACGACGATTTGATAGGTATACTCGCCCATCCAAGCGTCAGAGGCTACGAAATAGCCCTTGTTACCAACCTTTTCACCCCAAGAGTTTTCGACCTTCCATTTCTTAGCCCTGCCATTTTCATCCAAGTCCACTCCTGTCAAGACCATGGCGTGGGTCATGAGGCTTTCGCTATAGTCCAAGCGGCCAGCCTTATCCTGAGTTAGTCGAATATCCATGCTAGCAGTGAAATCGTGCATCCCCTCAGCCATAACACCGGCCTTACGATTGCTAGACTGAGCAACATCTGAGCCAAACCAAACGGTCTCGCCAGCCTGCATTTGCGCAATAGCCAGCTCTTTTAGTCGGTCCATTTCAACATTCAAATAACGAACGGGCTTACTTCCAACGACATTTCCCAACATCTCAACCGTATAGGACCGACCATAAGGCTTGTCTGCAGTCGGGGCATTGATGATAGAGACATAGTCTTCTAGCTTAAGATCGACATATTTTTGATAGAAAGTCAGAGGTGTCAATCCGCTCTCGCTATGGAAATGATTGTCCTTATCTCGATAAGAAAAGTCAAACTGGCGAGGCGGCAAGCCTAAGTTCATAGCTAGGAAGTTAAAGACTTCCTGGAGAAGTTCTTCTTTCTTGGCCTGAAGTTCAGCAGAGTTTGCACCCTCTGACACTAATTCTCGCAAAATCTGCGCATCCTGACGTAGGAGTTTATTAAGAATCTGATTGAGCTCACGGCTGTTGCTAGAAGAAATTGACTCTGGATATACCGACTTAGGCACGACGCCGTATTTCTCAAAAAGCGCCACGACCATATCCCATTGACCACCATCCTGCTGAGGCGTATCTAAGAGAAACTTGACCTTACGGCTAGTCAATTCTTGGTCAGCCGTCGCAATCACCTGCTCTAAGAACCAGTTGGATTTTTCATATTTATCCCAAAAGAAGGTATGGGCCTGAGATAGCTCAAAATCTTCCAATTGGAAACCAGCAATCATTTTGTGGCGGAAGGTATTAAGAGCTGCAAACATCCAACAGCGTCCTGAAGCTTTCTGGTCACTGACCTTGTCCTTAGTGAGATCCAGTGAAAAGACAGGTGTGTTTTCCACGGCAGCGCCTCGCTTCTCTAAGGAAGCCAAAAGGCCGTTGTGACTGATGGCATTTTCCATCGCTGCATACTTGGAATTGGCCTCATAAGCAGCATACAACTTATCTGTAAAATCTTGTTCTAACGAATGCATAGAATCCTCCTTGTCATTATACATCTATTATAGAACTTTAAAAAAGGAGCGCAAGTAAAAAGGCTAGACAAAAGAGTCCTAGCCTTTTTCTAAATCAGATGTTAGGATGCCATAGACGGAAAAATCTTTGACTTGTCCTTTATGAAATACAGCCTGACGGAAAGTGCCTTCGTAGCTCATTCCAGCTTTAGACATGACACGCCCAGAAGCTGGATTGGCTGTTACAAATCTTGCTGTGACACGATTGAATCCTGCGTCTTGCAAGAGGTAGTTCAAAACAGCTTCCAAAGCTTCTGTCATCAGCCCCTGCCCCCAATAGTCTTTACTTAAAATATAACCGACCTCGCAAGAATTAACTGCCTCATCCATGTCCACCACACTGATGTCCCCAATTACAGAATCAGGATTTTCTTTCAGACAGATACCCCACTTGTAAAAATCCATGTTTTGATAATTCTCAACCCAGCGAGCAATGGACTGTTTGGTGACTTCAGGACTCTCGTGAGCATCCCAGGTCACATGCAGTAAATTATCCGGACGAGAAGCCCAGTTGTCGTACATAGCTTGAGCATCCGATTCCAGAAAAGGTCTTAGTAAAAGACATTTGGTTTCAATGGACTGTGTACCTATCTTTTTCATAGCTTCCTCATTTCTTGGCTCGGACTAAAAAGGTTCGATAGAGATTTTCACTTCCAAAATTCATCAAAAACTGTAATCGGCAAATGCCGTTTGTGCTGGCCTTTATGCCACCATGATTCGATAGTTTCTTTGGCTTGGGTTGAAACGGACTTGCCTTCGAGATAATCATCAATTTCATTATAGGTCACGCCCAGAGCGACTTCATCCGCAATCCCAGGTTTTTCCTCTTCCAAGTCAGCTGTAGGCACCTTTTCATAGAGGGCCGGATCAGCTCCTAAAGCGGCCAAAAGCTGCTTGCCTTGACGTTTATTGAGACGGTAAAGTGGTAAGATATCTGCTCCGCCATCCCCAAACTTAGTGAAAAAGGCCGTGACATTTTCGGCTGCGTGATCGGTCCCAATGACAGCCCCGCTGTACGAACCAGCCAAAGCATACTGGGCAATCATACGGCTGCGCGCCTTGATATTGCCCTTGTTAAAATCAGAGACTTTGGCCCCCGTTGTCTCCACAGCCCTTGTCATAGCATCAGCAGATTCCTTGATATTGACTGTCAGACTGACATCAGGCTGGATAAAAGCCAGAGCCTTTTGGGCATCATCTTCATCTGCCTGAACACCGTAAGGCAAACGAACTGCGATAAAACGATAGCTATCATCTCCAGTTTCAGCCCGCATTTCCTCTACAGCCAGCTGAGCTAAGCGGCCAGCCAAAGTAGAATCCTGACCACCAGAAATTCCCAAAACATAACTTTTCAAAAAAGGGTGCTTTCTCAGATAGGCCTTGAGAAAGTCCACCGAATTGCGGATTTCTTCCTCCGGGTCAATGATTGGTTTGACGCCCAGTTGAGCGATAATTTCTTCTTGTAGACTCATTTTTCTGCTCCTGTCTGGTAGGCTTTCTTGCGCATCTGGTCAATCAAATCCATCTTATCCTGCCAAATATCTCTAGCCAGGTCAACTGGATAATCCTGTGGATTGAGAACTCGTTTGTACTCATCCCAAAGTTTATCAAATTCCTTACGGGCATAGGCTTGGATCTCAGTTAAGGTCGGCTGAGCATAGACCAAATTCCCTTCTTGGAAAATGTCCACCAAAAGCGGTACGGCATCAAAATTTTTGACCGTTTTATTGATGTAGGTATAGGTCGGATGGAACATTTCCAGCTCCTCCAAGCTATTGACATCAAGGCCGTTATAGGTAATGTAGTCTCCCTCAGACTTCCCTTTTTCGCGACTGGTAATACGCCAAACCTGCTTCTTACCTGGGGTAGAAACTTTTTCGGCATTATTGGACAGCTTGATGGTATTGCGCAATTCCCCAGTTTCATCTTCAATAGCAACAATCTTATAAACTGCCCCTAAAGCCGGCTGGTCATAGGCCGTAATGAGCTTAGTCCCCACGCCCCAGACATCTATCTTAGCCTTTTGCATTTTTAAGTTGAGAATGGTATTTTCATCCAGATCATTGGACGCATAAATCTTAGCGTCAGGGAAGCCAGCTTCATCTAATTGCTGCCGAACTTTCTTAGAAATATAGGCAAGGTCTCCCGAATCAATGCGGACACCCAGAAACTTAATTTTATCCCCTAGCTCACGCGCCACCCGAATGGCTGCCGGAACACCTAGGCGCAATGTATCGTAGGTATCTACTAGGAAAACACAGTTATGATGAGTCTCAGCGTAAGCTTTAAAGGCTTCATAATCATTTCCATAGACTTGAACGAGAGCATGGGCATGCGTTCCCAAGACTGGAATATCAAAGAACTTGCCAGCTCGAACATTGCTGGTACCGTTCGCTCCGCCAATCACCGCAGCCCTGGTCCCCCAAATAGCAGCATCCATTTCCTGTGCTCGGCGCGTACCGAACTCCATCAGAGGCTCATCCTCGATAACAGAGCGGATACGAGCTGCCTTGGTGGCAATCAGGGTCTGAAAATTAACGATATTGAGCAGAGCAGTCTCAACCAGCTGACACTGAGCTAGAGGACCTTCCACCTGCACGATTGGCTCATTGGTAAAAACCAAATCACCTTCCTGAACAGACCTTACGGTCAGGCTCATCTTGAGATTTCGCAAATAATCCAGAAACTCTCCGTGATAGCCCAAGGATTGCAAATAATCTAAATCACTCTGGCTGAATGTCAGATTATTGAGATAGGAAATAATTCTTTCCAAGCCTGCAAAGACTGCGTAGCCGTTATTAAAAGGATTTTTACGGAAAAAAACTTCAAAAACTGCACGCTTGTTGTGAATATTTTGCTTGAAATAAACCTGCATCATGTTGATTTGGTACAAATCAGTGTGCAGCGTTAAACTATCATCTGGGTACATCTTCTTGCTCCTTTATGCTAGATACCTTTTATTATATCATAATTCCAAAAAAGCTAAGCAAATCCTGTCAACTCACTTGAATAGACATACTTGCTTAGCTTATATTTTTATGCTTGCTCTGTAAGATATTTGTAGACTTCCTGACTGGCAATGGCACCATCGCCAACAGCCGTCGTAATCTGGCGCAGGTCTTTCTGGCGAACATCACCAACAGCGTAAATGCCTGCTACTGACGTTTTCATCTGATGGTCCGTCAGGATCCAGCCAGCCTCATCAGTGATACCCAAGTCCGCAGCAAATTCACTAACCGGATCTAGACCGACATAGATAAAGATGCCGCCAAACTCTGCCTGACCAAGCTTACCTGTCTTGACATTCTTGAAGGTTACGCCAGTCACTTTACGCTCATCACCATGGATACTTTCCACCACAGAATCCCAGACAAAGCGAATCTTTTCGTTGGCAAAGGCACGATCCTGCAGCACTTTTTGTGCTCGCAGCTCATCGCGACGGTGAACAATGGTCACACTTTTTGCAAAGCGCGTCAGGAAAATAGCTTCCTCTACCGCCGAGTCGCCACCACCGACAACCAGTAGGTCTTCATCACGGAAGAAGGCACCATCACAGACCGCACAGTAGGAAACCCCGCGACTGTTGTAGTCTTCCTCACCAGGAACACCCAGATGACGATGATTGGCACCAGAAGCAATGATAACTGTTTTAGTTTCAAAACGCTCATCCTCTGTGATGATTTCCTTGAAATCACCTCGGTCTTCAATTTTCTCTACTAGGCCAAATAGATGTTCAACCCCCAGATTCTCAAGAGGTTCAAACATTTTCTCTGCTAGCTCAGGACCGCTGATATTAGCATAGCCTGGATAGTTTTCAATGTCAGCAGTATTGTTCATCTGACCACCAGGAATACCACGCTCCAGCAGGGCAACTTTTAGGTTGCTGCGGGCTGCATAGAGGGCAGCGGTCATGCCGGCAGGCCCAGCTCCAATAATAATTGTATCGTACATAACTCTTCTTTCTCCTTGTTGTAACTAGAATTATTCTAACAACTTTTCTACAGTTTTACAAGCATTTAAGCTTTTAGGACAATGAGCAGGCCCAACGTCGCAAAAGACAGGACTGGAATCGTCATAATGACAATCAGAAGGACATCGTACAGATGGCTCTGGCGCTCCTTGGCTGTCTTGTCCTTGCGGCGAATCATCCGCAGTCCAATCCATAAACCCGCAATGATCCCTACACCGACTGCAGTATAAATCAAGCTCTCGATATAAAGTGCAAATATTTGATCTAACATGTCAACTCCTCAAAGGTCAATCAGCCTCATAGTGCAAAGAAAGGGAACAACTCCAAATCTAGCTGTCAGCATAAAACACCAACTAGATAAGAAAGTCTGCTCCACAGTATGCTAAGACTGAAAACAAACTCAGCTGGTCTAGCCAACTGAGCCTTCACTGTCTCTATTATATCAAATATAGGTCCGTTTGTAACTAGCAAAAAACTCCTTGGTTCTTTCTTCCTTTGGATGATGGATAATCTTATCTGGTGTCCCAGACTCTATGATTTTCCCCTTGTCCAAAAAGAGTACTCTATCCGCAACCTGAGCGACAAAGGACATATCATGACTGACCAGAATCATGGTCTGGCCAGACTTGGCTGCATCAGCGATCGATTTCTCTACTTCTCCGACCAACTCAGGGTCCAAGGCTGAGGTCGGCTCGTCTAGTAAAAGAACATCTGGCTTCATAGCCAAAGCCCTTGCTAAGGCTACCCGCTGCTTCTGACCGCCTGACAAATGTCTAGGATAGTGAGTTTCTCGGTCTGACAAGCCAACTTTTGCTAACTCTTCTTTGGCTATCTTAGTCGCTTCTTGGTCTGACAGTTTCTTAACTACCAACAGACCTTCCTTGACATTTTCCAGAGCCGTCCGACGGGAAAAGAGGTTAAACTGCTGAAAAACCATGGCTAGCTTGCGGCGCAGCAGCAAAATCTCATCTTTGGAAATCCTTGAAAAATCCACTTTGAAGCCGTCAATAGTAATCTTTCCGCTATCAGGCTGTTCCAGATAGTTGAGACTGCGGAGAAAGGTTGATTTCCCAGCACCCGAAGAGCCAATCAAAGCTACCACTTCGCCTTTTTGAATGTCCAAACTGAGATCATCCAGAACCTTTTGACCTGAAAAAGTCTTACTTAAATGTGAAATATTAATCATCAGATTCCTTCTCCTTCTGCTTGCTGAAGCGATTCAAATTTATCCGGCTGCTTGATATCCATCATCTTTTCGATCCAGCGGCCAAGTTGCTCAATGAGAATATTGACTGCCCAATAAATCAGCGACACCGAGATAAAACGCTCAAAGTAACGGTAATCTGCCCCCGCGATAGCCTGTGCCTTGGCAAAAATTTCCACTACACCAGCACTAAAAGCCAGAGATGTTCCCTTGGTCAAGCCAATCAGGGAATTAATCAGACTAGGTGTCGCGACTACTGCTGCATTGGGGATAATGACACGCATATAAACCTGCTTGTTGGTCATTCCTAAGCTGCGAGCAGCCTCGATTTCTCCCGGATCTACGGACAAAATTGCTGCCCGGATGGTCTCACTGGCATAAGCCGCTTCGTTGAAAGCAAAGGCAACAATCGCAAAGACAGACGCTGGAATCTCGTTGATATTAAAGCTTGTGCCATACTTCTGATTGATGGCCTTGAGCAATAAAGGAATCCCAAAATAGGTCAGCATGAGCTGGACCAGCAGCGGTGTTCCTCTCAGAAAGCTGACAAAGAAAGCCTGAATCGGATACAGGACTTTAACCCGATTAATCTTGACGATAGCAAAAACCATGGCAAGCAGAATACCAAAGACTGCACCACCCGCTGTCAAGAGAAGGGTGATTGGCAGATTTTGCAAAATGCCCGGAATGGCCTCAAAAACAGCCCTTAAACTAAATAATTTACCATCTGGAATGAACTTGAGGAACTCCTCATACCAACCAGTTGTCAGAAGATAAGTTGTAACCACCATTATTACTTCCTTTTCTTGATAATGAAATATTTTAACACAATTCTGGAACAAAACAAAGAATTTGCTTCGCTTTTATTGTCTTTTAGCAGTCAAAACATGAGTAGCTAGTGCAAATCTCGTGTTCCTTAATATCAAATAAGTCACACTAAGCCCAATATAAAAATAGACTAGTTTCACTAGTCTATCATATCTATCTCATAAAGACTAATATATTTTTCTTATCACAGCGATAAGAAAAGTATATCACTAAAAGCTTTGACGCTTAGCCTTACGCTCTGCCCGGCCACGTGCACGATTCTCTGCTCGCTTAGTTTTGCGGCGCTTTTCGTTCACTGCCCACTGGATTTTTTTCTTGTAACCTGGTTTGATTTTTTTCTTTTTCTTCTTGACCAGCCCCAGCATTTCCGTGTCCAGCTTCTCCCGGCTCTTTTCCCGATTGGCACGACGGTCTCGGTCATAGGTATCCTGAAACTCATCATCCTTTATCATCTTGGGAGTGAATTTGATCCCCATCTTTTCCAGTTCACGAATATCTGAGTCATCACTCGGCTGGTAGAGGGTAATGGCTGTACCGTGAAGACCATTACGGCCGGTTCGACCTACCCGATGGACAAAGAAAGACAAGTCCTGAGGAATGGCATCATTGATAACATGGCTGACACCTTCAATATCAATCCCCCGCGCTGCTAAGTCAGTAGCGACAATGTACTCAAAATCCAGATTCTTGACCTGATTCATGATGCGCTTGCGCTCCCGCGGAGCAATATCTCCATGAATTTTAGCAACTTTGAGCCCTTGAGCTGTCAGATAGCTGTGTAGCTCATCTGCCCTCATCTTGGTATTGACAAAAATCATAGCCAGATAAGGCTGCAGGAGCTGACTGATTTGATAAATCTGGGCATTCTTGTCTCGCCCCTTGGTTGACAGAAGCCAGTTTTCAATGGTGTCCGCAATGACCGTCTTGGTCTTAATCTGCTCAATGACTGGATTAGACAGGTATTTTTTCAAAAAAGGCTGAAGCTTCTGTGGAATGGTCGCTGAAAAAACGAGAAACTGCAGGTCTTTTGGCAGCCGGCCCGCAATCTTATCAACCGTCGCCAAAAAGCCCATGTCCAGTGTCATATCTGCCTCGTCAACGACAAAGGTCTTGGCCTTGTGAATAGCCAAATCGCCAGACTCTACCAAGTCATAAATCCGCCCAGGCGTTCCGATGACGATATGAGGCTGGCTAGACTCTAACTTTCCAATCTGACGAGCCTTGTCCGTCCCACCGACATAGTTGGCCACCCGAATCTCTTTTTCAGAAAAACTAGCTAACTGGCGAGCAGCCTGATAAATCTGCGCTGCTAGCTCCCGACTTGGGGCTGTAATGACAGCCTGCACACTGTCTGCCTCCTCATCCAGCATTTGAAAGATCGGCAGCAAAAACGTGTGGGTCTTACCAGAGCCTGTCTTGGACTCGCCGACCAAATCCCGACCTGACAATACCACTGGAATCAGCTTCTCTTGGACTGGAGTCGCTTCAACGAAGTTCAAATCCCTGAGCGCTTCCTGAATATAATCTTTAAACTTAAATTCTGTAAATTTCATCTTGTCCTCTATTCTATTATCCTAACTATTATACCAAAAAATTGACCATCCTGCTTACCCTCAAATCTAAGAAGCAGAAAAGCGAGCCAGAGACTCGCTTCTTGCTATAGATATAGGATAGCTAGGGTCAGGAGACTACCCACGATACCGATTCCCCAGAAGAAGAAATCGACTTTCCATTCGCTCCACTCCTTGCCGTGGCCAGTTAGGCCTCCCAGCTCAAAGTGGTGATGAACCGGGGTCATCCGGAAAATCCGCTTGCCACCGGTCAGCTTGAAGTAAGTCACCTGCATCATGACCGAGGTCGTTTCAAACACATAGACGATACCAATCAAGAGCAGGGTCCACTCTTGATGAAGGGAAATGGAGATAGCAGCTAGCATACCGCCCAAAGCCAGACTTCCTACATCGCCCATGAAGATTTTAGCAGGCTTGTGGTTGAAGACAAAGAAGCCTAGCAAGCCACCAATCATACTGATGATGACAATCAAAATATCAAAACGCTTCTGCTCAACAGCAATTACAGCATAGGCCACCAAGCTAATGACCACAGAAATGCTGGCCAAACCATCAATTCCATCCGTCAGATTGACAGCATTGGAGAAGCCAATCAGCCAAAAAAGTACGAAAAAGACATAGAGGAAGCCCAGCTGAACAGGAACAGTGAAGATATTCAGCTGGTCACCTGCACCGTGCTGATTATAAAAGAAGTAAAAGACAACTCCGCCAACCAGCTGCAAAAACAGTTTCTGCTTGGGATTTAGACCCTCGTTGATCTTACGAAACACCTTGAGGAAGTCGTCCAAAAAGCCGACAACGCCATACAGGACCAAGATAAAAAGAATCATGATGAGGCCGTTGGACAACTGATGCGAAAACAGACCGATAACAAAGCTGGCCAGAACGGATGTCAAGAGAAAGACAGTACCACCCATGGTTGGTGTTCCGGCCTTGGCCTGATGCTGCTTGACATCTTCGTGCATCTGTTGGCCTGTGATACGAGCCTTATGGTAAAAACGAATAAAGGCAGGAATGCCGATGATAGTTAGGATAAAAGTTACGATTCCTGCAATAAGAGCAATAAGCATATTAGTCTCCCATTGTAATTGTTATTTTCTTGAGATTTTTCAGCGAAGTATTGGTCTTTTCGCTCTGCTTGACGACTTTGGAGCCCTCTCCTTTGAAAGTGACTTCAATGTCCTGCCACTTCGCAAAACGTTCGACATTGGCCTTGGTCCAACCGTACATATCAGGCAGACTTTCTAAATCATCTGACAAGATCAAAACCTGTTGATTAGCCTTGAGATTTTTACCTTCTTTGACAGATACTTTTTTAATCTTGCCACCTGTTCCCAGCACAATTGGTTGGACGAGGTTGCGGCGCAATTCATCTGCCAGACCGCCAGGACTGACTTGATGTTTCAGACCTAGTTGCTTGGTCAGTTCTTCCAGCGATGGCATTTTATAGCTAGTTTCTTCAGTGACTGTTTCAAGAGCTGGAGTCGTCTCTGTCGTCAGATTAAGACTGTCTTTGAGAGCGACAGCTTCTTCCAAGACCGGATTGACCACTTCCTGCCAAAATATAGGCTGGAATTTTTCCTCGGGCTGCTGAACTGTCACATACATGATAAATTCAGGATTTTCTGCCGGCGTCATGGCAACAACTGAGTAGATGTAGTCGTTCTCACCCTCTAGATAACCATTTTCAGAAGCGATCTGAGCGGTCCCTGACTTGACAGCGACATTCTGACCGGCCACTTGAATGACGGGTTCTCCACCGACATTCAGGGTTCCTTTGTAGGGGTCTGTTCCGACCTGAACCATATAATCCCGAGTGGTTTGAGCTGCTTTTTCTGAGACAGGATTTCCGATAATTTCTGTCGCTGTCTTACGAGCTGTATTGGTTTTTGGATCATGGATGGCATTGATAAACTTAGGCTCCACCATGACGCCGTCATTGGCAACGGACGAGAAGGCACGCAACATCTGCACCTGGGTCACACCAATCCCTTGACCAAAAGAACTCATGGCAATCGTAACATAGTTATCACCTGGCAAGGAGCCATAAGTTTCATTCCCCATCCCAAAGCGGGTCGGCAGACCAAACTTAAACTTACTCAAGTAGTCCAGCCACTTGTCATTGCCCATCTTCTGCTCCAAAATAGTCATACCAACGTTACTGGAATAGGTAAATCCTTGGGCAAAGGTCAGGGTTTCCCCTTCTGAAATCCCCATGTTGACGTTCCAGTCCCGAATGGTCGCATCCATAACCTTGTATTCTCTACTGTCATAGGTATCGTTAGGATTAAAGCTGCCATTATCAATAGCTGAAGCTAGAGTCATGACCTTCATGGTAGATCCAGGCTCATACTGACCTTGATAGAGCATGGTATTCCAATTGCCCAGATTTTTCTCATTCAAGCCTTCCTTGGTATCGGCATTATAGGTCGGCCGTTGAGAGGTAGCTAGGATTTCGCCGGTCTTGGCACTGACCAAGGTTGCATTGACAAACTTACCTTTGACTTTTTCCTGGAAAGCGTTCATCCGCGTTTCTAGGTAGGTTTGCAAATCAGCCGACAGCGTTGTATAGACGTCCTTGCCGTCCTCTGCTTGTACAGAGATCTTTTCTGACCCAGGCACAACATTGCCATTCCGGTCTTTTTCGTAGGTCACAATCCCATTCTGACCAGCAAGAATCCTATCCAGAGCCTGCTCCATGCCAGAAGTCCCTTTCAGCGTCTTATTGCCTTCCTTATCCTCCTGCAGCTGGGCAAGACCGATAAACTGGGAGGCAAAGACACCGTTACTATAACTGCGGTTGGGACTGGTAGTAAAGTCAATCCCTTCAATACCAGCAGCTTCAAAGGCTTCCCGCATAGCGTTCATATTACTGTAGGTAATGCCATTGCCCTGTGCCCCGAAGGAAACCTGCTTGAGATTTTTCTGCGACAGCTGGGTTTTGACGTAGTCCTTATCCAATTCTAGGTATTGATTGAAAATCTCTGCCACCTTATCGTACTGGGATTCTTCTACATAGAGAATCTTGCCGGTAGCTGACTTGTAGCTCTTGTCAATAATGGCATAGACATTATAAGTCGTGGCATCCTCTGCAATGGGAACACCATTTCGGTCATAAATCGTTCCACGCCGGGCAGCGACTGTGACCGTCTTTTGATGGACCACTTCTGCTCCCTTTGACAGATTAACACCGAACTTCTGGTCTGTCCCGATAATAATGGCAAAATTAATCAAGAAAACGAAAAAGAGAAAGATAGCTAAGATGCTCATGCTCTTTCCCACTTGCCGCCGATTGTATTCAGGGGTTTGCCTATTTTTCAGGGCGTATTTTTTAATTCTTTCAAAAATTCTATTCTTCATCCGTTGAACTCACTGTTTTACGATTTCCCTTCTGGAGTTTCATATCCTGAGAGCTGGCCAGCTGGGACAGCCTTTCATAGCGGGTCAGTTCATTGACTTCCTGCTTGATGTCGGCTAGCTCTGTCTGCTCCGCTTCAATCTGGGTATTAACTTCTGTCAAATCCCGGTCCACCTGCAATAGCTTGGTCTGCATAAAGACGATGCTGACCGCTAAAATAATGGCAGTCAAAACGATAGATCCGTAAAAGGCCTTCTCAACTCGGGAAAATTTTCTCATCTGATCTTGAAGCGGGTTTGGTCTTTTTTCTGACATTTCTTCCTCACTTGTGTATCTTACGGGCCACGCGCAGCTTGGCGGAATGAGCCCGATTATTGCTTTCTAATTCTTCTTTGCTTGGTAAAATTGGTTTGCGGCTGACCAGCTCCAGCTTAGGCTGCAGTTCATCAGGTATAAAGGGCAAGCCCTTAGGAACATCTACTGTTGACGCCTCCTTGAAAAGCTGCTTGGTCAGACGATCTTCCAGCGAATGAAAAGTAATGACCGCAATCCGGCCGTCCACCGCTAGCAGATCAATGGCCTGCTGAATAGACTCATCCGCTGCGCCCAATTCATCATTGACTTCAATCCGAATAGCTTGAAAAATCTGCTTGGCCGGGTGGCCTTTCTTCTTCAGCTCCTTAGCTGGCTTAGCTGACTTGATAATTTCAGCCAATTCTGTCGTTGTTTCAATAGGCTTGATACTTCTAGCCTGCTCAATCTTGCGAGCAATCTGCTTAGAAAACTTATCTTCGCCGTATTTAAAAAAGATTCGTACCAAATCCTGATAGCTATAATGATTGACAACCTCAAAAGCTGTCAAGGCTGCCTCGCGGTTCATGCGCATATCCAAAGGCGCATCCTGTTTATAGGAAAAACCACGCTCACGCTGATCCAGCTGAGGGCTGGAAACGCCTAAATCATAACAAATCCCATCAATTTCTTCCACACCGGCTTCTTGCAAACGGCTCTTGAGGTGGCGGAAATTGTCCTTGATAAAGGTCACCATCCCCCGCTCTACATAAGGAGCCAAACGCTTTTTAGCATTGTCAATAGCCGTCTGGTCCTGATCAAAGGCATAGAGATGCCCCTCATCTCCGAGCTGGCTCAAAAGATATTCGCTGTGACCAGCACCGCCAAGGGTCGCATCGATATAGATGCCGTCAGGCTTAACCGCCAACTGGTCAACCGTTTCATGAAGAAGAACAGTAATGTGATGAAATTCGTTTGTCATATCTTACTTATTATATCACATTCAAAAGCAAAAAAAAATTTAAAAGAAAAAGTAAGCGGATGAAATCCTTTTTTAAATTTTTTGTCAGATATACTTGACACTTTTTTTGAAAAGTATTATACTAGCATAAAATAAAAGTCAAATATAACTGACAAACTTACTGAAAGTTATTAGTTATAGAATTAGAAAGGAAGGGTGTAATGAATCGTGTCAAAGAATTTCGAAAAGAAAAAAAGATGTCCCAGCTAGAGTTGGCCAAGTCTATCGGGGTATCGCGGCAAACTATCAATATGATTGAAAACAACAAATACAACCCCACCCTCGAGCTCTGTATCAATCTGGCTAGAGCGCTGGATACTGACCTCAACGCCCTCTTTTGGGAACCCCAGCTGACAGATGAAGATTCAGAGGACTAAGAGTTTTTCCCTGTAGCAAATTTCATACCTAAAGAAAGGACACAAACATGAAAAAAGAAACATTCTCAGACAAGATGATCAAACGATTTTACGGCATTACTGGACCTTTGGACGAGCAAAAACGTCAACAGGCTGAGCATCTGGGAAATATAGGCTTTATCTGGCTTTTCTTGATTTTGCAAGTTGGTAATTTCCTAGCTTTCATGCTAGCCGATATCTATCCAGGCTTAGATGCTCGAATTTACCCCATTATTATAGAACTTCTTACCTTTATAATAGCTGGTGTCATTTACTTCAGGTCTGAGAAAAAGCACCTGGCAGATTTGGATTTGGAACTCATGAGTGAAAAAGAAAGGCGCAAGCTTCAATATCCTGGTCTTAAGATTGCACTCTTCGTTGGATTGACTTTCCATCCTATCTTTAGCCTTATAGAAGCAGTCACTCTCAAGCAAGACTTTTTCACTCTCTTTTTACAAGCTGATCGAATCCTGAAAACAGCCTTGGTCGCTAGCATTTTAGGTGTTTTTATCAGTTTTTACTTCAAATCACGCAAACACCATACTGAACAGAGCGAATAACCCCTTGACTTAAGCTAGAAAGGACACAAACATGAAAAAAGAAACATTCTCAGACAAGATGATTAAACGATTTTACGGCATTACCGGACCTTTGGACGAGCAAAAGCGCCAACAGGCTGAGCATCTAGGAAATATAGGCTTCATTTGGCTTTTCTTTATTCTGATTTTTGGCAATGCCATCGCCTTTCCCCTAGCCTTTCGCTGGCCCAAAATTATCGCTCTTGCCTATCCTATCCTGCTGGAAATCCTTATCCTCGGCTTCTGTGTCTATATAGTCATCCAAGCACGACGCAAAGGAATTGATGACCTAGAGCTAGGACTTCAGGATGAAAAAGAAGAAAAAGCTATGAAACATGCTGGTCTCAAAGCAGGCTTCTCTTATTGGCTGCTCTTTTACCCTCTCTTTGGCATCATGATAGCTGTCATGGAAAAGAAAGATATCCTACAAATTTTACTTCAACCTAAACTCATTATAACAGGATTAGCTGCAGGCCTTGGATTTGGACTGATTATGCATTTCATTGCCAAAGGAAAGATTCGTCAAGCACAAAAAAAGGAGGAAGAAGACCTATGAGACTTAATCTCAAAGAAAAAATGGATTTAGGGATTCTATCCCTCATTATTGCCATCGCTGCTTATTTCTTTTTCCGTATCACAGAGCCTTGGATTTTCTGGCTGGATGTAGCAATCATCGCTAGCTGCATCTATGTAGCTCTCCGTATTTTGAAAAAACGTAAACAAGAATAAAAGAACCCCTCGACAGGAACTTTCTAGCTTCCTAGCGAGGGATTTTTTTATATTTACTTAAGACTCTGGGTCATCTAGACTACGACCATGAAGACCTTTCTCGCGCTGAACTTGACGCAATTTTTCAGGAGTGATATCATTGCCAGCCTCGTCAACAATCTTGATACCTTCGATGTGGTGACGAACAGAGCGACGGTAGCCTTCGATATACTCTTCACGAAGCTTGGCTTGTTCCACTTTTTCCTCAGCAGTTAAACCTTCCGTTTTTTTCTTTTTAGCCAGTTCATTAATACGGGCAATTTTTTTAGGATCCATGATTCCACCTCCCTTACCTTTTATTTGGTATTAATCTGATTAAATTTCGCCAACTGCCCTACTTTAGCCGTCAAAGACGCCAGGAGAGCCAGGCGATTGTTACGCACAGCTTCATCTTCTGCCATAACCATGGTATGGTCAAAGAAAGCATCAATAACTGGACTGAGAGCAAAGAGTTGGTCCAGATTGGCAGCTAAGTCAGATGTCAGCTCCACTGATTCAATAGCCGCAGCCAAGTCTTTTTCCTCTTGATTTTCAAAGAGAGCTGGATTGATAGCTGTCTGCCCTTGGGCTTTCTCAGCTAGATTAAAGACCCGAGACAGGCTTTCCACTGCTGACTTGAAGTTGTCTTCCTGAGCTTTTTCTGCTAAAAGCGCAGCAGTTTCTACCAAATCACGTACGACAAAGTTAGTGCTTTGAAGAACAGCTGTCACGATGTCTTTCGGAATGCTGCGATCCATCATTTTCTCAACGCGGGCATGGAAGAAGTCTAGTACTGCCTCTTGATTGTCATAACTTAGACTATCAAACTTGAGTTCGTAAAGTCGACCAAGAAGCTGAGCCAAGTCAATGTTCCAGCCAAACTTATCCAAGATACGCACAACACCCTGAGTCGCACGGCGCAATGCATACGGGTCATTAGAACCACTTGGAATCAGCCCAACTGAGAAGAAGGACAGAATAGTATCCAGCTTATCAGCCAGAGCCAAGACTGCTCCGACCTTGGTGTCAGGCAATTCCCCATCTGCTGAAGTCGGCATATAGTGCTCCCGAATGGCAGCTGCCACCGCAGCATTCTCACCAGCCAGAAGAGCATACTTCTCACCCATGATACCTTGCAGCTCATCAAACTCACCAACCATGCCAGTCAGCAGGTCAAACTTATAAATAGCCGCTGCACGGGCCAAGTCAGCCGTCTCATCAGCATCCAATCCTGCTTCTTGCGCCAAGAGAGCAGCAATCTTGCCAGTCCGCTCCATGTGCTCTGCCAGAGAGCCAATCTTTTCGTGAAAGGTCACATTGCTCAGCTTTTCAACCAAGTCGGCAATAGCCAGCTTCTGGTCTTCTCTCCAGAAGAATTCCCCATCTTCCAGACGAGCCACCAAGACTTTCTCATTTCCCTTGATGACATTTTCTAAATGCTCTGCATTTCCGTTACGGACAGAGATAAAGTGTGGTAAAAGCTTGCCTTCAGCATGGCGCACAACAAAGTAACGCTGGTGCTCTTTCATAGAAGTTACCAAGACTTCCTCAGGAACCTCTAAGTATTTGGCATCAAAATTACCCAAGAAAGCAGTTGGATATTCTACCAGATTCAACACTTCATTGAGCAAGTCTTCGTCAATCTCGATTGAAACATCGTGCTCCTCTTCCAGCGCCCGAATCTGCTCAACGATCATATCTCCCCGCTCAAGAGTACTGGCAATGACAAACTGAGCCCGTAGGTCATCTTCATAGGAATCCGCTGAGGCAATCTCCGTTTCTTGCCCCAAGAAACGGTGTCCACGGCTGGTACGACCGCTCTTGATGTCCAAGAAATCCAAATCAAAGGCCTGCTCATCTAAGAGCACAGTCAAGGTATGGACCGGACGGATATATTCAAAGGTGTTGTTGGCCCAGTGCATGCTGACAGGGAAGGTCAGGGCTTGCAAAACTTCTGTCACTGCTGGGATGATTTCTTCTACAGGGCGACCGACCTCTTCCTTGGTCACATAGACGTATTCTTCACCCTTGATTTCACGGAAAGTAATATCTTCTACAGTCAAACCTTTACCACGGACAAAGCCTTCTGCAGCCTTGGTAAAGTTCCCATCTGCATCCAGAGCAATTTTCTTAGAAGGGCCTTTGAAATCTTCGGTCAAATCAGACTGCTTGTCCGCCAAGCCAACCACGCGCACCGCCAAACGACGAGGCGTTGAGAACATTTCAATTTTCTCAAAAGTCAAGCGATGGTCTGTCAGGAAGGCTCCCATTTTGTCGCGCAGCTGCTTCATGCTCGGTGTCACGACATAGGCTGGCATTTCCTCCAAGCCTAGTTCAACTAATAAATTTTTTACCATGATTATTCTTCTTTCTTACATATTATCAAATTATCAAACGGACATCAGTAATTGTTTGAGGATGAAAACCTTTTTCACAAATAATCCTCCCTTCACCATCTAAGCGCTCTTTAAAGCATATAGGAATTGCCTCACCAATCAATAAAGAAATACGTTCTTTTATTGATTTATTACATTTTTTATTGGGATTAAATATTCCAATAAAAATAAAATTCCTTTCTTTTCCCGAACAGCTATCAGGTATTTTTATTGTAAATAAGTACCCCAGATCAGGTTTTAATCGTTCCGATAATTTGCATGTAGATTTATCCATCTTCTTTAAGTCAATAGAATTACTATATGTCTTATCAATTTTTATTTCGACTTCAATCGGTTTGGAGGGTTCAATCATGATTATTCTCCCTCCTCTGCCAAGAGTTTCTCGCGAGTCTCTGCATCCAAAAGCGGATAGCCTAGACGCTTGCGCTCAGCCACAAAGGTCTTGGCCACAACACGAGCCAGATTACGAATACGAGCGATATAACCAGCCCGCTCTGTCACAGATACGGCTCCACGCGCATCCAAGAGGTTAAAAGTATGCGAGCATTTGAGAACATAGTCATAGGCTGGGTGCACCAGATGCTCGTCCAGACAGCGCTTAGCTTCCGCTTCAAACCTCTCAAAATTCCCCAAAAGCAAGTCTTGGTCGCTGACCTCAAAACTGTACTTAGAATGCTCATACTCAGGATGAGTGAAAATTTCACCGTACTTAACACCATCAGCCCACTCAATGTCATAGACAGAGTCCACTTCTTGGATATAAGAAGCCAGACGTTCCAGACCATAAGTCACCTCAGCAGTTACTGGCTGAGTTGGCAGACCTCCGACCTGCTGGAAGTAAGTGAACTGAGTGATTTCCATACCATCCAGCCAGACTTCCCAGCCCAGACCAGCCGAGCCAGTTGACGGATTTTCCCAGTTATCCTCAACAAAGCGGATATCGTGCTCCAGCGGATTGATACCCAAGAGTTCCAAAGACTGCAAATAAAGTTCTTGGATATTGCTTGGAGAAGGCTTCATAACCACCTGAAATTGATGGTGCTGGTAAAGTCGGTTAGGATTTTCCCCATAACGGCCATCTGCTGGCCGGCGAGACGGCTCTACATAGGCCGCGTTCCAAGGCTCTGGCCCAATAGCCCGCAGGAAGGTATAGGGACTCATCGTTCCCGCCCCCTTCTCATTATCATAAGCCTGCATGAGCATACAGCCCTGATCATTCCAGAACTGCTGTAAAGTCAAAATTATTTCTTGAAATGTTAATTTTTTAGGCATTTTTTACTCCTTTAGTTTGTTTATATCTCTTTGTCTATTATTTTCTGTTCTATGAACCAATCCAACAAGGGAAGTGTTTTATCTGTGTTTGCCCACCGATGATAAGAATCAAAGACCGCTTGCACGCTGCCTAGATTTTCTACTAGCTTGTCAACTGTCAAAAAACTGCGCCAGTATTCATAAAAAATACTAGCATAATTCCCTTGATAAGTCGAAGCGCCGAAATCATTCAATGAGTGCCAACCGTGCTTTTTCTGAAAGAGCTTTACGAGAGCCTGATTACAAGCTTTTTCCACTCGAAATTCCTCAATTGTAAAGAAATACTTGCGGCTAATATACTCAACCATCCCTTCTTCAAACCAGATATAGGCACCGTATCCATCAAAGTCATCTAAAAAATGCTCCGACCAATGAGCTAACTCATGGCCCACAATCTGTAAGAGAGAATTTTCAGACAAAGACTGATAATGGCCTTCTATTGCTTGAGTTTGGTGAGAGGACTCGTAATTCTCCAACTGAAGAAGATATAAATCTTTCCAAACCGTCAATTCGGGAGTCATAACCATCCGCCTATCATTTGTATAGGCTGGTACAGGAATTTCCCGAATGATCTGCGTAGCAGAATCAAAATCGGACCAAATGATGGCTTGCGGTAAATCATAAACCGCAAACTCGTCTTTTAAAAAAGCTAGATAATCCTGCAACTTTGCGGAATTCTTTGCGACGAAATCTCGAAAAGCTGCTAATTGGTTCTCGTCTTTTACAAGATAAAGGTTCTCCACGAATCTCCTTTCTTTCGAACAATAGACTCAGTACGCAAAAGAACCACATCCGACACTCCTAGGCTCTTCAACCTAGGGGCGTCAAGACGCGGTTCCACCCTAATTTATTACTTCATTGCTTTTGAAATTATAACCGAAAGTGCCATCTGCACTGCTTCCCTATCCGGCTCACACTATTCCGAACTCGCTAAAAAGTAGACAATGAGAATTCTTTCTAAAAAAGATTATAGCAGAAAATAGACCTAATGTAAAATACTTATCGAAAAATCCCTCAAGTTTCAACTTAAGGGATTTTAACTAATCTAAACCAGTTAGACTTGTTTAGTTTTTTTCGGTCTTACAACTCTTGGCTTTCTGCCATCAAGTTTTCTCTTGGCCGCTCTGAGATTGGCGATGGCTTCTTTGACATCTTCCTGGCTGGCACCTGGATTAGCCAAAACTTCCTTAGCCTGTGCATAAGCCTCTAGATAAGCCGCCTTAACCGTATCAGTCGCATAGATAAACTTATTGCTGATGGCTTGGTAATGTACCTCATCATCGACTAGCTTCTTGAGATTAGTAAAGTTAGTCGCCTTGCCATCCAACTTCTTCTCTGCTGTAGTCAGCTGAGCTAGGGCAGTATCGATTTGCTCCTGGGTCACCTTGTCCTGCACCAAGAGCAGAGACACTGCTTGGAAGGCCTTGTCATAAGCACGGCGAGTCCTATCCTTAGCATTGGCATAAGCTCCTGTCTTAGTAGTAGCTGCATAAGCTTCCACAGCCGCCTTAACCGCAGCAATATCAGAGTCCTTGCCGTCTAGATTAGCAGATGCTGTTTCTAGCTTACCTCTTACGGCATCAACTTGCGCTTGGGTCAGTTTGCTTGTCAAAGCTTCCTTGGCTGCTTGATATGCTTGGTCGTAGGCTGTGCGCTTCGCTGCAGAAGCATTGTAATACTGAGCAGTGCCGATTAGACTAGACTGCTGATTGACAGCTGCCAACAAGCCTGACTTGACGATAACTCCCAGCTTCAGCAAGTTGTTCTGGCCTTCTTTGACCTCGACGGTCGGCTCATTTTCCCAGAGCTCATAACCAGTCGGCAGGTTAACAAAGACTGAGTAGAATCCAGCTGCTACGGATCTTCCGAAGGCATGCTTGCCAAACAGTTCTGCTGGAAGCGTATAGGCATCGCCATTATTATTCTTGAGAACCACTTGGGTATTCTTCGGAACAGCTTGATCAAAGGCAACGCTGACCGGTGCAAAGACCAGCTTCTTGACTAGAAACTCAATCGTCTTAAAGCTATCTTGGGCTGTCAGCTCAAACTCCTGAGTCAGATCGCTGTAGAAACGAAGCCCATCCTTATCATAAGTAAAGATCTCTGCTGTATAGCGGCCAAATGGCAGAGCGTTGATTTGCTTGCCCTTGTCCAGTTCGACATACTTGCCCTTGCTATCCTTGATCCGATAGACAAAGGTCGACGATACATCTTGATGCGTATTAGCATCTACCAGAGCGACACGGATACGACCATCATTTTCAGCACTGACCAGCTCTGACAGAGCTATGGCATCACGGTTGCCTGCATAGTCCTCTACCACATAGAAAATCTTAGACTTGTCCACTCCTTTTGGCAAGGTGTAGCTGCCATCCGCATTGGCTGAGATGTAAACTCGACGCTCGTAATCACGCTCAATGCCAAAATCATCCACGGCTTTAAAGGTCTCTTTCCCTTTTTCATCTGCTTGAAGATAGAAGACTTGTTCTCTCAAAATACCGCCGTTGCCAACATCTTTTGGCTTGCGAGCCGTAAAGGTTTCCGCACCATCCTTGGTACTGATATAGCCTGAACTAATCAAAGGTTTCTGCGTATCGATCTGCAGCTTAAAGCTAATCTGCTGCTCTTTAGCACCTGGTACATCTGGCGTATAGCGAACCACATAGGTATAGAGGCCGTCTTCCAGCTTCTCACCCTTGCTATCACGACCATCCCAGTATGTATCTTCTAGTAGGTAGGACTTAGGATTGTCTGACTGACCACTATAATAGTTCTTGCGGCCTTCTCTAATCGTGCTGCTCTGCCAGATTGGGAAGCGATAGTCCGTATCATCTGCCGTATAGACACTAGCTGTCAGATTATTGATATTGCGATAGAGAACAGTCCGATACTGGATGCTGTCCTGATTGCCATCACCATTAGGTGAGAAGGCCAGACGAATCTTGCCATCCGCTCCCAGCTGCAGCACATGCTTACCATCAGCATTTTCTGCAGTTCCCAGTACAATTGAGCTGCGAGCAGCTGTTCGACCGGTAGAGTAGAGTGTATCATTTGACTCTGTCACAAGGGAAGAGACATTGTCATCAGACAGGATACTCTTGTCCTTTGGCACTGGGTAATAGAAGCCTGACTTACCTTCTTGTACCAGATTATAGATTGGTCTTTCTACAGCTGGAAGATCTTGGAATTGCCCACGGAAGCCCATAAATGGCAGACTAACCACATCGCCATCATCCGCTGGATCGACAAAGCGGACAAAGCCTTCTAGGAAATAGCCATTCGGCATCTGCTTGATCAACTCTTCCGCAAACTTAGCAGTATTTACCTTGACCGTCACTTTCTGGCTGCTGTGAGCCTTGACAGTAACTTCTGGCCAGACTGTTTCAGTTAATTTGCGAGGTGTCAGGGTAAAGTAGCCATCCTTAACCGCATCCGTATTGGTATTGACAATCATCTTCAGCGTCCGGTCCTTATCCGTGATATTATGAACCGTAACATCAAAGGTGAAGCTGTCTTGGACATTACCCAAGGAAACGCTAGGATATTGATTATCCCCTGTCACATAGAGGCCGGTAGAAACAGCCGCTGCCGTATCTACGATACCAGCTCCCTGCTGACGCGGAGAGGTGTAGACACCAGTGTCCTTGTTGACATGCAGCTTGGCTGTAGACATGATAAGGGCTTTGACCAAATCGGCATTCTGGGCAGGCGTCAAGTCTGGATAGTGCTGAAGGAGATATTCCTTGACTAAAGCTGCAACACCAGCCACATGAGGCGTAGCCATACTGGTTCCCTTCATAGAGCCATAGGTATTGTCATTAAGCGATGAGTAGATATCGCCACCTGGTGCTGTCACATCTGGCTTGAGCAAGCCATCTGTCGTTACACCCCAACTAGAGAAGTCAGACAGACTACCTGCTCCTGGATGTGGCCGATTGACCTTAAGACCATTAAAGACAACCTTATAATTACCAGCTGCTAAAGCCTCTCCATATTCCTTACTAATAAAGGCTGACGGAACCTTTTTAGATTCACTGTCCAGGCTCATAGTAAGGTTAGCTCCGTCGACATTATTGTAGATCAGAGCACCAACAGCACCATGGCTGATGGCATTTCTAACCTTTTCAGCAAAGGTAAAGGAACCACGCTGGATAAGAGCCAGCTTACCTGTCAGATCCTTACCAGCAAAGTCCTCTTCACGGCCAAGACCAACATGGACATACTCATATTCCTTGCCCTTTTCAAAGGTTGCATTTGTCTCACCCATGGAGTAGCTGAAATGACCGTTCAAAAGCTTATCGTTCTTTTCCAGACCACGAACTTCCATGACTTCCTCTGTCAGAACAGTGTTATTGACAGAGGCGACTGAGATAGAGCTTTCTGCTGTTGAAGGATTGCCAACTAGACCATAGTCTGGATTTTCAACCAGCGGTTTAGAGTATTCACTTCCGAAGGTGTTGTCATTACCCGCCGCAATGATCACACTCACTCCCTTAGCCCGAGCGCGCTCAATAGCAGCCTGCAGACTAGGGCTGACATCAACCGTTGAACCTGTTGCTGAGCCCAGACTCATATTGATGGTATCAGCTCCCAAAGCTACTGCATCATCAATAGCCTTGATGTAGATAGCGTCGCTTGTTGTACGCTGACGGTCTGAGAAGACCCGCATAAACATAACTTGTGCTTCTGGCGCAACACCATAGACATACTCATTATTAGGCGCTTTCTTGTTGGGATTTCCCGCTGTAATCCCTGTTACGTGCATACCATGTGAGTAACTGTTCTTTTCCTTGATATTGTCATCACCGTCGATATAGTTATAGGCATAGACAACCTTGCTGTTGTACCACTTCCCGTAGTCAATGCCGGCCTTTTTCTTGGCTTCTTCCAGAGCTGCCTCTGTCTGATACTTGGCCTTTGATGGATCAGAAATCTTCAGAACCTCATGATGGACATCCAGACCTGAGTCGATAATCGCTACCAGCCGGCCTTGGCCTTTATAACCCTGTGACCAGGTCTGAGGAACCTTAATAATCTCATTGGTACTGATGCTGCTTGGCTTAGCACCTTGAGAAGCTGCAGGCTCTGCTGTTGCATCAGGATTAGCAGCAGGCTTGTCTGAGTCTGCGGCTGCCGGAGACTCTACAGTCGGACTAGCTGGAGCTGTCGGCTTGGACTCTGTAGTAGATGGTTGAGTTACCTTCTCAGCACTTGAAGAAACCTGTTCCGATGAAGAAGCCGCTCCTTTCTCTACAGGAGCTGCAGCTGCTTCCTTAGCCTCTGCCGTAGAAGGCTGACTAGCCTGATCTGTACTTGAAGCAGCCGATTCAGAAGAAGCTGGTGCCGCTTTCTCCACAGGGGCTGGAGTTGCCGGCTGACTCTCAGGTGTAGCTGCTTGAGAAGCAGGCTCAGTCGCTGATACCACAGCGGCAGTTGCCTGACCTTGCCCTGACGAACTAACTGTCGCCTGCTCATCCGCCTGAGCCTGTCCCGCACCAAAAACCAGGGCAGTCCCCAGCAGAACGGAAGCCAAACCGAACTTGTATTTACGGAGTGAAAAACGTTGTCTTTGCATAGAAGTCTCCTTACTTTATTTATAAACCATATTATAATAAAAATTTTCTGACAATTCATACACTCCTAACAAATGTAACAAAAATGTAACAATACCGAACGTTATAGTCAAGAACAGCTATATGATAAAGTTTCAAGTCTCTATTTATTTGAAATACAGAATAAATACAGTTTAAAATCCGGAAATAAGAAAAACCAATCAGAACTAGCTCAGAATGTACCAGTTTGATTGATTTGTGATAGTATGTTTATGAAATATTATTTCTCATTGATAAATAAGCAAACGGACTACTTCTTGGAATAAAATTCTCATAAAATCAAAAATTCTCAAGAAACAAAGGAATAGTTCTCTTTTAATTCTCTAAACTGCTCATATCCAAGGTACTGCTCCTTCTGCAAGCGTCCTAAGACAATACTAGGGTGAATATCTATTTCCTCAGCAAAGCAAAGGATATCTGACTTATCAAAGTTCCCTTTTTCAACAAAAGCTTGATAGTCTTCAGGTCTAATCAAGAGATCTTTTGCAAACTGGTCTGCCTGCTCCTCGGAACGAAGGTATGACTCACTATTTCCAGCATCAGATGAAAAATCATTCTCCAGAATATGCCCAATCTCATGAAAAAGTGAGAACCAGAAAATATCGGACGCTTTGTTTCGATCCGTGAGTAAAAGCAGCGCACTGCCATTTCCAAATTTTTTCGTAGCACCATTCAGATTTGCATTCGGCAAAGCTGGTAGACCAACTAAGACAACACCACAGTCTAGCAAGATATCAGACAAGCGTTGAGGAAAGACTTCTGGGTCTTGTCTGGTCAACTTTCTCAAGGCAGGCAAGCTTCTTTCTAGCTTTCTACGATTGAGCTTAGTAGTTGTTTTATCACGTGCTTTTTTAGATGCCAACTCCAGCATGATATTGGAATTCACTATACTTTTAGTAGTGAACTCACGTGTATTCCGATAACTCACTAGATGATTGAAAGTTAAGAGGTTTTCTAAACTTGCAACACCTAGAATCTTGCGAAGTTCGACAATCTTTTCTTTCAAAGTATAGCGCTTTTCTATAACATAGCCCTCTTCCTTAAAATACTTAAAATCAATCATCTCACAGATTTCTTTCTCACAACCTTCTTCTAGCTCTCTTTGTTCTACAATATCTGCAACTTTTACATCGTAAGCATTTTGAAGATTGAGCCAGGTTTGCATGGAAACTCCGCTTAGCTTGGCTAACTTATGAGCTGTTTCTTTACTAATGGACTCCTCAGCATTGACGAGCTTGCTGACAGTCTTTGCAGAAACTCCTAAACGCTCCGCAAATTCTTTTTGCGTTACGTTATAATCTTCAATCATCTCTTCAACATACTGACCTGGATGAAAAGCAATCAGGTCTTTGTACTCAACAATTTTATTACTCATAGTGATTGCTGACCTCCTCTATTTTTAGAATTTCGATTTCTACGGGACTAGGAAATACCTTCTCTAGATCCTCCTCACGAAATTCTACAATCAAACGATAGGAACTCTTTCGACCATCTATATCCAAAGCAAACTGTCCCTGTCTCTTTCCCTTTAGTTGGTGAAAGTGATACTTAGGAAAAGCCGTCACACTAGCCAAAGAATCCGCCGCTTTCAAAAAGTTGATCAACTGATGCAACTTTACAGCAATCTTATCCGAAAAATCCTTTTTCGCCTGCCTCAGCTCTGTGCACTGCTTTTTAACAGTTTTGTTTGTATAGATAAGCTTCATAAATCCCTTTCCGTTAAATTAAATTACCTATTAGGTAATTTAATTATACCATCTTTAAACAATAAAAACCAGCCAAAGATTGATTTGGCTGGGATATATGCTATTATTTAGTAAATATAAACATCATGTTTTTTTAACAACTTACAAATATTCAGAATTCAAATAGACTTATTGATTCAAAAATGTTGACTAAAGAAATCGACCATATTTTTATAAAATTCACAATGAGTGTACAAACATGGATGTAAATAAACAAATAATATAGAAAAAGCAACAAAAACTGTAATTAAATATACAAATTTATGACTCCATTTTTCAACCTGTATTAAATCATTTATTTTGTCTTTATAATCTTGCTTCAACTCATTAAAATAATCTTCTTCAACATTATAAAAAATACTCTACATATTTTCTATTTTTTTGTATTCTAACTCAATAGATTTTGATTCACAATTCCATCCTTTTAAACGATTTATTCCTATTACAAGAATCAAATAGAACAATCCAACAATAAGAGTTAACAACATAGCTGATCTAGTAGAGAAATTTTTAAGAATAAAAGTTGTTAAAACTGTTACTACCAAAACTAAAATTTGTTGCAACAATGAATTTGTTATAGTTTTTATACTATCGGAAGTCTTCCTTTGCAGATTAGTGAAGTCTTCAGTGATTTTTTTCTTATCATCAATATATTTTTTAACTTATCTTTTATAAATAAATTATAATTAATTTTTAATTTTTTCCAGGTTATGTCTATGTCTTTATCATCTATTTTTAATTTATTATTTACTAAATCTGAGAACAGTTCTCTAAAAATAATTAACTTTTCATAATAAGTTTTATCATCACTAAAAATAAAGTCAAAAATATTTTCAAAATTATTGAAAAATTTTTCTGTTACACTAACATCATCTAATTTTAAGATTGCATTTTTTTCAAAACTAATTACAAATTCAGTATTTTCTCCATTATCAGAGATCATTCGTTCAGATAGTAAATCCAATAAATTAATTAATGATATTTTTTTACAATCTTCGTAGTTAATATTAGTAATCACATTTGGCAAAGCACATATCTTCACGTGATTAAATTCTGATTTAGTTAGAACTATTTTAGGAATCTTTAATTCTTCTGTTACTAGAGAAAATATTGGAGAAATAATTCTAAAATCACCTTTAAAAATATCTATCGCAATTTTATTATGTCTATTTTTTAATTCTTTTATTGCAATTTTTCTTAAAAATTCTTTTTCGAATTCAATAAAATCTTTTTCTGAGTAAAAGAATATCTTTTTATTTTTTTCAGGAACTAAGTTTTGTTCAATAGTAAGAATAATAATATTTTCACTCTCAGGATTATCAAACTGAGCAAATGGAAAATCATTACATCTAACACTTATATTATCTGGTAAGGGTAATGAAAAATCATGTTTAAATTTACTAACTTCTTTTTCGTAAACTATAAACTTAATATTATATTTAAATATTCTCTCCTTTTCTAAAAAATTAAACCAACTCCCTTGCAAATTATAATTGCTGATCGAAGAAAAAATTTGGTTACACATAATAATCACCTCTTCAATATTGTGATCCTATCTGTATTTATCTTCATTATTGAATAATTCCCTTCTACCTCCCATACAACATCTCCTTGTTCCAATAAACTATCAAAAACTCTAATCTCTAACTCTTTATTATTATCCTTTGAAACATACACTGTCCTTGGTGGTGTTTTTAGCTCGGCTGTAAATGTAAATATAACCGTGCCATTTCTTTTTTTGGCATTTTGATATGCTTCTTGAGCTAGTTTTTCAGAATCCATATAGGTTCCAGCTTTTTCAAAATCAAGTAAAGTACTAATTTCCCCAATCAAACCATCAAAAGATGTCTCTCGTTTTTGAGATAAAAAACTTTGTAATCTCTCTTTTACATCGTTAGAAGAGTTATTAGACTTTAGATATGGTTTTGAAACTATTTCAATTGCTTCTATAGCTGCTTTTGCTGCTGAATCGGGATCATCAATGACGTTTGTACTTTCTAAAAACGTTTTGAAGAAGTAACGAGAAATGTTATCATCAGTCCTATCTAATACCCTTGAATGAATATTTTCTCTTTCTGAATTGCTTGGCTCTGTTCCTTCTTTAAAAGAAATAGTTCTATCTTTGAATATTACAGTAGCTTTCTGAAGCCTAGATTTTTTATCAGGTAAGATTCTATCAAGTGTCTTTAAAGTATTTTCATCCGTGACTTGTATAGCAGTTCCAGTTTCCATTTTTACTATAAAAAGCACCTCACTATCATTTAGCATAGTGGTTAGTACTACTAGATAGAAATCATTATGGAATTGATTGCCTATTGCATCCTTAAACTTACTTGCAATATCATCTGAGTTTGACTTAAATTTATTATGACTAACAAATATCTCAGAAATGTTTGTAACCATTTGAGAAGTTCTTCGATTAAATCTAAAATTTTTTGCAAATTTATCGTCCATACATTTTTGAACTCGTGTGTCTAAATCATCAATAATTTTATCGAATTCTTCTTTAAAATCAATTGAGCTTGATTCGAAGATTTTCCCTGATACTACATTAACATTGTCACTTTCTCTTGAAAAGTGAAACAATCTTAGTCGCTTTTCCATCTTATCATCTCCTTAATATTATGCCTTCACCTGTCCATTCATCAGCATTGGCAAGAGCCAATCGCGAAGTTGGGTGAGTTCTTGGTTTTGTCTTTGAACGTTTTTCATTTGTTCAAGTAAGTTATCAATGATTGAATTAAATTTCAACAGAACATTTTGGGGAGGAAGTGAAATAACCATATCAGTAAGTACTGATTGAGAAATATTTTTCATGATAGTACCCGCTGATTGATTTTTTAATACTTCTTCCACATTTTTTAAGTAGTAAAAAATCAGATTTTTAAAAATCAAATCATTAACTTCTGATGCAATAATAAATCCAGAATATACGGTTTTTGCTTCAAGTTCTGAAACTAATCGTGTAGCTCCTGGAATTCCACTTCGTGTAATTAAAATCATTCCCTCATTAACAATAAAATTTGTTGATTTATCATTCTCTAAAGATATTTCATCTAAATCTGTTTGATTGACAAATATTGTTGAGGATGAGATATTTCTGACATTAATGATTTTAATTTTTTCACTTCCACTAGAAGTTTTTTCATAGTTAATACCATTTTTAAATTTTGCCACATCCCCCAACTTTTCCACTCTCCACCCTTCTGGGATTTCGCGTTTGAGTTCTGGGTTATAGACCATCTTTCCGCCTGATGATTTGTAGGGTTTGCCATTCTGGTCTGGGAAATCAAACTGCACAAACCAGTAGTCATAGAGTGTCTTAGCCATGTCTTCCAACTCTCGGTTGATTTGGTTGTTGATTTGGATTTTTTGGTCAATTAGATTCAAAACATTGAAGCACTGCTCTTGAGTAGCTAAATCTGGTAGCTTAATTATAATTTTTGATAACGTTGAAACTGATAATCCTGGCTGAGCAGACTGTCCTTGATATTGAGCTAGATTCATCATTGATAACAAATTTGAAACATAGCCATTATTATGATTTTCATTAACCACTGCCACAATTGCATGTTCAGTCATAAATGCTTTCCCTTTGAAATATCTAACATTTCCACAGTAAGCACCTTGGCGTCCAATTATTGAGCACTCTCCATCAAAGTTAAATGTGTCAGTGAAGCCCCTTAATCCATTCCCACCATACACTGGATATAGACCTTCAGCAGATATTTGGCTTGCTTTTATCGATTTACCACTACTAAACCTTGAACAAATCTCACCGATGGTATATTCTTTCCACTCACTCATACTTCAATCCCTTCATTTGCTCTTCAATCTCCTGCTCCAATGCATGTGATTGCTGGAAGAGGTCTGAGAGTTTGTCTTGAAAGGCAGTCATCTTGGCTTCAAACTCTTCTGCTGTGATGTCCACATAGTCGATCTTGATGTCAAAGTATTGGCCTGCGCTAAGAGAGTAGTTTTTCTCCTTGATGTCCTCATAAGAGACAGTGACAGAAAAGTCATCGACGGCTTTTTTCTTGATAAAGGTCTCGACGATCTTCTGCTCCTCCTCTGAAGAAAGCACAGTCTTTTGGTTCTTGCCTTCCTTGACCTTGGTTCCGAGGTTTGAGGCATCGATGAGGACAACATCGCCCTTATTTTTCTTATCGATAAAGAGGATGGATACGTTAGTACCTGTCGTCGCAAAGATATTGGACGGCATGGAAACGACACCTGCCAGCATTTGATTATCCACCAAATGTTGGCGGATAGTCTTATCAATCCCAGACTGGGCCGTGATAAAACCTGTCGGCAAGACAACGGCTGCTTGACCATCTGACTTCAGGGAGTAGATGATATGCTGAACAAAGAGCTCGTAAATCGCCATCTTGTCCTTAGACTTGGCTGGAACCTTTGGCACTCCTGCAAAAAAACGCTCACTGGCTTCTGGCAAGGTCTCCACTCGGTCACGCCACTCTGAAAAGTCCAGCTTGAAAGGCGGGTTGGAGACGATATAGTCCATCTTTTCAGGGTGACGATTGGCGATGATGGTATTTCCCTGTACGATATTATGGATGGAATGTTGCAATCCATTCAAGATCAGATTGAGACGGAGGAGATTAGAGGATTTTTGCGAGATATCCTGACTATAGACTGTGGTCTTATCCACACCGATACGGCTAGCTAGGTTCATGAGCAAGGTCCCCGAACCAGCTGACGGATCATAGATACGCACGTTTGATGGCTGGTCATTTCCCACAAGAATATCAGCAATAATCTTAGCCACAGAGTGAGGCGTATAGTACTCTGCATACTTGCCTCCACCGTCTTTGTTATAGTCCTTGATCATGTACTCAAAGAGAGTAGAGAAAAAGTCGAAACCTTGTGAAAAAATGGTCTCATCAAATTTGATACGAGCAAGTAGATTGATGATAGCTCTTGCGACTTGATTACGTTTGCTTGAATCTGAAATATTATCTGTAATTAAACGCTCATCAAAAAGACGAATAGCTGTGTCTCCATCCGTATGAACAGAGAAGATATCATTATTGTCAATAGCTATTTGGTTGAGAGTCGTTTCAAATATTTCATAGAAATTGTCTTCATTTTGCTTACGATGCAAAGTCTCAATGAACTGCTCAGGTTTAAGCTGAGCAGTCGCAGTACCTATATCTTCCAAAAGCCACCTATAATCATCAAGGCTCATCTTAACAAGTTCCTCATAGATATTCTTTGTATCTACTGCCTTTGCTTCATAGAGAAACTTATCATTTAAAAACTTATATAAGAAAGATTGGGTAAGAAGCTTGTATTCACCAGCCTCTCCTCCTAAACCAGCATGTGTAAAAACAGCTTTTAAATCATCAACTAAATCTTGGACAAGATTTTTGTAATTCTCATTCATTAATGTTGGTATTCCTCTTCATATTGTTCAAACAGTGATTCAACAAGCTTTTCAAAATTTTCTCTGGTCAAACTACTGTTTAATTTTGTTTTTTTCATTTCCTCGCGAGCTGCCTGACTAATCATTCTTTTTAGAAAGGCCTCATTGTCCAGTACACCTTGATTTTGACCGACTAGTCTATCAACCTGAATCTTAGCTCCCTTGATGACATGATAAACTGCTGGAAAAGCACTAACTTTGGACGAATTAGTTGCATGCTTATAGCTTCTAGCAGCCATCTCATCTCCATCAAAATTCATTGTCAAACGTCTCATACGACTTCGATAATCATCAACTGCTCCAAAAAGTTTATGATAAGCCTCTTTGGTATGCAGAATAACATCCATGGTGTAGCCTTCTTCCTCATGGATCATATGTTTTTTCATAATTCGCTTGAACTCTTCAAAAAGTTGAACCCATTCAGGATCTTTTTTATCTTTCTGATTATTAAGTCCATTGGCGATCCGCCGACGTAAATCGTCCAGGTCATTAGCAGCTAATCGCAATTCCTCTTCTGCAATCTTTACAAAAGCGAAACTAGTTTCTGACATCGCGAGGTTCAGCAATGCCTGGCTAGAAAAGTCATCTGGTCTTTCCATAGCAGAAAGGTTGATCAATCTTCTGGAGATGATGTTCAAAAAAGTCGAAATTAATTTGATATCAATTTGGTCCATTAATTCCTTATAGCCTAGAAGACTTGCAATGTTATAGTACTGCTTGACAGATTCTATCGCTTTTTTGAGTTCAATCAACTCTCTTCTGTCCTTCACTTCATCAACAACTATTGCAAAAGCCGCTCGATTTCCAGTTGGGTAATCCATCAAAATAAGATTTGATTTTTCTAATTCTCGACTAATCTCATCAGCTGGTACAAAAAGAGACCCAAAGACATCTTCTTCATTTTCACCAGTGACCGTAATATCATACTCATGATTAAGTTCCTCAAGATAGGCTCGATTGGTCTTATCAAATTCTTGGGAAATATCCGCAAAGTCAACTACATAACCGAACAAATAATCTTTATAGGGTCTATTAACACGAGTCAGAGTTTGTAAGAGATTATGAGCTTTTATTTTGCGACCTAAATAAAGACGTTTTAGCCTAGGAGCGTCAAAACCAGTTAGAAGCATAGAGTAGACAATAATCAAATCAATCTTGCCTTCCTTAAATGCTTCCACCCTTTCTTTCTTATAGTCCTTATCCCCTTCATCATGCAAAATGAGAGCTGAACTTAGGTTCGTTTGTCCATTTTGACGTCGTTCCTCAAGCTGCCGTTCTAGCTCACGCGCCTGTTTAGAAGAATCGCAAACAATCATCCCTCCGATAGAATCATCATCAAAAATAAACTTCCTTGCTCTAGTGAAATCTTCTAAGATAAAATCTAACATAGGTGAGACATACTTACGATGAGCAAAGATAGCCTCTTTAGAGAGCCCGCCACGTTGAATTTCTTCATTTATCGAACGAAGATTCTCTTTATACGAGGTTTCAATATCTTCTCGCATCAGTCGGAGAGTAAAGCCATCTTCAATAGATTGGTTATAGTAATATTTATGGATGTAATTTCCGAAAATATCTCGCGTAGTGGCATGACTTTCTTTGGTCCGTCCGTCTTTCTTGTACGTAATCAAAGGTGTTCCCGTTAGAGCAATTTTAATGGCCCGCTTGTCCGAGTTATAAAGATTTGGTAGGTAGGATCCACGTTCATTATAAGAACGATGAGCTTCATCAATAAAATAAACATTTTGGCAGTTAAGGTCATAGCCAGAACTATCCGTCAAATCGGAGCTGTCTTTAAATTTTTGTATATTTACAACAGCTACATCATAGCCATCATGTTTCTGGTTTAATTCTTTCGGTTTATTGATACGTTTAACCCGTAAACCGCGCTTAGCAAACTCTCTATAAGCTTGGTCAGCCAAATCTAAGCGATCAACAACAAAATAGAATTTTGGAATAATGCTTTGTTTTGAAAAATAATTCTTTAAATAACGAATATTAAAATAAGCCAAGGCTGTCTTACCCGAACCTTGAGTATGCCAAATAACACCCTTTTTAATACCCTTTGAAATCATATCTTTGATAGCTCGGGTAGCAAAATATTGCGGATAGCGCATTACATGCTTTTGGAGTTGGCGTTGCCCGTCCTTACCTTCTTCCTCAACATAAGCAAGACCAAAACGTAGCATAAAAAATAGGCGTTCTTTTTGATATAGAGAAGTCAAAAACGAATTGCATGGTGTATCAGGTTGCATATTTGTTGCAAACTCTGGAAGAGTTTGAAGTGGTAGCTGATTCATATCTTCCAAAACATATTCAATATCATCCTGAGTCAGAGTCTGAAAACTATGAAGAAAATCAACCTCTATTTCTTCTTTAAAAGCATTGAATTTAGTCTTAGAAAAGGCGTTTGAACAATAATAAGACCCCTGTTTTTGTCCTCCTTGTCCACTCACGTAATATGAATTATCTGAAAACGAAATAAATTGTGTTATATTATTGAAACGGCGAAATTTCTTATTTTCAAAGCGATATCTCGTTCTATTCTGCTCGGATTGAATGCCAGTTTTTCCATCTCTAATCGCATTGGGCTGTTTCACTTCAATATAAGATAGCGGCAAGCCATTAATAAAAATCATCACATCTGGTCTGAACTCATCATTACCATTTTGACAAGATACTTCCATAGCTACATGAAAAGTATTCGCTTCCGGATTGTTCCAATCAATATAGGTCGCACCGCCATCCCCTTGAATACGATTATAGAAAGCTCGACCCAAATCGTTTTGATTCAGCTCTAGCTTGATATTATTTAAATCTCGTTCAAAGTCCATATCAGTTGCATAATTATTCAACTTACGATACTGTTCTCTAAAAATAGATACCAAAATATTCGTTTCGGAATCCCTTTCAATAATTTCTTGGCTTTTACGAGACAAATAGGTATATCCTATCCTAATTAGGTGTAGTACTGCAGGAATCTGTACGCGAGTTAATTCAGAAAATCTAATTTGGTCTGCTCTTGTTCTCATATAATCAACCCTTACTATAAAATCTATTATTTCTTATTATACCATTTTTTCACTCGTTTCTTATTCATTACATAAAATAACTCAGTAAATTTAAAAATCTCTCAATCTATAAATTGAGAGATTAATTTTATCTACACCATTTTCGTGTATAAAATGAAATAAATTAGACATTGACTTCTAGCAATTTCCTATTTATGTTTTCACCTAAAAATCCATCCCATCCGGATTTGGTGCGCCACCGGCCAAACCGCTGACATTTTTGAGCACTTCCAAATCAGCAGCATCTAACTCGATGCCAAAGCAGTCCAGATTGCTGGCAATCCGGCTCGGAGTGACCGACTTAGGCAGGGGCAGGAAGCCTTCCTGCAAGCTCCAAGCTAGCGCGACTTGGGCAATAGTCTTGCCATACTTGTAAGCCACAGCCTGTACGGCCGGATTTTGGAAGAGTTCTCCTTGGCCAAATGGTCCCCAAGCTTCCAGTAAAATCTCATGCTCACGGCAGAAGTCCACCGCCTCTGTCTGATAGACACCTGGAGCCAGGCGGATTTGATTGATAGCAGGAGTCATGCGCGCTGTTTCAAGCAAGGCTTCTAAGTGATGAGGCAGGAAATTGCTGACGCCAATCGCTCGAATCTTGCCGAGATTATAAAGATCTTCCATAGCCCGCCAGACTTCGGCATTGCGCTTTTTCCAAGCATCGTTTTCCCTCAGGGGTTTGGGATTAGGCCAGTGGATGAGGTATAGGTCCAGATAGTCCAGTCCCAACCGCTCCACTGAGGCAGCAAAGGCCTCTTGAGCCTCCTCATAAGTATGAATGTCATTCCAGAGCTTGGTCGTGATGAAGAGTTCCTCCCGCGGAATGCCGCTGTCCTTGATTGCCCGTCCGACACTCTCTTCGTTCTTATAGATGGCTGCCGTATCAATGTGACGATAGCCTGCCTTAAGAGCGGCTAATGTTGCCTGATAGGCTTCTTCGCCATCCTGAGCCTTCCAAGTACCGAAGCCCAGCACCGGAATGCCAACACCATTGTTCAAAAGATATTCTCTCATCTCATGTCTCCTTTACAAGTTCCATCTACTGCCTTCAGCAAGGCAGCTGCTACAGCAATCACAAGAGCAGAACTGCTCACTTCTTTTCCTTTTTCTTCAGTATTGGCTTGGGTTTAAAGATATTTTCCTTGGTCGGCTCCATGCCTTTACTGAAAAAGCTATAGATAATGAAAGCAACTCCTGCAACAAGGATCAAGATTCGACCAAAGATCAGTCCCGCCAGCAGTAAAACAAGTCCCATTATCAAAAATTTCGCATCAATTCGTTTCATAGCCTACTCCTGTTTACATTATAGTCTCATTATATCACGCCTAAGAAAGCAATTCAAATCTAGGAGAAGGCTATCAAGTAGCTTGACAAGCAAAAAGAACAGGTTTCCCTGCTCTTTCTGAAAAATATAAGGAGACTAATTTAAATACCTGCGGTTCTCATACATGGAATCGTTCTTGACCATCAAGATAAGTAGCTACCAGCTCTAAATCTTTATCTAAAACGATAAAGTCAGCATCGTAGCCTTCCTTGATCTGTCCGCAGACATCATCAATATGGACGGATTTTGCTGGAATCAGGCTAGCCATCATGACTGCCTGATGAGGATTGGCAATGCCCCATTTGACCACATTTTTCAATCCGTCCTTGAGCTTGAGGATAGAGCCAGCTAGATTGCCCGTTGACTTGAGCCGAGCTGTTCCTTCCGCCACAACCACTGGAAATTCTCCCAGCATGTAGTCACCATCTTCAAGACCTCCTGCGGTCATACAGTCAGTAATGAGGGCAATATTTTCATGTCCCTTCTGCTTGAGCAAGATGTCACAGGCCTTAGGGTCCACATGGTGGCCGTCACAAATCAGTTCCGCATAGGTGTGGGGCAACTCATACATGGCACCAACCATGCCTAGCTCCCGATGAGTCAAGCCCCGCATACCATTGTAAGCATGCACCCAGACACTGGCACCTGCTTCGACCGCAGTTTTGGCTTCATCATAGGTTGCGTTAGAATGCCCCAGTGCAACAGTCACGCCTTCATCAGTCAGCGTGCGGACAAAATCCTCCACGCCATCACGTTCTGGCGCGAGAGCAATTTTATTGAGCAAGCCATTTGCGGCCTTCTGCCAAGCACGAAACTCATCCATGCTAGGATCTTTCATATAGGCAGGATTTTGGGCACCCTTATACTTCTCGGTGAAGTAAGGCCCTTCAAAATAGAGACCGCGAATCTTGGCCCCGCTGGCTTCTTGATAGCGTGCACCGATATTTTCAGTTACTGCTAAGAGCCGCTCATAGGATGAGGTCAGGGTTGTCGGTAAAAAGCTGGTCACACCGGTAGTCAAGAGACCCTCACTCATGGTATGAAGAGTTCCTTCGATGTTATTGTCCATGACATCAACACCGCCGAAGCCGTGAATATGAGTATCCACCAGACCTGGTGCAATCGAGTAGCCACTGTAGTCTATGACTTCTGCATCCTGCGGAACAGACTGCACCAACTTGCCGAACTTGCCGTCAATCAGCTCTAAATAACCGCCCTGACGAATTCCCTGAGGATAGAAAAATTGATCTGCTTTGATATATGTAGGCATAAGACTGCCTCCCTTGTTCTTGACTTCTGTATTCTCTGCCATTCAAAGCGGAATTCTGTGATAGAGCTAGCATCTTTCTATAGCTACTTTCTAACTCCCGCTTTTGAATCTTTGAGTTTTCTTGACTATATTATAACTCTTTCTTTTTTATTTGTAAATGGTATATACCTATTTTTATAAAAAATTGTTATATTAAATTTAAAAATAAGAAAACCCAGCCATAACAGCTGAGTTTCTGCTTTATTTTTTCTCTAAATCGCGCAGCATCTGGTCGATTTTATTGCCATACTCGATGGATTCGTCCTTGACAAAGGTCAAATCTGGAATCTTGTACATCTTCAGATTGTGACCCAGCTCTCGCTTAATGGTACCGGTCGCTTTTTCCAGACCGGTCTGAGCTTTTTGATTATCAGAGGCCAGATTGCTCATAATCGTGTAGTAGACCTTGGCCATGGATAGGTCGCCCAGCATCTGGACATCAGTGATGGTCACTCCCTGCACCCGCGGGTCACGAACTTTCTTCTGCAAGATTTCATTGACTTCGCGCTTGATTTCCATGCCTACACGGTCTGTACGAAAATTATTTGCCATGAGATTTCCTTTCTAATTTTTCTCTTCTGCAATATAAGCTAGGCCTAGCCTAGCTTATATGTTTTGTTTTAGTTGAATAAGGTTTCTTCTAAACTCTTGGTGAAAAAACGTGGGACTAGAAGTATAAACTTCCACCAAATATGATTTCACTGCAAGTTTTTAACGGACTACTTATCTTATTTCTTAATTTCTTCCATGATATAGGCTTCGATCGTGTCATCTACTTGGATGTCATTGTAGCCATCAATCATGAGTCCACCTTCGCGGCCGTTAGTAACTTCCTTAACATCATCCTTGAAGTGCTTGAGGCTGGCAAGCTCACCATCGTAAATCACGACGCCGTCACGGATAACACGAACCTTGGAATCACGGGTAACTTTACCATTGATAACCATAAATCCACCGATAGTACCAACCTTGGAAACCTTGAAGGTCTCGCGGATAAGAGCTTCCCCGATGATTTTTTCTTCGTATTCTGGATCCAGCATTCCCTTCATGGCATCTTCCATTTCTTCGATAACCTTGTAGATAATGCTGTGGAGACGGATTTCGACATCATCAGCTTCTGCCTGCTGGCGAGCTTGAGATGTTGGACGAACGTTAAATCCGATGATGAAGGCATTTGAAGCTTCTGCCAGTGTTACGTCAGATTCATTGATAGCACCAACCGCTGAGTGGACGATAGTAATCTTAACGCCTTCCACTTCAATCTTCTGCAGAGAAGCAGACAGGGCTTCTACAGAACCTTGCACATCAGCCTTGATGATAACATTGACAGACTTAACTTCACCAGCTTTGAGAGTATCAAAGAGATTTTCCAGACTGACGCGGTGAGTAGCTTGACGCTGTTTGAGAAGGGCACGTTTGGCACGTTCTTCACCGGCTGCACGCGCAGCTTTTTCATCTTCATAGACCGCAAAGTGGTCACCAGCCATCGGAGTTTCATTGAGACCAGTGATAGAAACCGGTGTAGATGGTCCTGCCACCTTCACGCGACGGCCCAGGTCATTGGTCATAGCCCGAACCCGACCGAAGGTATTTCCAACAACGATTGGATCCTGCACATTCAGAGTTCCCTGCTGAACCAGAAGGGTTGCGACAGCACCTTTTCCTTTATCCAGACGGGCCTCGATAACTGTACCAATCGCTCGAACAGTCGGATCTGCCTTGAGCTCTTGGATTTCAGCCACCAAGAGGACTGTTTCCAGCAAGCTGTCGATATTTTGATTGAATTTCGCTGAGATTTCAACAAATTCAGAATCTCCGCCCCAAGCTGTTGACATGACACCATGCTCAGCCAATTCACCAATCACGCGCTCAGGATTCGCTCCTGGCTTATCAATCTTGTTGATAGCTACGATGATTGGGACATCAGCCGCCTTGGAGTGGTTGATAGCTTCAATCGTTTGCGGCATAACACCGTCATCAGCCGCTACGACCAGGATAGTGATATCCGTCACAGAGGCACCGCGGGCCCGCATAGAAGTAAAGGCCGCGTGACCAGGCGTATCCAAGAAAGTAATCTTCTTGCCGCTTTCCTCGATCTGGTAAGCACCGATGTGCTGAGTAATACCACCAGCTTCACCTGTTGCTACGCGAGAGTTACGCAGGGTATCCAAGAGGGTTGTTTTACCATGGTCAACGTGTCCCATGATGGTGACAACTGGCGGACGCTCTACCAAGGCATCTTGGTTGATATATCCTTCTTCTACGAAGAAGCGCTCAATGTCAGCTGTGTCAACTTCCACCTTCTTCTTAGCTTCGATACCATAGTCCACCATGAGGAGCTCAATAGTATCGCCGTCAAGAGATTGGTTTTGCGTTGCCATCACGCCCATCATAAAGAGTTTCTTGACAATTTCAGCTGGCTCGCGCTTGATCCGTTTTGCAATTTCTGCAACGGTCATTCCGTCTGTATATTCAAATTCAGTTGGCAACTCATGGAACTTACGTTCTGTAACAGGTTTTGGTGCCTGATTATTGTTGCCCTTTCCTTTTTTATTTTTCTTGTTTTTATTCCAATTACTATTTCTTTGATTTCTCACTTGATTTTGACTGCTTCGATTCTTTTGTTGTTTTCTTGGACCTTCTTCTTCGCGATCAAAATCATCGCGCTTCTTATCTGGTCGAGCTTGCTTCTTACGACGCGTATCCACAGCGGCTGGCGCTGGGCTTGGATTCGCTGCTGGTGCAGATGGAGCTGGTGCAGGCTGAACTGGTGCACTTGCTTCTGCCTTAGGCTGCTCCTTGCGGCGGTTTTGCCGTTCCATAACTTCTTTTGCTTCCTGAGCTTGCTTAAAGCGTTCCTCGCTGGAGCGAGCGTATTCAGCATTCTGCTCTGCTTTCAAAGCTGCTGCCCGAGCCTTAAAGTCAATCTTTGGTCCTTGAGGCTGTTGGCGATTTTGGCCGTTAAATCCTTGATGATTCTGACCATTTCGGCGGCCATCTTGACCACGATTATCGCGACGGTCATTTGGACGATTGCCCCTATCTCGGTCGTTGCGGTTTCCGCGATTCTTATTTCGATTATCGCGGTCCTCACGCTTGCCTTGCTCTTTATTTTGTGGTTTGCGGTTGCCTTGCTGCTTACGGCGCTCTGCCTCTTCTTTGGCTCTCGCTTCACGCTCTGCCTTAAAGTTCCGGCTTTGCGGGCGCTTGACAGGCGCTGCCGTTTCTGCTTTCGCTTCTGGCTTAGCAGTTACTTTTGCCTCTGTCTGTTCTGCCTTGACTGGCGCAGCCTCTTTGGCAGGAGTTTTTTGCGGTGACGGCTGAGCTGCTACAGGCTTTTCTGCAGTGGCTTGAGGTGCGGCTGCTTTTGTAAAGCTGGATTTGATTCGCTCACCAGCGTCAGCTTCTACGCTGGACGAATGACTTTTGACATCCAGACCCAGCTCCTTCGCACGAGCCACTACCTCCTTGCTTTCTTTTCCCAGTTCTTTGGCGATTTCATACAATCTTACTTTAGACAAATCTTGTCCTCCTCTTCTATTACATAAGAGACCTCATTTTCTTTGTAAAACCAGCATCTGTCACGGCGAGCACTTTTCTGGCCTTGCCAATGGCAGAGCTTAATTCCAGTGTTGAAAACACGGTTGATACTTCTACTTGGTAGTAACGACTTTTATCAGTGATTTTCTTGCTGAGATTAGGAGCTGCATCCTGGGCCAAAAAGACCAGATGTGCTTTTCCCTCCTGGATAGCTTTGACGGTCAGCTCCTCACCAGAAATGATGCGGCCAGCCCGCTGAGCCAGACCCAGCAAATTTGCAAGTTTCTCTTTATTCAAGACCTAACTCTCTTCTTTTGACCTTATGATCGACATAAGCGATTAACTCATCATAGAAAGCCTCATCCACTTCCATACTAAAGCTGCGGTTAAAGACCCGCTTCTTCTTAGCCTGAAGGGCTTCTTGATTGTCCAGCTTGATATAGGCCCCACGGCCGTTGGCCTTGCCTGTCGGATCGATAAAGACTTGACCTTCCTTATTCTTGACAATCCGCAGCAAATCACGCTTGTCAATCACTTCGTTGGACACCACTGATTTTCTTAAAGGGATTTTTCTTGTTTTTGCCATTCCAGCCCCCTTAGTCTAGTTCTTCAGCTTCGCTTTCTAAACCAGCTGTTTCTAGTACAGTTTCCTCTGCAGCTGCGTCAAAGTCTGTTGCTTCTGCTGCTGAAACTTCTGTCTCTAAGACAGCTGCATCCCCAAGAATTTCTTCAGCTTCCTGAGCAAATCCGCCCAGTTCATTGGCTGCTTCCATTTCTTCAAACTCTGTGGCAGACTTGATATCGATTCTAAAGCCTGTCAAATGAGCTGCCAAGCGTACGTTCTGTCCGCGACGGCCGATAGCCAGAGAAAGCTTGTTGTCCGGTACAACAACCAAAGCCCGCTTGTTATCTTCTTGGTTAAAGATAACTTGGTCAACCTCTGCTGGAGCAATAGCATTGTAGATAAATTCAGCTGGATCTGCTACCCACTCGATGACGTCGATATTTTCTTCAGTCGGCACCATACGGCCACTCTTCGGATCGTATTTGGCAGGATGGAACTTGCTCGTAATTTTCTTGATATTGGCTCCACCGCGTCCGACGATTGTTCCAATGGCATCCACATTAGGGTTGTGGCTGCGAACCGCTACCTTGGTCCGATCGCCTGCTTCCCGTGACACGCTCATGATTTCCACAGTTCCGTCATAGACTTCAGGGATTTCCTGCTCCATCAAGCGCTTGATCATTTCTGGATGGCTGCGGCTGACAAAGACATTGACACCGCGAGGATTATCTTCTACCTTGTAGACAAAGACTTCGATGCGATCATGAGAGGCAAAGACCTCACCAGGAATCTGGTCTTGCTTCGATAGCTGCGCTTCAATGCTACCAAGATTGACATAGATAAAGCGATTGTCAAAGCGCTCCACAGTCCCGCTCATGATTTCATTTTCATGTTCTTTATAGGTATTGTAGGTGATAGCACGAGTTTGTTTGCGCATCTTTTCCATGATGGTTTGCTTGGCAGACTGAGCAGCGACCCGGCCAAATTCAGCTGGTGCTTCTTCAAACTTGATTTTATCTCCCAACTCATAGGCTGAACTGATAGCCAAGGCATCTTTGAGGCTGATTTCCAAACGGCTGTCAAAGACCTCGTCCACGACTTCGCGAACAGTATAGACGCGGAAATCTCCTGACTTTTCGTCAAACTCAATGGCTGCGCTGTCTGCCTGACCATAGCGACGACGATAGGCTGAGCGGAGTGACTCGGTCACTGCGTCAATGATATCTTCTTTCTTGATTCCTTTGTCTTCTTCCAAAATGCGGAAGGCCTCTAGCATTTCTTTACTCATTTTCATGTGACTTTTGCCGAAACAAAAGTGTTCCTTTCTTTTCTATATTGCTTCTGCTGCTAAAACTTAACGGCTAATCTGGCTTTGGAAACCAGACTGTAGGGAATTTCGACTTCTTTTCTGCGAGTCTTGTCCAGATATTCCATGTGCAGAACATCCTCTTCAAAGCTCAGCAAGGTGCCTTCAAAGACTTTCTGCTTGTCAACAGCCTTATAGAGACTGACATTGATATAACTGCCGACTGCATCGGCTAGCTGTTCCTTGGTCTTGAGCGGGCGCTCCAAGCCTGGACTGGTCACTTCCAGAAAATACTGTTCCGGGAAGGGATCTGGCTTGATTTGATCCAAGAGCGGACTGATAATATCCGTCAAATCTGCTGTATCATTGACCGTAATGCCCTCAGACTTATCTACAAAGACACTGAGAACGTAGTCCCCGCCCATCTTTCCGTACTCAATATCGATTAATTCATAGGGGGCCAAAATGGCTGGTTCAATAACCTCCCTCACCAATTCAACAATCGTTGCGATATGACGACACCTCCTCACAGATAAGAGGCGAAGATACTTCCTCGCCTCTCTTTCCTTATTCATTACTAGTATTATAGCACGACAAGTCCCAGAATGCAAGGGAAATATGCCATGTAAGCTTGTTAAGACGGAATTTCACTTAAAACGTTCTTATTTTTAAGCAAAATTCTTTCCCAATAATAAAGTCTTCAAGGAGTATTTCCTCAAAGACTCTTTCTTATTCAAATGCTGCTTCCACCCGGTAGATGACTTGTCCCTTGTTAGCAAATTTCTGCTCATACTCAGTCAGGACATTGTCCTCAAAGTCGCTGGCATGCAAATCTAACCACACACCCTTTAACTTCATACCATACTGAGAAAAGCTTACTAGGCTATACTCAAAAAGACCGCGGTTGTCCGTTTTGAAGTGGATTTCTCCATTTTCCGGCAAAATCTGCTGATAGGTTGCCAGAAAGGACTGATAGGTCAGACGGCGCTTTTCATGACGTTTCTTGGGCCAAGGATCTGAGAAGTTCAGATAGAGGCGGTCAATCTCGCCATCTTCAAAATAATCAGTCAGATCCGAACCGTCCACCCATAATAACTTGATATTGGGCACATCTGTTGCCAGCACCTTGTCTAAGGCATAGCTGAGGACCGATTTTTGAATATCAATCCCAATGTAATTGATCTCAGGATTGGCCTTGGCCATACCGGACACAAAAGCTCCTTTGCCACTGCCAACCTCTACATGAATGGGGTGATCATTGCCAAAAATCTCCTGCCATCTGCCCTTGGCGTCTGCCGGATTCAAAATCACATACTGGGGATGCGCCTCCAGCAGTTCCGTCGCTCCCTTACGATTCCTTACTCTCATTGTCCTCTTCCGTATTTAGAACGGAAGTTTCGTAATGCGTAAATCTCCCGGTTCACATTTTCTAAATCATTATTTTCATAGTATTTGGCAATCTGCATCAGATAAGAATACTGACCAAACCAGTATAGCTTATTGAAAACAGTCTGATTATACTTATAGCCATAGGCGCTCAGCCACTCTTGCCAACCTGAATCAGGCACATAATGGCTCAAAATATGAGCCACATCCATCATCCTGTCTGTCAGGCGCACAGAATCCCAATCCACTAAGTAAATAAGCCCGCTGTCGGTCTCTACCCAGTTGCTGTGGCGCACATCTCCGTGAACGATGGTCGCATAATCCTCACGAAAGGCCGGCACAGTCTGGCGTAGGTCGCGGATAACAGATTGCAGATATTGATTATTTCTCAAAGCAAGCGGCACTTGATTGAGCCAAGCATTCAGCAAATCAGTTGGCGTTTCCAGTGTATAGCCCAGCTTGGTCAGCTGCGTCATCAACGGGCGCGAGCGATGCAGCCGAGTCAAAATATTGATTACTTGCTTTTTGGACATATCATTTGGGGTCAGTATAGTGCCTGAAAGCCATTCCTGCCCGCTCATTACGTTGCCGTCCGGCATCCGGCGGCTCCACAAAAGCTGTGGTGCGATTTGTTCTCGAGCTAAGCCTGCTAAGATAGGGGTTGTATTCATCTTGACGAAAACGCGTCCCCCGTCCGGATAAGTCCCCATATAGGCCTTTCCGCTCTTACCAGCTATCGGTGTCAGGGTCAGCTCGTTATCAACCAAGTCCATGTTTCCCCTCCGTAAAAAGTTTCTTTATCATTTTACTAGTTTTACCTCTTTTAGTCAACCAATCTCCGTAACTTAAACGGCAGATAGAACAGATAGAGTAGGGCAGTTGCTCCCAGCATAGCCAGCACTGCTGTCTTGTCTTGGAAAAATAGCAGAGCAGTCAGCACTTCAGCCAAGAGAACACTGCTGCCAATAGATGTGATAATTTGTCTTGCTCCCTTCAGCTTTTCCTCTATTTCAATCGGAAAAAGCTGGGTCAAAAATTGATAGTCAAAAGCTTCGTATAAGGCCGTCAGCTGGAAGAGCAAGAGGTAATTGAATAAGACCGCAAAAGCTGCAGCAATCCAAGCTTGACTGACAAAAATCAAGGCCAAAAGAGCTAGAAAGAGTAGTCTTAGGGTTAACGCAAACAAATCTCCATTTCGCAAGTAAGAACGCAAAAAGAGATTCTGCCAGGTCTTACTATGCTGCTTGCCCACAAGTCTCGTCAAACCATCAAGATAGGCCCTGCGCTTGACACTGTTTGAAATGCCTTTAACATTGGTAAAGAGAGCAAAGAAGCGCAGAATCGTCTGCTTTCGGGCTGCTTCATAAGCCACCAGAGCCTGCCAATCTAAACCATTTTCAGTAAAGAACTTCTTAGCCTTAGCCTGAAACAAAAACCATTTTAAGACTAGCATAAGGAGGCAGTAAAGCCCGAAGCCCCAAACAGGCAATCCCAGAGCCAGAAAAAGCGGAGCCAGTAACAGTAAGATTCCAGTCTGTAAGACTGCATACAAGAGATAGGAACGCAGAATCTGAGCCTTGATAAAAGCCCTGACTTCTGCTTCTCTGACCAATAGAAAGAGAGCATCCGGCTTTTCCAGATAGGTCGCAATCCGTCCAAAAGGCAGGATAAAGAGCGATAGAATAACCAGACTAGCAATAATGGGGAGGTGATTAGTCGGAAAGTGCCGCAAAAGCTGACTGTACTGAACACCTAAAAATCCCATAAAAATCAGTAGAAAGAGCACGAAATGATCATTAAGAACATAACGCAGGTATTTCAGACACTGCTGACGAAAATCCTGCTTTCGTTTAGCAAATAATTCTTTCATAGCGCTGCCTCTTCTGTCAGGGCCAGATAGATGTCATTCAGACTAGCATCCGGCATTTGAAATTGAGCACGCAACTCAGTCAAGCTGCCCTTGGCCCGTACTTGGCCCTTGTGCAAGATTACAAAACTATCACACATCTTCTCGGCAGAGTCCAGGACATGGGTGCTCATCAGAATCGACTTACCCTTCTTCTTTTCCTCATCTAAGAGTTGGATAAGGTCTGCAATAGCTACCGGATCCAGACCCAGAAAAGGCTCATCTACGATAAAAAGGCTGGGATCAACTACAAAAGCACAGATAATCATCACTTTTTGCTTCATCCCTTTTGAAAAGTGAACAGGGAACCAATCTAATTTTTCCTTGAGTCGGAACATTTCCAGCAACTTATCCACACGCTCAAAAGCTGTCTCCTGCTCAATGTCGTAAGCCATAGCTACCGTCTCAATGTGCTCGCGCAGGGTCAATTCTTCGTAGAGACTAGGCGTTTCCGGAATAAAACCGATTTTCTTGCGGTAATCACTGGGATTAGTCCGCAGCTCCAGTCCATCAATTTGAATCTGCCCCTTATAAGGCGTCAAAAGACCGATAATCTCATTGATAGTCGTGGACTTGCCCGCACCGTTGAGACCAATCAGACCAACCAGCTGGCCATTGCCCACTTCAAAGCTGACATCCTTTAAAACCGGGATATTAACATAGCCGCCCGTAAGCTCTTTGATTTCTAACATATTTTCTCCGAATTCTGGTATAATGGTTCTTATATTATAACAAAATCTAGCGAATAGAGGTACCATTTATGGCTGATTGTATTTTTTGTAAAATTATTGTCGGAGAGATCCCTTCTTCTAAAGTCTACGAAGACGAGAAAGTCCTTGCTTTTCTAGATATTTCCCAGGTAACACCAGGTCATACCTTGGTTGTCCCTAAAGAGCATTTCCGAAATGTGCTGGATATGGATGCTGACAGCACCAGTCTGCTCTTCGCTCGCGTACCTGATATTGCTCGAAAGGTGATGAAAGCCACAGGTGCAGCTGGTATGAATATCATCAACAACAACGAAGAAATTGCTGGACAGACTGTCTTTCATACCCATGTGCATTTGGCACCGCGCTACAGTGATGCAGATGACCTCAAGATTACTTTCGCAGCCCACGAACCAGACTTTCCATCTCTGGCCGAATTAGCTGAGAAGATTGCGCAAGCTTAAGGAGGGAATATGAAACTTTCAAATATTTTCCTATTTATCGGTGCCGCTGCAGCCAGTTACAAGCTGGTTGAAAACCGTCAAAAAATTCAAGAAGAAATCATTGAAACAACAGATAGCCTAGACAAAGTTAAGGACAGTCTAGCCAATATCCAACGAAATATTGCCATCATTCAAGAGCAAAAAGAGCAAGTCAAAGACATCGCTCAAGATCTTACCTATAAATATAAAGTCCTTGAAAACCAAGCTCAAGTGCAGATCCAGCAAGTCAAAGACATCTGGGAAAAGTACGAGTCTTGATAGAGAAAAACTCCAGTTTTTAGCTGGAGTTTTTCTCTATCAAAAGGTGCTGTTTTTGAAATACGAAATGGTTCTCTGAAAACTTTTTCTACATCTATTTATCACAACTTATTCTTCTTCATAAAAAGGGACTATTTTCCTTTACGGATATTTCGAAAAAGGAGGATTAGCATAAGGACAAATAGTCCTTCTAGAAAGAAGAAAGCAACCTCACTATTCATTATAAGGGAATCAACTTCAATACTATATCGGCGTAACCCTGCTATATTAAAAAATAGAATCCTAAGAAATCGTCGAAGAAAGATAAACAGCTGCAAACTATAAATTATGAAGACCTTTTTAACTCCAATTATTAAACGTTGTTCTTTTGTAAAATAAGACATAGCAACAGCATTTAATAGCAGCATGACTGTTAGGCTAAGGGTGTCTTGCCGAAGAATCATAGGATCAAAGTAACTAAGTCTAAAGTGAATGAGAGGAGAAAATTGAAAAAGAAGAATCCCTATTAAACTTGGAAAGAAAATTTTCTTAAGCGAAGGCGGAAAGTCTAGACTCAATCTCGTAAAGGACAAAATAATGAGCAGGATAATCAGAATAATGCTATAGAATATGACAACACCTGAAACCAATTGGCTTCTTTTTGCCAAAGCAGAAAGAAAACCAGCAGAAAGAAAAATACCAATAGGAGTAAGCCAATCTAGTGAATAATTCCATTTTGGACCCTTATTAACCTTAAATCCATCAATAAAGCAGAAAAATGTTATAAAAGAGAGTCCAACGATAAGTCCAAGAGGTAAAAACGGAATGGCTAAGAAAAGGAATAAAATTCCCATAACCCACATATTGAGATTGTAGTAAAGTTTGGGCTTCATACCTCGAGCAAAATCCCCTTCTTCCATGGGTGTTTGTCGCATTCTCAATATATAATAGTAAAAAAGAGATACCATTCCTACATAAACCCAAGAATTTAATCCAAGACGTTGCTCTTGGGTACTTTGTATGAGGCTAAATACAGTCAAAACAGCAAATACAAACTGCAGAAATTTATTGGTGAATATCTGTCTTTTTTTCCAAGACGAATAGGATAGTTTCGACTTAGGATAACTGAGCTCATAGGCATAGGCTGTCATCTCTTCAAGTTTCTTGTCCGTCTCCTCTGTCATCATATGTGGAGCAATTTTAGAAGTAGTAAATCTTCCAAGAACAAATCTCAAGACTTCTCCATCTGTGAAGCGTCGATACTCCTTGTATATCTGTTCAAACAAGACAGTTAGAATACGAGGCTTTTCTTTAAAATATTGCTTCCACTCATCCCAATCATTGATGAGTTCATCACTTTTCGTTAGTTTTTCAACATAAAGATAGCCTTCGTAATACCAATATTCAAAATTCTCCTTATTATCTAGTTCAAACTCTTTTACAACAGAAGGATAGGACTGAACAATATTCCAGAATTGTAGCTTTTTCAGATAGGGATTCGACTCCTCGTCACTTGAACGCTCTACAAATTGGAGTATCAGGGTTAAAACCTTTTTATTCTTTAAAGGATAGACATCCACTTTTTCTAACAAAGATAGTAAAAGTGATTGATCCTTAACCCTTTCAAAAAGAAATTGCCAATCACGCAATAGACTATAGTCGTCTTCATAATGAGCGTTTAGCAGTTCATAAAAAACTACCTCAACCTCATCAGGGTTATCTAAAGAGTATTGATTAAAGTCAACATTTTCACCAAGTTTTACCTTTAATTTCTTTAAGTACTCAGCTAGGTCATCAAACTGTTCACGATCCTCTTCAAACATTACTTGTCGCACCTTTTCAAGGATATAAGTTAAAACAGGGACACTCTTAATTATCTGACGCTTCTGACTCACTTGAAACAGCACGACAAAAGCAAGATGCGGGTGCTTAAAAAAATCTATCCAAGATGTTAGTTGATTTGCTTTTTTAGAATCTTTGAGAATTTCTTGGCATAAAAGATATGAAGCGTAAAATTGCTCAGTCTCTTCTTTTGCACTTGCAATAGATTTCTGTTTTTCTACTGCCCCTGCCCTTTTGATTTCCCAATGATTCAGTTTGTAATAGTAACTCCAGTTGCGAAAATCAGGGACATAGTCTTTCAGTAAAGGTATGATGATAGAGAATTGTTCAGGCTTGTTAAAAATATAAACATCCATTTCCTCTAGGACAGTCTGAACAACACTCATGTCATATCTATACTGACTAAAGAACTGGCTCCAAAGATTTTCTTGCTCTTCAAAGCTATAATCAGCATTGCCGATTATGCTTTCAATCGAATTCCGAATTATATACGAAGTTTCATTATAGTCGCTAAAATCCAGGGTAGACTTTGCGGTTTCTTCTTGTAACTGCGCTTCCTCCACCTTCAACGTTTCAAAGTTTAGAGAAGTCTCTGGTTCTTCATAGTTTCCGATTGAAGCAGTTGAACGTTTATAGTCACTAAAGTCAAGTAGAGACTTTGCACCTTCCTCTTGCGACTGCTCCTCTTCTATATGTAAAGTATCAAAATCAAGGAAACTTGAAGCAGAGTCTTGGGTTTCCTCACATGTCTGGCTTTCTTGCTGATGGGAAATCGGTTTTCTTAGACCAATCTCTGAGCTAGCATTGATTGATCTTGCATAATTTAAGGCTACTTGATAGGCTTCAACAATTTGCTGATAGATTTCTGGTTGGTCTTCAGGATGATAATGTCGAACCAGCTCAGCATAACGTCTCCGAATTGCTTTGACATCATGAGTTGGCTCAATACCTAAAGTTTCCCATATACTCATATTTTCTCCTCTCTTACAACCCTCGTTCTAGATAATCTAAGTAACGAGAAAATGACTGGTAAACCTTAGGTAATTGATAGACAGACGCCTGTTTGACCTCTTCCTCAAATCTCTTTGTTTCCTCCATCAGATTATCTCTTCTCCTGCCGAGTAGCATACTATAGACGCGATTGGCCTTCTCAATCAAGAAGCGGTAGACCTCTGTCTCCTGTGCATTAATCTTATAGCGAGATAATTCAGATTGTTTGGCCTTGATTTCCTTTTCTGTCAGCGTAATACTATCTTGCAAGATGACATGGCTAAAGATTTCTTGAGTCGAGTCAATTTTCACTTCCACATCCAATATTCCATTAAGATCATAGGTGAATCGGACTGTAAAACCTTCATTAGCTCGATAATTTACAGGAACTGGAACTTCCAGTTCTCCTAAGAATAAGTTTTGGGTCGCCTTCATCATCTCGCCTTGGTAGACCTTTATCTTCACCTGGCTCTGTCCCATTTCAGCAGTATAGTAATGCTCCAACCGCGAAGCAGGGAGGGTGGAATTTCGCTCTATTATTGGTGAAAAATGATCACCGACTACCTTAATACCGAGTGTGAACGGGCAGATATCAGAAAGCAACAGGTCTCGTATCTCTCCTTGACGTTGCTTGATTCCTGCAAGGAGCGCACATCCTCTTGCAATCATCAGATCAGGATCATCAGATACTTGCACCTTTTGATCAATACAGTAAGATAGAAAATCCTGAACCAATCTCAATTTTGAAGTTCCTCCAACTAGGACAAAATTATCAGAGGTTACATAGCTAAAACGTGCATCCATTAAAGCGCGGTCTAAAACTGCCTTAACACGGGCTAACAGAGGTTGACAAAGCTCATAAAAACGCTGATAGGTCAAATTTAAAGAATATTTCTGTTTCTGGTCAAGTACTGACATTTTCACTTCTTCTTTGTCATTCAAGTCCAACTTAGTTTTCTCAGCTTGCACCAAAATTTTGCTATAGAATTCGCGCGAAATGGAGTCCTTGGTCAATTGATTGAAGACTAAAAATTCCTCAGCAATAGCTGCAGTGAAATCCTCTCCTCCCAAACGATTGTCACCTGCTATAGACACAATCTCAACAATATTATCAAACAACTCTACAACTGAGATATCCAGAGTACCTCCACCAAAATCGACTACAATGAAAGATTGATCCTCTTGATGACTCATGGAGCTTTTAGCAAGGGCAGCTGCAGAAGGTTCATTGATAATACGATCAATCTTAACCCCTGCAAATTTGCCTGCTAGTTTTGTCGCATAGCGCTGAGCATCATTGAAATAGGCTGGTACACTAACGATAACTTCATCAACTTTCTCTCCAAGATAAGTTTCTGCATCATCTACCAACTTTCGAATCACAAAAGAGCTTAATTCTTCAGCCTTATAAGTTCTATTTCCTAGTCTTAAGTCGTGCTTAGTTCCCATAAAGCGTTTAAATTGAGAAACAGTCTTGTCAGAATGAGTGACCAAGCGCTCCTTAGCGATTTTCCCAACTATGATTTCGTCATTATCGTCTAAGGCCACAACAGAAGGAGTCAAAAACTCTCCAAAAGCATTTGGGATCAGCTTAACCTGACCGTCTTGATAAATTCCAACCAAAGAATTTGTTGTTCCTAAATCAATACCTACAATCATACTTCTTCTAACTCCAAATTTTTATACATATTCCCATTATACAGGAAATATTCTATTTTTTTAAGAAAAATCTGCTAGTCATACAATACAAGCACGAAAAAATGTATGCAACTTTTTCTAGCTACATACATTTTTCAAGATATTTTTGTTTTTACATTCAAACTTGTTCATTTTTACTATTTCGGTTTGATTATACTATGAAACTTTCAAAAAATATTATAGGAAAAACTGCTGTCAGAAAACATTATTTCTTCATGTGCTTGTAGTGCATCACTTGCTAGATTCAATTCAATAATAACAAGAGAAGTTTGATATAATTGACAAATGTTTTAAAAAGAGAGAATCAATAACAACTTCACTTGATGTTACTTTTTGTCACCAACTACAATTTACAAAGAGCTGGCCTCTTTTTATATTTAACTTTCTACTCTGTAGTCGCATTGACTACTGGCTGACTTTGTGGGGGGCTGACACTGACATCTGCCGCTGGGGCAGAGGAAGCTGCTGGAGCAACCGGAGTCGTATTCGTAGTTCCAACTGTTGTATCTGTCGTCGGATAAGAATAATTTTCATAACCATTATTATAAGTAGGCTGACTATAAGAATTCTGGTAACTGCTATAGCTTTCTGTGCTACTAGATGTACTACTGCTATTGCTGCTTCTTAGACTATTGCCGCCCATAATATCTTCATAGAGAACAGCATTGGTCTTCAGACTCTTAACTGTGTCCAAGCCTAGAGACTTGCGGATTAGATTCTGCATGCTCAGCAGATGCTCCGACGTCACCAGCTGATAGCTTCCACCATCAGGCAAGGTCGCATCTTCTCCACGTAGTTGCTCGGACTTGATGTTCTTAAAGGCATCCTGATAGCCTAGCAGTTGTGGAATGCTTTTTGAATCAAGCGCGATATTGGTCTGCATGTTGCTGCTGACAGCTTTTAAAATAGCCTGATAATGGCTGACACTGTTGAGACTGAGAACTTTTTCAACCACTTTCTTAATTACTTCACGTTGACGCTTCTGGCGGCCATAGTCACCCTCTGGATCCTGATAGCGCATGCGAGCATAGACCAACGCCTGATCACCATTGATGGTTTGCTTGCCTGGTTCCACCTTAGCAGTATACTCAGGCTCATTATCTTCAATAGAAATTGGGAAGTCAAAGGTATTATTGACTTCAATACCACCTACTGCGTCTACTAACTGAACCAAGCCCTGCATATTAATCATCACATAGCGGTCAATGTGGATATTCATCAGGCTCTCAATGGTCGAAATGGCTAACTCTGCTCCGCCATTCGCATAGGCAGCATTCAGTTTGGCTTCAACTGTCTGACCGTTCTCATCAATCTGAGTCAAAATATCACGTTCCAAACTCATCATGACTGTTTTCTTGGTCTTGGGATTGGCACTCAGGAGAATCATGGTATCACTGTTCCCGACCCAAGTATCCTCGCGGGAGCCGCTCCCTGTATCTACACCCATCAGCAAGATAGTCATGGGTTTAGTCGCAGAAATGACATCTGTCTCATTTCCCAAGCCCTTATAAGTCTTGGATAGTTCATCTGTTGACTGACCATAAATCGTCCATGCATAAGTACCGATACCAGCTGTCGTTACGACAAGGAGGCTGAGAAACATCATTATAATCTTTTTAAACATATCTTTTTTAGTCTATCAGTTTACCCATCAGGTAAACATCAAGAAATATCCCTTCTTTTAAATAGGCTCCTCTTTTTTGTAAGCCTTCAATTTCAAATCCTAAATCTTTATAGAGATGAACTGCTCGTTCATTTCTAACCTGAACGCTCAATTCCAAACGTCGAATAACTTGAGAATCTTCTGCCCAAGTCAGTGCCTCTTCCAGCAATATGCGTCCCAGTCCTTGGTTCCAGAAAGTTTTCTTCACCACGACAAAGACTTGACCAATATGGCGAATTCGCTCATGGAAATCAGCTGTGATGCTGATAAGACCGGCAATCTCACCATTTAAAAGAGCCAACAGATAAAGCTGATTACTAGAAGCAGCCTGATGCTCAATGAATGAAGCCATCTCCTCTTGATTCATCAAGATTCCAGCCTCATCCAGCGTCATATAATCTGACTCAGACCCGACCTGATTGAGGAAGGCAATCAGCTCAGCAGCATCTGTTTTTTCCGCTTCACGCAAGCATAATTCATATTCAGTCATTCTGCAGTTCCTCAAGCAACTCTTGGGCTCGTGTTCCTTTGGCTTCAAAAACCAATTCACGCCCGTCTTCCTTTTTCAAGAGGCTTAATTTGAGATAGTCTTCAGGCAGATTTTCTCCCATCAGCTCTCCCCATTCAATGACCGTCACACCCTCCCCGAAGAGAAAGTCATCCAAATCAATGGAATCTGGATCGTCTCCAATGCGGTAGACATCCAGATGATAGAGCGGCAAGCGCCCCTCGTATTCCCGAACAATGGTATAGGTAGGACTTTTAATCATTTGACTGATGCCTAAACCTAGAGCCAGACCCTTAGTAAAGGTTGTCTTCCCTGCTCCTAAATCTCCCGTTAAAACCAGTACGTCCCCTGCCTGAAGCAATTTGCCCAGACGTTGCCCCCACTGGATTAATTCTTCCTCATTATGACTAAACATTCTCTTATTATACCAGAAAAAATTTTTTTCTGCTTAATTTTGCAAAAGAAAAATCAGCTACCAAAAGCCGATTTTTTATACTGAAAATATAAGCTATCCAAACTTCACTAGACACAAGGAAATCCAGCAATGTTTAGACCTAATTTAAAGCCAGATTTACGAAATTCAAAATAAAGAGAAGATCCAAAATCCAAATCATAGAATGCACATCCTTGGCTTGACCTTTGAAGACTTTAACCAAGGTGTAGGTGATAAATCCAGCTGCTATCCCGTGAGTGATAGAATAGGCAAATCCCATAAAAATAGAAGTAAAGAAAGCTGGAATGGCTTCTGCCATATCATCCCAATGGATGTTTTTCAGACTAGCCAGCATCATAATCCCCACGATAATGAGAATCGGTGCAGTTGCAGCATTAGGAACAATAGCCAAGAGTGGGCTAAAGAAGCTTGACACCGCAAAGCAGATGGCTACGACCAAGGCTGTCAGACCTGTTCGGCCTCCAGCTCCGATACCAGCTGCAGACTCCACATAAGTCGTCACGTTAGAGGTTCCAGCAATGGCGCCAATAGAGGTTCCAATGAGGTCCGAGTAAAGAGCCTTATCCAGACCTTCTGATTCATGGTTTTCCCCAGAAGTCGCCACAATCCCGACCTTTTCACCTGTCCCAATCAAGGTACCAATGGTATCAAAAATATCTGTCAATGAAAAAGCCAGAATAGCCATACATGTCTGGGGCCAGCGAGCTGAATCTGCTAAAAGGGCACCCAGACCTTTCGGTCCTACTGCCACCCCAAAAATCTGTCCCAGTTCACTTACAGCACTGCCAATGTTATTCTGCCCAAAGTCAATAGCTGACAAATCAACCAAACCAACCAGAATAGCCACAACTGTCGTTACTAGGATGGATAGGATAACACCACCCTTGATGTTTTTCACAATAAAGAAGATTGTGATGGCCAAACCGACCAAGGCTACGAGGACTGCTGGATTGTTAAAGTCTACCAGACCAGGAGTTGCTGCAGAATTAGCTGTAATAGCAGCTGCAGCCTTATCTGCTCCCTTGCCAGCTACTGTATAATTGCCCGGATCGATTGAAAACTTGAGCAAGCCAGCATTTTTAATACCTACATAGGCCAGAAAGACTCCGATCCCTGCTGAAATAGCTGCTCGCAAGGAGCCTGGAATTGACTCAATGATCATCTTACGCACCTTGGTCAAAGTGATAATGAGCGAAATAATCCCGCAGATAAAGACCATGGCCAAGGCTTCCTGCCAAGTATAGCCCAAGGCAAAGACGACCGTAAAAGTGAAAAAGGCATTCAACCCCATACCTGGTGCCTGCGCATAAGGCAGGTTGGCGAAGAAGGACATCATCAAGGTGCCGGCAACAGCCCCGATAATCGTAGCTAGGAAAACACCCTGCTTGGGCATACCTGTCTGAGCCAGCATAGCTGGATTGACGAATAAAATGTAGGACATAGCAAAGAAAGTCGTCAGACCAGCCAAAACTTCTGTACGGGCATCTGTCCCTTTTTCGGTCAGTTTGAAAAATTTATCCATTTTTCAATAAATCTCCTTTTGAGTAAAATTTCTAATATCTAGTTCAATAACAAAGAAAAATAGATTTAAATCTGTTTATTTACGAACGATATTTTAAATTATAATAAAAAACATTCACTTTTTCAAGATGAATGTCTCGCTTTTCTTATTTTTTATTATCTCTCATCAGAAATACCAAACTCATAAACTGCAAAAAAGTAAAACCAAGAATGAAAGGCAGACGATCAGGCTGCAAAGTTTGCAAGAGTTTCTGTAGAACCAGCTGAGGATGAAGCAATAAATCCCAGCTATTAAGGCGATCATAACGTCCTATGTAGATAGCCAGACTGGACAAAGCCGACAGAGCTGCCGTCAGCAACAAATCCAAATACCAGTTAAGCTTCCAGCCTTCCTTGATGACATACCAGCTCTCCATACCACAGAAAATACCGAACAAAATACTAGAAACAAAAGCTAAAAAGAGCAGGAAAACACTTGGCTTACTCAGAACATCTGCCACCCAAGTCATATGAATCAAATCGGTAATCATATAGAAAGTGTTGGGGAAGAAAAGCAACCACAAGAGGAAAAGAAGAGGATAGGTCCACTTCTGCTTCTTGAATAAAAGCGTCAAGACAGCTGCATCATAGCTGATTAAGGCCAAGGTCATATTCCAGATGAGATAGGTAGGACCGCCATTTAGAGATTGGATATAGATAAAAAAGGCAATCATCAGAAAAAGAGCATGAATCATGATCGGTTTACGCATACGAAAAGCTCCTCCTTGCTGTGTCATAATTGTGACTGATTAGAGCACCATTATAACATAAGTCGTGTTATTTACACTGAATTCTGTTATAATAGTCTGTATTATCACTGAAAAGAGACTCACATGACAAAAAAAGTAATCGCTGTGGACTTGGACGGAACCTTGCTGGATTCAAATAGCAATCTGTCTGATTTCACCAAAGAAACCATCAAAAAAATTTCCCAAAAGGGCCACAAGGTCATTATCACAACAGGCCGGCCCTACCGCATGGCTTTGAAATATTATAAAGAATTAGAGCTCAATACGCCCATGATCAACTTCAATGGCTCTCTGACTCACATTCCAGAAAAGAAATGGGACTTTGAAAAATCGCTGACGCTGGACAAGTCCTTTCTGCTGGATATGGTTAAGCGCAGGGATGAGATTGAAGCTGATTTCATTGCCGGCGAATACCGCAATAAATTCTATATCACCAATCCCAATGAAGAAATTGCTGATCCCAAGCTATTTGGCATCGATGCTTTTAAGCCTGAAAATCAGTTTCAAGCTAATCTGGTAACGGAGAATCCTAACGCCATTCTCCTGCAGACACGAGCAGCTGATAAATATGCTCTGGCAGAGGAAATGAATGCTTTTTACCAGCATGAACTTTCCATCAACTCTTGGGGCGGACCACTCAACATTCTCGAGTGTGCTCCCAAGGGTGTCAACAAAGCCTTTGCCCTTCAGTACCTGCTTAATGTTCTCAATGTAGACCGCAAAAATCTGATTGCCTTTGGCGATGAGCAAAATGATACTGAGATGCTGTCCTTTGCTGGCACTGGCTATGCCATGAAAAATGCCAATACTGACCTGCTGCCATACGCCGACCAGCAGTTGTCTTTGACTAACGACCAAGATGGCGTCGCCCACGAGCTAAACAAACTCTTTTTATAAAAGTAGACAATTAGGCAAACTCTGTTCGAGAGTTTGTCTTTTATTTTTTGTATTCTCTCGACCTCAATCATGCTCAAAAGCTTTAAAAATCGGAGCTTATCCGCAGTACCATAGTTTTAAAGGTTACTTTTACTTGAAATTGTAAGCGTTTGCTATTTGTTTGAGTTTGTGATATAATTAACATAATCGAAAACTAAATAACAGGAGGAAACTACTTATGAAAGCAGTTGTTGTAAATCCAGAAGGAACCAATGTCCAACTCATCGAAAATAAGGAACTTCGTCCTCTTGAAACAGGGGAAGCTCTCGTTGACATTGAATACTGCGGTGTCTGCCATACTGATTTGCACGTCGCGCATGGTGACTTTGGCAAGGTACCGGGCCGCGTTCTTGGCCATGAAGGTATCGGTATTGTCAAAGAAATCGCTCCAGATGTAAAAAACCTCAAAGTCGGAGACCGCGTCAGTGTAGCTTGGTTCTTTGAAGGCTGCGGCGCTTGTGAATACTGTACAACTGGACGCGAAACCCTTTGCCGTACTGTAAAAAATGCTGGTTATTCTGTTGACGGTGGGATGGCAGAGCAATGTATCGTAACAGCCGATTATGCTGTCAAAGTTCCTGAAGGACTGGATCCTGCTCAAGCTTCTTCTATCACTTGTGCCGGTGTAACGACCTACAAGGCTATCAAAGAAGCCCAGCTGCAACCAGGCCAATGGACAGTAATCTTTGGAGCAGGTGGATTGGGTAACCTAGCGGTTCAATATGCCAAGAAAGTCTTTAATGCCCATGTTGTCGCTGTTGATATCAACAATGATAAGCTAGCTTTGGCCAAAGAAGTCGGTGCTGATATCGTCATCAACGGCCATGAAGTTGAAGATGTCGCTGCTCTTATCCAAGAAAAAACTGGCGGTGCGCATTCTGCCGTAGTAACAGCCGTTTCTAAAGTTGCCTTCAACCAAGCTGTTGACTCTGTTCGTGCTGGCGGTCGTGTAGTTGCCGTTGGATTGCCATCTGAAATGATGGACCTCAGCATTGTCAAAACCGTTTTAGATGGTATCCAAGTCATCGGTTCCCTCGTTGGAACACGCAAGGACTTGGAAGAAGCCTTCCAGTTTGGCGCTGAAGGATTAGTGGTTCCTGTCGTTCAAAAGCGCCCTGTTTCAGATGCAGTGGATGTCTTTGACGAAATGGAAGCGGGTACCATTCAGGGACGTATGGTACTTGACTTCACACACTAATGCTTTAAAGCATGTCAATCCCAACATTTACCAAACTCTTGGAAACTAATGATGGACAGGCTTGATATTATTTAGAAACTTTTGCCATTATAGAGGGAGACTAAAGACATAAGATGCGATTTTCTGTCTTTGGTCCTCCTCTTTCTTTTTTGATAAATAAACACTTTCTCAAACAAAATTCTCTGCTTTCATTTCAAAAGTCTCTTTCATATTATTTCAACATTTTTTCATATATTAATCTGTTGTATTTTTATTTTCCTAATTTATTAAAACATTTCTATAGCTAAGGTTTGCTTATACCTATATTTATCAGGGGTTCAGCAAATACTGACATTTTTGAAAGAAAAAGTCGTTTTTAGGAACAAACGCTTGCATTTTTCATGAAAACGTTTTATAATAAACTTGCCTTAAAGTTTTCTTAAAACTTAAGTCAAACATTTTATAAGGAGGAATGTCAATAATGAGTATCGGAATCATTATTGCTAGCCACGGTGAATTTGCTGCTGGTATTCATCAATCAGGTTCTATGATTTTCGGTGAGCAGGAAAAAGTACAAGTTGTAACTTTCATGCCCAACGAAGGACCAGATGATCTCTATGCAAAGTTCAATGACGCTGTGGCTTCGTTTGATACGGACGATGAAGTGTTGGTCTTGGCTGACCTTTGGAGTGGCTCTCCATTCAACCAAGCTAGCCGTGTCATGGGTGAAAATCCAGACCGCAAGTTCGCTATCATTACAGGCTTGAACCTGCCTATGCTGATCCAAGCTTATACAGAAAGGATGATGGATGCCAACGCCGGCGTTGAAGCTGTTGTTGCTAACATCATCAAAGAAGCCAAGGAAGGAGTCAAAGCTCTGCCTGAAGAGCTGAACCCTACTGCTGAAGAAGCAAATGCTCCTGCTGCAGCTGCTCCAGTTGCCCAAGCTGCCATCCCTGAAGGGACTGTAATCGGTGATGGCAAGCTCAAAATCAACCTTGCTCGGATCGACACACGCTTGCTACACGGTCAGGTAGCAACAGCTTGGACGCCAGATTCAAAAGCAGATCGTATTATCGTTGCTTCTGACTCAGTAGCTCAAGATGAACTTCGTAAAGAATTGATCAAGCAAGCTGCACCAGGTAATGTCAAAGCCAATGTTGTCCCAATCGACAAATTGATTGCTGTTTCAAAAGACCCTCGCTTTGGCAACACACATGCCTTGATTCTGTTTGAAACTCCTCAAGATGCCCTTCGTGCTGTTGAAGGCGGTGTGCCAATCAAGACCCTTAACGTTGGTTCTATGGCCCACTCAACTGGTAAAACAATGGTCAACAACGTACTGTCAATGGACAAGGAAGACGTTGCTACTTATGAAAAGCTGCGCGACCTTGGCGTTGAATTCGATGTACGTAAAGTACCAAATGACTCTAAAAAAGATTTGTTTGATTTGATTAAGAAAGCCAACGTGCAGTAGAATCAAACGTTTTGCTTTTATTAATTTACGAAAGGATTTAGAACATGTCTATTATTTCTATGGTTTTAGTAGTCTTTGTTGCCTTCTTAGCTGGTCTGGAAGGTATCTTGGACCAATTCCAATTCCACCAACCGCTGGTTGCTTGTACCTTGATTGGACTGGTAACTGGTAATTTGGCTGCCGGTGTTATGCTGGGTGGCTCTCTCCAGCTGATCGCTCTTGGCTGGGCTAATATCGGAGCTGCTGTAGCACCTGATGCTGCCCTCGCTTCTGTTGCCGCTGCCATCATCATGGTACTGGGTGGAGACTTCTCAAGCAAAGGAATCGCTGTAGCACAAGGTGTTGCTATTCCACTTGCTGTTGCTGGTCTCTTCTTGACTATGATTGTCCGCACTTTGTCAGTCGGTTTGGTTCACGGTGCAGATGCTGCTGCGAAAAAAGGAGACATTAAAGGAGTTGAACGCGCTCACTTTATCGCTCTCTTCATGCAAGGAGCACGTATTGCTATCCCTGCAGCACTTCTTTTGATGATTCCTGCTGAGTCTGTTAAATCTGCTCTTGAAGCTATGCCAGCTTGGCTATCAGAAGGTATGCAAATCGGTGGTGGTATGGTCGTAGCCGTTGGTTATGCCATGGTTATCAACATGATGGCAACTCGTGAAGTATGGCCATTCTTCGCTATTGGTTTTGCTTTAGCTGCTGTCAGCGAACTCACTCTGATTGCCCTCGGTGCAATTGGTGTCGCTATTGCCCTCATCTACCTCGCTCTGTCTAAAAAAGGCGGAAATGGCGGTGGCGGAGCAACAGCTTCATCTAACGATCCAATCGGCGATATCCTAGAAGACTACTAAGAAAGGAGACACACTATCATGACAGAATTAAATACTGTAAAACCTGATGAGTCAGGAAAATTGACTCTTTCAAAGGCTGACCGTCAAAAAGTTTGGTGGCGTTCTACTTTCTTGCAAGGCTCTTGGAACTACGAACGTATGCAAAACTTGGGCTGGGCTTATTCACTGATTCCAGCTATTAAGAAGCTTTATACTAAAAAAGAAGATCAAGCTGCTGCTCTTGAGCGTCACTTGGAATTCTTCAACACTCACCCATATGTAGCAGCTCCAATCATCGGAGTTACACTTGCGCTTGAAGAAGAAAAAGCAAATGGTGCAGCAATTGACGATGCGGCTATCCAAGGGGTTAAAATCGGTATGATGGGACCTCTGGCTGGTATCGGAGACCCTGTCTTCTGGTTCACAGTTCGTCCTATCCTTGGAGCACTTGGTGCATCTCTTGCTTTGACTGGAAATATCATTGGTCCACTTATCTTCTTCTTAGCTTGGAATGCTATCCGGATGGCTTTCCTCTGGTACACACAAGAATTGGGCTACAAGGCTGGTTCTGAAATCACTAAGGACATGTCTGGTGGTATCCTCCAAGACATTACCAAAGGTGCTTCAATCCTAGGTATGTTTATCTTGGCTGTTCTGGTTGAGCGCTGGGTATCTATTAAGTTTGTCTTTAATGTTTCATCTGTTAAGCTAGATGATAAAGCATATATCCATTGGGACAAATTATCTAGTGGCTATAAGGGTATCCAAGAAGCCTTTGCTCAAGTAGGTCAAGGACTATCTCAAACCCCTGAAAAAGTTACAACTTTCCAACAAAACTTGGATTCCTTGATTCCTGGTTTGATGGGACTGCTTCTAACTTTCGCTTGTATGTGGTTGCTTAAGAAGAAAGTGTCCCCTATCACGATCATCATCGCCCTCTTCGTAGTTGGTGTACTAGCTCACGTTGCTGGTTTGATGTAATCAAAAAGAAGGTTTCGACCTTCTTTTTATTGTGGTATAATAGCTATATTATTTAAAAGGGAGTTACTCTATGGCACAGTCACAAAACAAAACAGTTAAGTTTAATACCACTGGCGTATCCTATCTTGGATTAGGCGGAAAGGTTGGGAAATTTCTAATCGGCGAGACAGCTCTGGAGTTTTATGCTGATGCCAATGTAGAAGATTATATTCAGCTGCCTTGGACTAGCATCACTACTATCGGTGCTAATGTTTCTGGCAAAAAAGTCAGCCGCCATTTTGAAATCTGGACTGACAAAGGAAAGTTTCTCTTTGCCTCCAAAGACTCTGGTAAGATTCTCAAAATTGCGCGAGAACATATCGGCAATGATAAGGTCGTTAGATTGCCGACTCTGTTACAAAAAATTGCTGGAATCTTTAAGAAGAAAAAATAGGGTTGAAAAAGTTTCTGCCCTATTTTTTATATTTCCGACTAAGACAAAACCAGCTTGTACCACCAAAATGGAGCTAGCACAAAAAATTGGAAAGTGAATCAGTCTGAGAATGCACTATTTCAGCCCCCTTGAAATAATGGGATGAAGTAAGCTGATATTATCAATGCAAGACCGCATCATTAGATTTTCAAAAAGGATAAACATCAGCTAAATTTTTCTCGAAAGTCCATGTCTTGACACCTTCAACATCACGGACATCTAGTTGTTTAAATCCGTTCTTTTTGTAAAAACGACAGTTGCTTTCTGTATGAGTAATCAAAGTAAGCCGCTGGCATTTCTCTTCTTTGGCAAGCAACTCAAGTCCTTTTGAGATAAAAAGACCACCAACTCCCTGCCCTTGATAATCAGGCAGCACACCCAGTAGTTCAAGATAAAGAGTTGAAACACTCCTTTTCTTAGCTTCTTTACTGCCCTCCCCAAAGACTTTTTGAAAGGCTAAAAGCTGGGGAATATATTGCCACATCCTCCATGCTCCTGCCCGCAAAAAGGAAAGTATACCGACAGGATGGTTACCGATCTTATGAATAGTAGCGACTGCCATAAGACGTCCGTCCACTTCAGCAAGTAGGCAAATATGATGACGCATCGCTGCCTTAACCATAACTGCATGCAATCTATTTAGAAAATCAATATAAGACTGACTGCTGCCAAAGAGAGGACGGAATTTTTCTCTGTAGATTTCATGCTCAGCAAAAGCAGCAGTTAAAACCGAGACTGCTGCAGCAAGATCCCTTTCATCTGCTCTTCTAAAACGAATCATGATAACTACCTCTTCAAATCTTTTCTGATAGTTTTTCTAAAAAAGCTTGACGTTTTTCAGCTGTAGACTGAGAAATATTCCCGAAATTCAACCAACGGCGCTGTCTAGCACCGATAGACTTAAAGGTATGTCCCAACATAGCTTTCTTGACGACGTCACCACAGAAATACTTAAGATAGAAGGTCGGTGCTGCAGAGGTAGTAATAGCCAATACCTCTTTAATATTGGTCAGACGACCAACTAACTGGCGAGTTTTGCTCTCCTCGTAAATCTTATTTTTCAAAAAGACCTTATCTTCAAATCCCTTGACAATAGCTGGCATATCCGCCCACCAGATAGGAAAAATCATGATAAGGCGGTCACAGGACGCAAGAGCTTCCTGATATTTTAAAACTAGTGGGTCTAGTGCCTGCCCCTTATTAAAAAGCGCTAGCTCTTCCTTGGTATAGACAGGATTAAAACCATCCTCATAGAGATCGACCAGTTCATAGGTCTGACCTTTCTTCTCCAACAAGTCCTGAACCTGCTCTAAAATAGCATGGTTAAAGCTTTTATCATAGGGATGTGCATAAACAATGAGATTTTTACTCATATTTGTAACCTCCTAGTAAATCATTGAACATTGAGCGATAAACTTCCTCATCAAAAGGCTCCAAGCCTTTAGCAATAAAATGCCCATAGCCTGTGATGAAGGTGTCCAGCTTGAGCAAAAGAATCTTTTTCTCTTTTTGACTCTCAATAGGCAGCCGATCCAGATAAACCACTGTCTTATTCCCGATTTCCAGAAGCTCACCTTTCCGGTAAGCCTCTGTCGCTACAGGGCTGAAAAAGAGAAAATCCATCATCTGACTGTTAGTTTCATATTCCGATAAAAGAAAGAGTCCTATCTGCCAAATGCAACCCAGAGGATCAGAGACTCCATCTAGATACTGCTCCTCTAAACGCTTAAGCTGCTTCTGGTTTTCCAAAAGACAGACCTGATAGTAAAGTTCCTCCTTATTCTCAAAAGCCTTGTAAAAAGCGCCAGTCGTAACCCCCAGCAGAGATGCCAGTTTCCTCAAGGGGATATTCTGATAGCCATACTCTCTGATAAGCTGGCTTGCCTTCTCAATCATACGGTCGCGCGTTGTTTGTTTTACCATAAGAACTCCTTTAGATAACTTCGTTACCTTTATTTAAAGATAACATAGTTATCTTTTTCTGTCAAGATTTTTCCTATCCTGGGATTTACATTTTCCATAAAATCCTGTATAATAGTCGAAACGGATAAGTACTATTGGGCACTTTTCAGAAAGTCTGCGGTGGCTGTGAGCAGATAAGGAGAAAATAGGAAATTCTACCGTTAGTTTAAAAATGAATAATTAAGCAAGTGCACTTTTGTGAAGTTGGATGGAACCGCGGCTATGCCGCTCCAACAGTTTCATAAAGTGCTTTTTATTTTTGGAGGTACCTATGTTAGATTTAAAACGCATCCGTACAGATTTTGATTCTGTCGCTGAAAAATTAGCTACACGAGGTGTTGACGCTGCTACCCTTAACCAAATGAAAAGCATTGACAAAGAACGTCGGGATTTGTTAGTCAAGGTCGAAGAACTCAAGGCTGAGCGCAATACTGTTTCTGCTGAAATTGCTCAAGCTAAACGCAACAAAGAAAATGCAGATGATAAGATTGCTGCCATGCAAAAACTCTCTGCTGAAGTCAAAACCCTAGACGCAACTTTGGCTGAGCTGGACGCTAAGTTGACTGAATTCACTACCACTCTGCCGAATATCCCGCACGAAAGTGTTCCTGTCGGAGCAGATGAGGACGAAAACGTTGAGGTTCGTCGCTGGGGGACACCGCGCCAATTTGACTTTGAAGCTAAAGCTCACTGGGATTTGGGTGAAGAACTGGATATCTTAGACTGGGAGCGTGGAGCAAAAGTTACTGGTGCTCGTTTCCTCTTCTATAAGGGGCTGGGAGCTCGATTAGAGCGTGCTATCTACAACTTCATGCTGGACGAGCATGGCAAAGAAGGCTACACCGAAGTCATCACTCCTTACATGGTCAACCACGATTCTATGTTTGGGACTGGGCAATATCCTAAGTTCAAAGAAGATACCTTTGAGCTAAGCGATACCAACTTCGTTCTGATTCCGACTGCTGAAGTTCCACTGACCAACTATTATCGAGATGAAATTTTGGACGGAAAAGAATTGCCAATCTACTTCACAGCTATGAGCCCATCATTCCGCTCTGAAGCGGGCTCTGCTGGCCGTGACACGCGCGGTCTCATCCGTCTGCACCAATTCCACAAGGTTGAAATGGTAAAATTTGCCAAGCCAGAAGAATCATATGAAGAGCTAGAAAAGATGACTGCCAACGCTGAAAACATCCTGCAAAAGCTTAATCTGCCTTACCGAGTTGTAGCACTCTGTACTGGAGATATGGGCTTCTCAGCAGCTAAGACTTACGACTTGGAAGTTTGGATTCCGGCTCAGAACACCTACCGTGAAATCTCTAGTTGCTCTAACACAGAAGATTTCCAAGCTCGTCGAGCTCAAATCCGCTACCGTGACGAAGCAGATGGTAAGGTCAAACTCCTTCATACTCTCAACGGTTCTGGACTGGCTGTCGGACGTACGGTGGCAGCTATCTTAGAGAATTACCAAAACGAAGATGGTTCTGTAACTATCCCAGAGGTTCTGCGTCCTTACATGGGTGGATTAGAAGTCATCGCGCCAAAATAATTCACCTCATCTAACAGATAGTTTGTACCAGGGATATAAGCCTAGCTCATATCAAAAGCTAGCACCAAAAGATGCTGGCTTTTACTTTGTTCAAGCTTCATTGCTCTTAACTCGTTACAAGCCTCTCAAAGAGGCGTTTGCATTACTTACCGCTACCCCTAATTAGATATTTACCTTCTTTCAAACTTAATCTATCCATTGCTATATTGTGCTTTTCCTGATCTTGCATATCTTTCTTGATTGTGGCTTCGTTGGGTTCAACTGTACTCATGTAATAGCTTTCTGCTCAAAAATACCTTTTCTCAAATTTATACTTAGGATTGACATGTTTACAAAACATCACAAGAGCACTTTTACCTTTCAAGTAACCCATAAAATTTAAAACACCTATTTTTGATGGGATACTCATTAACATATATACATAATCCGGAATAAAGTACCCTTCTATAATTTCAATATCTTTATAAACACATAATAGGTGGAATATTCTACCTAAACTACTTCGATATTGATTATAGATCACTTTTTATATATATTTAAGTGTAAACATAATGTGATAGAACACATCCACTTTATATGTGATAAACTATGTACTTTTTGTGATTTTTCCTCCTTTCACTTTACAATTGGCTTGAACACCTTTATTGTATCGTGTCTGGAGTTTTTTGATATAATCCTTGATACGCAATCGCATAGTGGGTGATTTATTTGTCTTGCACCTAACGAAGTGAGACAAACTGAATGTCACAAATCAAAAAAAGCCAAGACATTTGTCTCGACCTTCATTTTATTCAACGATAAATTTACTCAAAATCCCGTTAATAAACTTACTGGACTTTTCGTCAGAGAATTGCTTGGAAAGCTCAATGGCTTCGTTGACTGCTACCAGCTGTGGGGTATCAAACTCTGTAATCTCAAAGATCCCCAGACGCAGGATATTTTTCTCTACCAGCGTCAGACGATCCACTGTCCAGCCCTTTTTGAGGTGCTGGGCAATTTTCTTGTCCAAGTCGTCCTTGGACTGGACCACACCGGAGACCAGATTGAGCAAGAAGGCTGGAATATCAGCTTCCGCAGCTTTGTCTGCCTCTTCGTCCTTATCATACGAATAAGCAAAACGGCAAGCTTCTACAAGATCCCCTTCATACTCTAGGCTCATCAGGGCCTGAAAAGCCCGCTGGCGCAGACCTCTTCTGGATTCCAACAGTATATCAGTCATTGAGGAAGTCCTCATCAAATAGATCTTTCAAGTCTGGCTTAGGTGCCTTTTCTGGAACAATGCCTGCCACATGGATATTGACCGCAGACAGCTCTACCTCAGCCATATCAAAAACAGCGCTTTTTACAGCCTTCTGGATTGCTACTGCAACAGTCGGAACGCTGACACCGTATTCCAAATACAGATAGATGTCTACAGTCACATCACCTGTCTCATCTGTATGGAGCGATACTCCACGACCGAGTGAGCGCATAGAAAGACTGTCTGACATACTCTTATTTGCGAAGGAATAAACACCTTCTACCTTTGCCGTTGCAATGGCAATGATTTTTTCCAAAACACGTGGCGCAATGACGATTTCACCTAATTGTTCAGCTGCCATAGTTATTACCTCTTCTATATTATGCGCGAGAAACGTAAGTTCCTTCTGCTGTGTTGATGATTAATTTTTGTCCAACTTCGATGAAGTCTGGTACGTTGACAACAAGACCTGTCTCTAGTGTCGCTGGCTTACCAGATCCGGTAACAGTAGCTCCCTTGATAGATGGCTGAGTATCTGTTACGACCAATTCAACTGTTGTTGGCACAGTCACACCAATCACTTCTGTTCCGTAGAACTGGATTTTCACATCAGAGTTTTCAAGGATGAATTTCAATTCTTCTTCTACATTGACTACTGGAATTTCATATTGATCGTAAGTCTCAGTATTCATGAAATAAGCAGTGTCATCCATTTGGTACAAGTATTGAGCTGGAACAGTTTCAATAATGGCTTGTTCAAATTTTTCTTCTGGGCGGTAGCTGGTATCAAATGTAGAACCAGTACGAACATCACGCAATTTCATACGCATAATCGTATTTCCCTTACCTGGCTTGTGGTGGCTCGCTTCCAAAACGCGGATGAGTTTTCCATCAGCTGTTTCGAAGGTCATTCCAGCTTTCAGCTTACTTGCTTCAATCATTCTATATTACCTCTTTTTAAAATTATATTTCTACTTATTCTATCATAAAGCCTGATAATTCTCAAATAACAATCAACTCTTTCGGCGCAAGAGTTAGGACTTCACAGCCTGTTTCTGTGATGAGGAGATCGTCTTCGATGCGGACACCATATTTACCGTCCAGATAAATACCCGGCTCATCAGTCAGGACCATACCGGCCTCAATCGGCTCTTCTGACTTGCCAAAGTAAGGAATCTCATGGATGTCCAGGCCGATACCGTGGCCAATCCCATGGCTAAAGTAAGGACCGTAGCCAGCATCGTTAATAATCTGGCGCGGAATCCGGTCAAAATCAATTCGGCTAAGCCCAGCCTTGGCTGCTTCTATCAGGGCTTGATTGCTGCGCAGGACAATATCATAAATCTCCCGCTCCTCGTCCGTCACCTGTCCCACATGAACAGTCCGCGTCATATCACTGACATAATGATTGTAGTAGCAGCCAAAGTCCATGGTCAGGGTTTCCCCTTTTTGAATGACCTTGTCACTAGCCACACCATGCGGCATAGCAGAGCGGTAACCCGAAGCGATGATGAAGTCAAAAGAGGCACCTGAAGCACCTAGCTGGCGCATACGGGCATCTAAAAAGTTCATAACCGCCAGTTCTGTCGTCTCACCAGGCTTGATAAAATCCAGCACATCTAGGAAAGCTTGATCCGACATCTGACAGGCCTTGCGAATAGTCGCGATTTCTTGCTCATCTTTAATCATGCGCAGATTTTCAATAAAGGCTGTCATGGGAACCAGCTCGTAGGCCGAGAAGACACTTTCCAGCATTTTGAAGTAGGCATAGGAAATCTCGTCATCAAAACCGATTTTTTGCAGCTTGTCATCCGCAATAATCTTGACAATCTCACCAATCGCGTCGCGCGTTTCGATAATATCAAAACCTTGGACTACTCCCTTGGCAATCAGCGAATAGCGTGCATCCGTCAGGAAAATCCGACGATTCTTGCTGATGAAAACTGTCGCTTCTGTCCCGCTGAAACCAGTCAGATAGTAAATATTTTTCAGATTGGTTACTAAAACAGCGTCGCATTCTGTCTGAGCCAATGCTGCTTCAAACTTTTCAACTCTTGATAACATGAGCCACCTCCATGAAATAACTAAGCTTATTATATCAAAAAACCAGTCAAATAGGACATTTTTTTGACAAACCTTATCTAGGGCTTAGAATCCGACGAGCATTCTCTGACACGAAAAATCCCTATTTTTAATATAAAACAGGGATTTGACGAATTATTTCACGTGCAGCTTGCCTTTCAAGTACTGGCCGGTATAGCTGGCTGGATTAGCAGCGACTTCTTCCGGTGTCCCCGTCGCAATGATCGTACCGCCACCTACACCGCCTTCCGGTCCTAAGTCGATGATATGGTCAGCTGTCTTGATAACATCCAGATTGTGCTCGATAACGAGTACTGTATTGCCATCGCCCACAAAGCGTGATAACACATGAAGGAGCTTGGCAATGTCTTCAGAATGCAGACCCGTTGTCGGCTCATCTAAGATATAGAAAGACTTACCAGTCGAGCGCTTGTGAAGCTCGCTGGCCAGCTTCATTCGCTGGGCTTCACCACCTGACAAAGTGGTGGCTGGCTGCCCCAGAGTCACATAGCCCAGCCCTACGTCCTTGATAGTCTGGAGTTTGCGGGCAATCTTGGGAATATGCTGGAAGAATTCTACCGCATCATTGACCGTCATGTCCAGAACCTGAGCGATATTCTTCTCCTTGTAATGAACCTCTAAAGTCTCGCTATTATAGCGAGTCCCGTGGCAGACCTCGCAGGCCACATAGACGTCAGGCAGGAAGTGCATCTCAATCTTGATAATTCCATCACCCGAGCAAGCCTCACAGCGGCCACCCTTGACGTTAAAGCTGAAACGGCCCTTTTTATAGCCACGAATCTTGGCTTCATTGGTCTTGGCAAAGAGATCGCGAATATCGTCAAAGACTCCAGTATAAGTAGCCGGATTAGAGCGCGGTGTCCGGCCAATCGGACTTTGGTCAATATCAATCAGTCGATCCACATGCTCAATACCACTGATTTTCTTGAACTTACCTGGCTTAGCAGAGTTGCGGTTGAGTTTTTGGGCGATGGCTTTTTTAAGAATAGAGTTGACCAGCGTTGACTTGCCAGATCCAGAAACTCCCGTCACAGCGATGAATTTGCCCAAGGGGAATCTAGCCGTGATATTCTGCAAGTTATTTTCCTGAGCACCAGTCACTTCGATAAAACGGCCATTGCCTACACGGCGTTCCAATGGTACTGGGATCTCGCGCTTACCTGACAAGTATTGGCCTGTGATAGATTTCTTACTCTTAGCTACTTGCGCAGGAGTGCCGGCTGCGACGATTTCACCGCCGAAAACACCGGCTCCTGGTCCCACGTCAATCAGCCAGTCAGCCTCCCGCATGGTGTCCTCATCGTGCTCAACCACGATGAGGGTATTGCCCAGGTCGCGCATCTTCTTGAGGCTGGCAATCAGGCGGTCATTGTCACGCTGGTGCAAGCCAATAGAGGGCTCGTCCAGGATATAGAGGACGCCACTCAAGTTAGAACCAATCTGAGTCGCCAAGCGAATCCGCTGGCTCTCGCCTCCTGATAGAGTTCCTGCCGAGCGAGACAAAGTCAGGTAATTGAGGCCAACGTTATTGAGGAAGGTCAGGCGGTCGTGAATTTCTTTGAGAATAGGCCGAGCAATCGTAGCTTCATTGTCAGTCAAGCTAAGCTTGTCCAACTGAAGCAAATGATCAGCAATGGACAAGTCTGAAATCTCACCGATATGCAAGCCGTCTTCGCCGCCAACCTTGACAGACAAGGCCTGAGGGCTGAGTCGATAACCATGACAAGCCGCACAAGTCAGCTCATTCATATAAGCCCGCATCTGTGTCCGAGTAAAATCACTATTGGTTTCATGGTAGCGACGGTTGATATTGGTGACAACCCCCTCAAAAGGAATATCAATATCGCGCACGCCGCCAAATTCATTTTCATAGTGGAAATGAAACTCTCGTCCATCTGAGCCAAAGAAAATCAGCTGCTTTTCTTCCTCCGTCAGCTCCTCAAAAGGCTTATCCATATCAATGCCAAAGGCTGCCATGGCCTGCTCCAGCATCTGCGGATAGTAGTTGGAGGAGATGGGATTCCAAGGTGCTAGCGCTCCTTCGCGCAAGGTCTTGCCAGCTTCTGGCACAACGACATCTAGATCCACCTTCAGCTTAACCCCCAGACCATCACAGTCCGGACAGGAGCCAAAGGGCGCATTAAAAGAAAAGAGTCGCGGCTCTAGCTCTGGCACTGTAAAGCCACAGACTGGGCAGGCATAGTGCTCAGAAAAGAGAAGCTCTTGACCGTCCATGGTATCAATCACCACATAGCCCTCAGCAATCCGCAGAGCAGCTTCGACCGAGTCAAAGAGGCGACTGCGCACCCCTTCCTTGATAACAATTCTGTCTACCACAACCTCAATATCATGCTGCTTGCTCTTAGAAAGCTCTGGCACTTCCGTCACATCGTAAATATCGCCATCCACGCGCACACGGACATAACCGTCCTTCTGAATCTTATCAAAAACGGTCTTATGCTGGCCCTTTTTCTTGCGGATGACCGGGGCTAATATCTGCAGCCGCTGACGCTCTGGCAATTCCAAGACCTTGTCAACAATCTGTTCAACAGACGAAGCCGTAATAGCTCCATGACCGTTGATACAGTATGGAGTTCCAACACGAGCATAGAGCAGGCGCAGGTAGTCATTGATTTCGGTAGCTGTTCCCACTGTTGAGCGGGGATTTTTACTGGTCGTCTTCTGGTCGATGGAAATAGCCGGGCTGAGACCATCAATCGAGTCTACATCCGGCTTTTCCATATTGCCCAAAAACTGCCGAGCATAGGCCGATAGACTCTCCACATAGCGGCGCTGCCCCTCGGCATAGAGGGTGTCAAAAGCCAGACTGGACTTGCCTGAACCAGACAGACCGGTCACCACGACCAGCTTGTCCCGCGGAATTTCTACATCAATATTTTTTAAATTATGAGCTCGCGCTCCATGAATCACAATTTTATCTTGCATCTTGACCTCGTTTCACTTATAAACCTTCTCCATTATAACAAATTTTTCTGCAAACTTTTGCCCCAAAAGCCCGAATTTGTAGTATAATAGTACGGTATGCAAAAAACACTCTGGAAAGGAAAAAGATCATGAAGCAAGTCTTTTTATCAACTACGACAGAATTCAAAGAGATTGATGCGCTCGAATCAGGCTCTTGGATCAATCTTGTCAATCCTTCCCAGAGCGAATCAATCGAAATTGCCAACGTCTTTGGCATTGACATCACTGACCTGCGAGCGCCACTCGATGCGGAAGAAATGTCTCGGGTTACTATAGAGGATGAGTACACGCTGATCATTGTTGACGTGCCCATCACAGAGGAGCGGAATAACCAGACTTACTATGTCACGATCCCCCTTGGTATTATCATCACGGAAGAGGCGATTATCACCACTTGTTTGGAAAAATTACCTCTGCTGGACATCTTCATTCACCGGCGCCTGCGCAACTTCTATACTTTTATGAAGTCACGTTTTATCTTTCAGATTCTCTACCACAATGCCGAATTATATCTGACAGCCCTGCGCTCCATTGACCGTAAGAGTGAGCAGATTGAGAGCCAGCTGCACAAGTCCACGCGAAATGAAGAACTGATTGAGCTCATGGAGTTGGAAAAGACCATCGTCTATTTCAAAGCCTCTCTTAAGACAAATGAGCGTGTGATTAAGAAGCTGACAAGCTCCACCAGCAATATCAAGAAATACCTGGAAGACGAGGACTTGCTGGAAGACACCTTGATTGAGACCCAGCAGGCCATTGAGATGGCTGATATCTACGGCAACATCCTCCACAGTATGACTGAGACCTTTGCCTCTATCATTTCTAATAACCAGAACAATATCATGAAAGCCTTGGCTCTGGTGACTATCGTCATGTCTATCCCGACCATGATTTTCTCGGCCTATGGGATGAACTTCAAAAATAACGAACTGCCTCTCAACGGTGAACCTCATGCCTTCTGGATTATCATGTTCATCGCCTTTGCCATGAGTGCTTCGGTCATGGCCTATCTCATGCACAAAAAACTATTTTAACCTTTAGAAAGAACGCCTATGTCACAAGTATCCCTCGACAAACTCAGCAAAAAAAACAAAGAATTTATCCATATCGCGACTAACCAACTCCTACAAGACGGCAAATCCGATCAGGAAATCCAGACTATCTTAGAAGGCATTCTGCCGGAAATTTTGGAAAATCAAACCAAGGGAATCACTGCCCGCGGCCTCTACGGAGCCCCAACTACTTGGGCAGCATCTCTGACTGCAAAAGAGCGCTATGATGCCGAGCATCCAAAGGAAAATGACGATCCTAAATGGATGATGCTGGACTCTGTCCTCTTTATCTTTGGTTTCTTTACCCTCCTGACCTCTATCGTCAATCTGGCTTCCTCTCAGCCATCTGTCTATGGACTGACGACTCTCGTACTTGGAAGCATCGTCGGTGGCCTTTCTTTCTATGCTCTCTACCACTTTATCTACCGTTTCTACGGACCAGATAAGGACCGTAGCCAGCGCCCTAAACTGCTCAAGTCCATCCTTACCATGGCAGCAGCTATTCTCCTCTGGAGCATGTCCATCGTATTGACCAGCCTCCTGCCTGAATTCCTCAATCCCCGCCTGTCCAATGTCGTAGTTGCTATTGTCGGCGCTATTACCCTAGCCCTGCGTTTCTATCTCAAAAAACGCTTCAACATCAAGAGTGCGACTATGGGACCGACGAGATATTAATATCACACAAAAAGAGGTCAATGACCTCTTTTTGATTTGCTTCGGAAATATTTCCAATAAAGAGAGTAGGGAATGGGCAAACCAAGAATCAACCAAAAGCGATTGACAACAATGTCCGCCTTTCCTACCCTGTTAAAATGAATGGGGACCTGCTCTGGCAGCAGGCAGATAATCAGAAATATGATTACTGCTAAGAAAAACAAAACGAATAAATCTTTCTTTTTCATTAGCCATGGACCTCCTTAAAATATCCTTGTTTTATTAAATGCCTATAAAGGACGACAGCCAAAAGCAAAAGTCCAAGAGCTGAGATTCGCAGCGACATCTCCAAGTCCATACCAAATAGTAAGGAAAAGCAAAGAGGGAACACAAGAACCAAGATGCCAATTCCTCCAGACAAGATAGCCGAAAAACTTTGCTTAATAACAATCATTTCATTGTCCCAGATGAACTTAGGATAATGAAAATTGACCACAAGTCCCTGAAGAGCTGTAAATAGAGAATAAGGCAGTGAAATAAGGACCAAGTCCACTACTTGCAATCCTCCTAGCGAGAAACGCCAAACCAGAACAGGCAAGCCCAGCAGCAAGGCCACGAAATGTAAAGACACCGTCAAGGCCAGCTTTGCCATCATTATCTGCCTCATAGAAACCGGGAGCGTCTGAAGCAGCCAAATCTCTTCACCCTCTAAGGAAATACTGACAGCTGCAGGATTGGAAATACTGAGACAGCCAGCCAGTAATAGGGGTAAAAATTCTCGGCTATCGCTGAGTCCTATCGAAGAAAAGAGGACATCAGGACTCATAAAACAAAGTGAGATGGCTAAAACGATGATTAAAATAGTTCCCAGCCCACTATTGAGCATATAAAGATAGGAACTCACAAAATTCGCAAATTCTCTCCTATAAAGAGCCATAAAGGGAGACTTCTGCCAGCTTCTATAGACTTTGCTTTCTGACTTCACTCCTGTTATCATCTGATTCATTTTTAAATAATTTCTACTTAAATACCTTAGAAAAAGTCCTGTCAGCGCAAACGATATAAGCATCAACAAAAGGCTAGCCCACAAAAAATGCTGAGGGTTAAAAAACAAGCTTGCCGGAGGATAGAGAGAAGTCAGTTGCTTGGTAAGCAAGAGACCAACATTTTCTGCTGACATTCCTGCCCTCATAGCCCACATACTGCCTGTTGCCAGCCCCAAAAGCAAGAGAAGAGAAAAAAGGAAGGCAACTAGATTCTTATGAGGGGCCTTTGAGGCTATGTAGGCAACGCACAAGCCAAGTAAAGAGGCTAAACAGAGAGGTAAAAGAGGAACAAATCCCATTAAAAGCAGATAAAGAAGCAACTCCAACAAGGACGCACCATATCCAAACCAAACGAGGCCTGCTGGCAGCATGAGAAGGACAGCAAACACACTGTTCAAAAGATAAAGAAAAGCAGATTTCTCATAGACAATCTCTCTAATACTGAGCGGCAATACGATGAGCCTGTCAAGTTCCTCTTGGTCAAACAAGATACCATTTGACTGCATTAGACTAAAAAAGAAAATAATAAAACTAACCAAGGCAATCATATAGGCTGGTATCAAATTTGCCTGCCCCAACTTGACTAAACTCAAAGCCGTCAAAAGGTTATAGCCTGAAAATAGCAAAAGAAGAATGAAGAGCAGGCCAAGCTTAAAATACCTGCCAAATCCCCCTTTCCTTAAATCATTAAGCGAAAATGTGCTGTATAATTGTACTTTTAAAAGCAAAAGAATATTAGTCATCTTCCTGTAACTCCATAAATACTTCTTCCAAACTGGATGCCCCCTTAACTTCAGAGGTCCTTCCATTAGCCACCAAACGTCCCTTTTGCAGAATTGCTACCTTATTGCAGAGTTCTTCCGCAACCTCTAAAACATGGGTAGAAAAGAAAATCGCATGCCCTTGACTGGCTAGGTCTCTCATAATCTGCTTAAAATAATAAGCACCTTTCGGATCTAAACCGACAAAAGGTTCATCTAAAATCAATAGTTCTGGCTCATGCAGGAGGGCAGCTATTAGTGCCAATCGCTGCTTCATCCCATGCGAATAAGCTGATATCAACTGATCCAAAGACGTATCCAGCTCAAACATTTTAGAATACTTTTCTATAGCTGCTTGCCTCTTTTCCATAGAAACCCTATAAATGTCTGCTACAAAATCCAAAAACTGCCTTGCTGTCAGATTTTTATAAAGGTCTGGGTTATCCGGCAGAAACGCCATCCTTTTCTTACAAAGCAAGGGCTCCTTCCTGATAGAGTGCCCACAGATATAAATCTCTCCTTTATCAAAATCATGAATCCCTACAATGGACTTAATGGTGGATGTCTTACCTGCTCCGTTGGCGCCAATGAAGCCATAAATATCCCCAGGCTCCACCATCAGACTAAGATCATCCACTGCTTTTTTACCGTTGCTATATACTTTTGTTAAATGTTCTATTTTTAACATGAATTTCTCCTTTTATTTAAACTGACATCTTGTCAGTGTTAGTGTAAAATTTTTTAAATATCAGGATTAAAAGATTGAAAATTAAAACTGACATTTTGTCAGTATGCTCTCTAAATAAAAGGCAGAAAACTGCCGATTATTCTAAAAAATAGATTCTTCTATTCCTAAGCTTCTTTCTAGGATTGCCTGGAAGCTGGTGAGATAATCCTGCAAAGTCTCTGGTTCTTCCTGACTCATCTTAATATCATTTGACACAAAGACGTAGGCAGTCATGAGAAAAGAAGCCATCTCGTGTGGATATTTTAAATGAAAATCTCCAGATTTCTGTCCTTCCTCCAAGATATGAGTGAAGAAAACAATCATCCGCTCACAGAGTCTATGATAAAAGCGATCTAAAACATAGCGATTTGTTTCTAAATTGACTGTTTCCTGCAAGACTTGATTTTCCTGTGTTCTGCTTTCCTCTGGGATAAGGGTTGCCTCAATAAAGGCTCTGATTTTTTCCTTGGCTCCGATATTTGGCTGATAGCTGATTTTTTCGAGCTTTCTCAGCAAGGGTTCAGAGTTCTTTTCAATCAGACAATAGAGAATGTCTTCCTTATCCTTAAAATGATAGTAAAGCAGGCCTCGAGAAATTCCAAGCTTATCAATAATGTCTTGAGTTCTAGTCTTTAGATAGCCTTTTTGGGCAAAGAGCTGCAAGGCTCCAGACATAATCTCTGCCCGCCGCACCTCTACTTCCTTGACATCACGCATGGTTTCTGCCTCCTTGTGGTCAGTATAGCACTTCACTGACATTTTGTCAATTATAAAATAAAAAAACAGCAAGCCAGAGCCTGCTGTTAATCTAATTAGTCTTCATTTACGAAAGGCATCAAAGCCATTACGCGAGCGCGTTTGATAGCTGTTGTTACTTTACGTTGGTTTTTAGCTGAAGTTCCTGTTACGCGACGAGGAAGGATTTTCCCACGTTCTGAAACGAAACGGCTAAGAAGCTCAGTATCTTTGTAATCAACATATTCAATTTTGTTCGCTGCGATGTAATCAACTTTTTTACGGCGTTTGAATCCGCCACGACGTTGTTGAGCCATGTGTTTTCTCCTTTATATTATAGTTAGATTCGATCCTTAGAAAGGTAGATCGTCGTCTGAGATATCCATTGGGTTAGAATTGCCAAATGGGCTCTCATCACGAGAAAAGTTCGGTACTTGGTTAGACGAGTCTGCACTGCCATAACTTGGAGCAGAGCTGCCGCCGAAGCTGTTCCCACCGTATCCGCCAGATGACTGACCTTCACGATTAGAGCGGCTTTCCAAGAGTTGGAAATTGTCCGCAACAACTTCTGTGACATAGACACGCTGGCCTTGCTGATTCTCGTAGTTACGCGTTTGAATACGGCCTGTAATTCCGATCAGGGCTCCTTTTTTGGCCCAATTTGCAAGATTTTCTGCCTGCTGACGCCAGATGACAACATTGATAAAGTCTGCTTCTCGCTCGCCACTTTGATTTTTAAAGTTGCGATTGACAGCCAGAGTAAATGTTGCGACCGCTTGGTTCTGCGGTGTATAGCGAAGCTCGGCATCACGGGTCATGCGACCCACCAGTACAACGTTATTAATCATAGTCTACCTTCTTAAGCGTCAAGTTTGACGATCATGTGACGAAGAATGTCAGCGTTGATTTTTGAAAGACGGTCAAACTCTTTAAGAGCTGCGTCGTCGTTTGCTTCAACGTTAACGATGTGGTAAAGTCCTTCACGGAAATCTTGGATTTCGTATGCAAGACGACGTTTTTCCCAGTCTTTTGATTCAACAACAGTTGCACCATTGTCAGTCAAGATAGAATCAAAGCGTGCTACCAAAGCGTTTTTAGCTTCTTCTTCAATGTTTGGACGAATAATATAAAGAATTTCGTATTTAGCCATTGATTTTTCCTCCTTTTGGTCTAATGACCCCGAGACTTTGCAAGGGGTAAGTGAGGTTTGCTCACAAATAACTATTATAGCAGACTTCGAGCAGAATAGCAAGGGAAAGTTTTGATATAAGGAAAACTCTCTCTGTCACCAGAGAGAGTCCGAAAAATACGATTCGTTTTTAGAGAGGCTAGACAATTCTACCTTGATCGACGACCAGTTTTCCAGCCTTGTAAACCTGATGGATCAGGTTAGTCGCAAAGAAATAAAGTGGATAATCAATATTCTTAGCGTCTAGGATGGTAATGTCAGCCTGCTTGCCAGTGTCAAAGCTACCAATCTTATCTTGGCGGTTAACTGAGTAGGCTGCATTGATGGTTACAGCGTTCAGAACTTCTACTGGCGTCAGACGCATCATAAAGCAGCCCAGCTGCATAACAAACTGCAGGTTAGCTGTTGGACAGGAGCCTGGATTGCTGTCGGTGGTCAGGGTGATGGCCATACCAGCTTCCAGCATCTTACGGGCTGGTGCATAGGTATCTTCCATCAGACTGAAGGTAGTCGCTGGCAGGAGATTGCCGATAACTTTGGCTTCTGCCATCTTGCGAATGCCCTCATCGGTCGCTACCATCAAGTGCTCTGCACTAGTTGCTCCTAGCTCAGCTGCTACATCTACTCCACCGATAGATTCGATTTCATCAGCATGGATACGGAGCTTGAAGCCCATTTCCTTAGCCTTAGAAAGCAAGTAGCGTGACTCGTCAGCTGTAAAGACGCCCTTTTCACAGAAAATATCACAAAACTCAGCTAGATTTTCTGCTTTTACCCGAGGTAGCATTTCCTCGACGATGAGCTCCAGATATTCCTGAGAGCGTCCCTTGTATTCTGGTGGAACGGCGTGGGCAGCCATAAAGGTCGAAACCAAATCAATATCGTGGTCACGGTCCAAAGCCCCAACGACATCCAGCTGGCGCTTCTCTGTTTCCCAGTCCAAACCATAGCCACTCTTGGCCTCAACAGTCGTCACCCCATGTAGCAGCATATAGTCCAGCAGTCTCTTAGACTTATCATAGAGAGTGTCAAAAGAAGCTTCTCGCGTCGCGCGAACTGTACTGAGAATACCGCCGCCTTGGGCAAGAATTTCAAGATAAGGGACACCTGCTAATTTCTTAGCAAATTCATGCTCCCGACTGCCACCGTAGACCAAGTGAGTGTGACAGTCGATCAAGCCAGGGGTGGCAATCTTGCCTTCATAAGACTGGATCTTAGTATCCGGTCCAACCAGACTGGCATCCGGCTCTCCGCTGCCAACTGCTAGGATTTTGCCGTCTTTGACTGCAATGTAGCCGTCTTCCAAGACCTGAGCTTCCTTCATCTCCTCACCAAAAAGGGGATGCCCGAGATCCTTGGGACAGAAGACTTGATTAAAGTGAGTTAATAGTAAATCAGCAGTCATGCTTGTTCCTCCATTTCATTTTCCGACATATTTGCTTTTCATCATAATACACTATCGTCAAATTATAGTCAAAAGCTTGTAAAAGATAGGAGCCCCACTTTTTTTACTGTTTTTGTCATTTTCTTGACTCTTTATGGACGGGAGTCTTATAGAATGTAGGAGAAAGATATTTTACACTTGACTAAAAGGAGGATTTTTCATGTCATACTTTAGCGAAAATGAAATTGCAGCAGCAATGACCATCAAATTAGACGATGTACTGCCTGAAAAAACAGTTTTCCAAGAAGGCATCCGTCGAGCACCTGACCGGGGCTTCCGTTTGACTCAAGCTCAAACCGAAATTGCTCTTAAAAATGCCCTTCGCTATATTCCAAAGAGATTCCATGAGGAAGTAATTCCAGAATTCTTAGAAGAACTGAAGACTCGCGGACGGATTTATGGCTACCGCTGGCGTCCAAAAGAACGCATCTACGGCAAACCAATTGACGAGTACAAAGGGAACTGTACTGCAGCCAAAGCTATGCAGGTCATGATTGACAACAACCTGAGCTTTGAAATCGCCCTTTATCCTTATGAATTGGTTACTTATGGGGAAACTGGATCTGTCTGTGCTAACTGGATGCAGTACAACCTAATCAAGAAATACTTGGAAATCATGACCGACCATCAAACCTTGGTCGTGGAATCTGGCCATCCGCTCGGACTCTTCAAGTCCAAACCAGAAGCACCTCGTGTTATCATCACCAACGGCCTCTTGGTCGGTGAATACGACAATATGAAGGACTGGGAAATTGCAGAAGAAATGGGTGTGACCAACTATGGTCAAATGACAGCTGGCGGCTGGATGTACATCGGCCCTCAAGGTATCGTCCATGGCACTTTCAACACCCTCCTCAATGCTGGGCGCTTGAAACTGGGTGTAGCTGATGATGGCGACCTGACTGGCAAACTCTTCATCTCTTCTGGTCTAGGTGGTATGAGTGGAGCTCAAGGGAAAGCAGCCGAAATTGCTAAAGCTGTGGCAATCGTAGCTGAAGTAGACCAATCTCGGATTGAAACTCGCCACTCCCAAGGCTGGATTAGCCAATTGGCTGAAAGTCCGAAAGAAGCTATCAACTTGGCTCAAAAAGCTCTGGAAGCTGGCGAATCAACTTCTATTGCCTATCATGGTAACATCGTAGATCTCTTAGAATATGTCAACGAGAACAATATCCATGTAGATCTGCTGTCTGACCAAACTTCTTGCCACAATGTCTATGACGGTGGCTACTGTCCAGCTGGTATCAGCTTTGAAGAGCGGACTCGCCTTCTGGCTGAAGACAAGGAAACATTTGCTAAGTTGGTTGACCAAACCTTGGAACGTCACTTCAAGGCAATCAAGACCCTGACTAGCAATGGTACCTACTTCTTTGACTATGGTAATGCCTTTATGAAGGCCGTCTATGACTCTGGTATTAAGGAAATTTCTAAGAACGGCTTTGACGACAAAGACGGCTTCATCTGGCCATCCTATGTAGAAGATATCATGGGCCCAATGCTCTTTGACTATGGTTATGGTCCTTTCCGTTGGGTATGTCTGAGCGGTAAGCACGAAGACCTGGTCGCTACTGACCATGCAGCTATGGAAGTGATCGACCCTAACCGCCGCTACCAAGACCGCGACAACTACAACTGGATCCGCGATGCAGAAAAGAACCAGCTGGTTGTTGGAACTCAAGCTCGGATTCTCTACCAAGACTGTATGGGTCGTGTCAATATCGCCCTCAAGTTCAATGAATTAGTACGCGAAGGCAAGATTGGTCCTGTCATGATTGGTCGTGACCACCACGACGTATCTGGTACTGACTCTCCATTCCGTGAAACTTCTAATATCAAGGACGGTTCTAATGTCACCTGCGACATGGCTGTGCAATGTTACGCTGGTAATGCAGCTCGCGGTATGAGTCTGGTAGCTCTCCACAACGGTGGCGGAACTGGTATCGGTAAAGCAATCAACGGTGGCTTTGGCTTGGTACTGGACGGTAGCGAACGCATTGATGAAATCATCAAATCTGCTATCGCTTGGGATACGATCGGCGGAGTCGCTCGTCGTAACTGGGCTCGCAATGAGCATGCTATTGAGACTGCTATTGAGTACAACCGCCTCCACCAAGGAACAGACCACATCACCATTCCATACTTAACTGACGAAGATTTGGTCAAAGAATCTGTCAAGAAATTGTTCGAATAGAAAAAACTTGTCCCCCGACTTCTGAACTGAGCTAGGTCTCACATCTAGCTCAGCTGGAAGTTCCACTTTATTCACTCTGTAATTTTAATAACATATAACACGAGGTAATATCTTATGGCAAAAATTGTTGAATGTATTCCTAACTTTTCTGAAGGCCGCAACCAAGCGGTCATTGACGGTCTAGTGGAAGTAGCCAAGAGCGTGCCAGGTGTAACACTTCTGGACCACTCTTCTGATGCCAGCCACAACCGCAGCGTCTTTACCTTGGTCGGTGATGACCAAAACATTCAGGAAGTTGCCTTCCGTTTGGTCAAATACGCTTCTGAAAATATTGACTTGACAAAGCACCAGGGTGAACACCCTCGTATGGGCGCAACTGATGTCCTGCCTTTTGTACCTATCAAGGACATCACAAGTGAGGAATGCGTAGAAATTGCGAAGACAGTATCTGAGCGGATCAACCGTGAGCTCGGTATCCCTATCTTCCTCTATGAAGATGCAGCGACTCGTCCAGAACGTAAGAACTTGGCTAAGGTTCGTAAAGGACAGTTTGAAGGCATGCCTGAAAAACTCTTGGAACCTGACTGGGCTCCAGACTATGGTGAAAGAAAGATTCACCCAACTGCTGGTGTCACTGCTGTCGGAGCTAGAATGCCGCTCATCGCCTACAATATCAACTTGGATACAGACAATCTGGAAATTGCCAACAACATTGCCAAAATCATCCGTGGTTCAAGCGGTGGCTACAAATACTGTAAAGCGATCGGTGTTATGCTGGAAGACCGCAACATTGCTCAGGTTTCTATCAACATGGTCAATCTGGAAAAATTCCCACTCTATCGTGTCTTTGAAACTGTTCGCTTTGAAGCTAAGCGCTACGGAGTTGGAATCCTCGGCTCAGAAGTCATCGGTTTGGCTCCAGCTAAGGCTTTGATTGACGCAGCAGAATACTATCTGCAAATCGAAGACTTTGACTACGGCAAGCAAGTTCTGGAAAACCATTTGCTGGGCTAGGAGGATAGAAACCTATGAAATTAGTAGATTTAAGCTTGACAGAATTTGCCCAAGTCCTAGGCTCAGATGCTCCTGCACCAGGAGGCGGCTCTGCCGCTGCTCTTTCCGCAGCGAACGGTATTTCCCTGACTAAGATGGTCTGTGAATTGACCCTTGGCAAGAAAAAATACGCAGAATTTGAAGCAGAGATTGCTCAAGTGCACGCAGAAAGTGCACGCTTGCAAGAAAGCTTGCTCGCAGCTATTGACAAGGACACTGAAGCCTTCAATCTAGTCTCCGCCGTCTTTGATATGCCTAAGGAAACAGAGGAAGACAAGGCTGCCCGTCGGGAAGCTATGCAGCAAGCCCTCAAGGAAGCGACCAAGTCGCCTTATGGCATGATGGAAGACATCTTGGCTGCCCTGCAAACAACTCAAAAAGCTGTTGGCAAGTCCAATACCAATGCTGCCAGCGACCTGGGAGTCGCAGCTCTCAACCTTAAGGCTGGTCTGCAAGGAGCTTGGCTCAATGTCCTCATCAACCTGTCAGGTGTCAAGGATGAAGCATTTGTCGCAGACTACCGCAGCAAGGGTGAAGATCTCCTACAAAAAGGCTGCGCTCTAGCAGATGAAATTTATCAAGAAATTTTGAAAGTTGTCTAATAGATAAATGGAAGATAAGTCCGCTCATTCCTATGAATGGACTTCCTCTTCTCAAGAGGTAACAATATGGTTTTATCAGATATTGAAATTGCGAATTCGGTTCAAATGAAGCCCATCAAAGAGGTGGCAGAAAAGCTAGGAATTGCTGAAGACGCCCTGTCTCTTTATGGAAATTACAAGGCAAAAATCAGTGCCGGCCAACTGGAAGCCTTAAAAGACAAGCCAGACGGCAAACTGATTCTCGTGACAGCTATTTCTCCGACACCAGCCGGAGAAGGCAAGACCACGACTTCTGTCGGATTGGTCGATGCTCTGGCTGCTATCGGTAAAAAAGCCGTTATCGCTCTGCGGGAACCTTCACTCGGACCTGTCTTTGGTATCAAGGGCGGAGCTGCTGGCGGTGGGCACGCTCAGGTGGTGCCCATGGAAGACATCAACCTCCACTTCACTGGTGACTTTCATGCCATCGGTGTTGCCAACAACCTATTGGCAGCCCTCATTGATAACCACATCCATCATGGAAATGCCTTAGGCATTGACTCTCGCCGCATCACTTGGAAGCGGGCAGTGGATATGAATGACCGGCAACTGCGCCATATCGTAGACGGCTTGCAAGGTAAAGTCAACGGTGTTCCTCGTGAAGATGGTTTTGACATTACAGTTGCTTCTGAGGTTATGGCTATTCTCTGTCTGTCAGAAAATATCACTGACCTCAAGAACCGTTTGGAAAAAATCATCATTGGTTACAGCTTTGAAGGTAAGCCAATAACTGCCAAGGACTTGAAAGCTGGTGGCGCTATGGCCGCTGTGCTCAAAGACGCTATCCATCCAAACTTGGTTCAAACTCTGGAACATACGCCAGCCTTGATTCACGGTGGACCTTTTGCCAACATTGCCCATGGCTGTAACAGTGTCCTAGCTACCAAACTGGCTCTCAAATATGCCGACTATGCAGTCACAGAAGCTGGTTTCGGTGCTGACCTTGGTGCTGAAAAATTCATTGATATCAAGTGTCGTGCATCTGGTCTTCGTCCATCAGCTGTAGTTCTGGTTGCTACCATCCGCGCTCTCAAGATGCACGGTGGTGTGGCTAAGAGCGACCTGGCTGAAGAAAATGTCCAATCCGTTGTAGATGGTCTGCCAAACTTGGAAAAACATCTGGAAAACATTCAAGATGTTTATGGATTGCCAGCAGTCGTTGCCATTAATAAATTCCCGCTGGATACCGAAGCAGAATTGCAAGCAGTTTATGACGCCTGCCAAAAACGCGGCGTTGACGTCGTGATTTCTGATGTCTGGGCAAATGGCGGAGCTGGCGGTAAAGAATTGGCTGAAAAAGTCGTTGAACTGGCCGAAGGAGACAATCACTTCCAATTTGTATATAATGAAGAGGACTCTATTGAAACCAAGCTGAACAAAATTGTTACTAAGGTCTATGGAGGCAAGGGCGTTCGCCTGACTCCTGCTGCTAAACGTGAGCTCAAACAACTGGAAGAGCTGGGCTTCTCCAACTATCCTATCTGTATGGCTAAGACTCAGTACTCCTTCTCAGATGATGCTAAGAAACTGGGCGCACCTAAAGACTTTGTTGTGACTATCAGCCAGCTCAAAGTTTCTGCTGGTGCAGGCTTTATCGTTGCTCTGACTGGTGCAATCATGACCATGCCAGGGCTGCCTAAAGTACCAGCCAGCGAAAAGATTGATGTTGACAAAGACGGCAATATCAGCGGTTTGTTCTAATAAATACCAAAAATGACAAATGTAACCCTTCTAAGAGCAAACGATTTTCAAGTTTCCGATTGGTCGGGGGGAAAGACAAAACAACTTTATCTTTCCCCGCCAACTGGCCACTATGGCAAGCGGAACTTTGACTATCGACTCTCGACAGCAACTGTGGAGTTGGCTGAAAGTCAGTTTTCTGACCTCAGCGGCTTTCACCGCATTCTCATGAGCCTGGACCACACACTTCATCTCCACAATGCCAGCCGGCAGGAGGAAACGGTTCTAGCTCCCTTTACTCCCTATGTCTTTGAAGGGAGTGATTCTATCACAAGTCGTGGGACTTGTACCGACTTTAACTTAATCTACAGCGACCATTATCAGGGACAGATGATTGCCATCTCGAATGGGCAAGAGCTTAGACGAGATGAAGAAATTCAATTTATCTATGCCTTAGAGGATCTGACGGTAACGGGAACAAACCTGCCATCGCTTAACCTAAAGGCAGAACAGCTTCTGATAGTGGAAAAAGAGACTCAGGAAACTGAGCTGCATATAATGTTTTCGAGTAACCAGCCAAAGGGCGCTTACCTTGCTATATGGGCTGGTTTGACCCACATCCCTACTAAGTAAAGATACCATGATGTCTTGTCACCATTCTATCTTTACTTGGAAAGGATCCCATATCTCTAAAGGAGAAACATTATTATGGATGCAACTAAACTCACTGCACAAGAACAAGAACAGGAAAAAGCGAAATTCAGCTTTTCCGGTGCAACCCTCTACGGTATCAATGCCGTTATCGGATCAGGGATTTTCCTCCTACCGCAAAAGATTTATAAAGGACTTGGTCCTGCCTCTCTAGCTGTCATGCTTGGAACTGCCCTTCTCGTTATTCTCCTAGCCGTCTGCTTGGCAGAAACTGCTGGTTATTTTAATAAAAACGGCGGAGCCTTCCAATACTCCAAAGCAGCCTTTGGAGACTTTGTCGGATTTAATGTTGGCTTCCTAGGCTGGGCAGTTACCATCATCGCTTGGTCTGCTATGGCAGCAGGATTTGCGAGACTTTTTGTCATTACTTTTAAATCCTTTGCCCCCTATGAACTTCTGCTCAGTGTGAGCCTGATTATTTTGCTCAGTCTAATGAATATATCAGGTCTTAAGACTTCCAAAATGTTCACCTTGACCGCAACCGTAGCCAAGCTCATCCCAATTGTCGCTTTCAGTCTATGTGCGATTTTCTTCATCAAAGGAGGAATTGACAAAGGAAACTTCACTCCGTTTCTTCAGCTAGAACCTGGCGTAGATATCATGAAAGCTATCTCTAGTACAGCCATTTATATCTTCTACGGATTTATCGGATTTGAAACCATGTCTATCGTCGCTGGTGAAATGCGCAATCCAGAAAAGAATGTACCTCGAGCTATTTTGGGCTCTATCAGTATTGTCTCTGTTCTCTATATGCTGATTATCGCAGGAACTATCGCCATGTTAGGCAGCCGTATCCTGCAAACAGATGCCTCTGTACAAGACGCCTTTGTAGAGATGATTGGCCCTGTTGGAGCATGGATTGTTTCTATCGGAGCGCTGATTTCTATTGCTGGACTTAACATCGGGGAATCTATCATGGTTCCACGTTATGGTGCAGCTATCGCAAATGAAGGTCTGCTTCCTAAGAAAATTGCAGAAACCAACTCTAAAAATGCCCCTATAGTTGCCATTATTATTTCAGGAATCCTGGCCATCGTCCTGCTCTTCTCTGGTAAATTTGAAGAATTAGCAGCTCTCAGCGTGGTCTTCCGCTTCTTCCAATACATCCCAACTGCTCTAGCTGTACTAGTATTAAGAAAGAAATATCCAGACAAGAAAGTAGTTTTCCGCGTTCCATTTGGTCCAGTAATTCCAATTTTGGCGGTTCTAGTCAGCCTCGTCATGATTTGGGGTGAAAACCCAATGAACTATGTCTACGGCCTCATCGGTGTCCTTATCGCCAGTGCAGTATACTTTATCTATATAGTACTGATTTGTAAAAATAAAGTTCTTGAACAAGAAGGAGAATGAATCTTATGACACATGTAATCAATTTGGATGGCGAACACCTTACTTTAGAAGACGTCATCGCAGTAGCTCGTCATGGAGCCATTTGCGAAATCGACCAAGAAGCTAAGAAAGCTGTAGAAGCTTCCCGCAAAATCGTAGATGACATCGTCCGCGAAAAGCGGGTCGTATACGGTGTTACAACCGGATTCGGCTCTCTCTGCAATGTCAGCATCTCACCAGAAGATACGACTCAACTGCAAGAAAACCTAATTCGGACGCACTCCTCAGGCTACGGTGATCCCCTGCCTGAAGATGCAGTCCGTGCGATTATGCTAATCCGGATTAATTCCTTGGTCAAAGGTTATTCTGGTATTCGTCTCTCTACTGTCGAAAAGCTCCTGGAATTGCTCAATAAAGGCGTTGTCCCTTACATTCCAGAAAAAGGCTCTTTGGGAGCTTCTGGTGACTTGGCACCACTGGCTCACATGGTTCTGCCTATGCTAGGACTGGGCCGTGCTTACTATCAAGGCCAATTGCTCTCTGGACAAGAAGCTTTGGCCAAGGCTGGTATCGAGAAAATTGCTCTAGCAGCCAAGGAAGGGCTGGCGCTGATTAACGGAACGACTGTCCTGACAGGTATCGGAGCTCTGGCTACCTACGATGCCATCCAGCTGCTTAAACTGTCAGATGTCGCTGGCGCTCTTTCCATGGAAGTCCACAATGGTATTACCAGTCCTTTCGAAGAAGACTTGCATACCATTCGACCTCAAAGCGGACAGCTGGCTACAGCCCGCAATATCCGCAACCTTCTAGAAGGCAGTGGCAACACAACCGTAGCCACTCAACAGCGGGTCCAAGACCCATATACCCTGCGTTGTATTCCGCAGATTCATGGTGCCAGCAAGGACTCTATCGCTTATGTCAAGACCAAGGTTGAGATTGAAATCAACTCTGTTACAGACAACCCTATCATCACCAAGGAAGGCCATGTTATCTCAGGCGGTAACTTCCACGGTGAACCAATGGCTCAGCCATTCGATTTTCTCGGCATCGCTATTTCTGAAATCGGTAATGTATCCGAGCGTCGTGTAGAACGTCTGGTCAACAGCCAACTGAGCAAGCTCCCATCCTTCTTGGTCAAACACCCTGGCCTCAACTCTGGCTTTATGATTACCCAGTATGCTTGTGCTTCGCTCGCTTCTGAAAACAAGGTTCTATCTCATCCAGCCAGCGTAGACTCTATCCCATCTTGTGAAAACCAAGAAGACTTTGTCAGCATGGGAACAACCGCAGCACGCAAGGCAGCTGAAATTCTCAAGAATTCTCGCCGCATCGTGGCAACAGAAATCATGGCAGCCTGCCAAGCTCTGGATCTGAAACCAGAAAACCATGAACTTGGTAAAGGAACCAAGCCGGCCTACGACCTCTTCCGTCAGCATGTCCGCTTTATCGAGTTTGACAAGGATATCGAAATCTATGAGGAACTCAACAAGGCTTCTGAGCTGATTGAAAACGAAAAATTCCTAGCAGCCGTTGAAAAGGCTGTGGACTTGAGCATTCAGTTCTAAAGCTGGTGGCTCTGTAAAAAACTAACATAAGAAGCCCGCTCTCATGCAGCTGGGCTTCTTTTCCCGCCAAAAGTCATTGACAGGCTTGGTGGAAACTCTTATAATAAAGTCGCAAGTGGCATTAAGAAAAACTTAATACTCAAGATCAAACTAACTGCTAACAGCAATGGCCTGCAGAAAGGCGATGCTGATGTGATTTGATGATGTTTTTTAATAGTATAAAGATGCCTGCACTGAGCAAGATCTTTGGTACTCGCCAATCCGGCATTTTAGTTTCCAAACTAGAGACCTCACTAAGCGCTTCCACATCATAGAAGAGGCTAGATGGGTGACCAGACAGATTGTTTGGAAGCCGAATTGACATGACAATGCTAAAGAGAAAATCTTAGAAGCTTGAATGACTTTAATTAAGGAGATAAGCAATAATGAAAAAAGCGTTTAAAGTAGACTATTTTGCAATTATGCATCCGATTGCGTGCATCACTCTACCGATAATGGCCCACCTTTTTTATCTTATGGTAAAAGCCTTCTTCTTTGATTTGCTAAACATTCTGATAAGCATTTGGACAAGAAAAGAAATTAAGGAAACAACAGATTTCCTTCTTCCTGGATTTTATCTTTGTATTTTTATTCTTATCATTTACTTAGTGGGTTTTCTAGTCCAGTTGATTATCCACATTCGCAATCGCAAAGAAAACTCTCTTTTACCTGCTTGGTGTATGCTTACAGCTTTAATCGCTCTTGTTGCAACAGTTATAGACACCTTAATCCTTAACCCTGAATTGACCCCGTATGCTTATTTCCTTTCAATTGCAGCCTATATTACCTATTTCTTTTCAAAGAGACCAAAGATTATTGAAAGCTACCTGTCCAATGCTAAGATACGTTATGCTACATGGACTATTCTGATTCTCGCTATTATTCTATCTTTCTTATAAAACATTCACTATCCGTTAGAGTACTTTTCCCGCCAAAAGTCATTGACAGGCTTGGCGGAAACTCTTATAATAAAGTCGCAAGTATCGTTATGGAAAAGGACAAAATCATGTTAGAAGATTACTATCAGCTAGATAACAGCTACTATCATAAGAGACTAGATGATGATTTATATGCTGCCAAATGGGGTATGGTTATTGAGTTTTTGGACTTAAATGACCCTAACTTAAGACCCTTTGACGGCGTCAACTTTGCCTTGATTGGCTTCAAGAGTGACAAAGGGGTTTATATCAACCACGGCCGAGTAGGGGCTGTCGAAGGGCCACAAGCTATCCGAACTCAGCTGGCCAAACTTCCTTGGCATCTGGGCAGAAACGTTCGCATCTTTGATGTTGGCGATATTGACGGCCCTAACCGCTCTCTAGAGCAGTTGCAACAAAGCTTGGCTCGAGCAGTCAAACGCCTGCGAGAGCTCAATCTCCGACCTATTGTCCTAGGGGGTGGCCACGAAACAGCCTACGGCCACTATCTGGGACTTAAGTCGTCACTAGCTCCTGACCAAGACTTGGCCGTTATCAATATGGATGCCCACTTTGATTTGCGTCCCTATGACCAGACTGGTCCCAACTCTGGTACCGGTTTTCGCCAGATGTTTGATGACACTCTAGCTCAGAAGCAGGCCTTTAACTACCTTATCCTAGGAATTCAGGAGCATAATAACAATCTCTTTCTCTTTGACTTTGTGGCAAAATCCAAGGCTATCCAGTTTCTGACTGGAATGGATATTTACCAAATGGGTTACAAGGAAGTCTGTAAAGCGGTTGATACTTTTCTGGCTGGCAAGGAGCAGGTCTATTTAACCATTGACATTGACTGCTTTGCAGCTGGCGCCGCTCCTGGTGTTAGTGCCATTCAGTCTCTCGGTGTGGATCCCAATCTAGCTGTTCTGGTCTTCCAGCACATCGCCGCGTCAGGCAAGCTAATCGGCTTTGACATCGTCGAAGTCTCTCCACCTCACGATATAGACAACCATACGGCCAATCTGGCTGCCAGCTTTGTCTTTTACCTGACCCAAGTCTGGGCACAAGCACATGACTAAAATGGGCATTTAAAAACTTCATTACAAACATCAAAAGAGGACGAACATAGAGTTCATCCTCTTTTATTTTGTGTTTAATGCCTGAGATAGCCCTTGGCGTAAGTTTTCTAATTCCTTGAGCTGGTGCCGGTCACGGTAGGGATTGAGCTGGCTTTTAGCCGTTTCATAGTAGGTGTCAAAGTCCTGATCCAGCAAGACTTCAAAGCCTGCTCCCTGCAAGTTTCCAGTCAGCAGTCCATACTTAATCACAGCCATCAGATAGTAGATCAGCCCCTTGTCCCGCGGATTGCCATAGCGACTGATGAGACTATCCTTTTTCCGCAGCAGATCAAGCATCGGCTGGTAATCTCTCTTCTCACAGCCAATCAAGGCCAAATAAACTTCCAACTGGGTCTCTTTCCAAGGGAAGCTAAGGGACTTCAGAGCTGTTTTGGCTTTGAGGAAAATCCGCTCCGCCTGCTCATAATCTTTCAGCTGATAATAGGTCATACCCAAGCCGATGTAGAAAGCAAAAATCGAAGGCTCTGCTGTTTTATTTTCCGTCAGCTTAATGGCTTCCTTCTGATGGGTCAGCGCAGTCGTGAAATTTCCGCGAATCTGCTCAATCTCTGCCAGATAGTCTAGAGCCGCCGCAATCTGAATTGAGTACTTGGAACGCAGCGAAGCCGTCAAGCTGAAACAATCGATAGACTGGTAGAGATGGTGAAGCGACTGCTCCTCATCTCCAATCATGAGATGATAGAGCCCCTTGAGCCGAAGGTTGATAGCAATGGCCTCGTGATTGTTGGCCTGAACTGAAGCATCTAGAGCCAACTCCGTATAGTAGCGCATCTCAGGGATATTCTCCGTCTGGATGCAGTAGTAAATCATCTGCCGATAGCCTTCTAGGAGAAAATCCATCTGCTGCAGTTCCTTGGCAGAAATAATCACCTGCTGGATATTGTCCATCCCCTGCTTGTAATTCCCCGTCCGGATGGCATAGCGCCCTTCTAGATAGAGGAAGCGAAGAACCAATAGCTGAAAATCCTTGTGATTCTGGTGTTTTCTCTCTAAGCCCTCTATCTCCCGACGGATACGGTCAAACTGGTCTAAAACCGCTGACTGATTGCTATCATCCGTCTTTTCGATAAAGCCAAACTCCCGTGAATAAATTGGAAAGAGCTCGTGATGAAACTGCAAGGTGGCCTCAAGATAATGCAGCTCGTACTCCAGAGACTTAATCGGCTGCTTGGACATTTTGTAGTGATAGGCGATTTCATTGAGCAGCTGGGCATGATAGAGAGAGTCTCCCAGCTGGTCTTCCATGCCTTGGGCAATCTGGTGATGCAACATTCGCTTCTTAGCAAGTGACAGGCGATCATAGGCGTAGATTCTCAAAAGCTCCTGGCTGAACTGCACTACCAATTCCTCGCCCTGCTCCTCTTCCATCAACAGCTGCTTCCGTCCAAACTCCTCAGTGATTTCGACCACTTCTTCCATCGACAGTCCTAGTAGCCTAGCTAAGAGCGAAACCGACGCTGGAGCCCTAAAGCAAGCCAGATAGTCCACCAACTCCTCCTCTTGACTGCTCAAATAATCCAGCTTCAAGGACAGCTTGGCCTTGATGGCCGGAGTCAGCGGATGAAACTTCTCTCCTCGCAGGAGCTGCTCAGCGTATTCCGACAGAAAGAAAGGGATACCTTGACTAACCCGATAAATATCCTCAAGGCTTGCTTCAGATATGGCTAACTGACCTGTCTGGGCTTGCAAGTATGCCACACTATCCTTAAAATTCAGCGGCTGCAGCTTGATAAAGCCCAGCTTATTGCGTACCAGCAGGTGATTGAAAAAATGTTCCAAATAAGAAGGGGTGCTCAGATGCTTGGTCAGCACAAAGGCCACAGGATAGCCGGTCAAATGATTCATAACCTGCTCCAAGACAGCAACACTGGCTTTATCCATCCAGTGACAGTCCTCAATCAAGATTATCAAAGCTTTTTTCTTAGAAATCTTCTGCAGAATATCCACCACAAACTGAGCCAGCTTGTCCGCATCCAACTGAAGACTAGAAGCGCCACCTGTCAAAATGGGAAAATAACTCTCCAAAATGACCTCCCACTGACTGATAGAGAGAATCTGGTGCTGAATAACCAAGTCCCCCAGGCCGTCCAGCAAGCCACGCCAAGGCTGGAGTTCTGCCTTCATCTCTTCCTTGAAGCACTCAGCCATGACAATCTGGAAATACTTGGTCTGATTGGCCAATACTTGACGAGTCACTGTCCGCTTTCCGATACCTGTACCACCGACTAGAGCCAGAGCACGCGCCTCCTGAGCCTCTATCACCTTAGAGAAATAAGATTCCAAACGCTTGATTTCATCGACCCGCCCGAAAAAGTGATCCGTATTGCGCAGAAACTGCTTGGTCTTACGCTCGCTGCGGTCCTTGGCAAGCACTTCATGATATAGTTGCTGGATAGGTTCCGTAGGACTAATGCCCAGTTCCTTATCCAAAATATTGACCAATTTATAATAGGTCTCTATCACCTTGCCAGGCCGATCATGATCCTGATAGAGCTTCATGAGCAGATGGTAATTCTTCTCATCAAACTCATCAATGCTGATCAAGCGGCGCAAATTCTGCTCAGCCTCTTCCAAATCCAACTGGTCTTTTTCCGTTTCAAGCTGTTGGTAGCAGGCTTGGATATAAAGCTGCTCATATCGCGTCCGCATCTTGGACACCCAGTAATCAAAGGCCTCGCTGTCCTTGAGATAGAAGCCCTGCAGAAAATCCCCTTGATAGAGCGACAGATGCTTTGCAGGATGGTCCGTAAAAAGTTCTACATCACTTTCAATCATACACTCGGGATTAAGCGACAGCACAGTCCGGTTGGGAGCGACAATCCATTCCCCACCTAATAGCTTGTTAGCTTGATAAATGGTATTGCGCAGATTCTTTTTGGCGGTCTGGTTGTCCTTGTTTTCCCAGAGGATTCCTGCAATCTCTTCTCGATTGACTGCTCCATTGATGTGGAGATAGTAAAGCAGAGCATTGATTTTAGCAAAAGGAAAAAAGACTTCCTCCTGATTGAGAAAGACACTCGGACTTCCCAGCAATTTCAACCTCAACAGATTTTTCGACATGCAAACGCCTCCAAGAAACCTTATAGAACTAATATAAACAAAAAGAGACAGTTTGGCAAGTAAAGTATTATACCAGCCCTTAATTTCCAGTTTTTAAATTGGTTTTATTTAGGATTTTTTTGTTATACTAGGATGAAAATAAAATTTTAGAAAGTTACTTATGAAGAAAAATATTGTTCTTTTCATTTTTCTCCTTCTGAGCGCGATTGGCTTAGAATACGAGACACAAGCCTATACTACTGGCAGTATGTCAGGTACTTCCTATGGGATTGTCGGACTGTCAGCCCTCTTGGCCCTGCTCTATATCATCCCTGCCCTGCTCTTGATTCGCCAACTGGGTAAAAAATGGCAAACTCCTGCACTTAGCCTTGGAGTAGCTCTGCTAGGTGGCCTTTTCATTTCTGGCTGGACCTCTGGCTTGGCCAACACCTATATCCACGAGTGGGTCAGCACCAGCTTCCCAAACACCTTGCTCAGCGACCTAGAAAACGCCATCGCAGCTCCACTGGTTGAAGAACCGCTCAAGCTGTTAGCAGTTGCCTTCGCTGTCTATCTAGTCCCAGTCAAAAAGCTCAAATCCTTCTTGATGCTGGGTATTACGGCTGGCATGGGTTTTCAGATTAGTGAGGACTTCTCTTATATCCTCTCTGACCTGCCCGAAGGCTTCTCCTTCACTATCTCTGGTATCCTAGGCCGTATCACTGGCGGCATTGCCTCTCACTGGCTCTACACCGCCCTAACCACTCTCGGTCTGGCTCTCATGCTACGCTATGCCAAAACTCAGAAAAATTATTTCCGAGTGGGGCTCTTCTACTTCCTAGCAGCCTTCGTTCTCCACTTCTTCTGGAACTCACCTCTGACTGCTATCGAAACAGATATCCCAATCATTGTACCGGCTATGACGGCTCTGGCTGTCTTTATCTTTTACCAAGCCTACCGAACAGCCCATAAAATTGATCAGGAAGAATTGGAAGTGGAGTAAGATCAAAAAAACGACCGATAGGGTCGTTTTTTGGGTTACTTATCATAAAGACATCTTTATCTAATACTAATTTTCATCAAATAGGATGCGACGAGTCTTATCTACTAAACTAGTATACTGACTCTCTTGTTTATGCAAGTTTCTCAAACTTTGATAATTTACAATTAAAATGGCTAATAAGCAGAAATGACGGACATCGTACAACAAACCAATCTGGTTATACTGCAATAATACTTTAAAGATATTTTTAAAATAGAAGAGAACCACGACGCAATAGATCATACAAAGAAACATTTGCAGAAATGCTAAAAATGCTAAATTCTTGTGCAGTAGAATGCGTTTCAGAATAAATGACAACACCAAAACAAGCGAGATTGACCATGACATCGATACTAGCAAGTCCAGATTAGAATGATTAATACTATCAACTGATTTCAAATCTGAGATTGACATAAAAACTTTATCATCAATCACTACCGTTGGAAAAATAAATATACCAAAGTAATAAACCAAAATGAAAATTACTTCTGCCTTAAAATCTTCATCTTTAAAATTTACACTCCCACGATATTTTCTCATCACCAATTCTCCAATCTTAATTTCCCATCCTCAACAGCAAAACCTTTTTCTTCTCCTTTTAAACGATAAATACCATTTGGCAAAGACTCTTCATCGTTCAATTCTTTCAGGCTTTTTTTAAAAAACTCTGTCTTCTCATTATTGCTCAAATTATTCGGTAAATCGATACTAACGTAAATTAGACTATTTGCAATTGCATCTTTCACAGATAGTTCTTCTGCGCCGCCAAAAGTAGAATGACCTTTTCGTATATTACTTAGCCTGGATTCATCGAGCCAATGGAGTGATTGACTACCTATAAAGTTATCAGAAAAAGTACTTTTAAGACTGATTCTAGCCCCCTTTAACTCAGATGACTTTTGTAACTTTTTTGCAAGCTCCCTCTCAATAACCTTATACTCCCCTTTTTCTTCAAAGACTTTCTTAAGCATTGGTTCGTACATTTCATACCCATAATCTCCCATTCCATTTCTTGAATATACAGACATGCCAGAAGAATTTGAGTAAGAAATCTCACCTTTGTAGGTTGGCAAAATAAGTTCCAACCAACTCATATTTTTTTTAATAGGAAAAGTATAAACCTTACTCCCAACATTTTCAGTATAAATATAAGATACTTCCAAAGATGCCCAATTTCTTTTATCATCAGGAATGAAGCTCTTAACTTGAACTTTTCCACTAAAATATTGAGCTTGGTAGCCTGCTTTTAGGCGACTTTCTAAATTTTTTATCCCCAAGAACCATAGCAGAAGCAGAGAAAGGAAAAAAAGGAATAATGAAATAAAACCTCGGTATACTCTTTTAATCATCATTTCTCCCCTCTTTTGACCCATGTAATCGCATCCTTACCGGTAATATCATCTTTAATTTCCCAGTCAAATAGTTCTCTTAGTTCTTTCCTGCTAACTTTCTGAGTCCGGAGATTGATATAGAGCATTTGCTTTTCTCTAGTCCAAACTCCAACATAGTCATCATTACCATCGCCGTATAACTTTATTCTACCACTTAGCCCTACAAAACCTTGCTCATACGCAATCTTAAGCAAATCCATTGTCTCTTTTTTGATTCCTTTATGATCAAAACGATAATAGTGAATTTTAAAGTACTCATGTTGATCTTTGGTATAACCTTCATCTTTTCTTGTTCTAGAATCTTGGAAAACTATATAATGACTCCCAATATCAATTGATTCATATTCATCCTTATCGAGAGGGCGTTTTAAGGAAGCAGACACAGACGGTATAGATATAATATAGTCAATTTCTACTATCCCCTGATTGTGGCCTACAGTAAGATAATTTTCTTTTAAAACTAGTTTTTCATTATAACTTTGGTACCAGAATCCACAGATAAAAATTGACAAGAAAAACACCACTAGCCCGATCAAATGCACATGCCACATCTGCCATTTAAAGTTCTGAAATTTCTTCATCTGATTCTCCTCGTTTTCTGGATGCTTGATACTGAGCATTCATCCTTTTCCAATCTATATTCTTCTTTTTATCCATCTTCCAATATTTTACCACGAATACTATCCCAAACAAATGGTTATTGGAATTTTTTATAAGATTTTAGAAACTTTTCGATACTGCTGTTTATATATTACTTTTTTTAAAAAAGTCGGTCTTCTCTTGCTCCATCTTACATTTTATTCTACATTCTTAACTCTAATCCTCTCCCCACCAGCCTTTCTATCCTCTCCTTTCTCTGCTCTTTCCTTAAAGAAATGTTAACATTTTCTTAAAACTAACTTATATCAGGAACTTTTAAGCCGCAGTCTGTATACTTTCTAAAAATCATCTAAGAAAGAGGTATGGATATGGATTATCTAGTGATTCCGGTCTATGAGCCTGATTATAATCTTATTAAGCTGATAAAAAAAATTCACCATAAAGGTGATTTTCATATTATTGTTATCGATGACGGCAGCTCATCTAAATGCCAGATAGTCTTTGAGCAGGCAGAGCAGTACGCGATCGTGCTCCGTCATCAGGTCAATCAAGGCAAGGGGCAAGCGCTGAAAACTGCTTTTACCTTTATCCAAGCACTTAAGAACTATGGCACGGTGGTAACAGCAGATGCGGACGGCCAGCACAAGGTCTGGGATATTTTCCGCGTAGCGAGCAAAGCTTCTGAAAATCCCAATCGGCTGATTCTGGGAGCACGCGCCTTTACTGGCAAGGTGCCTCTGCGCAGCCGCTTCGGCAATAGTCTGACTCGGGCTCTCTTCAAGCTTCAGACTGGTGTGGGTGTCTCCGATACTCAGACAGGCTTACGAGCCTTTACGACCAACATGATTCCATTTATGCTAAAGGTAGAGGGGCAGCGCTATGAGTATGAAATGAACATGCTCCTAGAAGCCAGCAAGGAATATCCCATTTTGGAAGTTCCCATTGAGACGGTCTATATTAATGACAATCAAGGCTCGCACTTCCGGCCGATTCGGGATGGGCTCATGATTTATAAAAATATATTCAAATTTGCCCTGACTTCTCTCAGCAGTTTCGTCGTTGACTACATCGTCTATGCTCTGGCTCTCTTGTTTTTAGCCGCTGTGCCAACCAGCCTGAGAATTCTTCTAGCTAACGGGATTGCTCGCGTAACCAGCTCAATCTTTAACTATTCGACCAATAAAAGGCTGGTCTTTAAGAACGACGATAGTATACTCAAGACAGGAACTGGCTATTTCAGCCTAGCTGTAGTGCTCTTTATCCTAGATACACTGCTGATTCGCCTCTTCTACGCTGTCTTTGGTCTCAATCTTCTGATTGTCAAAATCATCGTTGGCATCTTGCTCTTCACCGTCTCCTGGATGGTCCAAAAGAGATTTATTTTTAAGGAAAGGACACACACCGCATCATGAAATTTTTAAAGAAACGCTATGCCTATGCCTCCATCTTCGGGCTGCTTCTGACAGCTTCTTTCAGCTACTCCATGCTGAAAACCTTCGTCATCGCAGAGACCATTTCCACGGTTTCAAGCGCAAGTTCGTCGTCCGATGCCGAGGCTGCCAGCAAGGCTGCGGAAACAGCGACTGTAACGGACACCAGCTATTCAGATGACAACATTTCGGTCACGCTAACTGAAAAGACCGTCAGCAACACCCAAGTCTACATCGCCGATGTGACCGTCAGCTCATCAGAATATCTGAAAACGGCCTTTGCCCAAAATACCTACGGAAACAATGTCACCGCCAAGACCTCGGAAACGGCGGCCAACAACAATGCTATCCTAGCGGTTAACGGCGACTACTATGGAGCCAACACAACTGGCTATGTCATCCGCAATGGCATCGTCTACCGCGATACCGTCCGAGAAGACTCCAGCAATGGTGATTTGGCTATTTACAAAGACGGCTCCTTCAAGATTATCTATGAAGACCAAGTCTCTGCTGATCAACTGGTCAAAGACGGTGTGGTCAATCTCTTGGCCTTCGGCCCATCTCTTGTAGAAAATGGTGAGATTGTCGTTGATACCAACTCAGAAGTCGGCCAGTCCATGTCTTCCAATCCTCGGACTGCTATCGGTATCATTGATGAAAACCACTACATTATCATCGTTTCAGACGGACGGACCTCAGAAAGCGAGGGACTTTCCCTCTACCAGTTGGCAGAAATCATGAAATCTTACGGTGTCAAGACCGCCTACAACCTTGATGGCGGCGGCTCCTCTACACTTTACTTTAACGGTCAGGTCATTAACAAACCTACAACCAACGGAAATACTATCTCAGAAAGGTCGGTGAGTGATATTGTCTACATCGGTTACTAATCCCAGCAAAAAACGTTTTAGAAAAACAGCCCTTATCTACGCCCTATTAACTATTTTCTTCTTTGCTTTCAGCAGAATCTATGAATCCTTCAGCTTCGGCGAAACATCTAGCCACATGCACTACCTCTTTGTCATTCCTCTAGCGGGCGGCATCCTCCTCCTGCTCTTTATGAAGGTCACCCCTAATCTCTCTCGGCTCAGCCTCAACCTCTGGAACTCAGCTGTAGCCATCATGACAGCCGGTATGCTCTTCCGTGGCATCGTCAACCTATCTGGCCGCTCCACGACGCTGGATATGCCCTACTGGTATGTGGGAGCAGCCTTTGTAGCTCTGACACTACTATCTATCGTCTTTACTCGCAGTGAGTGGAAGGTAGAAGGGGAAATCAGCAAAAAGAAAAAAGAATTTACATATACTGAACTTAGAAGAACATAAAAAATTCATCCCCTCCAGTTAGCTGAAGGGGATAAGTTCAATGTCAAATTATTATAAAATTAGATAATAATGCAAAAAACTTATTGACATAAACATGTTTCTGTATTATATATAGTATCAGAGATTTATATAAATTTAAATTGAAAAAGGTGGGAGATATTATGACTATATATAAAGGAAAAACGACTGAGGATGCAATTGAAAAAGGTTTAAAAGATTTAGCACTTGATAAAAATAAAGTTAAAATCGAAGTTAAACATCAAGGAAATACTGGAGTCTTTGGTTTATTTGCCAGTGAAGCTATAGTAGATATTAGGCCACTTACTGAAAAAGAAATTCAGCATAAAAAGTATCAGAAAATTTTTATGATTGTTGGAGTAACAATTGCAATAGTTGCTTTTGTTTGTATCGGTATTTTTTCGTCTTCTAAAGAAAATTCTAACGAGCTTTCTTTACCAATAGAGTCAGAAAACATTAATCAAAAAAATTATAAAGTGATTGTTAGTCAACTAGAGGATACTGGTTTTACAAATGTGAAAACTGAGAAAATTGAAGATCTTATCAACGGCTGGCTTATAAAAGATGGACAAATTGAAAGTGTATCTATTCAAGGAAAGACGGAGTTTCAAAAGGGAGAAAAAATTCCTAAAAATGCTCATATTACAGTCACCTATCACACTTTTAAAAAAGAGGAAAAGAATCAAGAAGGTAATAAAAAAAAGGAAAATTCCAGTTCCTCTTCAATTGATACTAAATCTTCTTCTAGCTCTTCCGAATCTTCCTCAAGCTCATCTGAATCATCAAAAAAACCTGAACCACAAACTATCACTCCTGACAACAATCCAGAATTTGCTGCCATCTTACAGACTGAAGATCCAACAGCAATTTCTTCCTTCGTTCAAAAATACAAAGGCAAGACAGTAGAATTTAATGGTTATATTGCTTATTTAAATCCTCATGCTAATTATAAAACTCGCTATGATATTCTAATTTATGCAGGTGATTATCCTGGACCTGATCTTGCTACTCCTGGCCCAGCTTTTCAATTTAATGATGTTGTTCCGACCTCAATATTTAAAAATTTTAGTGGAGATGGAGTTGGCATTGGACAAAATATGCATATAAAGGCTAGTGTGAGAGAGTTTACTAAAGGTGAGCTTCTGATTCTTGACCCAGTCGAAGTAACAGAACGATGATACAGTTAGTTTTATCTTTGTATAATAAAAATCTGGTTTCTCTATAAGAAACCAGATTTTTCATTCACACTCATACACACTCCCCGTCAGAGGGTCAATAACTTCTGCCAGCCTAAAATAGCCCTTCTCATAATGGTAATGGCAGATGGCGCAGTTGCCAAAGCGTACCTTGGGGTCCAGGGCTTGAGCTGCAATCTTGAGATAGAAGGCCCACATGGCACCGCCATGGCTGACGGCCAAGACTGGCTCTGCTCCTGCCTGCTCCATGACCTCAGTCAGAGTGACCAGCATGCGCTCACCGACTTGGTCCACACCTTCTCCGCCATAGGAAACGAAGAGGTCTTCAAAAGAGGTAGCTCCTGGTCGAAATTTCGGCTGCAGACGTTCAGGCTGAGCCTCAAAAAGACCAAAGTTCCATTCTTTAATGCCCTTAAGGCGAGTGTAGTCGGTTCGACCAGAGACAAGTTCCAGCGTATCAGAAGCTTGCTCCTGAGTGGACGAATAGAGCTGACCAAAACGAATGCCCCGCTCTTTCAAATAAGTTCCTGCCTGGTGTGCCTGATCCTGTCCCAGTTCAGTCAGAGGGGAGTCACAAGCTCCCTGCACCAAGCCTTCTTGATTGAAAAAGGTTTGCCCATGCCGCATCAGATAAAGTGTTTTTGCCATCAATCATCTCTCCTTTAGATGAGTTCTAACTTTTCAAAGGCCTTGTAGAGACCGTCTTGGCTGACCGAGTCTGTCACCAGATCAGCCATGGCCTTGATTTCCGCTCCGCCATTTCCCATAGCGACCCCGACCTGACAATAGTCCAGCATAGGAATATCAACCTTGGCATCGCCAAAAGCCAGAGTATCTGCCCTGTCAGCATCCAGATGCTTCAGGAGAAGCTCAATGGCATGCGCTTTGGTAATGTCTTTGACGCCCAAGTCACCAAAGAGAGCATGCTCGTCCTTTCCTCCCCAAGTACCTGCCTTAAGTTCAGGAAAAGCTGACTTAGAGTCCAGATGGTCTTGATAGCTTCTGAGAATAAAGCTGACTTTGTTCAGGTCGTCCCGGTAGATCTCCCCACCATAAACCAGGCCATGAAGAGCTTCTTCAGCCTCCATATTTACTACTTTTTCTGGATTGACACCTTTTCCAAGTACATAGGTCCGAAGCACTGGTCGTGCTGCTTCGCGGAAGCCTTTGCTTGCAAAGAGACCGTTATTACTCTCTAGGTAAAACTCTAGCTCCCGCTCCTGAAGCCAGTCGACTAGCCTTTTAGCGACATCTCGCGGAATCAGTTGGTGCAGAATAACCTCCCCCTCATGCTCCACATAGGAGCCGTTGCCCCCAATCATGCCATCAAAGCCAATATCCCAAATTTCCGGCGGCATCTCAGCCTGCTGCGACCTGTGCAGACATAGACCAGATGGCCCTTTTCCCGTGCCTTGCGAATGGCGACCACAGCAGACTCCGGTATATGATTATCATAGTCGATGATGGTACCGTCCACATCCAGAAAGATGATTTTTCTCGTCATAAAGCCCCTTTTTCTCATGATTTTCCTCGCATTTGCCGAATGCTTTCTTCATTTTTTACAAATTCTCTCACTTTTGGCCAATATTATTTTACGAACTCTTCATCCTATTATATATCTTTTTGAAAGCCTTTTCTTATAGAATTATCAGAGATAATGGTACTATCCTTTTCTCTCAGAGAAAAAACAAGAAGGACAGCTTTTAATCAGCTTGTTCCTTCTGCTTTTTTTATTTCCCATCTTATCTACTCATCCTCTGCTTCAAACAGCCAGAGTTTGGAATCAAAGTCATAGCTTGGCTTTTGCTCAGAATCCTCCAGTAACTGACCGCTGGAAGTGTCCGTGGTGACCAGTCCAACTCGCATAAGCTCAGCCCCAGTATAGCTACGCCCCTCTAGCCGATAGACCTTATCCACAGCCAGTCCTTTCAATTGCAAACGCTGATGAGAGCGATTGACTTGATTGAGGACCTTGAAAGTGCCTAAAAGTGCGGTGTTCTGATCCTGACTGACAAGCATCCAAGCTGTCTGCCCATCTCCCTTAAATGGCGACTGCAATCGATAAAAAGTTCCATTATGAATCAGCTCTCGATGGCGTTTGTAAAAAGCTATCTGTTCCCTGACTTCAGCCAATTCTTCTGGGCTTAGCTGATTAAGATCCAGCTCATAGCCAAAGGAACCGAAAAAGGCGACATTGCCCCGCGTCTTCAACGGAGTCAGACGGTTGGTCTGGTGATTGGGCACGATGGAGACATGAACCCCCATGGACGAAAGCGGATAGATAAGGCTGGTCCCGTACTGAATCTTCAAGCGCTCGATAGCATCCGAATCATCACTAGTCCAAGCCTGAGGAGCATAATAGAGCATACCTGGATCAAAGCGGCCTCCACCTGAAGAGCATGATTCAAATAACAAGCTTGGATACCGACTGATTAAACGCTCATACAAGTCATAAACACCCAAGACATAGCGGTGAAAAATCTCTCCTTGCTGATCGGCTGGCCAAGCAGCTGAGAAGACATCCGTCAGAGGGCGATTCATATCCCATTTGATATAATCCAGCTGCGCTTCCTCGATAACCGCTGATAGACGCTCAAAAATCTCATCCACTACTTCCGGCCGAGAATAGTCCAAAACAAACTGGTTCCGACCATGGTGGGGCTGTCTATCTGGCACTGCCAGCAGCCAGTCAGGATGAGTTCGGTAGAGTTGGCTGTCCTTATTGACCATTTCCGGCTCAAACCAAAGACCAAACTTCATGCCTAAACCGTGAATTCGCTCTGCTAGCGAGCCCAGCCCCTGCGGCAGCCTTTCTGGATTGACAAACCAATCACCCAGCCCAGCACGATCGTTAGTCCGCTGGCCAAACCAGCCATCATCTAACACAAAGAGCTCCACCCCTACTTCCTGAGCCTTTTCAGCAAGCTCCAGCAGCTGATCCTCACTAAAGTCAAAATAGGTAGCTTCCCAGTTATTGATGAGAACAGGACGCACTCGCTCGCGCCAGTAGCCCCTAGCTAGACGTCGACGAAATAGCTGATGAAAGACTTGACTCATGCCATTGAGGCCCTGCTCAGAATATACCAGCAGAGCTTCTGGACTGGTAAAGGACTGGCCCGCAGCCAGCTTCCACTCAAAACCGAAAGGATTGATGCCTATCTGCAGCCGAGTCACATCATAGGTGTCCACCTCAGCCTGAATGAGAAAATTACCTGAGTACACCAAGGCCGCTCCTAGCACTGGACCTGAATACTCTGTTGTTTCCGCTCGCTTGAGAGCTACAAAAGGATTGTGGTGGGGACTGGAAATGCCGCGGGTTGACTCAATGGACTGAATCCCCTGCTGAAGCGGCCGCTCCTTGATATGGCGTTCCCGGGCCCATGCTCCCGATAGCTGCGGCCAGTCATAATCAGCATCTGGCAGATCCAGCGACAGACTAGCTAGGGATTCCAAATAGCAAGTTTCCCTGCCTTGATTAATCACTTTGCTGGAACGAGCTATAACCGGCCAATCAGCAAATATCGTATAAAACAGCTGAACTTCCACTTCTGTCAACTCATCTCGCAGGGTTAGAATAAGAGTCTTAGCCTCCGTTTGAGCCTCTGTATAAGTAGCTGGCAGCCCCTCTAAAGCTGGCTTACCATCTACTATCTGATGACTGACATAGACAAAGTCAGTAATGCGCGAGCCATTTCCCTGCCGCAGACAGATATCGGGATGGCGAAAATCTGTCGTGCCGTATTCTGGAAATTCCTGCCGCACATGCTCCAAAGAATAGCGTAAATCCCCTTCTTTTCGATAGGTTGTCATGGGCCGATGCTGCAGCTCCACCAGATAAGAATAATCCCGCTCTGGTACCGCCGCTCCGTAGTAAAGTTGCAAGAGTTTACCATCCTCCGAAACCCGAAAGATATAAGAAATCTCGCCATTAGTCAGATGAAATTGCCTGCACTCTTCGTTAAACAAAATACTCGCCTTATTCATGGTCTTCTCCTTTTCACAGTCTGCAATCAAACTTCCACTTTCATTATAAAAAAGGCCACCCCTTTTGGTAAGCCTTTCTTTCTAGTATTATTTATCCAAATGTGACTTTTTACAGCTCCTGCCCCAGATGAGAGCTAGCCTTGCGAAAGTTCAAAGGCGACTGGCCACGCGCCTTCTTGAAGGCTTTTGAAAAGCTCTGTGTTCCGGCAAAACCTGTCTTACTGGCAATCTCTTCCACCGAAAGCTGACTGCTCGTCAGCAGATCAGCTGCCATATTGAGTCGCAAGTCATTGCTGTACTCCTTGATCCCCTTGCCCACTTCATCCTTGAAAAGCCGAGATAGGTAGGAAGGATGCAGAGCCAATTTCTGCGCCAACTCCTGCACAGATAAACTTTCTGGCAGATGGCTACTCAGCAACTCCAATACCTGCTGGACATAAGGATTGACTCGACGGCTTTCCGTGATTAAGGATGTCTGCTTAAGACGTTGAGACAAGAGTTCTAAAAAGCGATAAACTTGCCTTTGCAGAGCCAGTTCAGCTGTTATTCCACTGCCCTCATAAGCCAAACTTTCAAAGACCAAGGCCTTAAATTCCTGCAAAGAAGTCAGCTCAAAAGACCATTGGCCAGACTGTAAGCCCAGAGCCTGCAGATAAGGAGGCAAGAGACGCCCACCCAGTCCCATCCAAACATAAGACCAAGGCTCTTCTCCATCAGCCTGATAAAAGACCGATTGACCCGGTGGCACCACAAAGCCCTGCCCTTCCTGCAAATCATAGCGCTGATTGCCCACGGAGTAAGTCCCCCGTCCCTTCAGTACGATGTGAATGACATAAACATCCCGGACAGCCGGCCCAAAGCTATGATGAGCTTCCGTTTTTGAATAACCACAGAAGGCAAAAAAACAATCTTCTTGGCCAAACTGCATAGACTTAACCAAGGTCAGCGAATGCTCCATCAGCTCCTCCTTAGATTTGGATAAAACTTTTACCCTTATTATAAAACAAAAACCACTAAACAGCAACTGAATCTGATTAGTGGTTTCTTCATTCATCTTAGAAAGATTGAACGGATGGATTATGATTAAAGAGGGCATGGGTAGCCTTGTAGATATGGTAGGCTGTTGCAGCATTATTCATAGTGTAAAGGTGTATGCCCGCCACATCCTGAGTCACCAAGTCAACAATTTGATCCACAGCATAAGCCAGACCAGCTGCTCTCAGAGACTCTGGATCATGTTCGTACTTATCCAGAATAGCCCGGAATTTTCTTGGCAGCTTGATATTCTCGCATGTCTTAAGCAGGCGGAGAGCCTGATTGCGATTGAGAATCGGCATAATCCCAGCATGGATTGGCACTTCAATACCAGCTAAAATGCACTTGTCCTGAAAATCATAAAAGCGCTCATTATCAAAGAAAAGCTGGGTCACCAGACTAGAACAGCCAGCATCGACCTTTTTCTTCAGATTTTGAATATCCGAAATCTGATTTGGCGAATCCGGATGGCCCTCTGGATAGCAAGCTCCGATGATGTCAAAGTGCGGTGCTTCTGTCTTGATGTATTCTATCAAGTCAGTCGCATAGGTAAAATCATCCTTAGGCGCCACATCTGGAAAAATATCCCCTCGCAAAGCTAAAATCTGATGGACACCAACCCGATCCAAAGACTGCAAGATATTAGACACCATGTCTTTGGTCAGATAGACCGCGGGTAGGTGAGCAATCGTCGGAATCTGGAGTTCGTTGGCGATGAACTCAGTCAAACGAACCGTCGTCTCCTCAATGTCAAACTTATTATTGCTGGCTGTCACACTGATAAAGTGAGGAGCCAAATCTTGCATCTCTCTCAATGCCTGAAAAATCTTATCATTGCCTACTGCCGGATTGGGAGGAAATACTTCAAATGAGAGACTGGGTGTGTGACGACGAACCATATAACAAAAAGTTCCTTTCAATGATGGTAGTGATAGCCGAGGACAATCCTAGAAGAATAGCTCCTGCAGGATTGTCAGCTCTGCTTCAATTTTAGTATGTTCCTCCATCAAGATCAACTTTTGAGGTTCAAGGAGGATTATTTCAGGTGTTGTCTAGCTGCTTTAGCTGCTTCTACTAAGCGCTCCAAGCTAGCTTTAGTTTCTGGGATACCACGAGTTTTAAGACCACAGTCAGGGTTGATCCAGACCTTGCTGCTTGGCACCTTAGCCAAGATAGCTTCAATCGTATGGTCAATTTCTCCTTCGTTTGGCACACGCGGTGAGTGGATATCGTAAACTCCAGGCCCCACTTCTGTCTGGAAGTTCTTAGCCTTGAGCTCATCCAGGATTTCCAAGTTAGAGCGGCTAGCTTCAAAGGAAATCACGTCCGCATCCATGTTGTCGATAGCAGGGATGATATCGGTAAATTCTGAGTAACACATGTGAGTGTGGATTTGCGTATCTGGCGCTACTGTTGAGTGTACCAAGCGGAAGGCTGGAATTGCCCAGTCAAGGTAGTCTTCGTACCAGTCGCTGCGACGGAGTGGCAATTTCTCACGAAGAGCAGCCTCGTCGATTTGGATAATCTTCACGCCCGCAGCTTCAAGATCAAGTACTTCATCCTTGATAGCAAGTGCGATTTGAAGAGTAGAATCCTTGATAGAGATGTCTTCACGTGGGAATGACCAGTTGAGGATGGTAACAGGTCCAGTCAGCATACCTTTAACAGGTTTGTCAGTACGGCTTTGTGCGTAGCTAGACCATTTAACAGTGATTGGGTTGAGACGAGTCACATCACCCCAGATGATTGGTGGTTTGACCCCACGCATACCGTATGATTGTACCCAACCATTTTTAGAGAAGAGGTAGCCTGACAGATTTTGACCGAAGTACTCAACCATGTCATTACGCTCGAATTCACCGTGCACCAGCACGTCAAATCCGACTTCTTCTTGCCACTTGATCCATTCATCGATCTGCTCAGCTAAGAACTTGTCATAGTCTTCTGCTGACAGCTCACCCTTGCGGAAGGCCAAACGTTTAGCACGGACTTCCTTAGTTTGAGGGAAGGAGCCAATTGTTGTAGTTGGCAACGGTGGCAGATTGAGTGTCTTGTGCTGGATTTCCTCACGTTCTGCAAAGGCTGGCAAACGAGTGTAGTCAGCGTCTGTCAAAACAGCAATCCGCGCACGAAGTTCTGCATTTTCACCAACACGTTCAGTCGCAAAGAGTTCTTTGTTAGCAGCAAGTGCTTCTGCACCGCTGCCATTGCGGATAGCATCCAAGTCACGGATTTCATCCAATTTTTCCACCGCAAAGGCAAAGTGGTTCAAGATTGCTGGTTCAAATTCTTCATTAGCCGTTGTAAATGGCACATGGAGAAGTGAGCATGAGCTTGTCAACACAAGATTTTCAGCTGGGATTTGCTCAAGAACAGCCAAGCTCTTTTCATAGTTATTGCGCCAGATGTTTTTACCATTGACAATCCCTGCATAGAGAGTCTTGTCAGCTGGGAAGCCACCTTTGACAAGTTCAAGTGTTTTCTTGCCTTCGACAAAGTCCAAACCAATCGCATCTACTGGCAACTCTACAAGATCTGCATAGATGTCACGAACGTCACCAAAGTAGGTTTGAACCAAGACTTCCAAGCCTTTCTTATCCGCCAGAAGTTTCTTATAAAGATCTAAAAAGAGGGCTTTTTCTTCTGCTGACAGATCCTTGACCAGACTTGGCTCATCCAGCTGGATGCGCTCTGCGCCCAGCTCTGCTAATTTTGCAAAGACTTCTTGATAAGCTACAACTAGTGCATCTACAAAGTCAGCCGGCGCTACACCGTCTTCAAAGTCAGATACCTGCAGGAGAGTGAATGGGCCGACCACAACAGGACGGGTTACCAAGCCCAACTCTTTAGCTTCTGCAAATTCATCAAAAATCTTATGCCCAGCCAGCTTGACTTGGGTTTCTTTTTCAAATTTAGGAACGATATAGTGGTAGTTGGTGTTGAACCATTTCTTCATCGGAAGAGCACGGACATCCCCTTTTTCGCCCTGATAGCCACGAGCCAAGGCAAAATAACGCTCCAAGTCAGTCAGCTCCAAGCCTTGCACAGATGATGGTACTACGTTAAAGAGAAAGGCCGCATCCAGCACATTGTCATAGTGAGAAAAATCATTTGATGGAATCTCAGAAATTCCTTTTTCCTTAACAATATTCCAATGCTTAGCACGGAGCTCCTTAGCTGCAGCCAGAAGCTCTTCTGCTGAGATTTCATGTCTAAAGTATTTTTCAGTTGTAAATTTCAATTCGCGGAATTCACCCAAACGTGGGAAACCAATAATAGTCGTTGACATAAACGTCCTCCAAAATTTTTCTTGATTTTATCTTATCAGAAAATCTCCCCTCTGTATAATTGGAATTTTCCAGAGTTTGATATAGCCTAAAACTATAACCTGGTTCTCTATACAACCATAAAAGCTTATTTTTCAACTTCCATTGATTAAGATTATTGTTTGCTATAGGTAGAAGTTATGTCCTTGGAAAAAGAAAAACCAGCGAGAATAAACTCTCGTTGGTTTCCATAATATCTTTTTTAGTCTGCTTCATGATACAGCTTTTTAGCCTTTTCAATATCATAGTATCGGTCAAACTCTTCTTTGGAGTTGACGATATGTTTTTGACTGTCAATAGAAAGTTCTGAGGGAATGTTTACAGCTTCATATACATTCACCGTAGACGGCAAAAATAAGCTGTAGACGGTTGCCTCACGCTCAAATTGCACTGCACTATTTTTAGAATTCAAAATAAATACAGTCGCATTTCCTTTTTCTAAGAGCTTATAGGGCTTTGAGCTCTTCGCAAACTGAGTCTGTTCCAAAAAAGCTTTATCTATCGAGAACTCCCCACCAACAGAAACAGTTTTAATACCATTAGCTTTATCATCCCAAGATGTTGATGTTGTTACTCCCAACTTTCTGTTAAAGTCTTGAGCTAGAATTTCATTTTCCTCAATCTTCTTATTTTGCAAATTAAGAAAAAGTGGTTTAGTATTTTGATAATTCTTTAAATCCCGTATCTGAATCTTTAAATATTCCTGTCCTTTCCAAGTATAAATATCCCCTAGCTCTGCTGGTATATAATCCACATTGTAATCTTCTACCACCTTGTAAAGATCCAATTCCGTCTCCTCCTCAAGCTTCATGCCCTTAACTTGGTAAATACTCAAAGTCCAGTAAGCTCCATCAATTGGCCGCTCCTGTAAATAATAAGGAGTATCTTTTAATTTCATATTCTGACGCAATATATATCGAGAACCTACACGAGTATTTTGTACAAATCCGTAATTCCCAAACTCTTCCATTTTTTTGTCTTCTTCCGGAGTCATTGAAGTCCAATGGACAATAGCGCCTGCACCATCCGCAATGATTTCATAATTATCAATTTCAGCTTTACCAGTATACTGGCTGTACTGCCCATAGTATTGTTCATTATAGTAACGATAGAGAGTCCAAGATACCAAAGATAAACCTGCTAACACTAGCAGTGTAATAAGACTCTTTGTTTTACTCCATTTCATAATTAAGCTCCTATTTTTGTAAATTTATCGTCTAAGAAATTAGGCAACTTCTTCACTTTCATTCCTCTCCTCCTTCTCCACAACAAACTCTCTAACCAAGCGGTAGATAACTGCAAAGATAGGCGTGAAGAAAATCATGCCGACCAAGCCAAAGAGGTTGCCCCCAATCAGGGCGGCGGCTAGGGTAAAGAGAGTTGGGAGACCAACGGACTGACCTACCACGCGCGGATAGATGACATTCCCCTCAATCAGCTGCACTCCTTGAAAGACTGCGATAGAAAGGAGGGCTTTCCAAGGGCTGTCGGTAAAGATAAAGATAGCACCTAGAGCACATGCTGAGAATGGCCCGATGTAGGGAATGAAAGAGAGCACTCCGGCCAGAACTCCTGTCAAGGCCGCGTAAGGCAAGCCTGTCAGAGAGTAGGCGATAAAGACTAAAATCCCAACAATGACAGCCTCTATCATCTGACCCATCAGAAACTTATCATAGGTCTCAACAATGACAGAACCGACATAGGATAGGCGTTTCACAGCCTTCTCAGGAAGCAGAACCTGTAAGAGACGGCTAGTAATTGTCTGCAAATGCTCCTTGCTGCTCAAGAAGGCAAACATGAGAAAGATAGACATGATGACAGAGAAGAAATTGCCAAAGATAGCAGAGATATTGCCCGTCAGACTGCCCAGAAGAGAAATAGCTCGGTTGACAATGTCACTGTTTTGCAGCTGCTTGGTCAAATCTTTCAGCTGACTAGAGGAAAGCAAGCCAGACTGCTGCAGCCACTTGGCTACCTGAGGCGCTACCTTTCCGATTGTCGCACTCAGCTGATTGACCGCTGTGGTCAGAGTCGGCACGACAATAGAAACAATCCCCGTCATAATGAGAACTAAAATCAGAACCTCTAAAATTAAGGCCAAACCGCGCTGCAACTTCTGAGGGACTCGGCATTTGTCCAAGAGGTCTTCCAGCTTTTTCATCGGGACATTAAAGATGAAGGCTAGGACACCACCCAATATAATGGGTGAAAAAACCGAAGTTAGACTCTGCAGGCCAGACCAGATGTTCCCAATATAGAGAACCAGAGCCAGAGCAAGCGCCGCAAAGACGATTAGTTTATAAGATTCATTTATTTTTTTCATAAGGCTTCCTTTTAAGGTTTTATCATTTCCTTATTTTATCATAATTTTCAAGGCCTTTCGAGCAGGAGGAAATGGCTTAGTCAGCTTTGTCTTCACTTTTAATTTTTTGAAAATCTTGAAGATAGAGGACCCCAGCTCCTATAGACAAAAGGCCTGCAAAGATAGCTAGAAAAGGAATAAATCCCATGATAGATGCAAAAAGCAGCATCTGATGATTCATCTTATTGACCCTAGAGTCCCCACTATAATGAGACATACCAGCTAAGGAAAGTATCAACAAGAAAACATTAATTAGCAGAATCAGAAGTGCCCATATGTAATTTTCAATGAAGCTACCAATCAAATCAACAAACTCAAAACTCGATCTTTGTAAAGAAAAATACATGATAAGAATTCCCGCTATAATACTTGCAACCCCATTTACCAATAACAATTTATTCGACTTCATAGAAATCTCATTCTTTCTTTTTTTAACATAGTATACCTAGCCACTTTCTAATCTGTCAACCATTATAAAAGAATGATTGTCACATCCGATAAATCCTTTTTCATTCAAATTATCTTATGATAAAATAACTTTATGCACAAGAAAACGATTATTGATTTTAAGCAGTTGGGCCAACGCCTGATTTTTACGAATCCCATCAAGGAGCTAAAGACTCGCCGTCTTGACCAAGTGGAAGAACTTTTGACAGAGATTGAGGGCTGGCAGGAGAAAGGATACTATGCTGTCGGCTATGTCAGCTATGAAGCAGCTCCAGCCTTCGAGGAAAAGTTCCAGGTTCATCAGGCTCCGCTCCAGAAGGAATACCTCCTCTACTTTACTATCCACGATAAGACCGAGCAGGCTGCCATTCCCTTGACCTATGAGGAAGTGGAAATGCCAGCGGCTTGGCAGGGGCTGACTTCTGAGCAAGAGTACCAGAAGGCTATTGAGATCATTCATCATCATATCCGCCAGGGCGATACCTATCAGGTCAACTACACGGTGCAGCTGTGTGCAGAGCTCAATCCTGAGGATAGCTTGGCTATTTACAACAGGCTGGTTGTTGAGCAAAATGCGGCCTACAATGCTTATGTAGAGCATGACGAGACTGCCATTTTATCCATCAGTCCTGAACTCTTTTTCGAGGAGCAGCGAGGTCAACTGACCACTCGTCCTATGAAAGGAACCACCAATCGGGGACTGACCTTAGAGCAGGATAGAGAACAGGCTGCATGGTTGGCTCAGGATTCTAAAAACCGAGCAGAAAATATGATGATTGTCGATTTGCTCCGCAATGACATGAACCGTATTTCTAAGACGGGCAGCGAGCGGGTTGAGCGCCTCTGCAGCGTCGAGCAATACTCTACAGTCTGGCAGATGACCTCTACCATTAAAAGCCAGCTGAATGAAGGAATGGGATTGGCAGGGCTTTTCAAGGCGCTCTTTCCTTGCGGATCCATCACAGGCGCTCCTAAGATTTCGACCATGGCTATCATCAAGGCGACAGAAAAAGCTGCCCGCGGTGTCTACTGCGGTACAGTCGGCATTTGCCTGCCAGACCAGAGACGGATTTTTAACGTCGCCATCCGCACCATTCAGCTGGAGGGAAAAAAAGCCATCTACGGCGTTGGCGGCGGAATCACTTGGGACAGCACGTGGAAATCTGAATACATCGAAACCCAGCAAAAATCTGCCGTCCTCTATCGGAAAAATCCGCGATTCGACCTGATTTCTACAGGAAAAGTGACGGACGGAAAGCTAACCTGGCAAGAACAACATCTGCAAAGACTGACAGAAGCAGCCAGCTACTTCGCCTATCCTTTCGACCAAGACAAACTGAAGCAAAAGTTAGAAGAAACCTGCGCTCAGCTGGATAAAGGGCAGGATTACAGGCTGCGTATAGCTCTTAAAAAAGACGGTAGTATTAGCCTAGAAACAGCTCCTCTGCTGCCATTACCAGAAACTTTTAAAAAGGCAAAATTAGTTCAGCAAACAGCCAACTTGGCCCAGCCTTTTACCTATTTCAAAACTAGCTATCGGCCCCATCTGACCTTGGAACAGCAAGAACAGATTTACTACAATGCTCAAGGGCAACTGCTGGAAACCTCTATCGGAAATCTGCTGCTGGAGCTAGACGGCAAGCTCTACACACCTCCAGCTGAACTTGGCCTACTCAAGGGTATCTACCGTCAGCAGCTACTGGATAAGGGTCGAGCTACTGAGAAGATTCTGACTCTGGCCGATTTGGATCAGGCTGAGAAAATCTACGCCTGCAATGCAGTCAGAGGACTGTACGAGCTGGAAATTGATAAAGGAGAGCTCTGACATGAAAGTTATCTTTCTGCACGGACTAGGGCAAGATGCGCATTCTTGGAAGAAAGTTCAAGAAGCCCTAGCCAATGTCCCAACGGAGTCGCTGGCTCTTTTTCTGAAGGGCAATGAAAGTTACCAAGACATTCGACAAGCAACCCTCCAGCACCTTCAAGCTGAAGAACAGCCTTTTATCTTAGTCGGTTTGTCACTCGGTGGCCTGCTGGCACTGGACCTTTCTGACCAAACTCTTCCTCATCTAAAGGGCTTGATTTTATCCGGGACTCAATACAATTTAGCAGATAATTTTCTCTACAGACTGCAGATTCTCGTCTTTAAACTGATGCCCAAAAGTGTCTTCACCAAGCAAGGAGCCGATAAAAGCCAGATGATACGGATTTTGGCCGAGCTACGAAAGGTAAATCTCACTGATAAAATTAAGAAAATCAAGCTCCCGAGCCTGATTCTTTGCGGCAGCAAAGACAAACCCAATCTAAAGGCTGCCTATGAGCTTAACAAGCTGCTGAAAGGTTCTCAGCTTCGCATTATAGAAAAGGGCGGCCATACTCTGAATAGCCAAGCGCCAACAACATTTGCTCAAATAATAAAGAAATTCCTAAATAAGTTCTGACCCTTTTACAAGACAAACCAAAAACTTTAGAAATATTTGAGAAATTCTTTATAAATATTTGAAGGTTTGGCGCTATACTAATTAATAAGAAGAGGAGTTTTCTCTCCTAACATCATGAAAAGGAGACTTGATCATGGAAAATGTTTTGGTTTTACAGCAAGTCAGCAAGAAATTCGGTCGACAGTACGCTCTGACCGATGTGAGTCTGACGATAAAAAAAGGAGATATTTACGGTTTGATTGGCAAGAACGGGGCTGGTAAGACCACTCTGATCAAGGTCATTACCCAGCTCTTGGAAGCAAGCAGTGGCAATGTCTCCCTCTTTGGCTCTCAGAACTATCAAGAATGGACTCAGAGTCTCAAACGGGTCGGATCGGTTATCGAAACTCCGGTTGCTCACAACCACCTGACAGCCTATGAAAATCTCAGCTACTACTGCAAGCTCCGCCATATCCCCCATGCGGACAAGGTCATCCGTGAAACCTTGGAATACGTGGACTTGACGGATACCGGCAAGAAGAAATTTCGCGACTTCTCACTCGGGATGAAACAACGGCTGGGTCTAGCTATCGCGCTTCTTACCAGACCTGACCTGATGATACTGGACGAACCTATCAATGGCCTGGATCCAGTCGGCATCAAGGAATTCCGCCAGCTGGTGCAGCGACTCAACGAGGAGTTTGGCATGACCTTTATCATCTCCAGCCATATCCTGTCTGAACTTTACTTGGTGGGTACTCGGTTCGGCATTATCGAGGAGGGACGGCTGATTCGCGAGATTTCCAAGGCGGAGTTTGAAGAACAGAGCGAAGACTATATCGTGCTTAAAACGTCGCAGTTGGAAGAAGCCAGCCGGCTGATTCACGACCAGCTCATGCATCGTATCAAGGTGGTCAATGCTTCTGACGAGATTCATATCTTTACCCATTCGCATGAGATTAGCAAGATAGTCAAGGAACTTGCGGTTGCAGATATCCCAGTGCAGGAGATTTACTATGCACGACAAAACCTAGAAAACTTCTTTACAGACTTGGTCGAATGAAAAAGGGAGGCTTATCATGATGGATTTCATTCAAGCCGATTTTTACCGGCTCATGCGCTCAAAAGGCTTTTGGATTACTGAGTTTTTATTATTCTGTGTGATTATCTCAACAACCTTCTTCCATGCAAATATTCATTTTGGAGCAAATATCTCCAGCAATGCGGCTGCTAGTCAATCTCTAGGAAAACTAACCGGCCTTCAAGCTCTGGACTATTTTGCAGGCAATACAGACAGTCTGCTCTTTTTCACTATTATTGGTATCAGTATGGTTCTTGGAGTGGATCTGTCTCGGAAACTTTATAAAAACTGTCTGAGCTACGGTATCTCTAAGCTCAGCTATTATTTTTCTAAATTCTTTGTCTGCGTTAGCATCGCAGCCTTTCACTTCCTGCTGATTTTATCTATCTCCTTTGTGACTGCTAGTCTGTCCAACGGAATTGGAAGTGCCCCCAGCTCTTTTTTGCCTCAGATAGGAGCTGCTCTCTTTATTCAATTTCTCAGCACGATTACATGGATTGCCATCATTTCTTTTGTACTCTATGCCAGCCACTCCATTGTATCTAGCTTTCTGACCTATTTCCTTGGCGGTACCTTACTGACTATTCCCCTCATCTTTTACCCTGACAATGAATGGCTGCTCTATCTGACCATGCGTTTTAACACAGATATGGCAGCAGATAGCGGAGCTGTTATCAAGGCTATCCTGACAGTGGTAACGGTCACCCTAGTCTTTCTGATTAGCGGACTGATGGTTTTCAAAAAGAAAAATTTATAAAAAGCAGGAACAATCTTAATCATTCAGAGGAGATTTCATGTTACATACTATCCAGGCGGAGCTCTACCAGCTTGTCCGCTCCAAACCTTTTTGGCTAATAGAAGGGCTGCTCTTTTTTCTCATTTTCATCAGCTCTCTTGGTGAACGCAATTTTAATTTTTATATCTCTACATCTTCTGATCCAGAAGAAATAGTCATCCAAGGTTGGACAGGATTTGAAGCTCTCGGGCAGCTTGCTAAAGATTTCCTGCCCTTTGTCATGATTACTGTCCTTGTGCTCATTATCTTTCTGTTAGGTCGTGACCTGACTAGAAAGCTATACAAAAATATATTGGCTGGCGGGGTTTCTCGGAAAGAATTTTACCTATCTAAAATAGCTGTTCTTATCACAATTATCATCTTGCAAATGGCGGCAGCTTTTGCCGCAGCCTTTATCTTTGGGAGCCTCTTCCACGGACTTGGGACTATGCCAAAGAACTTTTTCTGGAGCTTTTCCTTGTCTTTCTTTCGCTCCTTTCTCTTTATTATGACCTGCAGTTCCGTAGTTACCTGTCTCCTCTACCTGACCCGTTCCACCCTAGCTAGCTATCTCGTCTTTTTCGCCCTGATTATGCTTCAGTCTAGCCTCGTCATCGTTTTCCCTCAGATAAATTCTGAACTATTCTTATTCCTTATCCTAGCTGGTTCTCTCTTAGGTGGTTACCAAGCCTTTCAGCACAGAGACTTATAAATCTAAGCAGTCAGCCCTTTGGCTGCTTTTTTATTGCTTTGGGATTGGTTCTGCATTTCTTTAGAAATATTTTAGAATTTCTTGAGAAATATTTGAAATCTAGCTTGTATACTAAAATCAAACCTAAGAAAGCGAGAATATACCATGCAAACTGTTTTAGAAGTAAAGCAAGTTACCAAACAATATGGCCAGCAATATGCCCTTGATCATGTGAGTCTTTCGATCCAGAAGGGCGAAATTTACGGTTTAATCGGCAAGAACGGAGCTGGCAAAACCACTCTTCTCAAGACCATTAGCCGGCTCATTCATGCCAACAGCGGAACCGTGTCTGTCTTTGGTTCGCAGAACTCTAAGGAATGGAACGAAGCCCTGCGCAAGATAGGTACTGTCATCGAAACACCAGTCGCTTACAATCAGATGACTGCTTATCAAAACCTCAACTACTACTGCAAGGTTCATCAGATTGCCCAGCCCGACCAGCTCATCAAGGAAACCCTGGCCTATGTCGGACTGAGCAATACTGGTAAAAAGAAATTCCGCAACTTTTCGCTAGGAATGAAGCAGCGCTTGGGGATCGCTATTGCACTTATCAGCAAGCCTGAACTCATGATTTTAGACGAGCCCATCAACGGCCTAGATCCGCTTGGCATCAAGGAATTCCGACTGATGATTCAGCGACTCAATCAAGAGTTGGGAATCACTTTTATCATTTCCAGCCACATCTTGTCTGAGCTTTATCTGGTAGCCACCAAGTTTGGCGTGATTGACCAAGGACGCCTTGTCGCAGAATTCACCAAAGACGATTTTGACCGAGCCAGCGAAGATTATATCGTCCTCAAAACCAGCGATAGAGATCAGGCTGCCAATCTCATCCAAGGCAAGCTCCACTATCAGCTCAAGGACGCTGATAAATCTGACGAACTGCACATTGTCGCCCAAGAGCAGGAACTAAATGACATCAACAGGGAGTTGGTCCTATCCAACATTCATGTCAATGGTATCTATGCAGCTCACAAAGATTTAGAAAAATACTTTACAGATTTAGTCCAGTAAGGAGAAAAAACCATGTTACATACTTTTCAAGCAGATTTTTACCGTTTCTTTCGTTCCAAGGCTGTTTGGATTACCGAATTCATCTTTCTACTGACGACCTTGAGCGCAGTCTTTGGTAAATTAAATGCCGTCCAGCTTATACAAGCGGTGTCCAACGCTATCGGTAATAATACATTTATCATCATTATCCTCTCTATGGTCGTCATCGGGACAGATCTGAACAAGCAGCTTTACAAGAATACATTAACCAGTGGCGTTTCCCGTACCAGTTTCTTCGTCTCTAAAGCCCTAGTCATGGCCTGCGTAACCTTCCTGCAGTTAGCTCTCTATTATAGCATCAACTTTATCCTAGCGGCCATTCTAAACGGTATTGGTGATTTATCCGTCACCTTCCTGCTTCAGTTTATTCTTCTATTCTTTGTGCAGTGCCTAACTGTCATTGCTTGGACAGCTATTATTTCCTTTATTCTTTATCTGAGTAAATCTATGATTGCTGCTCTGGGAGGTTACCTTTTCTGCGCATCTTTAACCGGAGCTCTTGCTCAATTTTATCCCAAATCTCTATGGCTGCAGCATTTCACCATGAGCTTTGATTTTGAGACGCTTCAAAGCAACGGTGTAACCTTAAGAATTATTCTAATCGCCTTGGTCTTAGGAACAATCTTCACCGCAGCAAGTCTTTATACTTTCCACAAAAAGGATTTATAGTTGAAAATGAGCTAGTTCTTGACTGGCTCATTTTAATCTTTTCAATTTTAAATTTCTTTAGAAATATTTTAGAATTTCTTGAGAAATATTTGAAATTTAGTTTGTATACTAAAAGTATAAACAAAGTAATTAAAGGAGAAACATCATGCAAAATGTTTTAGAAGTGAAAGGACTCACTAAAAAATACGGTGATCAATATGCTCTGAAAGATGTCAGTCTTTCCATCAAGAAAGGAGAGATCTACGGTCTCATCGGAAAAAACGGTGCTGGTAAGACCACGCTGATCAAAATCATCACGCAAGTCATCTATCCTAGCGGAGGGTCCGTGTCTGTCCTGGGCTCTCAGAACCAACAAGAATGGACCAGAGCCCTCAGCCATACTGGATCTGTCATCGAATCCCCTGTAGCTCATGCCCACATGTCGGCCTATGAAAATCTGCGCTACTACTGTACCGATCGGGGCATTCCAAATGCTGACAAAGTCATCAAAGAAACCCTGCAATATGTCGGCCTGACCGATACTGGAAAGAAGAAATTCCGTAATTTCTCTCTGGGGATGAAACAGCGGTTGGGCATTGCCATTGCCATTTTGGGGCGTCCCGACTTGCTCATCTTGGACGAGCCCATCAATGGTTTAGACCCAGTTGGGATTCAGGAATTTAGAGAAATGGTCAAGCGCCTCAATCAAGAATTAGGCATCACCATCATCATTTCCAGCCATATCCTGTCCGAGCTTTATCTAGTCGCAACTCGCTTTGGTTTTATCAATCAAGGGCATTTCATCAAGGAGCTGTCTAAGGAAGAATTTGACCGAGAAAGCGGCGACTATATCATCCTCAAAACGGATAATATCAAGCAAGCTGCTCATTTAGTGCAAGACAAGCTAGGCTACCAGCTCAGACCGACCAACAAGGAAGATGAGCTGCATATTTCCGGTAAGGTACAAGAAATTCGCAAGATTGCCAAGGAACTAGTCCTAGCCGACATCCCAATCGGGGAAATCTACTACGCCCACAAAGACTTAGAAAAATACTTTACAGACTTAATCAACCAACAAGGAGGAAACACTCATGTTTAATAGTATCAAGGCGGATTACTACCGTCTCTTCCGCTCCGTAGGATTCTGGGGAGTGCAGGCTTTCTGCATCTTTGGAATTCTCCTCGCCATTTTCACTTCCAAAGTTGTCAGTTCCGACAACGGTATCTTTTTTGCCATAGATGTCGTCTCCTACAACAGCGGCATGCTCTTTATTGCCTGCAATGTCATGACTAGCTTGCTTCTCGGTGTTGATCTCAATGACAAACTTTATCACAATAACCTGACTACAGGCAAGACTCGGACCCAGTATTACTTCTCTAAAGCACTGGTTATCGGTAGCTTACTGCCTATGCAGTTCATACTGCTCTACATTTTAGGTATTGTCATCGAATTTGTCCGAACCGGCGGTAATATGGGAACCCTGCCAGCTAATTTCTGGGGACAATTCGCAATACTCTTTGTCATGCAGGTCATCTGTACCTATGCTTGGTACTGCATTACCAGCTTTGTCCTCTACTTGACTCGAAACTATAGTGTCGTCTTTATCACCTATATCATGACCTACATCTTACTCGGCCTCCCTAGTCAAATGGTTGATGCCAATAATGAATGGTTCAAGGCTATCAAGATGGAGTTCGTCTACGGAGACGCTTCAATACCAGGTGTCATCATCAAAACAGCTATCTTTGCTCTCAGTCTGATCACGGTCTTTAGCTTAGCAGGACTGGCTACACTGAAGAAGAGAGATTTGTAAAATAAAAACTCAGCTAATCACTAAATTAGCTGAGTTTTTTTGAGCGGATTTTAATTGGATGATGAGCGGATTTCACCCTTTCTGGTCTAGCCCTCTTTATCGGCTTTCTTTCACTGCTTCCAATCTTGCTTTTTCAAGAACAGACTGATGCAGACTCCTAGGATAAGGTAGAAAGTGACAAAGGCAAGACTGGCTGCCAGACTAGTCGGATATGGAAAGATCTTGCCCAGAGGAAAAAGAACATTAGATAGAAATCCGAGGGGAACAAAGAGCAAGAATAAAATCAAGGCTAGCTTAACCTGAAAAGAAGGTCTTACATCGGATAGATTGCGGCCCGTTCCCCACACCAGCAGCCCTACTCCCTGAACAATCAGCACCGGCGTTAGCAAGACACTAATCTTGAGAAAATCAGCTAGGATAATGGAGAGGATGATTCCCAGACCGATAAAGCCAAGAGAGAGCTGATAGCAAATATTACTGGCTATTCTCCTGTACTTGATTGACTGCTCTTCCTCTTTCTGGACTACAGACTCAATTCCCTTGAGCAGATAGTCTGTGGTCACCTCAAAATAGTCACTCATGGAAATGATCTTATCCAAATCAGGCATACTCTGCTCGCTCTCCCACTTGGAAACGGCCTGTCTGGACACACCGAGTTGGTCGGCTAGCCCCTCCTGCGAAATGCCCCGCGCTTTTCGCAGGTACTGGATTCTGTCTGATAGATTCATGGATTGTTTTACCTATTCTTTCTTATTTTTTATACTTTCTTTCATTGACACTTATTATAGCACAAGGCGGCGAGACTGCAAAGTCTGATTGTCACCTCTTCATAAAATGCTAGACTTCTTCTTTAGATGGAAGTGCTTTTTCCTCCCTATCCGTCCGATACCAGAGATAGATACTATAAAGTGTCAGGATAATCACACCTCCAAAGTAAAAGAAGGGATTGACTTGAGAGAAATCTAATTGATTGTTAGCTTGAGCTATCCCAACAAAAGTCGGGATGAGGGTGTTGGAGAGGGCATGAAAGATGTTACAAGCCATAGAAGACTGGGTCTTCTTATACAGAGCTGCAAGCCAGAAGGAGAGAAGGATACTGAAAATGATAAAAACTGAGAAAAGATCCTGGCTTCGATCATAAAAGCGATCGTAAAACCAAAGGGGAATATGCCAGATGGCCCAAATGATACCGGTCATCAAAGTAGAGACAAAGAAAGAAAACTTTTTCTCTAAGGCCGGCTGTAGGAAGCCGCGCCAGCCGAATTCTTCAATCCCGCCCGATAGGACAATACAATAGATAAAAAACCAAGGAAAGCTTACTAAAGCGCCGTCTACCAGCTTGCCGCCAGAAGCTAAGGCATAGAGGGCAGTCAGACCGCCACCATAGATTAGCAAGTAGAGCCAGGTCTCTTTCTTGCCTGAAAAGAGATAGGAGCAAATAGCCTTAAAACCTTTCTTTTTCAGTACAATCAGGCTGGCCAGCATAGGCCCAAACATAGCAATGCCATTTAGAATAGCTTCAAGAGCTAGATAGGCTGTAGGTGTACTGTCTGGCCAAAGGTTTTTGAGGATAATGTCCAATAGCCAGAATCCCCATGTCCAGCCGAAGTTCCAAGCCAGGAACGGCAAAATTAGTTTTGGTTGTGGTTTAATAGTTGTTTCTGTATTCATGAGAATACCTCCTTATAATATAATTAAACTCAAGTTTTTGATTCAAATCTTCAAAGACAGCGACTCGTTCATTCCGAAATCAAAAACTCGGCTTCTGCTTTCAGATTAACAAAAAAGCCAGTTGCCTTTCTAGCGACTGGACTTGGAATAAAGAAAAAATCTAGTTGCTTTTTGAGTGATTGAACTTGGAATCATTGTCAACTGTCAGTTGCAAGTCAGTTATATCAAGGGTTTAGAGCAGTTGGCTGATTTTTCACTTTGACCGGTAAAATGACCTTTCTAGGATAATTGGCTTTTCAAACCACAAAACAAAAAGGCATATTTATCATGCCTTTCTTCGACTTAATCTAAAAATAAACCTCCGCCAATTCGAAAATTAACTGAGGTTTTTGAGCGGATTTTGAGACTAGCTGATAGAGCTGAGCCTTCCTTGTTTTGCTTTTTCAAGTCTTTTTTACAAAGTCACAACTAGTTCAAACCAGTCGTCCTCGGCTTTCATTGTCAAGTCCCCGCCTAGGATTTCGACTAACTGCTGGGTGATGTAGAGCCCCAGCCCTGAAGACTCCTCGCTGCTGGATAGGTTTTCTGAGTAAAAGCGATTGGTCAGCTTATCCAGATATTGGATAGGCTGCTGGACGATATTTTTGACGGTAAAGATACAATGCTCGCCCTCTTTTTTCAGAGAAATGCTGGCGGCCTTACGGCCGTGCTTGAGGACATTGCTTATCATATTTTGGACAATGCGCTCTAAAATTTCTGGGTCTGTCTCTAACTCTAGACCTTCAGCTAACTCTACCTGCAGGTCAATCTGAGCTTTCTGGAAGGCATCATAATAAGTAAAAAGCTGCTGGGTTACCAGCTGGGATATATCTGTCGGCTGGACATTGGCCCGTATGGCTCCCTCCATCAGCCGGCGGTACTCCATCAAGGCTTCCAGCCGTTTGGATACCATTCCCAGACTATCTGCTATTTTGACTAGCTGCTGACTTTCCTGACTATCATCCTTCAAGAGCTGCTGGGTGTAGCCACTGGCAATGGTCAGAGGAGTGCGGATATCATGGGCGATATTACTGATGGCCATATCCAGCGTCTTCTTTTCCTGCTGGACGACAAAGGTCGTCTTATCTAGCTCCCCAAAGAGCAGCTCTGCTTCCTCTGTCAGCTCCAAAATACTAGGTGCATGTGCAGCAGGAGCCAGACGATTCTGGCTCCCTGTCTGCCGCTTCAGACGAATCTGCTGCGCCACATCCTTGACCGCCAGATGATAACGTATGAAACCAATAGCCAGAAACAGACTGATAAGGGCAAATAAAATGACTAACACCAACATATCAGTCCTCCTTGAGCCGGACACCCAGTCCCCAAACAGTCTCTATGTATTCCTCTGTTGGGTCCAACTGAGCCAGTTTCTTACGTAGATTGCTGAGGTGAGTATTCAGGGTATTATCCCCAGGCAGATAGCTCTCTTCCCAGACCTGCTCAAAGAGCTCTTCCTTGGTGTAGATCTTCTTGGGATGACGGAGCAAGAGCTGGAGGATATGATATTCTTTCTTGCTCAGACGGACGCTTTTCTCTCCACAGACCGCCTCAAAGGTAGTCTTGAGCAGCCGGATATTTTTAAAGGACTGGCCTTCTTCCTCGCCAGTCAAAGCCTGCTGGCTGCGCAGCTGCACGGTAATACGGGCAAAAACCTCATCCAGATTGAAAGGTTTGACGATATAATCATTAGCACCATTCAGCAGGTACTGGCTAACCAGCGCTTTCTCACCAAGGGCTGTCAGCATAACCACTGGCACCGTAGCATTGCTGCTGCGAATTTCCCTCAACACTTCATCGCCATTCTTCCCCGGCAGCATGATATCCAAAAGGACCAAATCAATCTCCTCCCGCTCAAACAGCGAAATGCCCTCCGTCCCCGAATAGGCGGAATAAACCGTGTGTTCCTTCTGAAAAAGATCTTTTAGAATTTCATGAATATCACTGTTGTCTTCGATGAGTAAAATATGAGCCATAAACACTCGCCTCCAGAAATTTCCTATCACTAGTGTAGCAAGGATAAGAGGCTAAGTCAATAAAAGATGGACTATTCGAAAAACTTTAGAAATATTTTAGAATTACTTGAAGGATATTTGAGAATCGGACTTTAAAATAGAAAGAAATAAGAAATGTATGTGCTATAAAAAGGAGACTCAGAATGTTTAAAATTTTTTGCAAAATCGTTTTTAGAAGTATTACTTTCGCCCTTGAGGGCTAAGGAAAAAAGGAGAATCGCATGAAGAAATTGATTTGACTGATTCTTTTATCAATCTTAAGGTCAAGGATTTTTCAACAGGAGCTGAAGTGCAAATGCCGGCTTTTGTACAGAGTACGGCTAAATGAGGCAAAAAATCAATGACCTTATCAGAGTACAAAAATCAAACCATTTAAAGGAAAAAATTCTATGACTAATGAAACAAGAATAAAACCACAACCAAAACTAGTCTGGCCGTTCCTGGCCTGGAACTTCGGCTGGACTTGGGGATTTATGTTGCTAGCTATCATTCTCAAAAATCTCTGGCCGGAAAATCCACCTATACTCTATCTGGCTCTGGAAGGCCTCCTAACGAGTCTCAGTATGTTCGGACCGGTGATAGCAAGCCTAATCGTGCTGAAAATAAAAGGCTTCAAAGCCATCTGTTCCTTTATCTTCTCAAGCAAGAAAGGGACTTGGCTCTATCTCCTACTCTTCAGTGGAAGTCTGGCAGTGACTTTTGCATTAGCTTCCGGAGGCAAGCTGGTAGACGGAGCTCTGCTTTCATTTATTGGATCCTTTATCTACCTTATGACCTTGGCTGGTGGCATGGAAGAGCCTGGCTGGCGAGGCTTTCTGCAGCCAGCTTTGGAAAAGAAGTTCTCTATGTTTATCGCCTCCTCGATAACCGGACTAGCTTGGGCTTGCTGGCATATTCCTCTCTGGTTTTATGACCGCTTTTATGATCGAAGTCAGGATCCCTTTCTTGTCTTTATCATTGTAAGTATAGTCCAGTCCATCTGGTTTGCTGCACTGCATAAGAAGACGAAATCTGTCCTTGCCTGTATGATTTTCCACGCCCTACTAGATATTCTGATAGAAACGTTTGTCGGCATCAACCTAGCTGATAAGTTTGATTTCTCTCAGGTTAACTCCCTCTTTTACCTTGGCGGCTTGGGCATTCTGACCCTTTACAGTATTTATCTCTGGTATCGAGCGGATAAGGAAGAGAAAAACGCATGATAAAAAAATAAGAATAGCCTGATTCTAAAATTAAAAGGAGACTGCGCCGACTATCTGAATTCAGCTTATGTGAATACTAAAGTTGAACAGAAAGGAAATGCTATGAAAAAATCATTTATTCTAACGCTTTTAACGATTATAACTCTAGGACTCTTCCGGCCAATTACTGCATCGGCTGAGGAGTCTCAAAAGCTGCCATCTGGTATCGAACGTGACCAGATCAGCCAGAAAATCCAAGACTATGTCAAGGAACATGAAAAAACAACAGCTGGCATGGAAACTGCTATCTTTGACAAGAATGGTACCATTTATCAAGGCAACTTTGGATACATGGATAAGGAAAAAGGCATCAAGGCTGATGATGATAGCGTTTTTGAATGGGGCTCCGTAACCAAATTAACCATCTGGGTCTCTGTCATGCAGCTCTGGGAGCAAGGTAAGATTAACCTAGAAGAAGACATCCGCACCTATCTGCCAGAGGGCTTCCTCAAAAATCTCCGCTATGACAAACCTATCACCATGTTGGATCTGATGAGTCATCAGGCAGGATTTGATGAGGTAACCATGTACCTACAAGAAGATAAAAGTATCGAAGAAATCCTTAAAGAACAACAACCTATTCAGTCTTTTGAACCCGGTACAGTCACAGCCTATTCAAATTACGGTGCTGGCTTGGCTGCTCTGATTGTCGAGCGGATCTCTGGTCAGACTTTTGCCGACTATGCCTATGAGCATATTTTCCAACCACTGGGCATGGATAAAACGGCTATTTTGCCGGATCTATCAGACAATTCCTACGTTCAGAAAAAGCGTCAAGAAACCAAAGGTTACGACACTAAAGGAAACTTACTGAGCAAAGACCATTTCATCACTAGCATCTATCCTATCGGAGCGGCTACTGGCACCTTGAAAGACTTGGAGAAGTTCGCCCAAGCCCTGCTGGCTCGCAAGACGCTCTTTGAGCGCCCAGAGACCTGGAACACCCTCTATACTGCCAGTTCCACCTACCCTGACACGGATATCATCCGCAATGCTCATGGCTTTTGGGCCAACGAATACGGTACTACTGTGTTGGGCCACGGCGGAAATACACCTGGCGCTACTTCACGGATAATGTTGGACTTGGAGCACGGTATCGGCTATGTCGTCATGACCAATCAAGGTACAGAGCAAAATTATAATTTCCAAATGCCAGAGCTCGTCTTTGGACCGCGCAAAACAGCCAGTAAGGAAACCAAAGAGCAGTTCAGTCCAGGCTATTATCGAACTCTGCGTAACTTTAATCAAGGGCCTCTGGCTATCTTTAAAATGATTCCAGCCTCCGCAGACTACTTGCAGGAACCATCTGACGATCAGCGATTGCCAAACAACTTCTGGACCATTTATCAGAGCCAAGGCAAGACCCGTATCGCAGTGGCTGTCGCAGACTATGAGAAAGTCTCTGACTTTGATTTCTTTAAAGACTATGTTGTTCTAGGCTTGGCCGGACTTGGTATCATCTACGCCCTCGGCCTGCTCCTCATTAGTCTTTATCGACTCATCTTCCATAAAAAACAAGACCAGCCAGACCGCACTTGGAAGGTCTGGAACCTCCTAACAGCTGTTGGTATTTTGGCAGTTCCCATCAATCTCTTTCTGCTATTCATGTCAGCAACTTCAGGAGATTTCAGCGAAATCGCTCAGTGGCGCTACATGCTCTTTGCTGCTTTGGGACTCCTGCTAACCTCAGCCGCTCTGTTACCTCTCTTCAGAAAGTCCAGAGAAAAGCTCAGCAAAGGCCGCCTATTCCTGACGGCCATGACCAGTCTATCTGCCTTAGCAGTGACCGCTAATATCCTCTATTGGTCCCTCTATCAGTGGTGGGTATTCTAATATGAAAGGAGCCAGCTATGAAAAAAACATTTTCCCTAATCCTTTTAACTCTTTTGACTTTAGGACTCTTTCGACCAATTACCACACTGGCTGAAGAGCAGAAACTCCCATCTGGTATCGAACGTGACCAGATCGGCCAGAAAATCCAAGACTATGTCAAGGAGCATGAAAAGACGACTGCCGCTATGGAAACGGCAGTCTTTGACAAGGATAGCACCATTTACCAAGGCAATTTCGGTTATATGGATAAAGAAAAAGGCATCAAAGCTGACAACAGCAGCGTCTTTGATTGGGGCTCTGTGACCAAGCTGACCATCTGGATAGCTGTCATGCAACTCTGGGAACAAGGAAAGATTGACCTAGAGGCAGATATCAAGACCTATCTGCCAGAGAATTTTCTTAAAAATCTGCACTTCGACAAAGCTATCACTATGCTGGATCTCATGAATCATCAGACGGGATTTGATGAATCTCTATCTTACACAAAAGGTGATAAAAATATAGAGGAAAATCTACGCATGCTCCAGCCTGTCCAGTCCTTTGAACCTGGAACAGTAACCTCTTATTCCAACTATGGTGCTGGGCTCGCTTCTCTGATTGTCGAGCGGATTTCCGGCCAGACCTTTGCTGACTATACCCACGAGCATATCTTCCAGCCGCTTGGCATGGACAAGACAGCTCTCCTACCGGACTTATCTGATAATCCCTATGTTCAGAAAAAACGGCAAGAATCTAAGGCCTATGATACAAAGGGAAATTCACTAGGGACAGCTTTTTATGAATATGGTCTCTACTCAATTGGCCAAGCAGCCGGTACCTTGGAGGATCTACAAAAATTTGCTCAGGCTCTGCTGGGGCGCAAGGTTCTCTTTGACCGTCCAGAAACTTGGAATACTCTCTACAATCCCACTTCGACCTATCCAAGTACAGACATAGCCCGCAATGCCCACGGTTTCTGGATTAATGAATACGGAGTCAGCATCATTGGCCACGGCGGCAATACTGATGGTTTCAGCTCCCGGCTTATGCTAGACTTGGAAAGTGGCATCGGCTACATAGTCATGACCAATCAAAGCATGGAAGAGAATTACAACTACCAAATGCCTGAACTGGTTTTCGGAAAACGTAAAACAGCTGACGAAGATACCCAAAAGCAGTTTACACCAGGCTACTACCTTTCTCCGCGTACCTATCTCCATGGCCCCTTGTCCTTTCTAAGACTCATGATGCCCTCAATAGAGAAGATTGACAATCCTGCTCAGAACCGAATCTTGAGTACCAATTTTTGGACCATCTATAAGAGCAAGGGAAAGGTTACAATCCCCGTCGCCGTAGTAGACTATGAGAAAATCTCTGCTTTCGACTTCTATAAGGACTATATCATCTTAGGTTTAGGCATCCTTGGAATTGTCTACAGTTTTGGAACGCTCATTATCAACCTTTTATTAGGAGTTTATCGCTTGATTTCCCGAAAAACGGTTGAGCCCACAGACCGCACTTGGAAGGTCTGGAATCTGCTGACTTCTCTTGGTATTCTGGCTGTTCCCCTAAACCTACTAATGATTATGATACCTTTGATGTCAGATGACCTCGATTCTCTAGCTCCCTGGCGCTACATGCTCTTTGCTGCCTTGGGACTCCTGCTAACCGCTGCTGCTCTGCTGCCGCTCTTCAGAAAATCCAGAGAAAAGTTCAGCAAAGGCCGCCTCTTCCTGACGGCCATGACTAGTCTATCTGCTTTGGCAGTGGTCGCTAATATCCTTTACTGGTCTCTTTACCAGTGGTGGGTACTTTGATAAATGAGGTGTTGTTATGTTCAAACTGATTTCTGCTTGGTTAAAAATCTGGATTCCCATTCTCTTTGCTATGGGAATCGGTATTCTCTTATATCTTATCACACATTGGACTACACTAGATGCTGGAAGCAGATTTGTCGCTATAATCTATGTCATGCTCCCTTTGCACTGTCTAGAAGAATGGAGATTTCCTGGCGGTTTTCATTATAACTACAACATGCTTCGGCGCTCTCAACAGCCCGATCGCTATCCTATGAATCAATTTTCTGATATGCTGACTATTATGTTAGCTGAATTAATTGGTATTGTCTGTCTTTTCTACGGTGTCAATCAGATCATTGTCATCTGGAATCTTATCTTTTGCTTTTTTGAAATGATTGGCCACCTGATTTTTGGGTTCAGTATGTACCGACGTTTTCGAACAGTAGGAAAAAGAACCATTTATAACCCAGGTTTTGCGACAGCGGTTGTCTTTACGCTTCATGCTATCTACTATGTTCTGAGCCAGTATCCTACAAATCTCCCCAGTTTGCCAATAATCATTTTAGCCATTATCAGTGGAATAGTTCTTGTAAGTAGTGTCGTTCTTATCCCTGAGCAACTGTTCAAATCAAAAGAGACCCCTTATCCTTTTGATAGCAATCGTTATTATGAAAAATATATCGCAAGAGAAAAAAACTGAATTCCCTTTCCCATTTCATAATCTTCTTTAAAAATTCTATGAGAAGTCGAAGGCATAGCTGAGTGACTAATGCTCACCGAAAATCAAAAAGTGGCCTAGTTCTATTCTGCTATTTTAAGTTTGGCCTTGCGACCAATCAGACATATCTAATGTTTGTTAGAGAACTACTGAAAGATTGCAGGGTTCAAGCATTAACTGGTACTTCTATGGTGGGGTTGCATTCTTCTTATTAGTTACAGTAAATTGCCAATCAGTATGACAGCTCTTTTATCACTTTACCTGATTAAACTTCTATTCGCTTTTAGTGTAAATCACGATACGACCGCTTGTAGTAATGATTATAAATAAAAGTATGCGAATCTAAAATATGATGAACAGAAAGGAATCTCTATGTTAAAAATAATCTTTATATTTATCCTTAAAACAATCACTTGGCTGGTAGGAATCTTAGCTCTGGCCTTATTGGCTATCTTTCTCTATAACCGCTTTCAAATAGCTCAGGAAAGCAAACTCATTGAGAAGCCGATTGGCCAACTGGTCGAGGTAGAGGGTAAGAAGCTCAATGTCTACACTGCTGGCAAGGGCAAGAAGACCTTGGTTTTCCTAGCAGGTCTGGCCACCAATGCTCCGGTTCTGGATTTCAAGGCTCTTTATTCCAAGCTGGAGGACGATTATCGCATCGTCGTGGTAGAACGTCTAGGCTATGGTTACAGCGATGATGGGAACGATGACCGCTCATTGGATAGACAGGTAGAGCAGACCCGTAAAGCCCTCAAAGCTGCTAAGATATCCGGTCCTTATGTTTTGGTTCCGCATTCGATTGCCGGTTTAGAAACGATTCACTGGGCCAATCATTACCCAGAAGAAGTAGAAGCTATTATCGGGCTAGATATGACCATGCCTCATACGGAGGTGTCCGACCATATGGACCTGCTTTTTCAGACTTTCCAGCTAGGGGGAATGCTAGGCTTGGCTCGCCTACCGATTTTCTTTGATGAAAATAGCAGCCCAGCCATAAAGTCTGGAGCTCTCAATGATCAGGAAAAAGCTATCTTTAAAGCCTTGTTCCACCGGCGGTCAATCACCCAGGCGGTCATGAACGAAGTCAAGGATCGGAAGAAAAATGTTGAAACGATTAACAAAGAACCCGTGCCGCAGATTCCGACTCTTATCTTTGCAGCTGTCCAAAAAGGCGGAGAAGCTCCCAAGCTGGAAAAAGAGTTTGTCGCGCAGAATGCCCAAGCCAAACTTGTAACATTAGAAGGCTCCCACTATATCCATGACGAAAAGCCAAAGGAAATCGCCCAGCAAATAAAGGAATTCTTGAAATAATGAATCTTGAAAAGTATTTAAAATTCAGTTAGACTAAAATTCCTATAAAACATACATACTTGAAAAAGGCTGAGACATTCATATCTCAGCCTTTTTCCTATTTTACAGATGCTCCGTTAGTCGCGATGACTTCCTTGTACCAGTCAAAGGATTTCTTCTTAGAACGTTTGAGTGTTCCCTTACCTTCATTGTCCCGGTCCACATAAATAAAGCCATAGCGCTTCTTCATCTCGCCAGTGCCGGCTGATACCAGGTCGATACAGCCCCAGGTCGTGTAGCCCCACAGAACCACGCCGTCCTCATTGATGGCTTCTCGCATGGCCTTGACATGGGCCGCCAAGTAGTCAATCCGGTAATCATCAGCTACATAGCCATTTTCATCTGGAGTATCCACTGCACCCAGACCATTTTCCACGATAAACATGGGCTTTTGATAGCGATCCCAGATGGTATTAAGAGTAATACGCAAGCCCAGCGGATCAATCTGCCAGCCCCACTCAGAAGCTTCCAAATAAGGGTTCTTGAGAGAAGCAAAGATATTGCCCTCCGTCAGCTCATTGACCTTAGGATCGCCCGAAGCTACTCGGCTAGAGTAGTATGAGAAGGAAATGAAGTCCACCGTATGCTTCTTGAATAGTTGCAGGTCTTCTTCTGTCATGTTGACAGTGATGCCCTCGCGCTCCCAAGCTTTCTTAGCATAGTTAGGATATTCACCACGCGCCTGCACGTCGATGAAGAAATAGTTTTTCCTGTCTTCCTCCATACTAGCCCATACATCGCGTGGATGGCAGGTGTTAGGATAATTTTGCCCTGCCGCCAGCATACAGCCGACCTTATTTTCCGGATCAATCTCATGAGCCAGCTTAGTAGCAATGGCTGACGCGACCAGCTCATGATGGGCCGCTTGATACTTGACCTGTTCTTCATTTTCGCCTTCTTCAAAGCAGAGCCCTGCCCCCATAAATGGTGCATGGAGGATCATGTTAATTTCATTGAAGGTCAGCCAGTACTTGACCAATCCCTTGTAGCGGGTAAAGAGAGTGCGGCAGAGACGCTCGTAAAATTCCAACATGCGACGATTTCGCCAACCACCATATTGCTCAATCAAGTGCATGGGACAGTCAAAGTGAGTAATGGTCACCAAGGGCTCAATACCGTACTTGTGGCATTCCTTAAAGAGGTCTTCGTAAAATTTCAGGCCAGCTTCATTGGGCTCCAGCTCATCCCCCTTAGGGAAAATCCGGCTCCAAGCAATGGACAGACGGTCCGCACCAATCGGCACCACATCTACATTGGCCAGCCCGCGACCATCCGCATCATAAGCGCCCTCACACTGGTTGGCAGCTGTCGCTCCGCCCCACAAAAAACCATCCGGAAAAGTCAGTTTTTTGGTCATCTTTTTGCCTCCTTAGTAAGATAAAAGATTTTCTATACTTTTATAGTATAACAAAGTAAAATCTAAAAAACTTATAACATAATGTCGAATAATAATATTATTCTATGACCGATTGATTTCACAGCTGAAATAACAAATTCCCAATCTGGCATTTCTCTTCAGACCAGTGATAGATTTTCCTTATCAGTGCGATAAAAAATACATATTACTAAAGGTCTGTTATCTATGCTAAACTAGGAACATCAAGTGTTTAAGGAGTGAGAGCCGTGAACTGGGACATCGTCAGTGATTACTATCCCCTCTATCAAGAGGCCTTTCTTTTAACCATGTTCATAGCCTTTTGGGGAATTTTGGGATCAATTGCTGTCGGATTCTTAGTCAGTCTGATTCGCTTTTACAAGATTCCAATTTTGAAGTCGCTAGCAACCGCCTATATCGAGTTTTCCCGCAATACGCCGCTGTTGCTGCAGCTTTTCTTTCTCTACTTCGGCCTGCCTCGTGTTGGACTCGTTCTATCCTCTGAGGCTTGTGCGACGATTGGGCTAATCTTTCTGGGCGGTTCCTATATGGCTGAGTCTTTCCGAAGCGGCCTTGAAGCAGTCAGCCGAACGCAGAGGGAAGTCGGACTCTCTATCGGCTTACGACCAGTACAAGTCTTCTACTATGTCATCCTGCCTCAGGCTGCAGCTATTGCCCTGCCTTCCTTTAGTGCCAATGTCATCTTTTTAATCAAGGAAACCTCAGTATTTTCAGCTGTTGCCTTGGCAGACCTAATGTTTGTAGCTAAGGACTTGATTGGCCTTTACTACGAGACAGATACAGCTCTGCTCATGTTGGTCATCGCTTATCTGATTATTTTGCTGCCAATTTCACTTGGCTTTAGCTGCATAGAAAGGAGGCTGCGGCGTGCAGGATTCGGGCATTCAAGTTCTCTTTCAGGGGAATAATTTCTTACGTATCTTACAAGGGCTGGGCGTTACCATTGGTATTTCTATCCTCTCGGTCATCATCTCCCTCATCTTGGGGACTATTTTTGGCATCATTATGACCTCGCACTCAAAAGTCGTGCGCTTTCTGTCCAGAGCCTATCTAGAGTTTATCCGCGTCATGCCCCAGCTGGTTCTGCTCTTTCTGGTTTACTTTGGCCTAGCCAGAAATTTCGACATCAATATCTCTGGTGAGCTTTCAGCCATCATCGTCTTCTCTCTTTGGGGAACGGCGGAGATGGGAGACTTGGTACGAGGGGCCATTACTTCCCTGCCCAAGCATCAGTTTGAGAGTGGTCAGGCACTGGGACTGTCGCAGCGCCAACTCTATGTCTACATTATCATCCCACAGGTACTGCGTCGGCTTTTGCCGCAGGCGATTAATCTAATCACGCGGATGATTAAGACAACCTCACTCATCGTCCTTATCGGAGTCATTGAGGTTGTCAAGGTCGGCCAGCAGATCATTGACAGCAATCGTCTGTCTATCCCTTCTGCTGCTTTTTGGATTTATGGCTGCATTCTGCTGCTTTACTTCGCAGTCTGCTTTCCTATTTCTAAGCTGTCCTCTTATTTGGAAACCATCTGGAAGGAGTAACGAACATCATGTCGGAAATCATTTTAGAATTAAGGGACATTCGCAAGTCTTTCGGCAGCAATGCCATCCTTAAAGGCCTGTCTCTCTCTGTCCAAAAAGGAGAGGTTGTGGTCATCCTAGGATCATCTGGCTGCGGAAAGTCGACCCTGCTTCGCTGCATCAACGGTCTTGAAAGCATCCAGTCTGGTGATATTTTGCTGGATGGCCAATCCATCCTCAGCCAGAAAAAGGACTTCCATCTTGTTCGTCAGAAGATTGGCATGGTCTTTCAAAGCTATGAGCTCTTCCCCCATCTGGATGTCCTGCAAAATCTGATTCTTGGTCCCATAAAGGCTCAGGGGCGTAAGAAGGACGAGGTCATTAAGGAAGCTGAAAGCCTGCTGGAACGAGTCGGCCTGGCGGATAAAAAGCACAGTTTTGCTCGCCAACTGTCTGGCGGCCAAAAGCAGCGGGTGGCGATCGTCCGTTCGCTCCTCATGCACCCAGAAATCATCCTTTTTGATGAAGTAACTGCTTCGCTAGATCCCGAAATGGTCCGCGAAGTGCTAGAGCTCATTAATGACCTAGCCGAGGAAGGCCGGACCATGTTGATTGTGACCCACGAAATGCAGTTCGCCCGCGCCATTGCCGATCGGATCATCTTCATGGACCAAGGTGGTATCCTCGAGGAAAATACCGCCCAGCAGTTCTTCAGCCAACCCAAAACCCAGCGAGCCCAGGAATTTCTCAATGTCTTTGACTTCAGCCATCTAGGCTGACAGTTATGTCTACCCCACCACTTATGTGGCTGCTCTTTGGTATCTCTGTGTTTTCTTCACATTCTCTTATCTTATAAAGGAGTCTCTTATGAAATTATCTAAAACAATCTTTGCTTTAACAACCCTTACTCTGGCTTTCTTCCTTGTCGCTTGCGGCAGTTCCAGCAAGAAAGATGCTGGTAACAAAGACGCAGCTTCCAGCAAAACGGTCAAGGCCCGCAGTCTTGAGGAAATTAAAAAGAGCGGCAAGCTCCGCATTGCGGTTTTTAGCGACAAGAAACCGTTCGGCTATGTAGATAACAACGGCAAATATCAAGGCTATGACATTTATCTGGGCGACCAACTAGCCAAAGATTTAGGGGTTAAGCCAGAGTATGTGCCTGTAGATGCTGCCAACCGGGCCGAATACTTAATCTCCAACAAGGTTGATATTACCCTAGCAAACTTCACTGTTACAGACGAGCGGAAAAAACAAGTTGACTTCGCCCTGCCCTACATGAAGGTATCTCTCGGAGTTGTATCACCAAAAGGTTCAGTTATCACTAAGCCTGAGCAGTTGGAAGGTAAGACCCTAATCATCACCAAGGGAACCACGGCTGAAACCTACTTTGAAAAGAACTATCCGAATATCAAGCTGCAAAAGTATGATCAGTACAGCGATGCTTACCAAGCCTTGCTGGACGGCCGCGGCGATGCCTTTTCTACGGACAATACTGAAGTCCTTGCCTGGGCGCTGGAAAACAAAGGCTTTGAAGTCGGCATCACTTCGCTAGGTGATCCAGATACCATTGCTCCAGCTGTGCAGAAGGGCAATACCGAGCTGCTCAACTATATCAACGACGAAATCAAGAAACTCGGCAAAGAAAACTTCTTCCACAAGGCCTATGAAGAAACTCTCCACCCGACATACGGCGAAGCTGCTAAGGCTGACGACCTAGTTGTTGAAGGCGGGGAAGTTAAATAAACCTGCTGATATAGAGCAAGAAGTTAGAAAAAACTTAATTTCTAGCCGAAATATAAGAACAGTTCACATAAAAACGCATAAAATCAACACTTTTGTAATCAGTTGATTTTATGCGTTTTTTCTATGTCAAACAGACCTATTTCATTCGATAAAAATCAATCACTAGACCAGCAGGTCCTTTAACTAGCAGGGATTCTGTTCCCCAATCAGTTACAGCTGGGCCGTGTAAAATTTCAGTACCAAGCTCTTTCAACCGCTGGTAATTCTGGTCTACATCCTCAATCTCGATGTGGAGAATGATTCCTGATTGGAAATTTTCCAAAGGAATCAAATGATTTTGGGACAACATGAGGCAATGACTGCCAATCGTGAACTGAGCAAAACTGTCGTCAACATAATCGGCTTTTTTATCAAAAATACGCTCCAAGTCAGCACAGACTTGGGGAATATCTGAAACGATAATATCTAATTGATTTAAATTCATTGACTATTCTCCATAAAAAGACCAGATTGCTCCGATCTTTTCAAGTTCGACTCTAAGAAAATCAAGTTATAAACAAGACATCAAAGCGCAGGCTGTACCGCTATGCGGCAAGGTGAAGATGACACAGTTTAAATTTGATTTTCAGCGAGAAGAATTATTTAATTGCGCGTGATTGCAATCCTTCTTCTTCCAAGAAGAGGCGGAATGGTACGAGCTCATCTGCTTCGTATTTTTCCTTGAAGGCTTTGATTGCTTCTTCTGAGTGAAGTTTTGGATCGAGTTCAAGTACTTCTACTGGAAGCGGACGGTGTTGAGTGATGCGAGCATCAATGACAACAGTTTTACCTTCTTTGTTGAGTTTCACAGCTTCTGCAACGACTGCGTCGATGTCTTCGATACGGTCAACTGTAAATCCAACAGCTCCTTGAGCTTCAGCGATTTTCGCGTAGTCAGCGTTAGGGAAGTCAACACCAAACAAGTGTTTGTTTGTGTCTTCGTATTTGTTCTTGATGAAGGCATACTCAGCGTTTGAGAAGACAACGTTGATAACTGGAAGGTTGTATTGAACGTTTGTGATAACGTCTGGGTAGCACATGTTGAATGCACCGTCACCCATGATGTTCCACACTTGGCGATCAGGATTGTCTTTCTTAGCAGCGATACCACCAGGAAGGGCAATACCCATTGTCGCAAAGAGTGGAGATGTACGCCACATGTTCTTAGGTGTCATGTGAAGGTGACGAGTTGATGTTTGAGTTGAGTTACCTACGTCGATTGAGTAGATAGCGTCTTGGTCAGCATGTTTATTAATAGCATTGTAAACTTGGTACAATTGCAACTCACCCTCAGTTTTACCTTCTAGTTTGTTCATGTAATCACGCCAGTTTTGGTTGTTTTTCACATTGGCACGCCACCATGGAGTAGACTCAACTGCATCTACCTTATCAAGAATCGCTTTAGCTGCTTGACCTGCATCACCAAGGATTGAAGCGTCAAGGGCATGGCGTTTACCAAGTTTGTAGGGGTCGATATCCACTTGGATGAATTTTTCAGTATTCTTGAAGGCTTCGTAAACTTCAGCAAATGGGAAGTTTGATCCAAGGAAAAGAACTGTATCTGCTTCGAAGACCACTTCGTTGGCTGGTTTCCAACCAACACGGTAAGCAGAACCCGTCAAACCTTCGTAGTTCCATTCAAAAGCTTCAAAGTTTTTACCAGTTGTGATGATTGGAGCTTTGATTTTACGTGACAATTCAGTAATCACTTCACCAGCTTTAACACCACCAAATCCAGCGTAGATAACTGGACGTTCGGCCTTGTTCAAAATTTCAACAGCTTTGTCGATTTCAGTTTCATTCAAAGCAGGAGCGATGAAAGAACGTTCGTATGAACCTGAACCGTAGTATGAGTTTTCGTCTATTTCTTGGAAACCGAAGTTTACTGGAATTTCAACAACAGCTGGCCCTTTTTTAGATACTGCAGCACGGCAAGCTTCGTCGATTACTTTTGGCAATTGCTCAGCGTAAGCTACACGTTTGTTGTATACAGCGATACCGTTGTACATTGGGTTTTGGTTAAGCTCTTGGAAGGCATCCATGTTGAGTTCGTTAACTGGACGTGATCCAAGGATAGCAAGGAATGGAGTGTTATCCATAGCTGCATCGTAAACACCGTTAATCAAGTGAGTCGCACCTGGACCACCTGAACCAACTGCAACCCCGATTGAGCCGCCGAATTTAGCTTGCATCACCGCTGCAAGAGCACCAGTTTCTTCGTGGCGAACTTGCAAGAAACGGATGTCTTTGTCTTCAGCTAAAGCATCCATGAGCGAGCTGAGTGTTCCTGATGGGATACCGTAGATGGTATCTACGCCCCATGTTTTCAATACGTTGAGCATTGCTGCAGATGCAGTAATTTTTCCTTGAGTCATTGTAACTCTCCTTTAAATCTATTTTGATCCTTTAAAAATGTAGCATAGCGCTTCTACTCCATCTTTGCGATCAGGTTTCGTTTTGAAAATGAGTTTTTTCTGACATTTCTCATGAAAACGATTTACAAAACGATTACAGTATTAATTTATCACAAAGAGATTCACATATATAAGAATCTGCTCAGAGATGCTCAATCCCTATTACATAACAGATGCTCTTTTTTTTGAGAAAATTTCACAAACTATAGTAGAATAGGATATTTTATTATAATTTGCATGCACCTCTAAGACTTGTAGCTGTAGGAAATCAAACAAAAAGCGATACAAAATTCTGTATCACTTTTTATTTCATTTAATCAATTTTCTCAACATTGAGAAGCAGCGAACTAGTCAAAACAGACAAAGAGCTAAGGGCCATAGCAAGACCTGCTAGTTCTGGATTGAGGGTCAATCCCAGTCCTACAAAGACTCCAGCAGCAATTGGAAGCCCAAGGATATTGTAGATAGAGGCCCAGAAGAGATTGAGTAAGATCCTGCGGAAGGTCTTTTGACTCATGTCAAAGGCGCGCACAACGCCAAGTAAATCATTTTGCGTGAGCACGATGCCACCGGACTCGATCGCAATATCCGTTCCAGATCCCATAGCGATCCCCACATCCGCGATCGAGAGAGCTGGAGCATCATTGATCCCATCTCCAACAAAGGCGACCTTGCTAGCTTCTTGCAGTTTTTGGATGGCGCTAGCTTTTTCTTGAGGAAGGACATCAGCAATGACGGTGTCAATTCCCACTTGCTTAGCAATAGCTTGGGCCACCCGTTCATTATCCCCCGTTAACATGACCGTTTTCAAGCCCCGTTCTTTGAGCTTTTTGATCGCTTCTTTTGAGCTGGCCTTCGGAGCATCTTGAATGGCAATCAAGCCAATCACTTGCCCATCCACAGACAAACTGATCACTGTTTTGGCCTGCTCTTGCAACTCTACCATCCGTTTTTCAAGCTCCGGATCCATCGCTGTCCCGTCATGAAGTTTGCCATTTCCCAAGGTCACCAACTGCTGGTCGATCTGACCTTGGACCCCTTTTCCTTCAATCGCTTGGAAGTTTTCCACAGGGAATAACACCAAACCTTTTTCTTCTGCTTGGGATAACACCGCTTGGGCTAGTGGATGTTCTGAAAAAGTTTCAAGACTAGCAGCCAGTGTCAAGACACGCGCTTCATCTCCTACAACATCGGTTACAAGTGGTTGGCCAATGGTAATAGTCCCTGTCTTATCAAACACAACGGTTTGAATCTTTTGCACTTCTTGAAGAACCGTTCCATTTTTAATCAGAACCCCCATCTTGGCACTACGGCCGGTTCCGACCATCAGGGCTGTTGGGGTTGCTAAACCAAGGGCACAAGGACAGGCAATAATGAGGACAGAGACTGCATAGAGCATGGCCTCTTGAAGCGACGCGCCCAGAAGCACGGACCAAACCCAGAAAGTCGCAATGGCCAAAATCGTCACCACTGGAACAAAGATACCTGAAATCTTATCCGTCAAATCTTGAATAGGAGCACGACTGGATTGGGCCATTTTGACAAAGTCCACAATTTGAGATAAGAGGGTCTCACTACCGACTTTTTCAGCCTTAAAGAGAATGGTCCCATTGCTGTTGATAGTGGAGCCGATAACTGCATCACCAACTGATTTTTCCACAGGCAAGCTTTCACCTGTCACCATCGACTCATCAATGGTCGTACTTCCTTCTACAATCGTCCCATCAACCGCAATCTTTTCCCCAGGACGGACCCGAATCAAGTCATCAATTTGGATATCTTCTGCCGCCACCTCGACATAGTTCCCATCACGGAGAACTTGAGCCGTTTTTGCCTGCAAATCCAACAACTTTTCCACAGCCTCGGAGGCATTGTTACGCATCCGTTCTTCAAAGATTTGCCCTAAGAGGATAAAGAAGATGATAAAACCCGCAGCCTCAAAGTATACTGGCTGACCAGTAAAAAGGGCAAATACACTATAGACATAGGCTACCAGGGTTCCAAGAGCTACCAAGGTATCCATATTGGAATGGTGCTTCTTAAATGAGGCCCAGGCACTCTTGATAAAAGGAACTCCTGCTACCAACATGATCGGCGTTGTCGCTAGAAAAGTCCCCCAGCGACTGACTGTATGGGATACAAATCCTGCCATCATCCCGATCATCAAGATCAATAAAGGAAGGGTAAAGATACTAGTAATCCAAAAGCGATCCCGTAAACTTAAGACACGACGGCGTTTTTCCACAACCGTGTAGGAACCCTTTTGCATCTTCATTCCACATGAAAACTCGAAGTCCCCTGTTTCTGTCGGGGTAAAGGATATCACCTTATCCACACCGACTTCCAAAGGCTCTAAAATCCCCTGATCTTCAAACAAAATTTCCTTGTAACAGCCGGAAGGATTGACCCGATGGAAGGTGATTTCAGCAGGGATCCCTTTTTGAAGTTGAAATTCTTTGGGACTATAGCCCTTTTCTGCTGTAATACGGATCTTTTGCACTCCGTTTTCCACAACTGCTTTTTGTTTTTCTACCATACCTACTCCTTTATTCCACAATCATGTGACCATGCATCATGTTCATTCCACATGAATACCCATATTCGCCCGCTTTTTCTGGCGTAATTTCAATGACATGTTTTTCACCTAAAGGCAAATCTTCGTGAACGCCAAAATCTGGAAAGATCACTTGAGCCAGACATGAAGATGGATCCTTGCGATTAAAGATGATCCGGGCTGGAACATTCTTTTTCAGGACAATGGTTTCAGGCGAATAGCCCCCCATGACTTCGACTTCAATTTCTTGATAACCTGATTTCTGACGAGCGTGGCCGCTTACCTTTTCATGCTCTGCAAAGAACCACCAAGCAATAAAAGCAACCACAAGTAAACAAACAATACTAATCAACAATCCAAACATGGAATTTCCTTCTTTCTACTACATACAATTGCAAGGGACTGTTTCGACAGCCTCTGCTTTCTTTTCATCGAGGACCCGCTGCAGCTGATTAAGATCTGCAAGCGTAAAGTCACTCTCCTGAATCAAGTTTTCAAGCACCTGGACAATTCTTTTTGAGCAAACCTTGTCTTTCACCTCCTCAACCACCAAGTCTAAACTCTGGTCCTGCTTCAACAAAGCCGAGTAAACAAAGGCTTTGCCTGATTTTTCTCTAGTCAAACATCCTTTCTCCACCAAGCGGGTCAAGAGAGTCTTGACCGTCGACTTCGACCAGTCAAAGCGCTCGGACAAGACGGCGATCAAATCCGTGCTGGTCTGCTTGCCTTCCATCCAGATAATCTTCATGATGCGCCATTCCGCATTGGAAATTTTCATGGCTTCTCCTTTCAAAATCTACATTTGTAAATTTTATAATGCTATTTTACCTCTAAGATTTACATTTGTCAACCAAAAGTTTTAAAAAAAACAAATCTTCCTTTGAAGATTTGTCTGGTTGGGCTTTTTTCGCTCCCTATTTTTATCTCTATAACGTCTCCTGCAAAACCTTGGACAGGGCTGCATAGCCAGCAATGGTCAGATGGAGGCCGTCAGTTGTGTAGTCTGGGCGCAGCTGGCCTTTCTCGTCCAGAAAAGCATCGTAGAGATCGATAAACTGGACGTTCATGTAGGCGCTAGCCAGCTGACGATAGGCCTGATTAAGTGCCTGAATCTTTTCATTGCTGCGGACATAGACCGTGCTCTTGTAGGCTGGAGCTTCATTGACGGGAAGGACAGACAGCAACTGGATCTGAGCCAGAGGATAGTCACGAGAAATCTCCTGAATAACGGCTTCCAAATTAGCCAGCGTTTCTGTCTGAGGCATCTCCTTGCCAATATCGTTGGTACCTATCAGGATAAAGACCTTATCCAAAGCCTGCCCAAAGAGATGGGCATCTAGGTTTTCTAAAAGCAAATCAGTCTTATAGCCCCGAATGCCACGGTTAATCAGTCTTTTATCCGTCTGTAAGAGCTCCTGAAGCGGATAGTATTCTACGATGGAGTCTCCAATAAAGATGATGTCTGGCTCCTTGACAGAGAGTTGATTGAGCTCTCTGTAGTTTTGCTGCAATTTTGCCTGCTCCTTGAGAAGCCATTCTTCTAGTAATTGTACTGCCATTATTCCCTTTCCTCTTCTAAGTATTGCTCAAGTATCTGTAAAACACCGGCTTCTGTATTTGCTGGCGCTAGGTAGTCCGCTATCTTTTTGACCCGCTCATCGCCATTCTCCATAGCGTAAGAAATACCTGCTAATTCAAGCATTTCTATGTCATTTTCACTATCCCCAAAAGCCATTATTTCTGAGCTTTGAATCTGCCACTTAGCCATCAGCTGCTGCAAGCCCCAAGCCTTGTGCATCCCATCTTGGAGGATGTCAATCGCACCGTAACCACTGGCAACAGCGCTCAATCGGCCAGCAAAATGCTGATTAATCAGACGAGCATGCTCTGCTGCTGCAGCCTCTTCTACCATCATACTCATTTTTAAGACCTTGTCAAAGGGATAATCCTGAAGGCTTGGCAAAAAGTTCATTCGCTTGTAGAAGAGCTGAGCCATTTCCTTAGTCATGACTTTTTCAATCAAGGGAAACTCTGTCCCCTCCTGGACAAAGCCGCCTATTTCAGAGGTCACAACCAGCTGAAGCTCCCTTTCACGACCGGAAAAATAATCCAGCGCATCCCTAATCAATCCAGGTTCCCAGAAGCTGCTCATGCTTAGCCGATTCTTTTCAAAAATCCTCGCTCCGTTGGCGACTACCAAGGTCATGCGTTCTACCAAATCTCCCAATAGCAGGCGCATCCGTGGAATTTCATTACCAGTAGCCACCACAAAGCGAATGTCTCTCTTCTCCAGCTCATCTAAAATAGTAGTCAGACGCGGCAAATCCAGCTGTCCCTGTCCGTCCAGCAAGGTTCCATCCATGTCTGTCGCTATCATCTTTATACTCATTTTTTATCCATTTCTATTTTTAGCATCTGGTTTTTACTGTTCCTTTTCCAGAAAACCTCTGACTTTTAGACATATTATACTACTTAAAAAAGTAAAAAGAAAGGCAAGAAGAGGCGGATAAGACGGTCGATTTTACAAAGGGCACTTTTCAATCCTCCAGTTTTATATTATAATCATAGCTATATTCCTGTCGTAAAATTGGAGGTCCTCATGAGCAAAAAAGAAGTCGCATTCCCACGCTACCAGCAGATTGCCGTCGCCATTGCCGAGCGAATCGTTGACGGCAAATATCCTATCGGCAGCAAGATCTATGCTCGCTCTACCTTAGCCAGCAACTTCAATGTCTCCCCTGAAACAGCCCGCAAGGCTATTAATGTGCTGGTAGATTTGGAAATCATGGAAGTCCGTCATGGCAGTGGGGCCTTCATTTCCTCCAAGGAAAAAGCTCAGCAGTTTCTCAAGACCTATAAAGATGTCAACTCTCTGCAGGACCTCAAAAGCAAGCTCCACCAGAGCATCCAGCGCCAAGAGGAAGAATTTGCAAACTTTTCCCAGCTCCTTAACCAGCTTCTCAGCCGAACTAAAGATGTCCAGCAGCGCTTCCCTTTTAATCCCTACGAGCTCCAGCTCTCAGCAGACGCCATCAACCTAGGAAAATCTATCAATGAGCTCAATATCTGGCACTCGACTGGCGCTACCATTGTCGCAGTCCAGCAGGGAGACCAACTCCTAATCTCGCCTGGTCCTTATACCAAGCTGGAAGCCGGCAATACCATCTACTTTGTTGGCAACGAATTATCGGTCGGTTTGATGCATAATTTATTTTTTAATGAAATTGAAACAAACAAGTGAAACAGCACTTGTTTTTTTCTTTGTCAAAAAACAGAATAGACAGGCGAATCCGCTGTCTGACAAGGTTTTTACGACTTTCAAAAATATTTCAAAAAATCACTCCCCTTTTTTATAATAGCCGAAAAAGGCCGTTCTGACGGTCTTTTGGGTTTGACAAAGTGACCACACGATGTTATACTGTGATGGTCTTTTAAGTGACAACTTATCAAAATAAACATGTAGTCACTTTTACAAAAGGAGAAATACGTTGAATAAACTAGAAGTAAAACATTTGACTAAAATTTTCGGTAAAAGGCAAAAGCAAGCTCTGGAAATGGTGCAGCAGGCCAAAAGCAAAACGGAAATTTTAGAAAAAACCGGTGCTACTGTCGGAGTTTACGATGTAAACTTTGAGGTTCAGACCGGAGAAATTTTTGTCATCATGGGACTGTCCGGTAGTGGTAAGTCTACCCTTATCCGCCTGCTCAACCGATTGATTGACCCGACATCAGGCGACATTTACATCGACGGCCAAGATGTAGCCAAGATGAACGAAGAGGAGCTGCGTGACGTTCGCCGCCACAAGCTCAATATGGTCTTCCAAAACTTTGGACTCTTCCCGCATCGGACCATTCTGGAAAATACTGAGTTCGGTCTGGAAGTCCGAGGTGTTGATAAGGAGGAGCGCACGCGCCTAGCTGAACAAGCTCTGGACAATGCTGGTCTCCTGTCCTTCAAGGATCAATACCCCGATCAGCTCTCCGGTGGGATGCAGCAGCGGGTCGGTCTAGCTCGAGCTTTGGCCAACAATCCTGATATTCTGCTCATGGACGAAGCCTTCTCAGCTCTAGATCCCCTTATCCGCCGAGAAATGCAGGATGAACTGCTGGATCTGCAGGCAGAGCATGAGCGTACTATTATCTTTATCACCCACGATCTCAATGAGGCCCTGCGTATCGGTGACCGTATTGCTATTATGGCTGACGGTCAGATTATGCAAATTGGCACCGGTGAGGAAATCCTGACCAATCCAGCCAACGACTTCGTTCGAGAGTTCGTTGAAGATGTTGACCGCTCCAAGGTCTTGACTGCCCAGAATATCATGACAACGCCACTGACTACTAACATTGACATTGACGGACCAACCGTGGCCCTTAATCGCATGAAAAAAGAAGAGGTCAGTATGCTGCTGGCTGTTGATAGGAAGCGACATCTTAAGGGTAGTCTAACTGCCGAAGCCGCCCGCGATGCCCGTAAACAGCATCAAGCACTGGCTGAAGTGATTGATAAGAACGTCCGCAAGGTCACTCAGGAAACCCTGATTACCGATATTTTCCCGCTGATTTACGATTCACCAGCGCCTCTGGCCGTTGTAGATGATAAGGACAAGTTAGTCGGCGTTATTATCAAAGGTCGAGTCATCGAAGCCTTGGCCAATACTACTGAATCTGAAGAATAAGGGAGGTTCGCATTTTGAATATTTTACAACAGCCAATCCCCGTTTCTCAATGGGTTGAGGCCTTTACTAACTGGGTAACTGATACCTTCTCCGGGCTTTTCTCGGTTCTTCAGGCTATCGGAAATGCCATCATGAATGGAATGACAGACACCCTGCTCTTCATTCCACCCCTGCTCTTTATCGCAGTCATCACTATTTTTACCTATTTGATTTCCAAACGTAAGATGGGGCTGCCCCTGCTCACCTTCCTAGGCCTGCTCTTTGTTTACAACCAAGGCCTCTGGGAAAATCTCATGAACACTGTGACCTTGGTCATCGTCTCCAGTGCCATTTCCATTATCATCGGTATTCCACTGGGGATTTGGATGGCTAAGAGCAATCGCGTCGAAGCCGTTATCAAGCCCTTGCTGGACTTTATGCAGACCATGCCAGCCTTTGTCTACCTGATACCGGCCGTAGCCTTCTTCGGCATTGGTATGGTGCCTGGGGTCTTTGCCTCTGTCATCTTTGCCCTGCCACCGACTGTCCGCTTTACCAATCTAGCCATTCGTCAGATTCCAACCGAGCTGATTGAAGCGTCAGACTCCTTCGGGGGCACTGGCAAGCAGAAGCTCTTCAAAGTCGAGCTGCCTCTGGCTAAAAATACCATCCTAGCTGGGGTCAATCAGACCATCATGCTGGCTCTTTCAATGGTCGTTACCGCCTCTATGATTGGGGCGCCAGGACTGGGCCGCGGCGTTCTCTCTGCCCTGCAGCATGCCGACATCGGTTCCGGCTTTGTCAATGGGGTATCTCTGGTTATCCTGGCCATTATCATTGACCGCCTGACCCAGAAGCTCAACCAGCCTCTGGCTAAAAAATCACCGGTCACTGCCAAGGAAAAACGCAAGAAGATTATGCTCTGGTCTGCTCTGGCTGCTGTCATCCTGACAGCCTTTGTCGGAAATCAAGTAACCAAGCTTCAGCAAAGCAAAAAAGAAAAGGTCAACCTTGCCTATGTTGAATGGGACTCCGAAGTTGCCTCAACCAATGTCGTAGCGGAAGCTCTCAAGGAAATGGGCTACGATGTCACCATCACACCGCTGGACAATGCCGTTATGTGGAAGTCCGTTGCTAATGGCGAAGCCGATGCCATGGTTTCTGCCTGGTTGCCGACCACCCATGCTTCTCTCTATGAGGAGTACAAGGACAAGCTAGTGGACTTGGGGCCAAACCTTGAGGGCGTTAAAACAGGGCTAGTCGTACCAAGCTATATGGACGCTGACTCTATCGAAGACCTGTCAGACCAAGCCAAGAAAACCATCACAGGTATTGAGCCCGGCGCTGGTATCATGACCGCGACTGAGAAGACTATGCAAGAATACAGCAATCTCAGTGGCTGGAATCTTTCTTCTTCCTCAACAGGAGCCATGACCACTGCTCTGGATCAGGCTATTAAGAATAAAGAAGATATCATCGTAACCGGCTGGTCACCTCACTGGATGTTCTCCAAATACGACCTCAAATACCTCAAGGATTCTAAGGGAACCATGGGTGGCAAGGAAGCTATCCACACTATTACTCGAAAAAATCTAGACAAGGACTTGCCAGAAGTCAATAAGGTCCTAGACAACTTCAACTGGACCCAAAAGGACATGGAAGAAGTCATGCTTAAGATTAACGAAGGCAGCTCACCAGAAGCTGCAGCCAAAGAGTGGATCAAAAACCACCAGAAAGAAGTCGAAAGTTGGAAGAAATAAAAGCATAGAAAAACCCTGAGATACTGTTATCTCAGGGTTTTTGATTAGCTTCTTTCTTGTCTTACAAGACTTAGGCATCTTTTAAAGATTGCTTCTATTTGGAGCATCATTCTTTAATAGCATCTTCGTATCTGTCAAAGGCATAGTGGCTCTGTGCGTAGAGTGGATTATCCATGGCCAATAGCAAGTATTCATTTTCTGTTTTATTGCTGTCTCCATCAGAGTCATTCCAGGTAACATCTAAGGCCAGCCACTGACCATCTACTTTTGCGAAGTTCCAAGCATGCGGGTCAAAATCATCTGTATTTCCACTCACATACATGGTTTCGAGACCAGCTTCCTGAGCAAGAGCCTGGAAAGTTACAGCGTAAGCTTGACAGACTCCCTTACCCTCAAATAGCGGACCAGTAATATCAAAACTAGATTCATACTTGCGAATACCGTCTTGCATATCTTTAAACGCTTTTGAAATAGCTTCTTCTGATTCTTTATTCTCAATAGATGTTTTGTAATTCAAAAAGCCTTGGTAAGCAGCCTTATCATAGCTAATATGCTCAATCATATACTGATTAATCGCCTCAATCTTTTCTCGATCGCTCATCTGGTCTTTGATGATGTCTTTGACAATCTCTTTGACTTTTTTGCGGGCCTTCTTATATTTGGCTGTTTCATTAGCATCGTATTTAAAACTTACCACATGTTGCTTAGCATCAATGGTAGGAACCACTCCCTGCTGAATGACTGGATTTTGCTCTAAAACATCGTGAAGCAATTCACTGACATCTCCTTCACTCAGCTCTGGAAACTCACTGTAATCAACATATTCAGCATCTGACAGAAGGGCCTTAGCAAAATATTCCTGCGCTGCACTTCTGGCTGCCACCCTTTCCTCAATGTCACTAACATCATGAACGACTGTTTTACCCTTGAGATCCAAGTCAGCCTGCTCTACACTGATATATTTCTCTGAAACACCCGACTTGTTTTCCTCTTTATTGACCTTTTCATTATGCTTATCTACAACAGGCTGCACTTCTTCTACACTGGCCTGTTCAATGAAAAAGTCCGTTTTGACAGTAGGCATGCCCTTGATAGAGACCAGACATCTGACATCCCGGCCTTCTTTTTCAATTTTTTCATAGACGATTGGAAAGTTCTGAATCTGGCCATCCATCATCTGCAGCGGTGCTTCTTCAGGAATGTTTCCTTTCTGCCTCAGGGCGGAAACCTGGTCAGAAAAAGTCCGAAAATCGATTTGATTCGGCATCAGTTTCGCAAAGCTATCAGATGAGATAGGATTGCTGATAGTTCCTAAAGCTTCTTTGTCTTTAAGGGGAACAACAAGGAGTTCATAAGGCTTTTTCTCAACCGTTTTCTTACTGTAATCCTGGTCGTAAGCCTGCAGCAACCGTTGTCTGGCAAGAATTGGATCATCACCAGAACGGCCTCCGTTGCGGCTATCATAGTGGGTAGGCAAATCTGTCCGATACACTGTCGAAGTGACCCGATCGACCTCTTTATAGTTATAAAGGCCTGTCTTCGTATCACTGCCAGGCATGGTCACATACTCTCTTTTTATAATGGAATAAGAGTCCGCTCCCGGTACTTCCGTCCATTCCAGCTGCAAGCGACCATCTCCGAGCAGACTGCTCTTGGTTTTCAGGGCTAGCTTGTCGCGCCCTTTCTTATCTATTTTAACAATCCAAAGTTTTGGTTTTTTAAGCTTTTTACCTGTGCGCTCATCATCACGTTGCAGCAAATAGAGCGTATCAAAGACACCCCAGCTCTCACCTTGCTTGGCTAGACCATATTCCGTATGCTCTCCATTTGGCTCCACTCTAGTCGCAGAGAAATGATAAGCTGGCTCAATCACTATCTGCCGCTTATCATTCATCTTGAAGTCACCCCCTAAAATAGCTCGTAAGTTGCTGTCCCCATAAATTTCAAAGGAAGAAATCAACTCGGTCTGTCCTTCATGTGGCAGTGTCTCAAAATCGTTAGGCTTTTGTACCTCTGTCGGAAAGGTAATAGGCTCATTTTCCTTGATCTGAATGACCTTTTCTTGGACATCATAAGGAGTATTTTTGCTGTATTTTTCTCTCAGCTTACGAACACTTTCCGAAAATTGGCTGCCTTGCTCTCCCGGACCTCCACCGTTCTTTTGAAAAAGACTGCAGCCCATCAGAAAACAAATCAACAGAGTAAGCAGAGAAATGAAACGGATTTTCCTACTCATGATTTCCCCTCCTGAAGTAAATATTCTTAATATATTATACCATATTTTATTTGAGGTGTCTTTGTTTTTTGTAAACGGATTCAAATATCTGCAATTTTGCGAATAAACTCTTAATTTTTTTATAGAGACAGCTTCCCTCAAACTACTGCATTTTCTCCTCTTGCTTTTAAAATCAAGAGGCTTCAGCCAATTACCTCCTTAAAACATAGAAAAACCAAGCCAGATAGGACTTGGTTTATTTTATAAGGAGCCATTTTATTTTGATTTAAGTCATTCAATCCTGATAGAGACTATCTCCATTCGTCGCAATGACTTCTTTGTACCAATCAAAAGATTTTTTCTTATAGCGGGCTAGAGTTCCGCTACCATCATCGTTGCGGTCAACGTAGATAAAGCCGTAACGCTTACTGAGTTCTGCCGTGCTGGCTGAGACCAGGTCAATACAGCCCCAAGTCGTGTAACCTAGCAGTTCTACGCCATCTTCCAGCGCTTCTCCAACCTGCTGCAAATGCTGTTTAAGATAATCAATACGGTAGTCATCTTCAACCGTTGGGCCATTTGGACCATCCACCAAGACATCCTTGGCACCGAGACCATTTTCCACGATAAAGAGAGGCAACTGATAGCGATCATAAAAGCTATTTAGCACCAAGCGCAGACCGACTGGGTCAATCTGCCAGCCCCATTCTGAGCTAGCCAGATGAGGATTCATAATACCACCTAAAAGATTGCCTCGGCCGGAAGAATAATTTTCCGGATCATGGGCCGCAACCACACTCATGTAGTAGGAGAAGGAAATAAAGTCTACAGTATTTTCAGCCAAAAGCTCTTTGTCTCCCGGCGCAAACTGAATCTCAATCCCATTCTCCTTGAAGAAACGATTGATATAGGCTGGATATTTTCCACGCGCATGGATATCAGAGAAGAGGTAGTTTTGATTTTCAAATTCCCGAGCTGCCAGAACATCTTCAGGTTTAGGTGTCATGGGATAGGCCGGCATGGCGAGAACCATACAGCCAATCTTAAAATCAGGATTGATCTCATGACCAATCTTCGTTGCTAAGGCAGACGCCACCAGCTCATGATGGACCGCTTGATAGAGGTCCTGCTTGGATAACTCTTCAGCTGGCGTGGCAATGCCGCCACTCATAAAGGGCGCATGGAGAACAGAGTTGATTTCATTAAAGGTCAGCCAATACTTGACCTTGTCCCTGTAGCGGGTAAAAACCGTGCGAACATAGCGCTCGTAGAAGCCAATCAAATCACGGTTGGCCCAGCCATTGTATTGACGCGCCAAATGCAGGGGCGTTTCATAGTGAGACAGGGTAATCAGCGGCTCAATGCCATATTTGGCCAGTTCATCAAAAAGATTGTCATAGAATTGCAGACCAGCTTCATTGGGTTCCAGCTCGTCCCCGTTTGGGAAAATCCGAGACCAGGCAATGGAAGTCCGGTAGACCTTGAAGCCCATCTCTGCAAAGAAGGCAATGTCCTCCTTATAGCGATGATAGAAATCAATCCCTTCCAGCTTGAGATTATCTGGTGTCGGCCCCTCAGTAATCAAAGGATTGCGGTCACCTGGCTTGGCTGGCACTCCGCCTTTTGGAGTCACATCCTGAACAGACAGGCCTTTTCCATCCAGATTATAGGCACCTTCATACTGGTTAGCTGCAGTTGCACCGCCCCAGAGGAAATTCTGCGGAAATTTACCCATTTGCATTTTCTCGCTTTCGTTTTTTTTATATTTATATTATAATAGTTGTCAAGCATATTTTCTAACACAATTATCTTAATAAATTGTACTATTCTATGAAAGAGTGTCCCCATGATTGATTTAGGCCAACTACATAAAAATACCGTTTTTAAAAACCAACGAACCCCTTATTCTCTGACCCGCACCATCACTGAGAATGGTCATCCAGATATTCTTTTTCACTGGCATACCGATGTTGAAATGATTTATGTCCACGAAGGAAAAGCACAATTTCATATTGACGACGACTACTTTAACAGCGAAAAAGGTGATATTATCCTGATCCGCCCTAATGCCCTGCACTCCATCCATCCCATCAACGACGAGCGCCATTATATGGACGCCATTAATTTTCATCTGGATCTGATGGGCTACTCTGCCATGGATCAGGCCAGCATCAACTATCTGCAGCCCCTCTACAATGGTCAGCTGGACTTGACTCATGTGATCAAGCCCAATGATACAGCCTATGCGGAGATTCGCCAGTTCCTCTTAGCAGCTATGGAAACAGGCTATTTCCGCAAATCTTACTACGAGTTTCAGCTCAAAGCCCAGCTCAACCAGCTCTTCTACCTACTCTTTGAGAATGGCTATGTCATTTCCAAAGACCTGTCACCAGAAGGATATCGCAAAGAAGAAAAGATTCGCTCCATCATCGACTACATCAATGCCCACTACCAAGAAGACCTGAATATTGACCAACTGGCTGGCATCTGGGCGTTTCCTGCATTGAGTACCTAATCCAATTCCGCTTGCGCAAGGCAGCCGAACTCCTGCAGCACTCCAACCTCTCTGTACTAGAAATCTCCAGCCAAGCTGGCTTTAATAACCTGTCCAACTTCAACCGCCAGTTCAAAAAATACTATCAAATGACACCAAGTCAGTATCGGAAGAAATGAAGCTCTACAATGGAAAATAAAAAGACGAATACCTGCTGACAAAATATGCTAGGAGGTATTCGTTTTTTGTAATGCTAATATTATAAGAAGTATTGAAACAGCAACATGTTTTGTAAGATATTATTCTAGATCTCGGTCCCTACCTTCTGAGCCATAGACTCTGTGATAGGCTTTGATATAAAAAGATATGGGTTTATCTGATTCGTTTTGGACAGTGATATCTTGATCACTGTCGCTTACACTAAAAACAAACGCTCTATTTTGGGTAAAGTTGACATCAATGCTATAGTTTTCGTTAAACTCAACACCTAAATCGGATAAAGCCTGTTCGTTTGGGATTGTTATCCCCCCATCCTTTTCATTATAGTAGTGAACAGACTTTTTTTCTGCATCATAGATATACTCATTTTCATCTATCTGCTCTCTCAAATAAGAATCGTATATTCTAATTTTCCCATCTGTTTTATCTTTAAATTTTAAAACACTGACTCCTGAACCCTTTATTAGGTCAAGATAAGGCTTTTTAATCTTTACATAAACAGCTTCACCTGGCTTTAATTTTACTAATTGGTAAGAGCCACCATGATCTTCTCCGCCAAAATAAACCAGATTCCAAATCAAGGTTCCCAAAAAGAGTAGACTAATCACTTTCCCATAAATGCTTTTGTAGAAAGGTTTCTTTATACAGATATAAACTATCCATGAAACAATAAAAACAACAAAGATAAATAAGAGTGGTAAAAAGTGAATTAAAAAGTCTATTAAAAGAAAAAGTTGTTCAAAAAAATTCATATTTCGCCTTTCTTTAATTCTCAACCAATATTTAGTTTCAACGAACAAGGATAAAGCTAGTTCCTATCATCCAATCATTTCTATACTAGCAAGTTCAGCAGGAGATTGAAGAGTCCTAACCAAAAGATAGCTAGCAACAAATTGCGCCCCTGCTTTTCTTTGAAGAAATTTCTCTGCAAAAACAGGCAGAAAATCATCAAAACCAGGGAGCACACTAGCAACAAAAACAAGATAAACATAGGTATAAGATACAAAAGTAGCCACAAACCAAAATGCATTTCATTTTCTTTCCAATCAAATAAGTCAAAATAATAGACAAGCTCGAAAACGGTCAGTTCCATTCATTAACAGTTCTATAATCCTTTTTAATTATAACAAAATCTTAAATTTCAAAACAGCAAAAACCAGATTGGTAAATCCAATCTGGCTAAAATCATATTCAAGCAATTTATTGCCCCGGCCAATTCAGTCCAACATGAGAATTCATTTCCTGATAGGCGGTATCAATCCGTGCTCTGGTTTCTTGATCCAGTTTGTCTCGATACTTGCCACCTTCGACAAAGTCGTCCAAAATCCAGGTCTGGTAAGTGTATAAAGGTAGACCGTCTGCCGAAGTAGTGCCTTTTTCCACTCGGCTGACCCAGCTCGGATGAGCCTGGGCACTTTTTATCTGTGTGCCCTTTGTTGTCTTTTCAATGGTAACATCCATCAGCACTCCGCGCTCGGTCCAATGAGCATTTTCAATCTCCTCCATGGTTTCGATGCGCTGATTGGAAATGAAATTCCCCATAGAATACATAATCAGCTTCTTCTGACCATCTTTCTCTACAATCTCCGCCGGCTGAACCACATGCGGATGCCCTCCAAAGACGATATCTGCTCCCCAGTCAACCATTTTATGGTAGAGGGTCATCTGCTCTTCTGTCGGCTCCAGCTGGTACTCTACCCCCATCTGAGGCATGACGACTGTAATGTCCGCTTCCTTTTCTGCCCGCTCAATCTCGGCTCGCATCTTTTCTTCATCCAGATCGGACAGACGATTGTCATAGTCTTCCTGACTGAGCAGCCCTTCCATGCCATTATAACCATAGGAGTAAGCCAGCAGTGCAATCTTAATGCCTTTGACTTCCTTTATCAAGAGCGGTGCCTGACTGCGGCTTTCATGCGGATAAACACCAATGGGAGTGATTCCCTCTTTTTCAAAAGCCTGAGCTGTAGTGAAAACTCCCTCCAAGCCAGAGTCTAAAATATGGTTATGGGCCAGGTCCATCACCTGATAGCCAGCATCCTTGATTGCTGGAACTACGGCTTCTGGAGCATTAAAAAGCGGATAGCCATTCAAGGGATAGTCTGGCCGAATCGTGCCCTCAAAGTCCCCTAAGACCAAATCTCCCTGCCGAAGCCATTCCTTAGCATATTGGAAATTCTCAGAAAAATCATAAGTTCCATCTTCTTTCTGAGCACTCAGATAAAGGCCATCGTGATAAAGCAAATCCCCAGTCGCCATGATACGAACCGTCTGATTCTGAGAGGAATCTGACTGCTGCTCTTTCTTACTAGGAGACAGAAAGGTAAAATCCTGCACATGCTCTGACAGCAGAATTAAGCCAGCTGACAGCCCTACTACGGTCAAAAGCACTCCGACAAACTGGCGATTGCTAAGCTGTTTTTTAAAGATTTTGGGACGAGGAAGCGGCAACTTCTTAATCCAATCCCGCCAAGCTTGATAGGCATCTGTCAGAAGAGTATGCTCCGCAGCAAAAGCAGATATCTTCTTCCAAAGTTCCTGAAAAAAAGTCTGAATCTTCTCCCAAAGAAATTTTTTATCCATCACATCTCTCCGCTTTTTCTTACTTGATAATAGTGCATCAACATTTACTATATTGTACTATTTTTACCGCCAAAAGGAAAGCAAAGCAAAAAGCAGGAACGGGGAGAAGCATGCTACAATCTTCAAATTGCGGCAATCTCTCCCATTCTCCTGCTTCATTTTCTATTTTTTCAATTCTAATAGCTGATCGCCGAGCTGAACTTCTCCTTTTGCAAGGACTTCAATCTGCTTATAATTAGCTGTGTTAGTAACAATGATTGGAGTTGTCACTGGATAACCAGCCTCCTTGATAGTATCGATATCAAAGCTAAGCAAAAGCTGTCCTTTCTTGACTTTAGAGCCTTGGACAACATGGGCTGTAAAGCCTTTTCCGTCAAGGACTACTGTATCCATACCGACGTGAATCAGCAATTCTGCTCCATCATCCGTAGCTAAACCAATAGCATGGTTGGTAGGGAAGAGCAGGCGAATGACCCCATCGGCAGGCGCTACTACTTCACCCACACTAGGCTCAATGGCAACTCCTTTGCCCATAGCTCCGCTGGCAAAGACTGCGTCCGGAGTGTCCTCAAGAGCCACTACCTCACCAGACAATGGACTGGTCACGACTTGCTCTGTAATTCCCGCTGAGACTCTTTCTTTTTCAGAATCTAAAGACTCGGCAGCATCTTTTTCTGACGGGCCGCCGAAAAGATTTGGAATCTTGACCAGCTGAGTCAGGCCAAAACCTAGCACAAAGTTTGCCACAATAGCAATGAGGAAGTGAATCAAAGTCATGCTATTGCCAGCTTCGATAAAGGATGGAATAGCAAAGAGTCCCAAACCACCCATAACCTGCATTTTGACATCAAAGAAAGCCAGATAAGCACCAGTCAGAGCTCCAGAAATACAAGTCATGATAAATGGCAAGCGCATTGGAAGCGTGATTCCGTAAATAGCTGGCTCTGTCACACCAAAGAGAGATGAGATGAAAGCTGGAATCGAAAGCTGACGAACCTTATCTTCTTTAGTACGCATCATGATATTGAGCAGGGCACCTGCCTGAGCAAAACAAATCGCAATAGTGGCAACAAGTATGACACCTGGACCCTTTTGAAGCTCCAAGATTGCCAACGGTACCAAGCCCCAGTGAAGACCAAACATAACCAGAACCTGCCAAGCAGCACCAAGAACAATACCGTATAGCACCGGACTAAAATCATAGATACCTGTAAAGAGAGCACCAACCAAATCAGACGCCCAACTCATGACCGGACCGATGACCAGAAAGGCCAATGGCACTGTAATTAAAAGGGTAAAGAATGGTACTATAAAGACTTTGACAACATCTGGAATGATTTTTTTAAAGCCTTTTTCAATCTTGGCCCCAACCCAAACAGCTGTAATTACTGGAAGGACCGTTGACAGGTAGCTAGATGCAGGGAAGATAATAGGAAGACCGAAGAAAGTCGAGAAAATCGGAGACTCGATAGGTGTACCTGCAAAAAGTGTATAAAGCGGTTTTTCTGCTGTAAAACTAGCAGCGATATTTGGATAAACCAAGGCAAAACCGATAGCCAAAGCCGTAAACTGATTCATCTTGAAACGTTTAGCAGATGTAATAGCTAAAATTAAAGGAAGAAACTGGAAGATACCATCACCAGCTGCATTGAGAACAACATAAGCACCATCTGTTTTGGCAACGCCTAAGGCTGCCATAATGGCTACCACACCTTTTATCATACCTGCTGCTGACAAGGTACCAAGCATCGGCTGGAAGAGACCGGATACGAGCGCAATGAAGCGGTCAAACAGATTTCCTTCTACAGCGTCATCATCTGCATCAACACTGCCCTCACCAGAAATACCAGAAACCTTGAGCACCGTTTCATAGACATCAGGCACATGATTGCCAATAACAACTTGATATTGACCACCGGCCTTGACAACCGTTACAACTCCGTCGCGCTTCATCAGATAGTCTGTATCTGCTTTTGATTCATCCTTCAGAGAAAAGCGCAAGCGTGTCACGCAGTGTACCAGTTTGGTGATGTTGTCCTTGCCACCTACATGGGCAACAATATCCTGAGCTAATTCTGTATAGTCTTTAGCCATAATGGATCCTCCTTGTATTTTTTAGGTTGGCAGTTTGTTCCTATTTCCGGAAAATAGGGCACGAAAAAAACCTAAACACACACCAAATAGAAAGCAAGAAAGTGCTTTATATCTCGTATTTGTTTAGGTTTTGCCTGCTTGACCAGTAACAATCCATAAGTTTATTATACCAGAAGCTAGAGAAATTGCAAGCGTTTTCTTGACGATTTGTCGAATTTTATAAAAACAAATGGAAGCTAGGCTAATTTCTCGCTTCCATTTTGATCTTTTACACTTACACAAAACTCCCTACATCAACGGTGAGCACTTGGCTGTCTCGGACAACCTGCTGCCCTGCAATGTAGACATCCTGAACATCGCTGCCCTTGACTGCGTACACTAGGTGCGACAGCATATTTTCCAAAGGATAGAGATGAAGTCGTCCCTTAGGCTGAATGACAATGAAATCGGCTTGCTTGCCCGCTTCCAGACTGCCGATTTTCTTCTCTAAGCCCAGAGCTTTGGCTCCTTCAATGGTCAAAGCTTTCAAGGCCTGCTCAATCGTAAACTGGGTCGCATCGCCTGCCCGCATCTTCTGAAGGAGGGCAGCTGTCCGACCTTCTTCAAACATATCCAGATTATTATTGGAAGCAACAGAGTCCGTCGCTAAGCCAACAGTCACCCCAGCGGCTAATAAGTCGGTCACCGGAGCTACACCGGAAGCCAGCTTGAGGTTGCTGATAGGATTGTGGGCGATGCTGACTGGAGAAGCCGCCAAATCCGCAATCTCTGACGGATTTAGCTCAACCCCATGAGCAAAAATACCTGACTGCTCCAAGTAGCCCAAGTCTTTTAAGAAGGCTAGAGGCCGTTTGCCATAGCGCTCCAGAATGATTTTATTTTCTTCCTGGGTCTCAGCTACATGGATATGAAGCTTCAAGTCTAGCTCACGCGCTAACTCAAGACTTCCCTTGAGCAAAGCTTCGTCACAGGCATAAGGCGAATGAGGCGCCACCATGACCTGAAAATCTTCATCATTATAGGAGAGAATTTTCTCAATAATGGCACGAGTACGTGCCAGAGCCTCTTCTGCTGTTTCCGCCTCTGAGCTAAAGAGTGTTGGTGAGAAATAGCAACGCATACCAGACTGCCGCACAGTCTGATAAATCCGGTCAATCTCTACTCCCTGAGGATTATACATGTCGTTAAAAGTCGTTGTGCCTGACAGCATCATTTCAGCTAGAGCCAGCTGGACAGCCTCGGTCGTTAGATCCGCTGTGAACTGACTTTCTGCCGGCCAGATATAGTCCTCTAGCCATTCATGCAGATTACTGTCATCACGAATCCCGCGCAGCAAGGTCATGGCCGAGTGAGTATGGCAGTTGACCAGCCCTGGCATGATCCAAGCCCCTTCATAATCCACTGTTTCACTGCATTTCCCTGGCCAGCTTTCTTCATAGGGACCGCAGTAGACAATGCGGTCATCTTCCACGACCAGCAGCCCTTCTCGGTAAACATGAAATACGCTGTCACAGGTCACCAGATTGACATTTGTATAAGCTTTCATCCGCCATATCCTCACTTTCCCAATACTTGGCTTCAAGAGATTTTAGCTATTATAACAAGCCTAATCTAATTGTGCAAGTCTTTTTATAAAATTATGGCATAAAAAAGAGCCCCAGCTAAGGCCCTAGTTGTCAATCATTATCTATGACTAATCTTCCGTGTCAGGAAATCCCCAACAAACTGAATAAAGAAGATGAGCAGCAAAATAAGAATAGTCGCAAGAATGGTCACATCATGGTTGAAACGCTGATAACCATAAGTCAGGGCAACATTTCCCAGTCCACCAGCTCCAATCGCTCCGGCCATAGCGGTCTCACCAACCAGAGAGATCAGCGTAACAGTCGTCACCCGAATCAAGTCCGGCAGACCTTCCCGCAGGTAAACACCGACAATGTCCCAGAAGGTTGCTCCACTAGCCTGCGCCGCTTCAATGACTCCTCGGTCTAGCTCGGATAAGACCACCTGAACCTGACGGGCAAAGAAAGGAAAAACAGCCAGCGAAAGAGGCACCAAGGCCGCAGTCGGTCCAATCCCAGTTCCCACAATAATACGAGTAAAAGGATTGATGAGGGCTAGGAGAATGATGAAAGGAATCGCCCGGAAGATAGAGGTAACCTTGTCCAAGACGAAAAAGACAAGTCTATTTTCCAAAATACCTCTCGGCCCTGTCAAGACGAGCAAGAGACCAGCGATAAAGCCTAGAATCCCTCCGATAAAGAAAGGAATGATGGTCATATACAGGGTCAGGTAAATAGCTGTTCCCCAGCCAGCCTGCCCAGACCAGCCCATTCTATAAACATTGGGCATAAATTGTTGAATCAGCTGTAGCATTAGTTACTCCCTTCTTTCAGAACATGCAGCTCTACTCCTGCTTCGCGCAGACTTTCCTGCACCGCCGCCAGTTGCTTGGTCTCTCCAGATAAGATAACGACCATTTCTCCGACTGGTACATGGTCTAAAATCTCAATATTGGCGTGAAGAATATTGGCCGATATTTGATACTGCTTGTAAATGTCGTTTATAATGGCTGTGTCCGTTACCACACCTGAGTATTTCAGGTGGGCCAGAATGGAATTTTCCGGCAGGTTTTGCACAATCTTTTGCTGGTTGATTTTGATCATAGCCTCATTGATACCCGTTGCGGTCGTAATGAAGTCTTGAGTCAGCTCATTATTGGGATTAGAGAAAATATCCAGAACTGAGCCTTCCTCAATCAGCCGACCGTTCTGCATAACTGCTACCCGGTTAGCAATGTCCTTGACAATCTGCATTTCGTGGGTAATGAGGACAATAGTCAGACCCAATTTTTGATTCAAATCCTGCAATAGAGCCAAAATCTACTTGGTGGTCTTAGGATCCAGAGCGGATGTGGACTCGTCCGAGATTAGGATTTTGGGATCATTGGCCAAGGCCCGCGCAATAGCCACCCGCTGCTTCTGACCGCCAGACAGCTGGGCAGGATAATTGTCCGCCCGATCTGCTAAGCCTACCAAGTCTAAAAGCGTATGAACTTTCTTCTCTTTTTCAGCAGCTGATAAAGGTGAATGCTTAAGCGCAAAAGCAACATTTTCCTTGGCTGTCATCTGAGCCATGAGGTTAAAATGCTGGAAAATCATCCCGATATCCTTACGCTTTTGGCGTAGCTGAGCTGCAGTAAGCTGAACCTGATGATGATCATAGAAAACCGTATCATCCACCGTAATCTTACCGGCAGACGGCACCTGCAGCAAGTTAATGACACGAACCAGAGTAGATTTCCCGGCACCAGAATAGCCTACAATTCCATAAATATCTCCCTGATTAATATGAATGGTCACATCTTCTACGGCCTTAATGTCTTGCTTTTTTTGATTAAAAACGACATCAATGTGATCCAATTTGATAATTTCTTTGCCCATAATTTCCGATTCACTCCTTGATTTGTCCAATATGTGATGTATCCTCTGTAACCTTTTAGTTTGATTTCCGCCTGTCATTTGACCAAAGATAGTGATAAGTTGTGTGCTGCAATCTGTACCAACCTAGCTCAAAGCTAGATAATGATCAAACTAAATGACCCTAATAGCAGATAAAGGGCTGGAGAAGCTAATCTCCGCCCTTCTTAATCATTTCATTTATTCAATACAATGACCTTCTGCCGGTAAAAATTACCACACTGGCTGATCCATACCATCTGATGATTCTTCGATAACTTTTTTCACTTCATCAGTGTGGTAAGCCTTGATAATTTTTTCAATTGCGTCAGCCTTGTCTGATTTCTTCCAGTCTGGTTTCGCTGCAATCAGGTTATACCATTGTTTTGAGTTTTCATTGGCTTCTTCTTTGAAGAGGGCCTTCTTGTAGTCAATGCCTGCTTCGCGGACGAAAGTATTATTGACAACTGCAGCATCTGCTGAAGTCAGAGAAGCTGGTGTTTGAGAAGCATCCAACTCAGAAATTGTCAGATTCTTCTTGTTTTCTTTGATATTGGCAACAGTCGCAAGTTCCTTACCTTTAACATCAAGCTTGATCAAGCCAGCTGATTCAAGAAGATAAAGAGCGCGGCTCTCATTTGTCGCATCATTTGGAACAGCAATCGTACCATTTTCTGGGATGTCTTTCACATCTGTATATTTATTTTTGCCGTCCTTTGTACCAGAGTAGAGACGAATAGGTGCGATATAGGTATCCGCAACAGACACAAGGTCTGCTCCCTTCTCTTTGTTCCAGTTTTCAAGGAAATTGTAATGTTGGAAAGCGTTGATATCCACATCACCGTCAAGCAGAGCTTGGTTAGGCTGAGAGTAGTCAGTAAACTGCGTATACTCTAATTTAACACCTGCATTTTCTTTGTCAAGAATCTCTTGAACCTTGTTCCAGCGCGCTTCTTCTGTATCACTCAGACTCATCACCCCAACCTTGACGGTTACAGGTCCGTCTGCTGATTTGTTCTCCTTACTAGAAGAACCGCCGCAAGCTGCCAAACCCAAGGCTGCAAGGCCAACTAAGCCTACTGAAAAGATTTTTTTCAAATTCATCATTTATTCTCCTTTAATGGATAAAATTCTAAATCTTCTATTTTATAAGATTACTTCTCATTTTACCATGTTAAAGGAGACTTGGCTTATATAAATAATTTATCGCCGTGATAAAAAAATTATATGACTGTTTGAAGCATTTGAGTTGATTTTATGCCCTTTTACTGCATGAAGGTCAGCAGATAGCCGTATCCTTCTGCTTCCATTTTCTCTTTTGGAATAAATCGCAGAGCTGCTGAGTTGATACAGTAGCGCAAGCCGCCTGCTGCTTCTGGACCGTCAGTGAAGACATGGCCCAGATGGGCATTACCAGAACGGCTGCGCACTTCAATCCGCTCCATGCCATGACTCTTGTCTTCATAGTATTTTAGAACATCTCTGGCAATCGGCCGGCTAAAGCTAGGCCAGCCGCAGCCAGATTCAAACTTGTCTCCAGCAAAAAAGAGGGGCTCACCAGTCGTCACATCTACATAAATTCCTTCTTCAAAAGTGGCATTGTAGGCATTATGGAAAGGGCGCTCTGTCGCACTATGCTGGGTCACCTGATACTGCTCTTCCGTCAGCTGCTCTTTTAGTTCCACATCTGTAGGCTTCTCGTATTGGCCTGGATCGACCAAGGGCTGATAGGCATCATTGACATTGATATGGCAGTAGCCACCAGGATTTTTCTTGAGATAATCCTGATGATAGTCCTCAGCTAGAACATAATGGCGCAAAGGCTCTAGCTCAACAGCAATCTTTTGTCCCAGTTGTTTTTCCTGCTCAGCAAAGACCTGCTCAATGACCGCCTTATCGGCTTGATCCGTATAGTAAACGCCCGTCCGATACTGACGTCCTACATCATTTCCCTGCTTATTGACCGACAGAGGATCAATGACTCGGAAAAAATAGAGCAGGATTTCCCGTAGGCTGACCCGCTTTTCGTCATAGACTAGATGAACTGTCTCTGCATGATCCGTCTGATGAATCAGCTGGTAGTTGGTTGATTCTACTTGCCCATTGGCGTAGCCCACTGTCGTTTCCTCAACCCCCTCAATGCGGGAAAAGTACTCTTCCAAGCCCCAGAAGCATCCGCCTGCTAAATAAATTTCTGCCATAAAAGCACCTCATTTCTTTGCGTCTATTTTCTCATAAAAGGAGTAAATTTTATAGTGATTCAACTCAAAAATGATTTCTGCTACTGACTATAACTACTATTATACAGGCAGAATCTCATCATATTTATTTTTTTGCTCGCCGACAACCGGTCTCATTTTTTTAGCCATATTGATCTTTTACTTCACGATTAAGAGAATTATCGTTATATTCAGTCATAGCCGTCTGAAGATTTTGTTCATTCACATATTTTTTGCTCATTTAACATTTTCCTTTAACAAAGCTGATAATTTAGGTGATACGGTATATCCATATGTTTCATACTCTCCATTGTCATTTTTTATCAATCCAAAATGAAAGTCCAATTCTTTATTGTTATTAAAATACAATCGAACCATCAGTCCTCCCATCGGATTATATTCTAATGTCTCAGTATCAATTTCATAAGATTGAATAACTCCTTCTCTTGTTAAAGCATTAGGATCATTCGCTCTCATATGTTCTTCATAAACCTTTCTTGCTTCTTTACTAGTCGCAATGCGTATCATCTTTTGCTTCTTCTGGTTTTGATACATACTAAATCCTATGATAATCAGTCCCGTAACTACTAGAATACTAAGCCCACTCCATAAGAATGTTTTATTCATCGTAATTTCCCCTTCAAATATCTTATCAATTTATTTTATTTGTAGTATAACACAATTTTAGGATATTCTTTAAATGGTGGAGGTCAGTAGTTCTCAGATATTATCATCGCTTTCAAAAAAAATTGAAGAAAGATGCATCTTTCTTCAATCTGAAACAGCCGTATTTTAATTACTCCTCAATATACTTCAATTTTCCTCGAAAATCTTCTAAGCTTTCATAGCCTTTTTCTTCCATAATAGTCTTGAGTTCTGTGGTAATGCGCTCGAAGGCTACGACCCCTTCCTTATAAAGGGTTGTTCCTACCTGCACCATACTGGCACCACAGAGGATATGCTCAAAGGCATCGCGCCCCGTCAGGACACCACCAGTTCCAATGATTTGGATTTCTGGTTTAAGGCGTTGGTAAAAAGCATGGACATTGGCCAAAGCTGTCGGCTTGATGTACTGACCTCCGATACCTCCAAAACCATTTTTCGGACGAATGACCACTGACTCATCTTCTATATAAAGACCATTTCCGATAGAGTTTACACAATTGACAAACTTGAGCGGATATTTGTTAAAAATCGCAGCGGCTTGATCAAAATGCACGATGTCAAAATAAGGAGGCAGCTTGATACCCAGCGGCTTGGTGAAATAAGCAAAAACTTCTGACAAGATTTTTTCCGTCGTTTCAAAGTCATAGGCAATCTGTGGCTTGCCAGGAACATTGGGGCAGGAGAGATTGAGCTCAGTAATGCCTTTAAAGTCACTTGCCTGCACTTTTTGGAGAATGGCGTGGGTTTCTTCTGGCGACATACCGACCAAAGAGAGGAAGAAAGTGCGATTTGGTTCACTTTCCTGGAGTTCCAGCAGGTAGTCGAGATAGTAGTCTAAGCCATTGTTGGGCAGGCCCATGGAGTTGATAGACCCCAGCGGAACATCCTGATAGCGCGGTTCTGGGTTTCCTTGACGAAATTCCAGTGTCGCTGTCTTGGTCACAAATGTTCCCGCAGCAGAATCTTTGACTTCCTCCAGTTCCTCTTTTGTCATACAGGCAACCCCAGCTGCATTCATCAGGCAGTTGTCAAATGCAAAACCAGCAATCTGTGTCGATGTCGAAACCATAGTAAAACGCTCCTTTTTCTTCTGAAGGCGAGTGCCTTTAGCTCATTTCCTCTATTATATCACCAAAGCCCGCTTTTTCGTTTTTTAAACCAGCAATTCCTGACTAACGTTCGGAAAACATGCAGTTCGCTCAGCTATTTTCTGGAATATTTCAGAAAATAAATTGTGGAAATTTTTAGAAAATTCAACTTTTTTCTTTACAAGATAAAAAAAGTCTGCTATAATGTTCCATGTAATAAAATATGACATCTAAAAGATGCCTGTTTTTAAAATTTAAACACATCCTCGTCACACAAGCTGCAGGCAGCTCCCGACAGGATGGTTTACTATTTTATTTAAAGGAGAATAACAGATGACAACTGCTAAAGAATATATCCAAAGCACTTTCGAAACCGTAAAAGCCCGCAACGGACACGAGGCAGAATTCCTCCAAGCTGTTGAAGAGTTCCTCAATACTCTGGAGCCTGTTTTTGAAAAACACCCAGAATACATCGAAGAAAACATCTTAGCGCGTATTACTGAGCCTGAACGTGTAATCAGCTTCCGTGTTCCTTGGGTAGACCGCGAAGGTAACATACAAGTCAACCGCGGTTACCGCGTACAATTTAACTCAGCAGTTGGCCCTTATAAAGGCGGACTTCGTTTCCACCCAACTGTAAACCAAGGGATCTTGAAATTCCTCGGATTTGAGCAAATCTTTAAAAACGTATTGACAGGCCTTCCAATCGGCGGTGGTAAAGGTGGATCTGACTTTGATCCCAAAGGTAAGACTGATGCTGAAGTGATGCGCTTCTGCCAAAGCTTTATGACAGAATTGCAAAAACACATCGGCCCATCTCTTGACGTTCCAGCTGGTGATATCGGTGTTGGCGGACGTGAAATCGGCTACCTCTATGGCCAATACAAACGCCTTAACCAATTCGATGCTGGTGTCTTGACTGGTAAACCTCTTGGATTTGGCGGCAGCTTGATCCGTCCAGAAGCAACAGGCTACGGCTTGGTTTACTACACAGAAGAAATGCTCAAAGCTAACGGCCAAAGCTTTGCTGGCAAGAAGGTGGTTATTTCTGGTTCTGGTAACGTAGCCCAATACGCTCTTCAAAAAGCAACTGAGCTTGGTGCAACTGTTATCTCTGTATCTGACTCAAACGGCTATGTTATCGATGAAAACGGTATTGACTTTGATCTTTTGGTTGATGTCAAAGAAAAACGCCGCGCTCGCTTGACAGAATATGCTGCTGAAAAAGCAACTGCTACTTACCATGAAGGTTCTGTCTGGACTTACGCTGAGAAATATGACATCGCTCTGCCATGTGCGACACAAAATGAAATCAATGGCGAAGCTGCCAAACGCTTAGTCGCTCAAGGAGTTATCTGCGTATCTGAAGGTGCCAACATGCCGAGCGACCTGGATGCTATCGCAGTTTATAAAGAAAATGGTATCTTCTACGGACCTGCTAAAGCTGCTAATGCTGGTGGTGTAGCTGTATCTGCTCTGGAAATGAGTCAAAACAGCCTTCGTCTGTCATGGACTCGTGAAGAAGTTGACGGCCGCCTCAAGGACATCATGACCAACATCTTCAACACTGCTAAAACAACTGCTGAAACATATGGTCTTGGTACTGACTACCTTGCAGGAGCTAATATCGCTGCCTTCGAAAACGTAGCCAACGCTATGATTGCGCAAGGTATTGTTTAACTAGTCGATACATCCTATCGGAGGACAAATCATGAACTTACGGCCAATGGAAGTGAGAGACAATCCAGCTGTAGCGCAGCTCATTCGAGCCAGCCTAGAAGAATTCGGGCTTGATAAACCAGGAACTGTCTACTTTGATTCTCATCTAGATCATTTGGCCGACTATTATCAACATCAAGAGAGGGCGGCTTACTTTATTCTGGAAGATGAAGGCCATCTCGTTGGCTGTGGTGGCTTTGCACCTGTGTCTGATAAGATTGCTGAATTACAAAAACTGTATGTCACTAAAAACTGTCGTGGCAAAGGTTATTCCAGTCGGCTGATAAAGCAGATTTTCCAAGAAGCCCGCCTAGCAGGTTATGAACAGCTTTATCTAGAAACCACTACTGAACTGGCTACAGCCGTGGCCATCTATCAGCACTATGGTTTCACATCACTGCAACAACCACTTTCTAACGCTGCCGGCCACCCAGCTATGAATATCTGGATGATAAAATCACTCTCATCAGATGAATAGATGTCAGTATACTCTGGCCGTCTCAAGGACATCATGACCAACATCCTTAACAGAGCTAAAACTACCGCTGAAACTTACGGACTTAGCAAAGACTATCTGGCTAGTGCTAACATTGCTGCCTTTGAAAACACAGCCAAAGCTATGATTGCCCAAGGTATTGTTTAGAATTTATTTTTTCAATCCTCAATCACTCCGATTGGGGATTTTTATGTTGGTCTCAAAAAAGCTTACTATTTAAATAGTAAGCTTAAAAATCAAGATTTATTTTACTTCTACTAAGGCAGAAGATAGGCAGTCAACAATTTCGTTTACTGCTTCATCTATGTTCACATCTTCCTTATCATTCAACATCATTGGAATAACATAAGAAAGACTCAAGGCTAGAATATAACGAACGATTCTTTCATTTGACCAATCTCGGATAACACCATTTTCTTTAAACTGATTCAGAACTGGACTAATTGGCTTAATAATAGAGTGAACAATAACATTCCCTAACTGGTCAGAAATATTTTTATCAATAAAACAACGACTCAAGAGAATTTTAACTTGCATTTGATTCTCCTGAACGAAAACTAGTCTATCTCGAACAATGCTTCTCAAAAACACTGGAAAAGATTCTTGGTTTGCTGTAAATTTCTTCTCAGAAAAATCAGCAATCACATCTGGAATAACCTGTTCGAGAAAAGTCGACAGAATAGCTTCTAATATTCCTTCCTTGGTTTTAAAGTAACTAAAAACGGTCCCTTCTGAAACTCCAGCCTCCTTAGCAATAAGGCTTGCTGTTGTATTCTCAAAACCAATTTCTGAAAATAACTTTAGACTTGATAATAATACTTGACGTTGTTTTATACTCAAGTTGCTATTTTCTAATGTCTGTGCATACTTTTGTTCTAAACTATCCATTGCTAGCACCTCTCTTCTACTCTCTTACTTTTACGACTTTTTTACCTCGAGTGTGCCCCAACTTCAGACTACGATATGCCTCTCTAACTGACTTTAGAGAAAAATCATAAACCTGATCAATATTCAGCCAAACCTTCCCATCTGAGACCATTTCCGCCAGAGTGTTCAAATCATCATATGTGGAATGTCTCGGACCCGTGAACTGAGCTCCTCTTATCATAACATATGGTGAAGGTACTAGCGTTCCAATATCCGTGCCCTTCAATCCCAAATTGAAAGCTAATTTAACATAATCACTTCCATAGCAATCCAAGAATTTTGTAATCGGCTTTGGACTTGCTGATAGAAGAGCATTCTGGATGTTCTCTTCGTAAGCAACTGGTATAGCACCTAAAGACTTCAGATATTCTGAATTCTTCTTACTTGCAATTCCGATAACTGTTGCACCCTTAGCAACTGCATACTGTACTGCAATACTTCCAATACCACCTGCCGCTGCTGAAATAACCACAATATCTTTAGAACTTAACTCAATTTTTCTAAAAGCACCTCCCACTGTTAGAGAAGCTACCCCCATAGTAGCAGCATGATTCATATCAATCATATCTGGTTTCGATACGATTTCCGATTCATTGACACAAATTTCTGTTGCCAAAGCTCCCCTCTTGGTTCCCAATCCAGGGTCACTGATCATTGTACCAAAAACCTTGTCCCCTACTGCAAACCGACTTACTCCTTCACCGATTTCTGTGATAACTCCAGCAAAATCCCGACCAACACCTCTTGGAAAAAGAGATGATTTTGACTCAAAACAACGACTTGGCTTCCTTAGTTTCGTCATAAAAGATAGAAAACGAAGTGGCTTTGCACCCTCAAAAGTCTTATAATCAATAGGATTTAAACCAACTGCATAAACTTCTACCCTAACTTGATTCACTTCCAAAACATCAGATTTAATGTTCACCAAATCTAGTACTTCTTCATCACCGAAACGACTATACTGTATTGCTTGAACAACCATTTCATAAGCTCCTTTGTTTATCTATAAATTGAGTGAGCACTCAATCATTTTTCTTGATTATACGCTCATTTTTCAAAGATGTCAACATAGACGACGTGGCACAGTTATCTCAATTTTTGTTTAGTTATCATCTTTTGATGAAAGTTGTCCTGTTTTATCGACTTCAAAGAAACTTAAAAAGAGAGAAGATTCAATTATCGTTTAATACGAATCTAAAGAAATCCGACTGCTTATCAAAGCAGCCGGATTTTTATATATCTAATTTTTCAAAAAATTTGCCTGCTGACTGCTTTTCTTTTAGCTTCTCAAGCAGCTCAGTCTCCAGAAAAGGACTTAGTTCGTCAAAATCTTGGCAAACCTTAAAGACAGTTTCTCTGTCCAACTGGCCATAAGCTAGTTCGTAATAATCCTTCTTATGATACCAGTTCTGGTGATAGTTGACATCTGCCCGTTGATAGTAAACAATGTTTTGCTTCGGTGTCAGATAAACCTTCTGCGTCAGAATGCTTTTCTGATCTTTGGACAGCTTGCTGCGGCTGAAAATTTTAACACCTTGAAAAATCTTGCGCTCATGGATACCTTGATTTGTGACTTTTAATTCAATTCTTTTATAATGCATACTGATACCTCCAGAAATCACCTACATTATATCAAGTTTTGACAGATTTTCAAGTAAAAGTGTCATTTCCAAAAGTCTTTAGTCGCCTCTAAAATTTCTTCTGTCGGTGTTACTGTGGCCTCAATAATGCTCTTGCCAGTCTTTTTCAGATAGGCTTGTATCAGATGATAGCCATAAGCATAGCCTGCAGCATAAGGCATACCGACTGGTATTTGCCCCTGTATTTCTGCAATTTCATCACCGTAGAGATAGGGAGCCATTTCCGCCATCCCTGTTAGCTGAAGCTGACTGGAGATGATGGGCTTAATCTCTTCTAACTGCTCGGAACTAGTTGAAGTGACCCAAGGTCCAATGAGCTCCTTGCCATAGAGCTCAGCAGCAAAAGACTCTGCCAATCCTTCACTAACTACCCAATCTGCTAATGTCGTCTGCTGGTTCCATTTGATAAATTGGAAGCGGACATTATGATTGCACTCGTGGGCCAGCGCCGCCTGTACACGTGGCAAAGTGTAGTCATTCGGTAACAGACTAAGCATGAGGTAGCCTGGAATTCCACCATCTCCGCTATAACCCTTATTGAGCTGTAACATAGGCTTTTCTGGATTGCCTAACAAAATAGTAAAATAGTAATCCTCAACCTCTAAATCATATCCAGCTTGCTCAAAAAGACTTATACTCCTCTTGATGGTATTCTGGCAATCTTGCCAAAGCTGATCTGAACTGAGAGCATCAATAGCCGGTCTATCCTTTTCTGATAGAGTTGCAGGGAGCTGATTCATAAAACCAAGCAGGAACAGAGCATCAAATCCTCCGGGATACTTCGCTTCCAGAGGAATGTGTTGTGTTCGATATTTTGTTGCAAAAGGTGCTAGTATCTTAGCCCGAAAACAGCCTTCTCTCTTTTCTAAAGGCATCTCTAGCATCTCTTGATAAACTTTATCTGAACGAATGATATTGATTTTCATTGTAATCTCCTTTTCTAATTTTCACCAGTATACACCCTCCTCTAAGGTCAGAGTCAAGAAAAAGATTTGAAACTTTCGTCTCAAATCTTCTTTTATCTATAGCATTTGCTGCCGCCACTTTCGAATCTGGGTACGGAAAGTAGCAAAGGCATTAGGGTAATAGGATAATTTTCCCTATTGCTCCTTCTTTTTCTCTTGCTTTGTCTTGTTTTTCTCCTTTTGCCACTTAGCATTTTCGTAGGTCACGGTATAGGTATCCTCATCGCCGCCTTCCCCGTCAAAGATTAGGTCAAAGCGGATAGACTTGCCCGGCGCCAGATTGGTGCCGATTTGTGTATTGTCAAAGGTTGAGCCATCCAAAATATAGACATTCTCCTTCTTGTCATAGAGTCCAAAGTCATAAGGACTGACCAGAATGGACTTTTTCGAAGTATTTTCAACCGTGATTGTCGCAACGACAGCTACACCTGTTGACTCATCGCTCATGACTTTCTTTCTATCTTCCACTGCCGAATGAACGGTCACCTTGAGTCCACTGGAAAATTCAACTGTTTTTCCAAAAGCATGGCTGTTATAGGACTCTAAAGGCGAGTTATGGTAGCCTGTGAGGGACTTGAGATGGTCATTTTCCTCCATAAGGCCAATCGTGGTGATGACGAGAAGAATGCTGAGCAAGACCAGAAGAAAGATAATAATCCCAGACACCAGAGCCGCCCAAAAGAGCCCCTGCTTGTGGAGAGGACGTTTTAAACGGTAAACATGATTGTCCTCACTGACAATCTCCTGCTGAATTCGCTGATTCATATGGACCTTTCTAATCAATAATTACATGCCTTTTGAAAGAGGTCCAAGCGTCGGAAGCTCAATCCCTTCTCGCAAAAGCGCCTCATGGTAAAGGCGGTAGAAGATATGGTAAATGGAAACCTGCATGCCACCTTGTACGATCATGCTGATACGGAAGTTGAACTGGCCATTTGAAGCCATCTGCGGCCCCAAGACATCCGGTTCCTTGAGAATCTCTGGATGTTCTGGCACTGCTTCTTCATTAACCTTTGAAATAATGCGGTAAATCTCGTCCAAATCCGTCTGGGCATAAAGCGGAATGTCAATCAGAACCCGCATATCTCCACGAGACAGATTACTGACAACCATGATATTGCGGTTTGGCACAAAATGAAGCGTTCCGTCCGCGTCCCGTACCTGCGTCGTCCGAATCCCGACACTGATTACTGTTCCAGCGATGTTGATAGAGCCGTTAGTCAGGCGAACATTGTCACCAACATCTAACTGGCGCTCGAGAAGAATAAAGAAACCATTGACTAGATCCGACAGGAAGCCCTGAGCTCCCATCCCGATGGCCACGCCGGCAATCCCTGCACCAGCCAAAAGACTGGAAACTGGCAGTCCCAAGATGGATAAAACCCAGTAAATCAAGAGGAAATACAAGACATAATTAAGCAGATTCTCAATCAGACGGGTAATAGTTTTCTGTCTGGCTACATCCTGCTTGGATAGCTTGAGAGAGGGGGCAATGATCTTGGTCACTGACAAATGCAGGATTTTCTTAACGATGTAAAATAAGATAAAAAGCAGAAGTAAAGAGACCAGCTTGGAAAAAAGGTCATCTGCAATTTTGGACCAGTCAAACTGCTGGATATAACGGGAAAAGACATTTCCGGTCTTAGACATAGGCTACCTCCAAAAAGATTACTACCATTATACCACAAAGACCAATCAGCGCGGACATAGAATGGTTAGCATGACCTAGCGTTGCTTTCACCCCCTTTCTATCGTATAATAAAATAAGTATCTAAGACAAGAAAGGAACTTACATGGTCCATCGCTTCATCACTATTTGGAACAGAACCAATCTAATCAAGCGGATTTCCATCGGGATTGGCATTGGTGTCCTGCTGGCTATCACCTTTCCCCAAGCACAAGCCATAGGACTCCTGGGCCAAATCTTCGTTGGCGGCCTCAAGGCCATCGCTCCGCTCCTAGTCTTCGCTCTGGTGGCAAACGCCCTGTCTCAACAGCAGAAAGGGCAAAAGAGCAATATGAAGACAGTCATCTTGCTCTATCTTCTAGGGACCTTTGCGGCGGCCTTGGTAGCGGTTCTGGTCAACTTTTTCTTTCCCATTAGTATAGAGTTGGCTTCGTCCTCCCAAAAGGTTTCTCCGCCAGACGGAATCGGACAAGTCCTCAGCAATCTTCTGCTTCAGCTGGTGGACAATCCCGTCAACGCACTCATCACCGCTAACTATATCGGTATCCTTTCCTGGGCTGTCATCTTTGGGATTGCCATGCGAGAAGCTAGCCACCACAGCAAGGAACTGCTGCAGACCTTGGCAGATATCACTTCTAAGATTGTCGAGTGGATTATCAATCTAGCCCCTCTCGGTATTCTAGGCCTGGTCTACACGACCATTTCCGGGAAAGGCTTCCAGGCTCTAAAAAGCTATGGCATCCTATTGCTGGTCCTGATAGCCAGCATGCTGATTGTCGCTCTGATTATCAATCCTTTGATTACCTTTATCATGCTGCGGAAAAATCCTTATCCCTTGGTCTGGCGCTGCTTGCGAGTCAGTGGTGTGACTGCTTTTTTCACGCGCAGCTCAGCGGCTAACATCCCCGTCAACATGAAACTCTGTCGGGATCTGGGGCTCAATCCAGAGACCTACTCAGTCTCTATTCCTCTAGGCGCTACTATCAATATGGCAGGGGCCGCCATCACTATCAACACCCTGACCTTGGCTGCTGTCAACACGCTGGGTATCAGGGTTGACTTTGGAACGGCTCTCGTTCTCAGTGTCGTAGCGGCAATTTCTGCTTGCGGGGCTTCCGGCGTAGCTGGCGGTTCTCTTTTGCTCATTCCAGTCGCCTGCAGCCTCTTTGGGATTTCCAATGATTTGGCCATGCAGGTAGTCAGCGTCGGCTTCGTTATCGGTGTCATTCAGGACTCCTGCGAGACCGCCCTCAACTCTTCTACTGACGTTCTCTTTACAGCTGTGGCCGAGATGAGCAGCTGGCCAAAAGAAAAACGCTATTAATTTCGACAAAAAACCTCTAGACTTCCATCATTACAGAAAACTAGAGGCTTTTTTATGTGCGAAAATTAGTTCTTTCGATGCTTGTCAAAGTATTTCTTTGTTTCCCCGATGACAATAGGAGAGAGTGCTAGAAGAGCGATTAAGTTCGGCAAGGCCATGAGGGCATTGACAATATCTGCAAGAATCCAGACCGCCTCTAGACCTACAAAACCACCGAGAACAATCATCAGGACAAATAGCAGGCGATAAACGCGGATATAGCGAACCCCAAAGAGAAATTCAAAACAGCGCTCACCATAGTAGTTCCAGCCCAAGATAGTCGTAAAGGCAAACAGAACTAGAAAGACTGAAAGCAGAACCGGACCAAAATTAGCAAAAACACTCGCAAAGGCTGCCTGAGTCAAGGACACACCGTTAAGATTGCCATCCCAGACCCCTGTGATTAAAATCGTCAAGCCTGTCAGACTACAGATAATCAGGGTGTCGATGAAGGTTCCGGTCATAGAAATCAAGCCTTGTTCTACCGGTTCCTTGGTCCGAGCTGCCGCCGCTGCAATGGGTGCTGACCCCAAACCAGATTCATTGGAAAAAACTCCACGCGCGACCCCGTTTTGAATCGCCATCTGGATGGTCGCACCGGCAAAGCCACCGACAGCAGCCGTCTGACTAAAAGCTGAGCTAAAGACCAGCTGGAGTGTGGGCAGCAATCGATCGAGATTGACCGCTAAGACAGTCACAGTCCCCAAGATATAAATAGCTGCCATAAAGGGCACAACCTTGGTCGATACTCGAGCGATAGACTGGATGCCGCTGAAAATAACCAGAGCCACCAAAATAGCCAAGATAGAAGCTGTCACAGCTGGAGGCAGCTGAATGGTATTCTGCATGGCCTCTGTGATGGAATTGACCTGCGTAAAGGTCCCAATCCCCAAGAGAGCCACCAAGATACCAGCTATTGCAAAAAAGATAGCCAGCGGGCGCCACTTCTCGCCCATCCCTAATAGGATATAGTGCATGGGACCGCCCGCCATAGCACCATGAGCATCCTTGCGGCGGTACTTGATAGCTAAGAGGCCCTCGGCATACTTCGTCGCCATCCCAAAGAAAGCAGCCACCCACATCCAGAAGAGCGCCCCCGGTCCACCGGTTTTAATGGCAGTTGCCACTCCGATGATATTTCCCGTTCCCACAGTCGCGGCTAGAGCCGTACAGAGAGCCGCAAAGCTAGAGACATCGCCCTGATGCTCCTCGTCCGATACAAAGATTAGCCGAAAGGCACGAGGAAGTCGAAAAATCTGCAGCAAGCCCAGACGCAGACTGAGATAGATACCAGTACCAACCAGCAAAATGAGCAGGGGCGGACCCCAAACAAAAGAATCCAGACGATTCAATATTTCCAACATGATATAAGCTCCTTTTCACACCGAGAAAAAGAAAGAGCACATGCAAAACATGTACTCTGGATGTGCTGGAGTAGGGAAATCCCTGCCTCTTCGCTCTGTCCTTTTACCTGAGAGTTTGAGCGGTTCTAAACCGCCTTGCCCCTTCGGTGCCATTCATGGTCTCTCCAGAGTTCCGTCCATTTCACAGTCAGAGGTGCCCGCCTCTTTCTGAAAAACTTCGTTCGGTGTTGATTATTAATTTTCTATTATTCTAAAAGAACATTCGCCTTTTGTCAATATTTTGTGAAAATTTTTGAGCATGTAAACGTTTTTTGATGCAAAAAAGAAGCCCAGAGGCTTCTTGCTTAGCTTAATTCCGCGATAATAGCCTTGAGCTGGTCTTTGGTGTGAACACCTGCGACTTGCTTAACGACTTGACCTTCTTTCTTGAACAGAAGGGTCGGAATGGACATAATGCCAAATTCACGGGCAGTATTTGGATTTTCATCCACATCCATCTTAAGGATTTTTAATTCGTTCTCATGAACTTCCCCTGCCAACTGCTCCAAGATAGGCGCCTGCATACGGCATGGACCGCACCAAGTTGCCCAAAAGTCAATCAGAACCAATCCGTCTTTTGTTTCTTCTGCGAATGTTGCATCTGTAACGGCTGCTACCATAAATCTTCTCCTTTAAATAGCTTACTTTTGATAACATTTTACACCAAAAGCAACAGAAAGAAAAATATTTGCTACGGGTAGACCTTAGTCACTCAGTGAGAAATGGTTGGTCATGAGATTGCTGGCATCCAAGAGAACTTTCTCCAAGAGCTGGTCTGTCGCTTCTTGCACCTTGTCGCTCATAGCTTGATTTTCAGCTTCAAAGTCCACATCCTCGCCCTTAGTCAGAGCTCGGTCTACCCGACCAATCATTTCATGACCCCAGGCCATGGTCTTTTCCTGATAATCATCCAAATCTCCGACATGACTGCTAAAATGAGCATCAGCCAACCCAGCAATGATCCGATTAGCCCAGTAGAAGGAATCCGTCGAAACCTTGTCTGTCGTGTTGGCAAAGTAGTCTGGCGTTGTTGAGACTTGAGTAAAGAAAGGAACAGCTGTATTGTAAGGCATGGAGCCGTAGGATAGCCACTGGATCCCAGTCGTTTCCTGCGGTTGATTAGGGCGCAGCTGCAAGATGGCTGTCTGACTGGTCCGATTAATCCCAATAGTCCGAAAGGCCCGTCTGCTGTGGTGGTCCCCCTCTGCTCCGTAAGGATCATAAGGCGAATCCTGATAGTGGCTGCTCAGGACATACTTGACATCTTCGATCGTGATTTTGCGGTAAGGCTTGCGACACCATGGAATGAAGAAACTCCTTGGTTCTTGCTCCACTTCTGGATTGAGAAAACGCTGGATATCCCAAGCTCGCGGTGTATTGTAATGGCGATCCTTATCCTTCTGGCTACCAAAAGCATAGCGCGGATTGAAGCCCTCGTCCGAGTAATTCAAATTGAGATAGTTTTCCTCGATAAAGTTTTTGAGATTTGGATGACAGAGGAAATGCTCTGGATTGTCAAATTCAAAATAATCGCTGCCCAGCTGATTGGGATTGGTCACATAGGCATCGTCTGGTACGCGTCGCGCCATCCAATGGTGGCCGCCAATGGTTTCCAGCCACCAGATTTCATTAATATCTGAAATAGCAATCCCATTGGACTCATAAGTGCCGTACTCTTCTAGGATTTTCCCTAAGCGTAGAACCCCTTCGCGAGCTGTTTTGATATAGGGAAGAACCAGCGTAAGGATATCTTCCTCGCTGATACCTGACTCTACCAAAGGATCTGCCCCCAGTACGCGGCTGTTGGTCGTAATCGTTTCCGTTGCGCTGACAGCAACATTGTAGCTGTTAATTCCAGCAGCTCCCCAAATCCCATCTTTGGGAACTGCATCTGGCACTGCCGTATAGCGGACTGGATTGTCCGGCAAATCCATCTCAAAGGACGTTAAAACTGACTGATAATGGCGTGGCTGGTCTTGCGGCTCCACTACAACAAATTTCTTGGGCGTAAAGACCCCATTTTGTGAATCCTCTGTACGAGCCACAATGGTTGAACCGTCGTAACTGGCCTCCTTGCCCACCAAAATAGTCGTGCAAGAATCTGATGCATGCTTTAGTCTCATTATTTTCCCTCCGAAACACTTTATGCTGCTTACATTATAGCAAAAAGCAGGCCCTCATAAAAGAACCTGCTGTTATCTCTTCGCTGAAACTTCTAATACCCTATTCGATTTTCAAGACATAGGTATGTTCCTTGTAAAGCTCATCAATCTCAAAATGCTCCAAATCTTCTTTCCTTGAGACAATATAATGTCCTTCTCTTTGATAATAGCCTAAAGGATTTCCTGACTTATCTGTCAGACAGATTATCTGTTTCTTAGTATCAACGCTGAAAGAAAACGGTCTTTGATCTTTGGGGCGTCCGACAACTAAATAATCTTGACAAATCAGCTTGCCGCCCCACTTCTGATAGAGGTGATTTGCCTGCTCTCCGTCTCTGGTAAAGATGACCAAGGCCTCAACTTTCTTTTCATGCAGCTGCTCTCGAGCAGTTTGAAAGAGTTGACTGGCTATCCCTTGATTCTGAAAATCAGGATGGACAGCCAGATTAGCGAAGTAAGCTATCTTTTCTCCCGGATAATATGCATAAGAATGACTTGCTTCTTCGGTGTAAATCCCAATATCTAGAAGCCCCACAACCTGATCATCTTCCACTGCTATGAGCTCAATCGAATCTTGGTAAGGCTCTTCAGTAAACTCATCCTTGCTGCGGCTCATATCATCAAAGAAAGGCGAAAAGAGATAACTCAAAGCCTTTGTATAAATCCAACTTTTCTCATAAGTCGAGTCATAGATTTGTATTTTCATTTCTGGCCTCTTACTTAAATATCACAATCGTTGCACCGCTGCCGCCAGCATTTTGCGGAGCATAGCCAAAAGACTTAACATGCTTGTTGCGGCGGAGGTATTTTGTCACTCCTTCACGGATGACGCCGGTCCCGATACCGTGGATAATATCCACCTGAGCCATGTTATTGAGGAGGGCCTGATCGATAAAGGCATCAAGCTCTTCCATAGCCTCTTCGTAGCGTTTACCGCGCAAATCCAGCCTGGCTTTCGGTCCAGCAGTATTGGCTCGCTTGACTACATTGACCTGCTTGCGCTTAGGCTGCTGCTCCTTTTCAGCCTTGAGTAAGTTAAACTCCTGCTCTTCTAGAGTCATCTTGATAAGACCGACCTGAGCTTCCCAACGGCCGTCCTTGAGCTGCTTGACCAAGGTTCCCCGCTGACCATAGCTGGTGACTAGAATATCATCTCCCACCTTGGGCGCCCGATTTTTCTTAGCCTGCTTGAGCACCTTATTCTTTGATAAATCAACGGTTTCTGGTGCCAACTTTTTAAGCTGAGCCTTGGCTTCAATAATCTCATGTGGTTTAAGGCTGGACTTATCATGGAGATTTTTGAGAATGCTCTCACTCTCTGACAAAGCCAAATCAACGATTTTCTGGGCTTCCAACCGTGCCTTATTGAGCTCGGTTTCCTTTTCTCGGTTAAACTCATTGTAAAGTTTTTTGAGGGCTCGGTTAAATTTGAGATTTTCCTGCTCCACCTCGCGGATATTATCCAAGCGCTTGCGGCTTTCTAGCGTCTGCTCCTCTAGGCGCTCAATAATCCGATTGACATCACTGTCTGTGTCGGTCTGCTCTTGGGCATGGCCAACGATAACTTCCGACAAGCCCAAACGCCGAGCGATTTCAAAGGCATTGGAACGGCCAGGCACTCCCTGCATAAAGCGATAGGTCGGCCTTAAACTATCTGTATCAAACTCCATGCTGGCATTTTCCACCCAGTCCGTCTCAATCCCATAGGCTTTGAGCTCAGGATAGTGGGTCGTCGCCATTGTTTTAATCTGTCTCAGCCGCAAATCTTCCAAGATAGCAATGGCCAGAGCTGCACCCTCTTGCGGGTCAGTTCCAGCTCCCAGCTCATCCAGCAGAACCAGACTCTCGCTATCAACTTGCTCTAAAATAGAGACGATATTGGTCATGTGACTGGAGAAAGTTGACAGACTCTGCTCAATGGACTGCTCATCACCAATGTCTGCAAAAATCTGACTGAAAATCCCGACGCGGCTCCCCTTGTCCGCCAGAATCGGCAGACCTGACTGGGCCATGATCTGAGCCAAACCCAAGGTCTTCAGCATGATGGTCTTACCACCGGTATTAGGCCCGGTAATGACAATCTCTGTCAAGTCTGGCCCGAAATGCAAATCATTAGCCACTGCATTTTCAATCAGGGGATGGCGGACACTAAGCAGTTGGATATCCTGCTCTTCCGACAGGTCTGGCACCACCGCTCCCGTCTCCTGCATGAAGCGGATCTTGGCACGCACTAGGTCCAGATGTCCGATAATCCAAGCATTGTTGGCAATTTCAGCTGCATGGGGACGGAATAGGTCCGATAATTCCTGCAAAATCCGCTGAATTTCATAACGCTCGTCCGCTCGACTGCTGGCAATTTCTTCGTTTAGATTGACAACTGCTCTAGGCTCGATATAGACGGTATTACCGCTGGCTGAAATATCGTGAACCACACCAGAAATGCGGTTGCGGTAGGTATTTTTTACAGGCAGCACATTGCGGCCATTCCGGCTGGCCACTACCTGATCCGCCAGCATCTCTCCCTTATTTTTGAGAATCTCTTGCAGAATTTCCCGCACCTGATTTTCATTTTCTTGAATTTTTCGGCGAATGCGGCTCAAACTTTCGCTAGCAAAGCTTTCGATAAAGCCGCCATCATTCACAGCCTGCAGACTTCCTTGCAGCTTAGGGAAAACAACTAGGTTCTCAAACAGACGGTCCAGCTTTTCCAAGTGCACATTTTCCAAGTCATCATAAAAGGACTTGAGCTCCTGAGTCACTGCCAAAACGCGCTTGAGAGCTAAAAACTCCTCAATATTCAAGTCGCTTTCCAGCTCCAACCGCTTGGTCAAGGCAGTGATATCCTGAGTCGCAGCCAGACTAAAGTGGGGATGCTGCACAAAAATCTGCTGCATATCTCTCATTTCCAGAAAAGCCGAGGCCACTGTCTCCTTCTTGCTGGTCGGCAAGAGCAGACCCAGCTCCAGCTGCCCCTGCTCGGTCAAAAGATAGGGAGCAAAAAGTTCTTTAATCTTTTTAAATTCTAAGGTTTCTAAAATTTTTGTGTTCATAATTTTCTTTTCTAGTAAAAAAGAACCCAGCTAGCAGGCCAACTGAGTCGTCTTTTATCCGATAACTTGATTCACCCAGAGATCTTTGAGGATATTGGATGTGATAGGGGTATACTTGACAATAAAGCGAATCATAAAGCTGCTGTTGAGCCGCTCCTGAACCATCTCCATCGGCACCGTCGCTAAAATAGTCAGGCACATTCCCAAAACAAAAATAGAGATGCAAACAGCGATGGCTCCGCTGGTCACATTGTACCATTTGGTATCCAGCTTATTGGGGTAGGGAATCAGATTCGCAAAAATCCCGAAAAAGCGCCCAAGGATGTAGACAGCTGTAAAAATAATAAGATAGGCCAAACCAGCATAAAAAACCTGATCCAAGTGAAAAAGTTGGGAGCTAGGGAAAAAGTAGGTCGAAGAGCCCTGAGTCGCGCTGGCATAAGGCACCCAAAGACTGATAAACTTGGCCAAGCTCTTATAAAAAGCTCCAGCTACCAGCATGGAAACCATGGTTGCAGCAGCATAATAGCCCTGCAGAACAATACCACGCGAGTAGCCAATATAAAAGCTCCAGGCCAATATTAGTAAAATAATAATAGAAAGCATTATTTCTCCTCTATTTACCCGACTTTTCTCTCAAATCACTGAGCATTTTGTGACGAAAATCTTCTAGTTCTTTTTCCTTGTCGTCAAACTCAATCTCGCGGCTGAGCTGGGTAGACAGGCTATTGACAGCCAGCAAAATCGCCAGGACTTCATCATCTGCCGCAGGCATCTGCTCTTTGATAGCCTTGTATTTTTCCTTTGCTACCCGTTCTACTTCTTCCATAAAGAGATTATCGTGTTCTGTTGTTAGAGTTAAGGTCTTGTTTCCAAATGTAAATTTATATCGATTCAAATTTGCCATAAAATCACCTCATTGTATTATATCAAAAAAGAAGCCCTTTGTCAGTTATAAAAACACTTGGAACTAGACAGGGACTTTCTTTTTCATCTTTTTTGACATTGCAAGCAGCGGTGCTATCCTACAAAATTTTTGTAGGATTTTCAATCTTATGACTTTCGACTTTTCCTTTTTATGGTACAATAGGGGGTATGGAAAGTATCACACTCAGTCCCAAACAGCAAGAAATTCAGGCTTTTGTTGAGAAATATCAGAGCAAGCTGGCTCCCAGCAAGAACCCTCATATTCAATATTTCTTCCGGCTGGATCAGGCGACGGTCAGTGTCTTTAGCTCCGGAAAAGTTCTCTTTCAAGGGGCAAAAGCTGCTCACTACGCTGGCTTTTTTGGCCATCAAGCAGGCAAATCCAGTTATAGTCCTGCTTCTCAGAATTTTGCCCTCATTGGGACAGATGAGGTCGGCAACGGCTCCTACTTTGGAGGTCTAGCCGTCGTAGCTTCTTTCGTTACTCCAGACCAGCACGACTTTCTGAGAAAACTGGGCGTTGGTGATTCTAAAACCTTGAACGATAGCAAGATTCGCCAACTGGCACCGGTCTTGAAAGAAAAAATTGCTCATCAAGCTCTGCTCCTATCGCCAGAGAAGTACAACGAAGTCATCGCTTCTGGCTACAATGCCGTCTCTGTCAAGGTAGCTCTGCACAATCAAGCTATCTACCTACTGCTGCAGAAAGGCATCAATCCCGAAAAAATCGTCATCGATGCCTTTACCAGCCAGCAAAACTATAATAAATACCTAAAGCAGGAAAAAAATCATTTTCCAAATCCGGTAAGTCTGATTGAAAAGGCTGAAGGAAAGTTCCTAGCTGTTGCGGTCAGCTCTATTATCGCTCGTGACCTCTTTCTGGAAAATCTAGAAAATCTCAGTCAAGAGTTAGGCTATACCCTGCCTAGCGGAGCCGGAAGCAAGAGCGATCACGTTGCCAGCCAGATTCTTCAAGCCTATGGAATGGCCGGTCTGCAGCATTCTGCTAAACTCCACTTTAAAAATACTGAAAAAGCACAAAAACTTTTAGAAAGGTAACCTATGAAAAAATCAAATACTGCCGTTGTCATTCTCAAAGAATGGGGGCTCTTTATCATCTTTATCTCTATCATTATCCTATCACGGCTCTATCTCTGGTCCCCTGTAAAGGTAGATGGCCACTCTATGGACCCTACGCTGGCCAATGGGGAATATCTACTTGTGCTTAAATATCAGTCAATTGACCGATTTGATATCGTTGTCGCCACTGAGACAGATAATGACGGAACGACCAAGGAGATTGTCAAGCGGGTTATCGGTATGCCGGGTGATACTATTCAGTATGAAAATGATACTCTTTACATCAACGGCAAAAAAACAGACGAGCCTTACCTGACAGACTACATCAAAAAATTCAAAGAAGACAAGCTCCAATCCACTTATACTGGGGATGATTATGATGACAATGGTGTGTTTTTCAGAAAACTCGCAGCTCAGGCTCAAGCCTTCACTGTTGATAGTGAAGGCAGCCCTGTCTTCACCATCAAGCTTCTGGATGATGAATACCTGCTTCTGGGTGACGACCGGATTGTTTCCAAGGATAGTCGCCAAGTCGGCACCTTCCAAAAAGAACAAATCCAGGGCGAAGCTAAGTTCCGCTTCTGGCCGCTGCTGCCTTTTAAGACCTATTAAGCATATCGAACTCAGTTGAACGTCAACTGGGTTCGTTTTAAAAGAAGAACCTATAAACTATGGAATTTTACTTTTCAGGAACGATTGAACGCATTATTTTTGAAAATCCCAGCAACTTTTTCCGCATCCTGCTCTTAGATATTGAGAATACAGATGCTGAGGATTTTGAAGATTTTGAAATCATTGTCACCGGCTCCATGGCAGATGTTATGGAAGGCGAAGACTACAGCTTCTGGGGCAGTCTCGTCCAGCACCCCAAATATGGCCAGCAACTTAAAATTTCTCGCTATGAGCGAGCCAAACCCAGTAGCAAAGGCCTAGTAAAATACTTCTCTAGTGACCATTTCAAGGGAATCGGAGTCAAGACTGCTCAAAAAATCGTCCAACTCTACGGAGAAGATACCGAGGACACCATTGACAAGATTTTAGCAGATCCGGAAAAGCTAACCCAGATAAACGGCTTAGCAGCTAAGAACCGCGAGGCCTTTGTCGCCAAGCTCAGACTCAACTACGGAACGGAGATGGTACTAGCCAAGCTGGCAGCCTACGGCATTCCCAATAAGCTAGCTTTTCAAATCCAGGATACCTACAAGGAAGAAACGCTGGATATTGTCGAAAAATATCCCTATCAGCTAGTAGAGGATATTCAGGGAATCGGCTTTAAAATTGCTGACCATCTGGCAGAAGAGCTGGGCATCCAAAGTGATGCCCCTGAGCGTTTTCGGGCTGGCCTTGTCCATACCTTGCTGACCCAGTCCATGGAGCGGGGAGATACCTATGTCGAAGCTCGTGATTTACTAGAGCATACCATCGAGCTCTTAGAAAGCTCACGTCAAGTGGAGCTGAACCCTAGTCTAGTCGCTGATGAGCTGGCCCATCTGATTGAGGAAGATAAGGTCCAAAATGTAGAGACCAAGATCTTTGAAAACAGCCTATTTTTTGCTGAAGAAGGGATTAAGAGCAATCTGGTCCGTCTACTGGAAAAAGGAGAGCAAGACTGCTTTGACGCAGATAACATTACTGCGGCTATCCAGCAAGTGGAGGAAAGCTCCGGCATCTCCTATGACAGTATCCAAAAAGAAGCCATCCGTCAGGCTATCAATCAGAAGGTCTTTATTCTAACCGGCGGACCGGGTACTGGAAAAACTACCGTTATCAACTGTATCATCGCAGTCTACGCCCAACTTCGTGGTTTGGATCTGCGAAAGGTCAATGATCTGCCTATTCTGCTAGCGGCTCCCACTGGACGTGCTGCTCGTCGCATGAACGAATTGACCGGTCTTCCTAGCGCCACTATCCACCGCCACTTGGGGATGACTGGAGATGATGACACCAGTCATTTGGATGATTATCTGGATGCTGATTTTATCATTGTGGATGAATTTTCCATGGTGGATACTTGGTTGGCTAATCAGCTCCTCAGCAATATCTCCTCTCAGACCAAACTCTTGATTGTCGGAGATGCCGACCAGCTGCCCTCTGTCAGTCCGGGTCAGGTTCTGGCAGATTTGCTGCAGATACCGACTATTCCACAGACCAAGCTGGAAACCATCTATCGGCAGAGCGAAGAGTCTACAATCGTCACACTGGCTAGCCAGATTCAGAAGGGCATTCTACCAGCAGATTTTACAGACAAAAAAGCGGACCGCTCATATTTTGAAGCTAGAAATGAGCATATCCCACCTATGATTGAAAAAATCGCTAGCGCTGCCATTCGCAGCGGTATCCCAGCTCAAGATGTTCAGGTATTAGCACCTATGTATCGGGGGCCAGCCGGTATCGACCAGATTAACAATCTCATGCAAAATCTCATCAATCCTGTCGAGAAAGAGGAATTGACCTTTGAAGCTCCCGACTGCCAGTACCGCCAGGGCGACCGGGTCATTCATCTGGTCAACGATGCCGAAAGCAATGTCTTTAACGGCGATCTGGGCTATATCACCGACCTCTTGCCTGGCAAATACACCGACTCCAAGCAGGACGAGCTGACCATTGACTTTGATGGCAATGAACTTGTTTATCAGCGCAGCGAGTGGTACAAGATTCGCCTGGCCTACGCCATGAGCATTCACAAGTCTCAGGGCAGTGAATTTCCGGTAGTTATTTTGCCCATCACCAAGAGCAGTCACCGGATGCTGCAGCGCAACCTCATCTACACTGCTATCACCCGCGCCAAGAGCAAGTTGATCTTACTTGGGGAAAAAGTAGCCTTTGACTATGCCGTCAAAAACACCGGTACCGCCCGCAAAACCTATCTCATCGAGCGCTTTGGCGACTTTCCGCAAGCTGAGAGTAATATTCACAATACTGTGGATAAAATGAAAGCGCCTGTGGAAAACTATGTCCTAACTGAGGAAAACTTCCAGAAAATTGACCCTATGATTGGGATAAGAGAAGAAGATATAAAGGGAATTTTTAAGTAAGCCTTGACTCCCTTCTTTGCTCTGTGTATAATGCTAAAATGTGGCTATACGACCAGACAAAACAACAATTAACTTTCTTCAAAGGAGATATTAATGAAATACAATAAATATGCCTCTCTAATAAAATGGGTGCTTGTAGGATGCTGTCTCATTTTATTTGGTACCCGTTCATCAACAAGAATTAAGGATATCAGTGTGGAAACCTTGCGAAAAGAAGGAAAAATTCTTTCTGCAAAAATCTCTGACACCTCTTACAGCCAAGCAATACAAATTACTCATATTGATGGACCGGTTGCTGAGTTAAAAGAAGAGCATGACTCAACCTATTTCTACAAAGTATCTTATATAGATAAAAATGGTAGGAAAAGCGATATTGGCCTGCGCAATGATTCTTCAACTAGCCGCTTCGTAGATGAACTAGAAAAAGCGAATACTTTAGGAGGAGAGCCAAAATGGTTGATTGCCTCAGTACACTCAGCTTCAGATATTCCTGATTACGCTAAAATCATGAAATCGTATCTATTTAATGATGAAAATAACCAACAACTGAAATACTACATCACTCTCTCTGATGACAAAGAATTCCAAAAAGGTGGAACAACTTCCTTCACTTTCTTCACCTATATTGCTATATTCTGCATTTTGATCGGGTTCATTCGTTATTACTTAAACCATAAAAGATTGAATGATTTTTTCAAACTCTATCCCGAGTTGAATGAAACGCTGGATCAGATTGAAAACAATGGTGGTTATGTTGACCCAGATATTCGTGTCTTCTTTTACAAGAATCATCTGGTCAGTTACAAATCTAGCTTTAAAACATGTGACATACATGACGCGCTAACAATTTATCATCATAGCAATTCATTCATGATTTCTATCTTTCCCATCATCAGAAAAAATGAGATTCGGGTTGTCCTTTCTGATGGCAACGAAGAGAAACTGCCTCTAAGACATCAAAACGTTTCTAAAACAGATCTTGCTTTAACTCGTTTAAAAAATCAAATCCATGACAAATTTCCAAATATTGAATTATAAAGAGGACAGTTTGCTGTCCTCTTTATATTAACTTTCTACAATTGAAGTTGGAAAATTCGGTGTGCCAATCATCGCTTAGCTTCGTTTTAAGTATGTCAAAGTCTGCTCCATCAGCTCGTCACTAAGAATATCAATGCCAATGGATTCCAGCATAAAGCGGAGAAAGCGGAGACGCTCAGCCTGCTTTTCAAAACTTTTCTCTGAAAATCGACCCCCTAATCGGCCTGACCGAGGAAGATATCCACAGTATATTCAGCACATAAATAAAAAGGCTGGGACAGAATTAAATTTTTTAGTTCTGTCCCAGCCTTTTTTTATGTCTTATTTTTCTGGCTAAAGAGCTGCAGGAGCTCGTCAGTAAAGATATCCAGACCGACCGAGGTCATCATAAACTGCAGAAAGTGGAAGCGTTCCGGCAGTCTTTCGGGCTCACTTTCAAAAACGGTCCCATGCATCCAAAAATTCACCAGCAGCAGAAAAACTTCTGCAGCCTGGTCCGGACACTGGGTCTGAAGGGAGCCATCTGCCATCCCTTTTTTGATAATGTCACTGACCAGAGGGGCGCCTATCCGCAGATTGTCCCGCATCATGGTCAAAATAAAACCTGCATCCTTCTCATACTCACCCACAATGCCGTCCGTAGCTCGGGCTGTCTGACTTTCCAGATTAGACTTGAGGATGGTCTGCAGCTGCTCTCTGCCAGTCAGATTTTCCGTAGCCTTGAGCCACTGCTTCATCTCTTCTTCCATCAGCTCCTGCCGGCTCCTAATCACCGCAAAGACAATCTCATCTTTTGACTTGAAATGATGATAGATAGCCCCCTTGGAGATGCCCGCCGTCTGAGCAATATCCTGCATACTGGTCTTTTCGGACCCCTTTTGGATAAAGAGCTGGGTTGCTGTATTTAAAATTTTTTCTCTCATGGCCTGGGATTTGTCTTTTCGCTGCGCCATTCTGTTCCCCTTTGTTTCTAGTATAGCTTTATTCTACCAAAAAAGCCGGAGAAATACAAAATCATAAAAATATCTTTAAGCCTTGTCTTGCTGATCCCTTTGATACCAAAGATAGATACTGTAAGCCGCCATCAAGATATAGCCTAGGAAAAAGAGGGGATTTTCCGTCCCCTTGCCCAGGAAAATGCCTTCACCAATGGTATTGATGGCCCCGTGGAAAAGAACACAGTAAAGGATGGACTGACTGACCTTGTAAAGAGCCGCCAGCCAGAAACGGGCGAGCAGGCAGGCGGCAGTAAAGAAGAGGGGCAGATGCCAGACAGCCCAGATTAACCCAGTTGTTACAGTTGCTAAGGGAAAGGGCAGGATCTTCTCCAGACTTGGCTGCAGGAAGCCCTGCCAGCCAATCTCTTCATTGCCGCCTGTCAGAAGAGTCGTCATGAGAAAAAGCAGAGCAATCCTGAGGGGGCTAAAACCAGGCAGGAGCGGACTCCAAAAGACTATGGAAAGGGTATAAAGAATTGTCAAAATCAAGAGATGGACCCAAGTCCTTTTTCGGGCCGATCCGATAGAAGCCAAGAGCTCCTTGAACGATTTTCCTAAGACCAGTTTGGCTCCAATGGCCGGGCCAAAAACACCAGCGATGGTTAGGACCTGGGAAATAATAGGAATCCTCAGGAAAGCCGAAGCCAGCCAGGCAGACCAGCTGATACCAAAGGTCCAAAGCAGAAACATTAGAATTTGCTTAACAGATGAGGAATCTTTATAGTTTCTAGCTTGCATCTTTCTGAACTCCTTTCCGGTTGCCCTTCCAATACCACCAGCCGACCAGCAGGGCGGTCATGACCAGATTAGCAGCCTGGAAGCTGAGATACCTTCCGCCATTTGTAGCACTGCCGACAATCGTCGCCTGAGCAAAGTTAATGCAGCCGTGAAAGACCATGCAGGCAAAGACAGAGGCCGTCTGCTTGTAGAGAACCGCCTGACAGAAACAGAGCAAGATACCAAAGGAGAGATAGAAGGGCAAAGAAATCTGACTTTGACTCGTTCCCGGAATCAGCCAGAGGGGCAGATGCCAGGCCACCCAGACCAGAGCCGTGATGACAGTTGCCAGAGGGAAGGAGAATTTTTTCTCCAGAGCCGGCTGCAGGAGGCCCCGCCAGCCCAGCTCTTCATTCCCGCCCCCAGCAAAGGTGACAAAGGTACAGCCCAGAGGAAACATCAGAATGGCATTGAGCGGCGGTAATACAGGATTGGCGATAAAAAGGGTCAAAACCCGAACCAGACAGAAGACCAGCATGTAAATCCACCAGCCCTTAGCATGAGAAAAGATAAAGTCCAGCATCTTCTTAGGATGAGAAATTTTGAGGCTGATAAAAGTTCCCAAGGTCGGTCCGAAGCCCCCGATGAAATTGAGAGCAAAGCCCAAAGGATCAGCCCCGCTGGTCAGCTTCAGGGCGGTTAAAATATACTGAAGCAGCCAGGATCCCCAGGTAATGCCAAAAGTCCAGGCCAGAAAGGGCAGGATATGCCTTGTCTCTGGCTCTACATGTGTTTGTGTGTTCATACGATAACTCCTTATCAAATGTAGAATAGTGAAAAGTCATCCGAAAACTGGTCAAAAGCATCCTTTACTTTCAGTCTTTCAGATGATTGCCTGTTTTGAAACGCAGATTTTTAAAATCCGACCATTCGGTTTGTTTTATTATAAAAAATAAAGACCTGCGCCAAATAGAAAACATAGTCTTTTAGTCCTTGCCTAAAATAAAAAGCAAAGATAGACTAAATGATGCTAAAAGCTACGCCAGCACCGTCTAGCTGCTTTTAGTTTCTAAGTTGTCCTGACTCTGATGCTTAAAACAGGTCATCTCTCTGCTACTTGCTCCTTTCTTGATTTTGCAATCGCCGGATATGCCAGAGATTGGAGGCAAGACTCAGACCCCCTACTGCCATAATACCCAGTCCTCGCCAAGGGCTAAAGACAGAAGTCAGCAAGCCACCAGCAAGGACAGCATATCCAGCTTTGACTCCCCACTTAGAATAGCGTATGCCATTCTCACCCTGTGTTATCTTTTCTAGCCACACCTTACGTTTTTCTGCCTGCTGCTGCAAAAACTCTTTCTGACCTTCCCGCTGTCGATCCAGCTCCTGATTCAACTTGAGGATGTGCTCGCTTGTTTTTTCTACTACAGATTTCTTCATTTCTGCTCCTTTCTTTTTAAAAACCGACCGGACGGTTTTTTATTTTATAGACACAGTATAACAGACACAGAAAACTTTGTCCAGTATTTTTTCAAAAAAGATTATTTTTAGTCAATGAAAATCATCAGACAACTTAGAAGCTCGTCACAAGCAACTCTCTCATACTAAAAGCTATATCTAAAAAAGCCCGGTAACGAACCAAGCTTTTATCTTTATTCAAACCCCGTCACTGTCAGTCCTAGCAGTCGGATACCTCGTGGTTGTTCTTCCAAGCTATCGTATATCTCATGCGCAGTTCGCTCGATTTGCTCCTTGTCTCGAGTGGCTAGATTCAAACTTTTCCTTTTAGTCAAGGTGGAGAAATCGGCATAGCGGATTTTCAGAACGATGGTTCGTCCTTTCTTATCATGCTTAGTCAAGCTATTTTCTACCTTCTGCGCCAGCAAGGTCAGCTCTTTCTTGATATCCTCCTCACTATAGAGCAGTTTGGCATAGGTCCGCTCTTTCCCAATCGACTTACGGATGCGATTGGATTTGACCGGACTATTGCTGATGCCACGCGCTTTCCGGTAGAGATCAAAACCAAAGCGGCCAAACTTATCAATTAAAGTCATTTCCGGTATCTTGAGTAGATCTGCACCAGTATAAACTCCCATTTCATGCAGTTTTTCAACGCCCTTCTTACCAACTCCATGAAACTTGGCAATGTCCATAGGCGCCAGAAAGGCCTCAGCCTCTTCGGGTAGAATAACAGTCAGACCATGAGGCTTCTCATAGTCACTGGCAATCTTGGCCAGAAACTTATTATAAGAAACGCCTGCCGAAGCTGTCAGATGGAGTTCATTCCAGATATCGTGCTGAATCAGCTTGGCTATTTTGACTGCGGATTTAATCTCTAGCTTGTTTTCCGTTACATCCAGATAAGCCTCGTCGATACTCATTGGCTCAATCAAGTCCGTATAGCGTTTGAAAATCTCTCGGATCTGCAAGCCGACCGCCTGATATTTTTCGTAATTCCCCGAGATAAAAATGCCCTGCGGGCAACGCTCATAGGCTTCCTTGGAACTCATAGCCGAATGAACTCCGAACTTTCTGGCCTCATAATTGCAGGTGGAGACGACACCACGACCGCCAGTCAAGCGTGGGTCGCTGCCGATGATGACCGGATGCCCCTTTAACTTAGGATTATCCCGCTCTTCCACCGAAGCGAAAAAAGCGTCCATATCAATGTGGATAATCTTCCGAGATGTATCGTTAATCAGTGGAAAAATCAGCATGCCTCCTCCTTTCTCCTACCATAAATTTCAGCTTATGAGCTTTCACAAAGTCGGCCCTTTTTGCTCAAATAAATCTGAAACAGTTTTTTGTTCTTGTAAAAAGTATTTTAAAAGTAAGATTCTTTGTCAGTAATTTTTATATGACATTTTAATTACTTTTATTATAACTTTTTTACCCATTTTTCCAAAATATTTGAAAAGAGTTGTGTTTTTCAAATCTATAGTACACATCCGCGACTTTTTACTTTCTGTATTATAAAAGAAAGTCTTTCTTTCTGCCGAAAATGGTTTGTGAAACCGATTACCGTATGATATACTTTACTTATAAATGTAACAGTTTATGTTGCTAGAATAAAGAGGAAAATCAAATGGTTGTAAAAACAGTTGTTGAAGCTCAAGATATTTTTGACAAAGCTTGGGAAGGCTTCAAAGGTGAAGACTGGAAAGAGAAAGCAAGTGTTTCTCGCTTCGTTCAAGCTAACTACACACCTTATGATGGAGATGAAAGCTTCTTGGCAGGTCCTACTGAGCGCTCACTCCACATCAAGAAAATCGTAGAAGAAACAAAAGCTCACTACGAAGAAACTCGTTTCCCAATGGACACTCGTCCAGCATCTATCGCTGATATCGACGCTGGTTACATTGACAAGGACAACGAACTGATTTACGGTATCCAAAATGACGAACTCTTCAAATTGAACTTCATGCCAAAAGGCGGTATCCGCATGGCTGAAACTACTTTGAAAGAAAATGGATACGAACCAGATCCTGCTGTTCATGAAATCTTTACTAAGTATGTTACAACAGTAAACGACGGTATCTTCCGTGCTTACACTTCTAACATCCGCCGTGCTCGTCACGCCCACACTGTAACTGGTCTTCCAGATGCTTACTCACGCGGACGTATCATCGGGGTTTACGCACGTCTTGCTCTTTATGGAGCTGACTACCTCATGGCTGAAAAAGTTCGCGACTGGAATGGTTTGACTGATATTGACGAAGAAACAATCCGTCTGCGCGAAGAAATCAACCTGCAATACCAAGCACTTGGTGAAGTTGTAAAACTTGGTGACCTTTACGGAGTTGATGTTCGCCGTCCTGCTTTTGACGTTAAAGAAGCTATCCAATGGACTAACATCGCCTTCATGGCTGTCTGCCGTGTTATCAACGGTGCTGCTACTTCTCTTGGACGTGTGCCTATCGTTCTTGACATCTATGCTGAACGTGACTTGGCTCGCGGTACTTACACTGAATCAGAAATCCAAGAATTTGTTGATGATTTCGTTATGAAACTTCGTACAGTGAAGTTTGCTCGTACGAAAGCTTACGACCAACTTTACTCTGGTGACCCAACCTTCATCACTACTTCTATGGCAGGTATGGGTAACGACGGCCGTCACCGTGTTACAAAGATGGACTACCGTTTCCTTAACACACTTGACAACATTGGTAACTCTCCAGAGCCAAACTTGACCGTTCTCTGGACTGACAAACTTCCATACTCATTCCGTCGCTACTGTATGCACATGAGCCACAAGCACTCTTCTATCCAATACGAAGGTGTAACAACAATGGCTAGAGATGGTTACGGTGAAATGAGCTGTATCTCATGTTGTGTATCTCCACTTGACCCTGAAAATGAAGAACAACGCCACAACATCCAATACTTCGGTGCTCGTGTAAACGTTCTGAAAGCCCTTCTGACAGGTCTCAATGGCGGTTACGACGATGTTCATAAAGACTACAAAGTATTTGACATCGAGCCTATCCGGGACGAAGTTCTTGACTTCGAATCAGTTAAAGCGAACTTTGAAAAATCTCTGGACTGGTTGACCGACACTTACGTAGATGCTTTGAACATCATCCACTACATGACTGACAAGTACAACTACGAAGCTGTTCAAATGGCCTTCTTGCCAACTTACCAACGTGCTAACATGGGATTCGGTATCTGTGGATTTGCCAACACTGTTGATACCTTGTCTGCTATCAAGTATGCAACTGTTAAGCCAATCCGCGACGAAAACGGCTATATCTACGATTACGAAACAATCGGTGATTACCCACGTTGGGGTGAAGATGATCCTCGTTCAAACGAACTGGCTGAATGGTTGGTTGAAGCTTACACAACTCGTCTGCGCAGCCACAAACTGTATAAGAATGCAGAAGCTACTGTGTCTCTTCTGACTATCACATCTAACGTTGCTTACTCTAAACAAACTGGTAACTCACCAGTTCACAAAGGAGTTTACCTCAACGAAGATGGCAGCGTGAACTTGTCTAAATTGGAATTCTTCTCACCAGGTGCTAACCCATCTAACAAGGCAAAAGGTGGCTGGTTGCAAAACCTTAACTCTCTTGCTAGCTTGGACTTCAGTTACGCAGCTGACGGTATCTCATTGACAACTCAAGTATCACCTCGTGCGCTTGGTAAGACTCACGACGAACAAGTAGACAACTTAGTTACTATCCTGGATGGCTACTTCGAAAACGGTGGTCAGCACGTTAACTTGAACGTTATGGACTTGAAGGATGTTTACGACAAGATTATGTCTGGTGAAGACGTTATCGTTCGTATCTCAGGTTACTGTGTAAATACTAAGTACCTCACTCCAGAGCAAAAAACTGAATTGACTCAACGTGTCTTCCACGAAGTGCTCTCTATGGACGATGCTTTGAGCTAATAAACGACTAAGGACTTACAAACCATTTGAAAGAAGATTGGAAATCTCCAATCTTCTTTTTTGTATTTCAGACTTCAAATGGCTGCTAACTTGATGAAATTTTTAAGAGTCTTTATGGTATAATGGTTCTATTGCTATACTAGGAAAAGGACTGGGGAAATGACAGAGAAAGGTATCAGGGAAGAAGCCAAAGATTTCAATCTGGCGGTAGATGTCATCATGCTGGCTGGGACACTGCTGCTACAGAGCGGATCCGAGACTTATCGGGTGGAAGACACCATGATTCGTATCGCTCATTCGCAAGGGATTATCGACTGCAATGCCTTAGCAATGCCAGTAGCTATTTTCTTTTCGATTGAAAATACAAATGTCTCACGTATGAAGCGCAATCTCAAGACCAACTACAATATCGAGAAGGTCTGCGATGTCAATCAGGTCTCCCGTCAGTTGGTAACAGGAGAAATCAGCCTTCAGGAGGCTTTTGATGAGCTGAATCGCCTCAAAGTCAAGGAACTGCCCTATAACAACAAGCAGCTGATCGCTGCCGCAACGCTCAGTGCTCCCTTCTTCTCCATCATGTTTGGCGGAAACTTCTACGATGCTTTGGGGGCTGCCATTGCCACCTTCTTTGGCTTTGCTTTCTCTTTGTATGTGGACAAATATATCCGCATTCCTTTTGTGACAGCTTTTGCCGGAGCCTTTGTCTTTGGACTGCTGGCTCATATCTGGACGCGCTATTCCGGTTTTAACTCCACAGATGATTTGATTATTGCGGGCTCTGTCATGCCTTTTGTGCCCGGCATTGCTCTGACCAACTCTGTGCGTGACATCATGACCAACCATATCAACTCTGGGATGAGCAAGCTCTTTGAATCGCTCCTCATCACTCTTGCTCTCGGTGCAGGTACCTCTGTCGCCCTCCTTATTATGAAATAAGCCTATGACAATCTTGACTTTCTTACTGCAAGCCGTTGCCAGCCTGCTGGCCATCATTACCTTTTTAATCGTTCTAAACGTCCAGCGTAGTATGCTGATTCCTGGCGGAGTGCTGGGCATGGCTATTTGGCTGCTCTATCTCCTGCTCAAAGGACCGACCAACGTCATTATAGCAACCTTTGTGGCTGCTATCATTGGTTCCTGCGTCAGCCAAATTCTCAGCATCATCTATAAAACGCCCGCTGTTGTTTTTATTTTGGCTATTCTAGCGCCTCTGGTCCCAGGCTACATTTCCTATCGGACGACTGCCTTCTTTGTCACTGGTGATTACAGCCAGGCCATGATTCACGCCACTCTGGTGGTCATTCTAGCCTTGGTCATCTCAATTGGCATGGCCAGCGGCACCGTCGTACTCAAGATCTATCACTACTTAAAAAAGCGCCAAACCAAACTCACAGCAAATAAACAGTAGAGCCATCTGCTGTTTTTCTTTTGGAAAATACATCTTAAGCCTGATTTAGCTGAGATTAGATGTTTTTGTAAGAGTTTTATTCCTAAGTATGGTAAAATAGTTTTCGGAATATACTAGAATAAAAGGATTTAAAGAGGTCTTATAATGACAATCGGAATCGACAAAATCGGTTTTGCGACCAGTAATTATGTTTTAAAATTAAATGATTTAGCGGCAGCCCGTGGAACTGACCCAGACAAGCTTAGCAAGGGGCTCTTACTCAAGGAACTAAGCATTGCTCCTCTGACTGAGGATATTGTTACCTTGGGAGCGGCGGCAGCAGAACCCATCCTGACAATAGAGGACAAAGAAAAGATTGATATGGTCATCGTGGCTACTGAGTCAGGGATCGACCAGAGCAAGGCGGCAGCCGTTTTTGTCCACGGCCTTTTGGGCATCCAGCCTTTTGCCCGCAGCTTTGAAATTAAGGAAGCCTGCTATGGAGCTACTGCTGCACTGGACTATGCCAAGCTCCATATCGAAAAACACCCAGACAGCAAAGTTTTGGTATTAGCTAGCGACATTGCCAAGTATGGAATCAATACACCGGGCGAGCCAACTCAGGGAGCGGGAGCTATTTCTATGCTGATTAGCAGCAATCCCCGTATCCTCGCTTTCAATGATGATAATGTGGCCCAGACACGCGATGTCATGGATTTTTGGCGCCCAAATTACTCGACAACTCCTTATGTCAACGGGCTCTATTCAACCCAGCAGTATCTGGATAGCTTAAAGACAACTTGGACAGAGTACCAGAAACGCCACAAGCTAGCTCTCAAAGATTTTGCAGCCTACTGCTTCCACCTGCCTTATCCAAAACTGGCCCTTAAAGGCCTCAATAAAATCATGGATAAAAGCCTACCTCAAGAGCAGCAAGATCAGCTTAGAAAGAACTTTGAAGCCTCCATTCTTTACAGTCAAAAGGTTGGAAATATCTATACAGGCTCTCTCTTCTTAGGTCTTCTGTCTCTTTTAGAAAACTCTGACAACCTCAAGGCTGGTGAACGGATTGCTCTTTTCGGCTATGGCAGCGGGGCTGTCTCTGAAATCTTTAGTGCCAATTTGGTAGAGGGCTATGAAAAGCATCTATCCAAGACACGCCTAGAGGAATTAGACCAGCGTCAGACTCTTTCCATCTCAGACTACGAGCGCATCTTTTTTGAAGAAGCTGAGCTGGATGCGGAAGGCAATGCCCGCTTCTCTGGCTATGAAGACCAAAGCTTTGCTCTGGCGGAAATTGCAGAGCACCAGCGTAAGTACATCAAAGTTGAGAAATCATCATGAAAGTAAACTGGACTGGATTTTCCAAAAAAACTCCTGCTGAGCGGCTGCAGATGCTGAAAGAAAAGGAACTTTTACAAGATGAACATTGGCAACTGCTAGACAGTCAGCAGACTTTGCCTTTGGAAACAGCCAACCAGATGAGTGAAAATGTGCTGGCCACTCTAGCCCTACCCTACTCTCTGGTGCCAGACTTTCTGGTGGATAGTAAGACCTATCAAGTTCCTTTTGTGACAGAAGAGCCATCTGTGGTAGCAGCGGCTAGCTTTGCCGCTAAGATTATCAAACGTTCAGGCGGATTTGAAACCGAGGTTCACAAACGCCAGATGATTGGGCAAATTGCCCTCTATCAGGTCGAAAAGGTCGACCAAGCCATCAAAGATATTCTCAAAAAAAAGAAAGAGTTGCTGGAGCAGGCCAACCAAGCCTATCCATCGATCGTTGCCCGTGGTGGCGGTGCTAGAGATCTTTGGCTGGAGCAAAAGGATGACTTCCTCATTTTTTATCTGTCTGTAGATACGCAGGAAGCTATGGGAGCCAATATGCTCAACACCATGCTAGAGGCTCTCACCCTTTCTCTGGAAGAGCTGACTGGCGGTAAGAGCCTGATGGCTATTCTGTCAAACTATGCAACAGATAGCCTTGTAACAGCCCGCTGTGTCATCGACTATCGCTTTCTCAGCCGGGATAAGGCTGAGGCGGAACTTCTTGCGGATAAAATGCAGCTGGCTAGCAAGCTAGCCCAGATTGACCCTTATCGAGCGGCTACCCACAATAAAGGTATCTTTAATGGTATTGATGCTTTGGTGCTAGCTACTGGAAATGACTGGAGGGCTGTAGAAGCTGGTGCACATGCCTATGCCAGCCGAGAAGGAAGCTACCGTGGCCTCTCTACTTGGACGGCGGACCCAGACAAACGCCAGCTTCATGGTCAGATGACCCTGCCCATGCCCATTGCAACTAAGGGAGGCTCCATCGGCCTCAATCCCACAGTGACAGCCAGCTTTGACTTGCTGGGGCAGCCTCAGGCTAAGGAATTGGCTTCCCTCATCGTATCAGTCGGATTGGCACAAAACTTCGCTGCCCTCAAAGCTCTAGTCAGCACTGGCATCCAAGCAGGACATATGAAATTGCAAGCCAAATCTTTAGCATTGCAGGCTGGAGCTCAAGGCGAAGAAATTGCTGCTGTAGCCAATCGCTTAACAGCCATGAAGACTTTCAACCTCGCTGCTGCTCAAGAAATACTAACTGACTTACGAAAACAGGACAAGTAAAAAGGCCTTAATGGCCTTTTTTTATGTCTTTATGCTATTTATTGAATCTGTTCCTGAGCTTCTTTTAGCCGACCGTAGAGTAGATAAGGTACACTCTTTAATTCTTGCAAGTTTCGGCAAGATAGGGCGCACATGACAAGCCGCAAATCCGATTTCCAGCCTTCTACAATATCAATAACCTCTTCCACTGAGTGATTTTCCACCAAGTCCAACATGGCGCGAGAAAGGCCAACCGACTTGGCTCCTAAGACCAGAGCTTTGATTATGTCTAAAGGATGGCGGACACCTCCACTAGCCAAGAGTTCGACCTCATCACGAAGTGGCTGAAGAGCTAGCAGACTTTGCAGAGTAGATTGACCCCAATCATTAAGGTAGTCACGATTGCCACCCCGCTGATTTTCAATATAGGCAAAGCTAGTGCCACCCCGGCCGGAAATATCAAAAGTCTGAATTCCAAAGAAGCGCGCTTCTTCGACAGTAGAGCGATCCATGCCAAAGCCAACTTCTTTAAGAATTAGAGGGACTTCTAATCGCTGACTATAATCTGCCAAGTGCTGGCGCCAAGAACGAAACTCCCGCTCGCCCTCTGGCATTAGCAATTCCTGCATGAGATTGACATGGACCTGCAAAAAGAGGGGCTGTAAATCAGCTACTGCTTGCTGGGCGGCTTGATAAGGCTTGTCCAAGCCGATATTGGTAGCCAGTAATAAATTAGGCAGACCAGCCGCCACCCGATAGGAAGGATCAGAAGGATTTTTCAAGGCTGCGCTGTAAGAGCCAGTTACAAAAAGAAGGCCACAACTTTCAGCTACTTGAGCCAGCTTTTCATTGATTTGACCGCCTTTTTGGCTGCCGCCAGTCATGGCATTGATGTAAAAGGGAAACGCCCAATCACGGCCAGCAAAGTGAGTAGATAGGTCAATCTCTGCCAAATCGTACTTGGGCAGAGAACGGTGAATCAGCTCCATTTCATCAAAACTGTTGTAACCCAGACGCTGCTCTAAGGCGTATTTGATATGGTCATCCTTACGATTCTGGCTCATCATGGCCCATCCTTTCTCTGTATAATAGCTCAATGCCAGCTGCTTGCCAGGCTTGAATCAGTTGCTTGCTAGATGTGACATCAAAGCTGAGAGCAATCCCACAGTCGCCACCGCCGGCACCACTGCTCTTAGCCACACAGTTCAGACCCTCTGCCGCTTCTTTTAAGACTTTCAACCTGTCTGTATAAATAGCTGGGCTGAGCCTTTCTAAGAGCTGGCTAGCCTTTTCCAAACTGGACTGAATAGCAAGCTTCTCTCTTGCTAATAAAGCTCTCTCCAAAGCATCAACCTGCGTCCTGCTTCCTGTCAAAAAGGACTCTGAAATAGCTGACTTGACCTGATTGACCAAGTCCTTAGAGATAGCCGGCTGCTTGGTCCAGCCAACTAGAAAATCCATGGCTAAGCGAGGCTTAATGCTGCGAATTTCAAAACCCCAATCCTCTGCTAACAGCTGTAGCAAATCAACTTTGTCCATACGCTTACGGATCAGTTCTCTATCAAAAGACCGGTAGTAAATCAGGTCTTCATAAGCAATGCAGGCTAGATCTCCCATGGAGCCATTGTCCCCTCGCTTTAGGAGGACGTAGGAAGCCAGCTTAAAGAGTAACTCTGGCTCCAAGTCCAGCTCATAAAGCGCCGCCATGGCCTTGAGAGTCAGAATAACCACACTACCGCTGGAGCCAATCCCGAACTTCTTACCGTCCCTTTCCATTTTGCCACTAATCTTTAGAGAAAAGGGCTGAAGTTGGTAGTCTAAGGCTAGCAGATAAGTGTTCATAGCCCCTACCGTCTCCTGAATCAAGGCATAATCAGGGTCTGACTCTAGGTTAGCGCTGTGTTCAAACATATCTGATGTCAAGCGATAGGCGGAGGCTGCCTGGATTTCCCCCGTCATATAGATGGGAATGGCCTTGATAATGGCTGGCTGGCCGGCCGTCAGCACTGCATATTCACCCGCCAGATAGAGCTTGCCGCAGGTTTGAACTCTTGCACTAACTTTCATCTGACAAGTCCTTTGTTTTGGAGACGATAAGCCGATAGTCCTTCTCAAAAATAGCAACCAGATGATCTAGGTCTTCCTCCAAGCAGAGCACCTTGACATTTGGCCCCGCGTCCATGGTAAAGTAGCAACGTTCGCCTTGCTCCCGCAGCTTTCTGACAGCATCCATAGCTTGGTAAGACTCATCTGTCAGATAAGAGAATGGTGGATAAGCTTTTTCTGTCGTGGCATGCATCCGAAGAGCATTTTCTTCCGTCAGCTGACCAACCTTTGCAAAATCATTGTCTCGTAAATAACCCAGCATGGCCTGATAATCCAGGGCAGACTGGGTAATCCAATCTGGGAAAATGGTGGAAGTTTTAGCACAGAGCTCCATACCGTCGCGGCTGGAAATGGGCTTTTTCTCATCGTGAAGAACCAGCATAATCATGGCTAGCTTCAAATCCGTCTTGACTGGATAAATGGCCCCACTGTCCTTATCCCAGGCCGCTAGCGGACCAAAGAAAGAGCGAGCTGACGACCCTGAAGCAAACTTGGCCAGCTGAGCCAGCTCTTCCGTCTGATAGCCCGTCTGAAAATAAGCATTGCAGGCCTTGACGAGGGCTGACAGACCACTGGAGCTGGAAGAAAGACCCGCAGCTGTTGGCATATTGTTGCTGGTATCAACACGGACAAAACCATCTTCTGGAGAGCGGAAACGGTCAATTATCTTACTGATTTTGGCATGTTCTGCCGGACTTTGCAGCTGACCGTCAATATAAAACTCATCTCCAGTCGCTGTATCCGGCAAAGGACTTAGTTGCGTCTTGGTGTACATATTTTCCAATGTCAGTGAGATACTGCTGGTAGACGGAATCATCTTTTCTGCATCTTTCTTCCCCCAATATTTGACAATTGCAATATTGGCATAGGATTTGACACTTACAGGCTTTCGATCCATGTGTTAATGGCCCCTTTCTCTCTCAATAAGGCGGCTAAGGCCTCCGCCTGACTTTTTTCTCCTACAAGAGCAATGACACAGCCACCCAGACCACCGCCGCTCATTTTAGCTCCCAAAGCTCCGTTTTCAAGAGCTGCCGATACCAGCTCATCTGCTTTCTGGCAAGACACTCCTAGCTTGGCTAGCTTCTCGTGAGCCTTGGTCATAGCTTGCCCCATTGTCATCAAGTCCTTGATAGAAATGGCTTTCTCAAGGATTTTCGTTAAATTCCCTAATTCCTGAAGCAAGGGCAGAGCCTTTTGACCCTGACTTTCTACAGCACGGATAGCTTCGCGGGTATGACCGTGAATGCCAGTATCTGCAATGACTAAAAAGGCATCCAAATCCAGCTCAATTTCACTGAAACCAAAATTGCGGATGAATTTAATAGCCACATCGCTAAGGCAAGTCTTGGCATCAAGGCCGCTGGGATTCATATGGGCAATCATCTCTGCCCGATTGGCTAGAATCTCCAGTGTCTGGTCATCCAGTTCTTCCTCAAAGTAGTCGAAGACCGCCCGAATAGCCGCAATACTGACCGCTGCTGAAGACCCCATCCCCCTCTTCTCAGGGACCATGGACTCCACCTGACAGCGAATCTTAGCTCCCTGACGACCGAGATGTTCTAGACAGGCAAAAACAGCCATAGACAGCGTATCCTCGGCGTAGAGGGTCCAGGCCCGCTCAGACGGAAAGACCTGACAGGTCACTTCAATGCGATTAAGAGGCAGAGAAATGGCTGGATAGCCGTAGACCACCGAATGCTCTCCCATTAAAATAATTTTACTGTGTGCCTTGCCGACACCGATTTCTTTTGTCATATTCTTCTCTTGTCTGTAGATTCTCTCTATCTTATTTTAATATACTTTGGCAAAAAAAGCGATTTTTATTAAGAGAAAATCACTGGGGCTAGAGACCGATATTTATATAGGCAGACATGATAAAACCCCGGGGCTTGCAGCCGGAGTCTTTTAAAGTTCTATTCTTATCAGGTCCATCAGCTGGTTACGATCCAAGATCCACTGAGCCCGCTCGTCTTTTTCATAGGTCCGGTTGGATAGGAAAATAGCCGCCTTTTGCTCCTTGCGATTATACATGATAAAGATTCCCGTGTAGCCAGTATGGTCCAGCCAGCCGCTTTCTAGATTCCAAGCTAGACTGCGTCTTTTGCCAGGCTCTTTGGAAAAATTCTGGGTCAGATTGGCCGCAAAGTCATCCTGCAGATAATGCTCCAGAAATATTTCCAAATCCTTGAGAGTTGAAAATAAGCCAGCACTGCCAGCATGGATGCCTAGAACACGCGCCTTGGGATCATGAACCTGACCATCCTGGACACCGCGAACGGTCGGCACAGCTACTGGAACTGGCCCAAAACCTGTCTCAGTCAAACCCCAAGGCTGGAAAATCTGACTTTGAAAAATCTGATCCAAGGACTGACCGTAGATCTCTTCCAACATAAAGCCCAAGAGCAGAAAATTCACATCCGTATAGCGGAAGGTCTTATCTTCAAGCACGGTCAAATGATTGAGCGCTGATTTCAACTCAGGAGCTGTCAGCTGGTCACGATTGGGAATAAAGGGATCCAGCCCAGATGTGTGGGTCAAGAGCTGACGCAAGGTCACATCTTCTTGATGGAAGGCCGGATAATAGTGTTGCAAGGGTAAATCCAGCTCCAGCTTGCCTTGCTCATACAAAAAGGCTGCCAGAGTACCAACTCCGACCACCTTGCTGACGCTAGCCAAGTCATAGACCAAACCTGCTTGAGTGGCCTTTTTTTCTTGCGGATCAGCTAAACCAAAGTAGAATTCCTGCCACTGGCCAGCTTGATACAAGGCCAGACTAGCACCGGGATAGATACCGTCTTTTAGCTGTTCTTTGATTTTATTGGTGATTTTTTCTAGAGTCATGCTTCAAACCACAATTCAATCTTACTAAAATCCTGACTCAGCAGGAACTTATCTGACTTGGGTACAAAGACCTCGTGTCCTTCAAAGATAGGACGCAGCGCAGCGGTTTCTAAACGATTGACTTGAGCTTTGAGCATAGTCAAGTCCCAAGTTAGGGCATTGTCTGCCTTCAAGTCTTGACCCTCTGCTTCTATAAAGGTCAGAAAGTCCAGCGCATTTTCAATCTTGCTATAAAATTCTTGGGCTGCATTGGCATCAGGCACACGAATTTCTACTGTCTCTATCTCAAATTGACTAAGACCGATGAAGTCCTCTTGCTTTTCAAATTCAGGCGCCTCCGCCACTTCTTGAAGATTTGTTCTATTCTCTTCTGCATGCAGGAGAACTAGGTCACCCTCTGGTGACAGAGCTTCAAAAGCATAGCCTTTCTCTCCTTGATACAGCTTAGTCCAAGCAGGCTTTTGGGCCAATAGAGACTCGATTTCTTTAGCATCTGCAACCTTGACAACGATTCTGGCTAATTTTTTAAGGCCTTTGACTCGCCGCGACCGCATACTGGGTGATTCTTCCAGCTGCAGTTTCTCTGTCTTGGTCTGATCTCCTAAGGACAGAAAAGCAGCTTCCTCTAAAAGAGCCTTCATGCCCAGCTGATTTACAAAAAACTCTTGGTTTAAATGACGATTATTGATTTTTAATACAGGGATAATTCTAATAATATGATTCGCGCTCATAATTCCTCCAAACCATTTTATTGTAATGGATTTTCATCTTTTTGACAAGAAATTATGCGCAAATAAACAATTTTTAAAACAAGAAAGCCTTGGATTTATTGGTAAACGGTCTGAGCAATGACCAAACCCCTAGCGGACTCAAACTCGTACTGCAGATAGGACTGGTAGGTACCGGGCGCGATAATACCACGAATATCCAGAATATCTGTCCCAGCCTGTCCAATAATCGAATCTGCTAGCAGGCAACAGTTGGTCGACAGGACAAAATACGTCTTGAAACGACTGGTTTTAAACTTATATAGCTGCGCTCCTAGTTCATGCTTCAACTTGTAGGAGTATGTTGGCTGCCCATTTTTCAGTTCTGCTGGCGGCTCCCATTCCACCAACAGCTGATCAATTTCAGCCAGGCGCTTCTCAACTGCTTCCTTCTCCTTATCCGTCAAAGCCAAAGAATAACCAAAGAGTGTTTTCTTGCTTTCTTTTTTGCAAAGCTCAATATAAGCGTCTTTAGGAACCTTGAAGAGCACACCATCTCCAATCATACCCTTGCATCGCTCAGAAAAAACATCATAGCTGCCATAAGAAATCACTTGTCCCTGATAGCAAATATCTACATGACCAATGGCCCCTAATAAACTTGTCTTTGAAGTATGAACCAAAACCTCTAAGTCCGACTTTTTCTCTCCACTCTTAACAAGACTATAAACATTTTTACGATCAGAAGCTGCATCCCCCTGAATCAGTCGATTAAAGTGTTCCAGATTTTCTACCGGAATAAAGGCTGCAAAAATAATAGGGAGGTTAATACGAATTTGCCTACGCAGCCGATGTTTTTCACGGTCATTGTCAAAAAAGAGACCATCCCGGATATTGGACATTCCCAGCATCATCAAATAGATTCCCAAAATCAAAAACTGCAAGTGTCCGTCAGTCGCAGGCGAAAGAATACTGGTCAGCCCAATTCCACCATAGAGAACGGTATCAAATAGATAGCGCAAGCCGCCCTTGACATGATTTTGCCGATAAAGCAGATAGGTCACTCCGTAAATAGTGGCAGTCAAGATCTGGTAGCTACCCAAACTGATAATCACAATATTGACAGGCACATCACTGATTCGGTTGAGCCAGCTGATACCCATAGCGACTGCAATCTGAAGCAGACTATGCCAGACAGCCCCTTCTTTCTTATGCGTAAAAACATGAAGAACAATATTTACCAAGCCAACAACCGTCAGATAAAACGAAATAAAATCGAAGGCCAGCTTGGTAAATCTGAAGCCATTGACAATGATAATCAGGCCTAAGACAAGGGCTAAAAGACCAAAGAGTAAGGTTCTGCGGCCACTAATCTTATGATATTTTGATACATGCATCTCCATCTTTACCTTCTCTATCGTTCGAAAAAAGAGTTGAGGAAATCCCCCAACTCTAATCTTATGTGCTTATCCATAGATTGTTTTAAACAAGAGGACCGCTGTGATACCTGCAAGAATCGGTGCCACAACTGGAACCCAAGAATACCACCATTTTGAATCACCCTTGTGTTTGCCCAAAACAGATTCTGGCAGGATGAAGTGGAGGATACGAGGTCCAAGGTCACGAGCTGGGTTCAGTCCTGGTCCAGTAGGGCCTCCTAGAGAGGTTACCAAAGCCATTACTAAGAAACCAAGTGCCAAGTGAGCGACTGAAAGACCAGCTGCAGTATGCGGAGCCACTTGTGCTTTCACAGCTGCATCAGTCAACTGCTGACCAGATTGCTCAATAAATGGTTTCAAATATTGTAACGCTTCTGCCCCAAAGAAATTCTTTGTCAAGCCTAGAGCGGCAAAGAAAAGAACAAAAGAACCAACAAATTCATTGATAAAACCATTGAACAAGGCAGCTTTACGTGATTCAGGTGTGCCATGATCTAGGCTAGAGATAGTAGAGAAAGTACCTAAGATATTGTTAGGATTTTCTGTTTTCAGATAGTAAGGACGGTGGGTCGCAACGACCAAGGCCTGTCCGAAGATAGCTCCCAAAATCTGCGCTGCAATGTATGGCGCAACCTGTGCCCAAGGGAAATACCCGCTGACAGCAAGTCCCAAAGTAAAGGCAGGGTTGATATGGTTACCGGACACATTACCAAACATCAAAGCTGGAATCATAACCCCCATACCGTAACCGACAGCGATGACTAACCAACCGCTCTGATGTCCCTTAGTTCCTTTTAATTCAACGTTGGCAACAGCTCCGTTCCCCAAGACAATGAGGATAGCTGTTCCTAAAAATTCTGTGGCGTATTTAACGACCCATTCGAAATCCATTTAGTGATACTCCTTAAATATTTTTTAGACAAAGTCTATTTTATCAAGTATAATGGATAATGTAAAGGTCATTTTTTATAAAAATAAGAAAAAGAGGGAAGAATATGCGTTTTAATCAGTATAGTTATGCAAAAACGAAACGGGAAAATATGTTGATAGAATTAGCTGAATTAGGCTTTTTTTATGACAGCAATCGCTCTGATAAGGAAAATCTTGAAGATTTTCTTCGCACCAGCTTTTTCACTTATAAAAATACAGATTATCCCTTGAAATCCTGGGCTGCTGACAGCCAAACAGACCTGCTGAGCTTTTTCCAGTCTGACAGAGAACTAACGGCGTCTGTCTTTTACACTGTAGCCTTTCAGCTACTTGAGTTCTCGCCCTTTATTGATTTTACAGATGTTGAGGCCTTTCGCAAAGAAACGGGCTTTCCCATTACCTTTGGAGACTTGTTGGAAAATCTCTACCAGCTGCTCAACACTCGGACAAAAAATGGTAACCTCTTAGTTGATAAGCTAGTCAGCGAGGGGTTAATTCCTGAGGACAATACCCACCACTACTTCAACGGCAAGAGTCTGGCAACCTTTTCCAGCCATGATGCCATCCGTGAAGTGGTTTATGTGGAATCACGTGTGGACACTGATCGAGACGGTCGTCCGGATCTCATCAAGGTCAGCATTATCCGACCCCGCTATCAAGGACAAGTCCCTGCTGTCATGACTGCTTCTCCTTATCATCAAGGAACCAATGACCCTGCCAGCGACAAGGCTCTCCATGATATGAATGTGGACTTAGCAAAAAAAGAGCCCCATCAAATCACAGTACAAGATCCTAAGCTCAAATTGCTCCAGCTGGATTCGCCAGCTCCTGCCCAAGAAGTCTCTGAAGCCGAGGAAAAATTAGGTCATATCGGCACCTACACGCTCAATGATTACTTGCTGCCCCGTGGCTTTGCCAATCTCTATGTGTCTGGCGTAGGAACTAAAGACTCTGAAGGACTGATGACCAGCGGCGACTATCAGCAGATCGAAGCCTATAAGAACGTTATTGATTGGCTCAACGGCCGCTGCAGAGCCTTCACCGACCACACACGCCAGCGGGAAATCAAGGCTAGTTGGTCCAACGGAAAAGTGGCTACGACCGGTATCTCCTATCTAGGCACTATGTCCAACGGGCTGGCTACGACTGGCGTAGACGGATTGGAAGTCATTATCGCCGAAGCTGGGATTTCTTCTTGGTACAACTACTACCGCGAAAACGGCCTTGTCACAAGCCCTGGCGGCTATCCAGGAGAGGATTTTGAATCCCTGACCGAACTGACCTACTCCCGCAACCTGAGGGCTGGTGACTACCTGCGTCATAATGATACTTATCAGCGAAGCCTAGAGCAACAGCGCAAAGACCTAGACCGGCAAACCGGAGATTACAATCAATTTTGGCATGACCGCAACTACCTGCTCCATGCAGATAAGGTCAAGGCTGAAGTCGTCTTCACCCATGGTTCTCAAGACTGGAATGTCAAGCCCCTTCATGTCTATAATATGTTTCGAGCCTTACCGCCCCACATCAAAAAACATCTCTTCTTCCATAACGGCGCCCATGTTTACATGAACAACTGGCAGTCCGTTGACTTTCGTGAGTCTATCAATGCTCTGCTGAGCAAAAAACTGCTGGGTTGTGAATCAGACTTCGAGCTGCCAACAGTCATCTGGCAGGACAACAGTCAAACTCAAAACTGGCTGACCTTGGAAGACTTCGGCGGACAAGAGCAGAAACTTCAGCTCCAACTAGGCCAAGACTGCCAATCTATCCAAAATCAATATCCAGAAGAAGACTATAATCGTTTTGCTAAAAATTACCAAAGCTTTAAGACTGAGCTTTTTGAAGGTAAGGTCAACCAGATTACTCTGGACTGGACCTTGGAAAAGGACCTCTTTCTCAACGGAGCGACCCAGCTCAATCTTCGCCTCAAATCCAGCACCGATAAGGGATTGATTTCTGCTCAATTGCTGGACTTCGGACTAGCTAAACGACACACACCAATTCCTACGCCTATTGAACCTAGAGTCATGGACAACGGCCGCTACTATATGCTGGACAATCTGGTTGAACTCCCCCATACTGAAACGCCTCATCGCGTCATCACCAAAGGTTTTCTCAATCTGCAAAATCGAACCAATCTACTGACAGTCGAAGAAGTCACTCCTGACCAATGGCTGGAATTTTCCTTTGAACTGCAACCAACTATCTATAAGATGAAAAAAGGAGACCAACTGCGCCTCGTCCTCTACACTACAGACTTTGAACATACCGTCCGTGATAAGACCGACTATAAGCTGACTGTAGATTTGAAGCAATCTAGTCTGGATTTGCCAACCATGACATCACATTAATAAAAGAAAAAGGCGCTGAAATTCAGCGCCTTTTCTTTTATCGTAGATTGAGATATTCCTCTGCATATTTTTTATAATCTGGCTTTTCCTTGCGGTTCATAGCAAAGAGCATACTGCCTGTGAGATAGTCATCGTCTGAATCAGGAATTAGCATAATAGCAATGTTTTTATCTTTCTCAGGAAAGACGATAGAAAATGTTCCGCCATTATCTTTCCGAGTCAGGCCGTAATAACTCACTCCATTCTTAAAACCAACTGCATTTTGAGTATACTCATACTCTTCTTCGTTGACAATAATGGTCTTGTCTTTTATTTCAATGGTCTTTTGTTCACCGCTAGCATCCTGTACATTCCATTTTCCCTGAATTTTGGGACTGCTACTGCAGCCAATTAGGATGAAGAGGGATGAGAGCACTACTAACAGCAAAGCTTTTATCTTCTTGTTTTTCAAGTTGTCTTCTCCTTGGTATATAGATTCATGACCATTCTACTATAAAGGCTAAATTTTTGTCAAACCTCTTAGAAATCTTCTTCTTGCCACTTTTCCAAAAAATGATATAATTTGAAGAGTGAAGATTACCAAGGGCTCAGCCCTTGCGAGAGAAAGGAAAGAAAATCTTATGATGAACATGCAAAGCATGATGAAGCAAGCACAAAAGCTTCAAAAACAAATGGAAAAAGGACAGGCAGAACTAGCTGCAACAGAATTCACCGGCAAATCAGCCCAAGATTTAGTCGTCGCTAAACTGACAGGCGATAAAAAGGTAGTCAGCATTGACTTCAATCCAGCCGTTGTGGATCCTGAAGATTTGGAAACTCTGTCAGAGATGACTGCGCAGGCCCTGAATCACGCGCTGGCTCAGATTGATGATGCTACTCAGAAGAAAATGGGCGCTTTCGCAGGCAAATTGCCATTTTAAGCAAGATAAATAACCTTCCAACTTGACTAAACATAAGTCAAGCAATACTCGAACCAGCAAAAAAGACTGAAGAATCTCAGTCTTTTTTGATTTATAGTCATTTTCTCACTAGTCCACTACACAAAATTAAGCAAATCCGCTGCCTTGCTCATCAAAAGCAGGGCATAGTCAGGTTTGTTTTGCAGTTCCTTAATGGAGCTCTGAACCAGCTCTAAATCATCAGTTATCATGCCATCAACACCCAAGCGGAAGGATTTGCCGATACTATCTGCATCATTAATGGTCCAGTCATAAAGCTGCTTATCCGTCGTCCATAGCTTATCGACAAAGTTTTCATCGAGGGTCGAGTACTCCATCGTATAGCCAGAAGCCTGTGTCCGTGGGAAAATAGTATTGTAGGGCAGGATAAAGAAGGTCGGTATGCTCTTATCATACTGGACTGTCTTGTCAATAACCTGATAGTCCAAAGACTGAATCTGGTGGCCATAAACCTTGATATTGGCTCCGTATTGGCTCAGGAAACGGTCCATCATATCAGCTGAGTCCAAGCTGCTGGTCTTGATTTCTATCAAGAGTCTCTGCCCCATCTGATTGGCTCGTTTGAGATAAGCATCAAAACTGGAAATTTTGGCAGTGTGTCCATTTTCTGAAATATCTAAAGCCGTCAGCTCTTGCAGAGTCAGCTCTTGCGGTCTGGCATCAACGCCAGCCAAGGCTTTTAGATTGGCATCGTGCATCATGACAAACTGACCATCCTTAGTCTCCTGAACATCCATTTCGATATAGTCTGGCTTGAGCAGGGCGGTTTTCTCTAGCGACTCAACTGTATTCTGGACACCATTTCCCTGCGAAACCCCACGATGCGAGATGGTCAGAGGGACATTTTCCAAGGGCAGATTGAGATAGACAAAGCCTTCAAGGGCAAAGACAGAGCTAGTGACCAAAAGGATAAACCAGCGCATGAGAGGCAGGCCTTTCCTGTAGCGGTATTCAGACAGCTTACTGTCTGTCAGAAAAGCCACAAACTTAATCAGAAAGTAGGCTACCATGAAGTAATAAGCCAGCTTTATGAGGCAGTAATTGACAACCGCTGCTGTCAAGGCTATCTGATTGGACTGGCCATCCGCATACTGCTGCAACACTAAAATCGGAATGCTGCTTAAAAGAAAGAAGAGAAAGCTCTTGGCCAGTATCCAAAAGAGCTGCCAAGTATAGCGAATCAAGTGCCCCTTGGTCTTCTCCAAACTATACCTAATCGCGTCTCGTAGGCGGAAATGCTCAAAAAAGAGCTTGGGCAGGGCAAACATCAGACGGACAGCTATCAAAAAAAGCAGAAAACCTAAAGCATAGATTGATAATTTCATCCATAAGGCTGTCTTGAGATAGGTCACGATAAATTCTGGAATCAAAATTTTATTCAAATAGTAGATTTTGAGAATTTGCCGCAGAAAGGGAAAGATAAAGCCCATATACAGTGCAATAAAGAGGATCTTACTGGGCCGGGCGTAGCGAATCAGCGAGCCGCTGTCTTTGAAACTTTTCTTAATGAACTGAAAGGCGCTTCGTTCTTCCTCGTCCAGAAGATTGCGGAGCCCCATAAATATCAGTCCAATCTGAAAATAAGCGATAAAGAGATTGGCCGCAAAAAGCGCTAGAAAGGCTAAGCCAACCCAGACATTTGAAGTCAGAACTTTAAAGGCATTCGTATAAGATAAGAAGAGGTAGCCTGTCTGCTTGAGCAGAGTCTCTGCTGCAAAGGAGTTGAAAGGCACCCAGGCCAGCTCCATGAGCATAAAGACTGTGAAAAAGAGCAACAAAATTTTATCAAGATTGCGATAGAGACGTAAAAGTCCCAGTCTTTGTGATTTCATTTTCCTCCTTTATATTGTGAACGATACAAAACTTGCTAAAAAGCAATTCTTATTTAAAACAAGGTTGAGACAGATGTCCCAACCTTATTTTTATTTTCCAAATAAACGTGCCCAGAAGCCCTTGCTTTCCTGCTCCTGCACCTTTTCCTTGGCTTCATCCAACTCCAACAGCAAGGTTTCACGCTCATTCATAGCCTTGGCTGTCAGCTGCTGCTGCTGGTCCAGCTGCTTGTCCTTTTCAGCAATCTGGACATCCTTGATGCGCAACTGCTCATCTTTCTTAGCCAGCTGGCTATCCTTGGCTTTAAGCTGTTCATAGAGACGCACAATCTCAGCATTTTTTTCGTCCACCAAGATTTCCATCAGCTCGCGTTGCTTCACATCTTCGCTAACAGGTTCATCTTCAAAAATAGTTTTCTTATAAATCTCTTCCAGCTTAATCAAGCCGCTGCGGGTCACCACCGTGACTCCTTTTTCGTTCTTTTCCGTATCTTCTGGCGGCAGTGCCTTGACACGATTGTTAATCGCCTGGCGGCTAACTCCAAGAATCTCGGCTAACTCGCTGACTGTCTTTTCAATTGCCATAATTTCCTCAAAAACTTTTTCTAGTTTGTAGATACCTAAATCTTATCATATCAAGCCTTAACTGTCAAATTTCACAATATTTTTTGAGCCTGACTCCTATCTTTTTAGCACTTTTTTATGATACAATGAAACAGATTAGTCTAGTAAGAGAAATGAAAAAATTGAATGAATTTAGAAACCTAGAGATGTTCAGCTACAGCCTTCCAAGAGGATCTGCAAGACAACAAAAACCTGCTCACCAAGGAAGCACAAGATTTCTGACTAACTGATAGAAACCACTCTCCACGAAAGGAAAAGACCAATGAAGTATTTCGACACAATCATCATCGGAGGAGGACCGGCTGGCATGATGGCTGCCATTTCCAGTTCTTTCTACGGACAGAAGACCCTGCTCCTTGAGAAAAATAAACGATTGGGCAAGAAACTAGCCGGAACGGGTGGTGGCCGCTGCAATGTGACCAATAACGGAAACCTAGATGACCTCATGGCCGGTATTCCGGGCAACGGGCGCTTTCTTTACAGCGTCTTTTCCCAGTTTGACAACCATGATATCATCAACTTCTTTACAGAGAATGGTGTCAAACTGAAGGTTGAAGACCACGGCCGTGTTTTCCCAGCGACAGACAAGTCCCGCACCATTATCGAAGCTTTGGAAAAGAAAATTGCAGAGCTGGGTGGCACTGTCATCACCAATACCGAAATCGTCTCCGTCAAAAAAACTGATGAGCTTTTTACTATCAGATCCAGCGACCAGACTTGGACCTGCCAGAAATTGATTGTGACGACTGGCGGCAAGTCCTACCCTTCAACAGGCTCGACAGGCTTCGGTCATGATATCGCCCGACACTTCAAGCATACAGTAACCGACCTAGAGGCTGCCGAAAGTCCTCTTATGACTGACTTTCCTCACAAAGCGCTTCAGGGGATTTCGCGGGACGATGTGACCCTGAGCTACGGAAAGCATGTCATTACCCACGACCTGCTCTTTACCCACTTTGGCCTATCAGGTCCGGCAGCCCTGCGCTTGTCTAGCTTTGTCAAAGGCGGTGAAACCATCTATCTGGATCTTTTGCCACAGATGAGTCAGCAGGATTTGGCAGATTTTTTAGAAGAACATCGGGAAAAATCGCTGAAGAACTGCCTGAAAATCCTCCTACCCGAGCGAATGGCAGACTTTTTTGCCCAGCCCTTTCCCGAGAAAGGCAAACAACTTCATATCAGCGAAAAAGATGCGCTCATCAAGCAAATCAAAGAACTAGCAATCCCTGTCACTGGCAAAATGTCCCTGGCCAAGTCCTTTGTAACCAAGGGCGGCGTCAGCCTCAAAGAAATCAATCCCAAAACTCTGGAAAGCAAGCTCGTTCCCGGCCTCCACTTTGCTGGAGAGGTCCTAGACATCAATGCCCACACGGGTGGCTTCAACATCACATCTGCCCTCTGCACCGGCTGGGTGGCAGGGAGCTTGCAGTATGAGTGATTAGAAAAATATTTTAAAGTAATTGAAAAAACTGGTCGAGGAACATTGCACTGCACCCTAAAAGTTAACTAACTTTTGGGGTGCAGTGCAGAATATTCTCACCAGTTTTTATTCTGCATTTGTCCGAACATAAGCAGCAATCACATCTGCTGTATACTGGGCAGTGCCTGGTCCAAATTGATCGATATTCTTCTTGAATTCTGGATTGTGGACATAGCCTTGACCGATGTGAGCAAAGACTTGCAGCGAGCAGTCAAAACCGTAAGTGCGAATGGCTTGTAAGAGACGCGCTGCCTGCTCCTGATTTTCTGCTGCTTCAATCGGCAAGCCTTGTTGCATATTCTCTGCCAGACTTTGAAAAACTTGATTGAAAGCTGCGGCAGATTCTTCTTCCCGTCCATTTTGACGAGCCAATGCTTCTGACATCACTTCTTGACCGTATTCTTCGACGGCTTCTTGATGGTATTTTTGATTGTCTTCGTAGGTAAAACCTGCGAATTTTTCTTTCATTGTCATCTTTCTTTCTCCCTTTTCATCTTGGATGGTTTTTTGCAAGGTGGAAATCAAGGTATCCAAGCGGTCTCTTTCCTGCTTCAAATACTCTAATTGCCTAACCAGATGCGGCAATAAGGCCTGTTCATCCTGACTCAGCAGCTCTGCTATTTTCTCCAAAGAAAACCCCAGATACTTATAGTAAAGGATGACCTGCAGCCTCTCTAAATCAGCTTGGCTGTATATCCGATAGCCATTTTCTGATTTGGCGGGCACTAAAAGTCCTATTTTGTCATAATGGTGCAGGGTTTTTACAGAAACACCTGACAGTTGTGCCGCTTCTTTGATGTGGTACATGTAATTGCCTCCTTGCCTAACTAGTATATACCATGACCTAAGGGGAGGGTCAAGTTTTTTTAGAAATTTTTTTAACCGCCTTAGAGTTTCCAAAGCGGCTAGTATTTATTTGCGAGAAACCATAGCAATAAAGCCCAGTTTTTCCTGATTTTTTTGGAACATCTTAAACATCTTCATAAACTGGCCGTAGTTCTCTTTTTTAAGGGCATTGAAGCAGATTTTCAGAGTGCCACCCAGCCCTTCGTCATATATCATCCCTTGAAGGCTCATCAAGGTCATTTCGCCGACAAAGGTGTCCACACGGTCAAAAGCATGAGAACGTGCCAGCTGAATCCAAGAGCCCTCGGTTAGAGGCCCCACATTGACATTAATCGCACGAGATAGCTCTTCTCGGACATTCTCATCTTTTTGCTTGAGCATGACGTCGTGGGTGAGGAGCACTCCACCTGGCTTCAGCACCCGGTAGTACTCATCCATACATTTGGCCTTCCCCTTATCCGTCTGCATGGTCAGCATGGCTTCATTGATAACGATATCAAAAGAATTGTCATCATAAGGCAGCTTCATAGCATTAGCCTGCTCAAATGTGACGAGTTCACTCACACCAGCCTTGTCTCCATTAAGCTTAGCCTGAGCCAGCGCAGCCTTATCCAAATCAACTGCAGTAATTTGGCAGCCATATTTTTTAGCTAGCTCGATTGTTGTGGTCCCCATATTGCAGGCAACCTCTAGAACTTTCTTATCGCTGGAAAAATGCCCCTGCTCAATCAGCCAGTCCGTTGCCAGCTTGCCACCGGGACGAAGGCGTTTCTTTCCTAATTTTGCTAAAAATTTATGACCTGCTTCTGCCATTTCCGAACCTCCATGATTTTTATTGCTTCCATTATAGCATAAAATATTATATTTTCAGATAATTCTTAGAATTTAACAAAAAAACAGACCGATTCAATCTGTCTTGTATCTCTTTACAGCCCAAGAAATCCAGCCAGATAGCGCAGCAAGGCCACCAAGACTACACCAAATACAACAGTTGCAATTAAGTTTTTATACTTAAAAGCTACATAGCTAGTCGGAAAAACGGCTATTAAATCCAGCCATTTAAAGCTCGGCAGCTGACCTGTTTTAGCATTGGTAACACTAGACAGGATAAGGGCAAAGATAATGGAAACTGGCAGATATTTGAGAAAACGCTCTACCATGGGCGGAAGCCCCTTGTATTTAACTAGGATAAAGGGCAAAATCCGCGGAATCCAAGTGACCAGGGCTGACAAAAGAATGGCCAGCAAAATATACTTACTTATCATCCAAGATCACCCCCACCATACAGCCTAGCAAGGTTGCAAAAAGCACCGCTAGCGAATTTTGAAGCAGCATGGTCAGGAGCAAGTAGGCAAGACCCACCACGCCCAAGACCAAAAAGAGTTTCTTTATCTTGACCCGGCGCAGCATGATTGTAAACTGAGAAGAGAAAATGCCAATAAACATGGCGACTAGGGCAAAGTCCAGGCCGAAGTTCTCAGGATTGGTCAGAAGGGCACCGAGGGCAGTTCCTAAAATAGTACCCAAAATCCAAGCAGTATAACTCATGAAATTGTTACCCATCATCCAGCTAGCAGCGATTTCCTCTATATGTGCCCGCTCTCCCATCAAGACTCCATAAGATTCATCCGTCAAAAAAGAGCCAATGACAATATTCTGCATCAAGCTAGACTTACGAAAAAAAGTTGATGCATGCAGGCAGAGCAAAAGATGCCGGATATTAATAAGAAAAACAGTGAGTGCGATGGCCAAGACCGGCGCCTGCTGGGCAAATAAACCAATCATGGCAAACTGAGCACTGCCGGCATAAACCAAAATACTCATCAGCCCCATCTCCAAGGGATTCATATAGGGTGCCGCCATGATGCCACAGGCTAGGCCAATCCCAATATAGCCCAGAGCCGTTGGCACTGCCGCCTGTGCCCCCTGTTTAAATGTCTGCCCGCGCATTCTTCTCCTTTACTCCATCGTTTCAAAAGCCAGACTTGGCTTAGCATTGAGGTCCAAACTGGCAAAATTCTTCTTATTCCACTCACTGACACTAGCATAAGCAATCATACCAGCATTGTCACCGCAGAGCCGCAGAGGCGGAATGATCACCTTAACATCCTGAATCTCAGCAGACAAGCGTTCTCTCAAGCCTTGATTAGCCGCAACACCGCCCGCCACGACTAGAGTCTTGACTGGATATTTTTCCAAGGCTTTCTTAGTCTTGACCATGAGAATATCCATAACCGCTGCCTGAAAGCTAGCAGACAAGTCTTGATTAGACAAAACCTCTCCTTTTTGTTGGGAATTGTGGTGCAGATTGATAAAGGCTGACTTGAGACCGGAAAAAGAAAATTCCAGATTGTCTTCCTTGATCATTGCTCGCGGAAAATCATAAATATCCTGTCCTTGATGAGCCAGCTGGTCAATCTCTCGACCTGCTGGATAGGTCAGCCCCATAACTCGACCGACCTTGTCATAGGCTTCACCGACCGCATCATCGCGAGTTTCCCCCACAATCTTATAGTCACCAGCCTGACTAACATAGACCAGCTCAGTATGGCCGCCACTGACCAAAAGAGCCAGCAAAGGAAACTCTAAGGGCTCCACGCTCTGGGCTGCCATCAGATGTCCGGCCATATGATTGACTGGAATCAAGGGAATATCATGAGCCCAGGCAAAGGACTTGGCCGCCGCCAAGCCGACAAGAAGCGCTCCAACCAGACCAGGACCATAGGTAACGGCCACTGCTGTGACTTGCTCCTCGCTAATCCCTGCTTCTGCCAAGGCCTCCTCAATGCAAACCGTAATGACCTCCACATGGTGGCGACTGGCCACTTCCGGCACCACTCCGCCAAAGCGCTTGTGGCTCTCAATCTGGCTGGCAATGACATTGCTCAAAAGCTCAGTCTCATTCTTCAGAACCGCCACACTGGTCTCGTCACAAGACGTCTCAAAAGCTAAAATATATCTATCTTTCATGGTCCTCTCTTTTCATGACAATCGCATCTTCTACCGGCGCATGGTAGTAGGCCTTCCGCCGCGCAATTTCTTCAAATTTTTCTTTTTTGTAAAATAGCAGAGCTGGCCTGTTCGACTCTCTCACTTCGAGGAATATTTCCTTGTCGGCAGGCAAAAAGTCAAACAAGGCTGTCGCGATTTTCTGTCCCTGATAGCTAGGCAATACAGCAATCTGCAGGACTTCCGCTTCAAAGTCTGTCTCCTGCCAGACTAAAAAGCCGACAAGCCGATTCTCATCTTCTGCCAGCGCACAACTGTTCACATCCGAATGCAGAACCTCTTCCAATTGACCCACAGTCCAAGGGCTGACCTCATAGACAGCAAATAAGAGCTGTTCCAGCTCTTCTGCGAGAGTTGCCGCGTCCATATCTGAGCTATCGCTCCATTTTCTCATCTTAATCATAGGCGCTGAATGTAAGAATCACTGGATTCCTGATGGGTCTTGAGCCAATTTTCCTCAGCCTCTACCCGTTTGAGGTAGTTAGGAATAAAATCATGAATGGACTGGGCTGGCAGGTCTAAACCGAGACGACCAATAGCTGCCGCATCTGGTAAGGTCGGCTGAATGGCAGCCTGAGGAAGAGCAGCTTCAATTTGCTCCGCAAAAGCTGTTGTTTCTCCGACAAAGGTGACTGGCTGGTTAGCAGCGCCAGCTATTTCCAAAACCTCTGCCAATGGCAGATGAGCCTCCGGCCGTACAGACTGACCAGACTGATAAAAGCCAGCATAGACATTATTGCGGCGGGCATCCATGACAGGAATGACCAAACCTTCCACCTGCTCTGGGACTAAAGCCAGCAAACTAGACACACCGACCAGCTCAATCTTGAGGGTATGAGCCAGAGTCTTGGCTGTCGCCACCGCCATTCGCAGACCTGTGTAGCTGCCCGGACCCTGAGCAACTACGATACGATCCAAATCTGTTGGCTTCATATCCAGACTATTCATCAGAAAATCGATAGCTGGCATAAGGGTAATGCTATGGTTTTTCTTTATATTTAAAGTCATCTGCGCCAGCAAGGTCTCGTCCTCTAAAATCGCGAGCGTCAGCGCCTTACTTGACGTATCAAAAGCTGCAATCTTCATGCTTATCCTCTATTTTTCCTCTTGCCGCCAAAGTGAGCGGCGTTTTAATTTGTCTTCGTAGAAACTATCTACCAAAAATTCCTCTAAAATCTGGCTAAAAGCCTCCAAATTAGGCACTTGCTGCGCCAAGTGTTTTCCAAAAATCGCTTCTTGCTCAGCAATCTTGGGCAGCAAATCCGCTCCAGCAGCAGTCAAGCTCAAGCGAGAACTGCGCTTGTCCTTGCTAGAAATTTCCTTCTTGACCAAGCCTTTTTTAATCAAAGCCTGCACCAAGCGACTAGGGCTTTTTTCCTCACAAATCAGGGATTCCCCCAAGCCCTTGAGAGACAGCGGAGCATGTTCGCCCAAAACGAGCAAGACCTCGCTTTGATTGGGCGTAATTCCCAAAGGCTCTAGCAACTTCCCATATTCTCTCGTCGCTAAGCTCTCTGCACTTCTAAACAAATAGCCAAATCGAATTCCTTCTGCTACCACGCTGCTCTCCTTTCAAAAATCACTTCTATACTATTTTACACTAGATTAGGTAAATTGTTGACAATTTTAGTTAAAAAATATAAAATCTTAAATAGATGATATATCATCTATTTGCAAAAGGAGGAAAAACGGATGACCCCAAACCCTACAAATCAAAAACCAGCTAGAACAATGACCCACGCTTTTGTGACTGGTGCGACCGGTCTTTTAGGAAATAATCTCGTGCGTGCTCTGCTAAAAGAAAACATTCAAGTGACCGCTCTCGTTCGCTCCGAGGAAAAAGCGCGCAAACAATTTGCCGACCTGCCTATCCAGATTGTCAAGGGGGATATTTTAGAGCCCGAAAGCTATCGTGACTATCTAGCAGGCTGTGACAGCCTCTTTCATACCGCTGCTTTTTTCCGCGATAATTATAAAGGCGGCAAGCACTGGCAGGAGCTCTACGACACTAATATTATAGGCACAAATAACCTCCTAGAAGCTGCTTACGAGGCTGGTATCCGCCAATTTGTCCATACTTCCTCCTGTGTCGTACTGGAAGGTGAGGCCAATCAGCTAATCGATGAAAGCATGTCTCGCTCAAAAGATACTCCTTTTGATTACTATCGCAGCAAGATTTTGAGTGAAGAGGCCGTTCGTGATTTCTTGGACAAGCATTCAGATGTTTTCGGTTGCTTTATCTTGCCGAGTGTAATGTTGGGTCCTAGAGACCTTGGTCCGACCTCCAGTGGGCAGCTGATTATCAATTTTGTAGAGCAAAAACTTCCAGGTATCTTAAAGGCTAGCTATAATATGGTGGATGCTAGAGATGTAGCAGATATTCATCTCCGCGCCATGAAATACGGACGCTCAAAGGAGCGCTATCTGGCAGTTGGACGGCAAGTGACCATGACAGAATTGTACCAAATACTGGAAAAAATCACTGGCGTTCCCGCCCCCAAGCGCAAGATCTCCCCTCTTTTCGTCAAAATCTATGCCCAAGCAAGTGAGCTCTACCACCGGCTCACCAAAAAACCAATTTTGGTTACCAATGAGCTCGCTCATCTCATGGCCGAAGAATATCTCAAAAGTAATTTTAGCTTTGCCAAAACCGAGAGCGAGCTAGGCGGACAGCATCGCCCTCTCGAAGAAAGCTTAGCTGACGTGGTAGATTGGTACCGCAAGCACGGCTATTTCGCCAAATAAGCAGCCCTCAAAATCAAGTGACCAAATGTTCATCGCTAGATTTTCCGCACTTCTGAATAAATATCTAAAACGGTCTCCTAAAGATGACATTCTATTCCCGTCCTTTGCAAATTTCTTCTGTATCTATTTTACACTAATTCCCTTAATTGTTGACAATTAATCTTGCAAAATATAAAATAAGAGAATAGATGACATGTCATCTAAATATAATTTAAGGAGAAGAGCCATGCCCCCAAAACACCAAAGCCGAAGTATTCACCACGCCTTCGTTACTGGCGCAACAGGTTTACTAGGAAATAATCTAGTGCGATCCCTTCTAAAAAAAGGAATTCAGGTGACTGCTTTAGTACGCTCTCGACAGAAAGCCTTAGAGCAGTTTGGCAATCTGCCGATCCATTTCATTGAAGGAGATATTTGCCAGCCAGACAGCTATCAAAATCATATGCAAGATTGTGATAGTCTTTTTCACACAGCTGCTTTCTTTCGAGATAGTTTGAAAGGCGGTCAGCACTGGCAAGAACTGTATAATACCAATGTGAAGGGTAGTTTGGAACTTTTTGAAGCCGCTTATAAAGCTGGCATTCGTCAGGCGGTCCATACCTCATCGATTGCAGTTCTCTATGGTGAGCAAAATCAACTGATTGATGAAAGCATGTTACGCAGCAGGAATACAAGCAATGACTACTACCGCAGTAAGATATTAAGCGAAGAGGTTCTCTTAGATTTTTCAAAAAAACATCCTGATTTTTTTGTTAGTTTTGTCCTGCCTGGATTTATGTTTGGCCCAGGCGATATCGGTCCTACCTCTGCGGGACAGTTGATTTTCGACTTCGTTCATAAAAAACTGCCTGGAATCATTCCCGGCAGCTACAGCGTCGTAGATGCCCGAGACGTCGCAGACTGCGAAATCCTAGCTATGCAGTATGGCCGACAAGGAGAACGATATTTAGCAGCTGGTAGGCATATGACGATGGAAGAATTATTGAAGAACCTAGAAGCGGTCAGCGGAGTTGCCGCTCCAACTAGACGGATTCCTCTTTTTCTTCTAAAGATAATTGCTCAATACAATGAACTATATCATCGTCTAACAAAACGTCCTATTCTGTTGAGTAAGGCTGCTGTGACCTCTACTGAAGAGGAATATCTCCGAACACATTTCAATTCTGCAAAATCTCAAAATGAGTTGGGAGCCCATTTCCGTCCCTTTGAAGAAACTCTCAAAAATGTCATAGCTTGGTACAAAGAGCACGGCTACCTATCATAAGATTAAAAGTATCCAGAACAGGCATTTCAGGAATATGGAATCCGAATGCTTTCAGACTAAATCACTCTTACATTTTCTTATCTCCACCTTTTACTATTCCCTTATTTTATGTTATAATCATTATAATTGTAACGAATCAGGATTAATCTACTACTCAGAATTGAATAAAAGAAAACAGCTAATCAGCTGTTGTTTTCTGCAGGTTAATCATGAAAATATGAAAGGAAATGTAATGATTTACAAAGTTTTTTATCAAGAAACAAAAGAGCGCAGTCCGCGCCGTGAAAAGACACGTGCCCTTTATTTAGATGTCGAAGCAGCTAATGAATTGGAAGGCCGCATTCAGGCTCGTAAGTTAGTCGAAGAAAATACCCCTTACAATATTGAATTTATCGAGCTCTTGTCTGACAAACACCTCGAATACGAAAAAGAGTCAGGCACTTTTGAATTGACGGAGTTCTAACCCATGGCATATACCTTAAAACCCAAAGAAGTTGGCGTTTTTGCGATTGGTGGGTTAGGCGAAATCGGTAAAAACACCTACGGGATTGAATACCAAAATGAAATTATCATCGTAGACGCCGGCATCAAGTTCCCAGAAGACGACCTGCTAGGAATTGACTATGTCATTCCTGACTACTCATATATCGTAGAAAATATTGACCGCGTAAAAGCTGTCCTCATCACCCACGGGCACGAGGACCATATCGGCGGTATTCCTTTCCTGCTCAAGCAAGCCAATGTTCCTATCTATGCTGGTCCTTTGGCCTTGGCCCTCATTCGCGGCAAGCTAGAAGAGCATGGACTTTTGCGCGATGCCAAGCTCTATGAAATCAATCAAAACACAGAACTGCAGTTCAAGCATCTGAAAGCTACTTTCTTCCGGACAACCCACTCTATTCCTGAGCCCTTGGGAATTGTCATCCATACGCCGCAAGGTAAGATTGTCTGTACAGGTGACTTCAAGTTTGACTTTACACCAGTTGGTGAGCCGGCAGACCTGCACCGCATGGCTGCTCTTGGCGAGGAAGGCGTTCTCTGCCTCCTATCTGACTCGACCAATGCTGAAGTTCCAACCTTTACCAATTCCGAAAAAGTGGTCGGACAGTCTATCATGAAGATTATCGAAGGCATTCATGGACGGATTATTTTCGCCTCTTTTGCTTCCAATATCTTCCGGCTCCAGCAGGCAGCCGATGCTGCCGTTAAGACCGGTCGTAAGATTGCGGTCTTTGGCCGATCCATGGAAAAGGCTATTGTTAACGGTATTGAGCTGGGCTATATCAAGGTTCCTAAAGATACCTTCATCGAGCCAAATGAACTCAAGGACTATCCAGCTGGCGAAGTGCTGATTATGTGTACTGGAAGTCAGGGTGAGCCGATGGCAGCACTATCTCGGATTGCCAATGGTACCCACCGTCAGGTTCAGCTGCAACCTGGAGATACAGTCATCTTCTCATCCAGTCCTATCCCTGGTAATACGACCAGCGTTAACAAGCTGATTAACATCATTTCCGAGGCTGGTGTAGAAGTGATTCACGGTAAGATTAACAACATCCACACCTCTGGACACGGTGGCCAACAAGAGCAGAAGCTCATGCTTCGCTTGATCAAGCCTAAATATTTCATGCCAGTCCATGGTGAATACCGTATGCAGAAAGTCCATGCAGGCCTAGCCGTTGATACTGGAGTACCAAAAGACAATATCTTCATCATGAGCAATGGTGATGTGCTGGCTCTGACAGCTGACTCAGCTCGTATTGCCGGCAGCTTCAATGCTCAGGATATTTATGTTGATGGGAACCGCATTGGTGAAATCGGAGCTGCAGTCCTGCGCGACCGTAAAGACCTGTCAGAGGACGGTGTTGTTCTGGCTGTCGCAACGGTTGATTTTGAGTCCAAGATGATTTTAGCCGGTCCAGATATTCTCAGCCGTGGCTTTATCTACATGCGCGAATCAGGTGACCTCATTCGCCAAAGCCAGCGTATCCTCTTCAATGCCATTCGCATTGCACTCAAGAATAAAGACGCCAGCGTCCAATCTGTCAGCGGCGCTATCGTCAACGCCTTACGTCCTTTCCTCTACGAAAGTACCGAGCGCGAACCTATTATTATTCCGATGGTGCTTACACCAGACGAAGACAACTAAAAGATAAGCTTTGCTAGACTAGCAAAGCTTATTTTTCTGCTTTATTTTTTGTTCGCGAAGCATGCTTGATAATCCAAGCGCAACTCGGACTCAATTTTTCCTCTTGCCAAGATCCAATCACCCTCTCAAACTTTTCAGGATCTTCTTTATATAAATCATTCAGATTATTAGCGACACTTTTTTGGATGGATTTATCTGTGTCATCCTTTAGATTTGTCAAAATAGTAGTAAACTCATCAAAATAATCTAAGGCCACTGTCTGCTTCTTAGCCCAGGGCAGACGGATGCGCATGCACTCGCTTGCTAATCTGCGGACGCGCATATTCTCATCTCGGCTCCACTCTAACAGTAAATCCATCGTAGCTTTAGGATAATTAGCCAGCAAGGGCCGCATGGAAAATTCTCCAGTAAATCGCTTGGTTAATTCCTTGCTGAAGGCGGCACTCAGATCGAATTCCTGACTTCCATAAAGTTCTACGTATTTGCCAATCGGCCACAACCAGTACCCTTCTGAGAACATACCCAAGCCGCCCTCTAACTCCGGACCAAGTATCTGCTCAAAAACCTTCAGAGAATCAGCATAAGAAAGCAGCAAGCATTCTTTGATACTCCTTGCCAGCAGCTCCTGACGCTGAGTAAATTCCAAAGCCTCTAGGTCGCTTTCAACTAGAGACATAAAATGCTGAGCATCAAATTTATCTGTGGCTTCTTGCAAACGACGGCTCAAGTCCTCCGCATAAACCAAATCATAATAATCTTTAACCTTTTTCGCCATAATTTCTAAATCCCCTTAACAGACTTCTCACTGCTTCTTCCTCTTTCTCTGCTAAATCTACATAAAAATTATCAAAGGATTTTAAATTACTATTACTCAAAAATCCTACCTCCTACATATAAATCATTTGCTAAAGACATTGAATTTGGGACTACCTCATTATCTTTTACTAAAAAGGTGACATTCCAAGAAGAATCTTCAATATGATTGAATCTCCCATATACATTAACAATTTCTCCAGCGCCCCACGGAGTACCATTGCCTACTTCTTCCCAGTTTGTCTGGTTCCAATCTACCTGAACAGATTCAATCTTAGAATTTTGTGACTTGACAAAATCTTTGATTTCTTCCTCATGTTTTTTCAGTTCATCCAACTGCTTTTCTTTTATCGTTTGCAAGTCTGGCTTTTTGGTTATAATTTTATTTAAACTCTCCTGATTTCCAAGCAAAAAAGCTCCACCGATAATTCCTAAACTTACTAAAGCTATGGCTATTGTTTTCTGCATTTTCATTTCTTATTCCTTTTAACAGTCATTATCATTATTATAGCATAAAAAACAGAAGCCAAATTGGCTTCCGTCTATTTGAGAATGGTTTCGTTTAATCGCTTGATAAAATGATATTTGGTAATGCCCTTTTGCGGGACATCTGTTAGACTGGCGTAGATTTCATAACCTTGCTTGATGTAAAAATCCTTGGCCTGATAAGATTTAGTGGACAAGGTAATATTAGTAGCTCCAACTTCTGCAGCCTTTTCTTCTAATTCTGCCAGCAGGCTGGCTCCCAAACCTTTTTTCTGATGTTCTTTATCCACCACCAAAGCCTTGATATGAATGTTTCCCAGCACCTGTTGGGCATGGAGCAAGGCAATCAACCGGCCACCCTCCTCTCGCCTTAGATAATAATCTTGGGGTTCAAGTTTTTCAAGCATACCTGAACCAAAACTAGCCTCATATTGCTCATCAAAAACCCGCTTTATAAAATCATGAAATTTTTCCATCTTTCTCCTCCTCCACGAAAAAGCAGGGGATATGCCAATCCTCCTGCTCTAAGTTTAGTATAAATCCAGATAATTATCCACTTCCCATTGGGAGACAAAGGTTGCATAGCTAGCCCACTCGATACGCTTAGCTTCTAAGAAGCTCGTATAGATATGCTCGCCAAGTGCTGCTTTCACAACTTCGTCTTCTGTCAAGGCCTTCAAGGCATTGTGAAGAGTTGATGGCAGGTCTGTAATTCCTGCTTCCTTACGCTCTTCTGGAGTCATGATGTAGATATTCTCTTCGATTGGGGCTGGAGCTTCGATTTTATTCTCAACACCGTGCAGGCCAACTTCCAAGAGAACAGCCATAGCGATATATGGATTGGCCATCGGATCAACCGAACGCAGCTCCAAGCGAGTACCCATACCACGAGAAGCTGGCACGCGCACCAACGGTGAACGATTGCGTCCTGCCCAAGCAATATAAACTGGCGCTTCATAGCCAGGAACCAGACGTTTGTATGAGTTAACCGTTGGATTCATGATAGCTGTGTAGTTATAAGCATGGTTAATCAAACCACCCAAGAAATGGTAGGCTGTTTCTGACAGCTGCATACCCTTTGGATCTTCTGGATCGAAGAAGGCATTATTTCCGTCTTGATCAAAGAGGGACATGTTACAGTGCATACCAGATCCCGCAATGCCAAACTTAGGCTTAGCCATAAAGGTCGCATAAAGGCCGTGCTTACGAGCAATAGTTTTCACAACCAGCTTAAAAATCTGAATCTTATCACAAGCACGAAGCACTTCGTCATACTTAAAGTCAATCTCGTGCTGGCCGACTGCTACCTCATGGTGACTAGCTTCTACTTCAAAGCCCATCTTGGTCAGGACATTGACGATTTCCCGACGGGTATTATCTGCCAAGTCTGTCGGCGCCAAGTCAAAATAACCACCCTTGTCATTTACTTCCAGCGTCGGGTCCCCATTTTCATCCAACTTAAAGAGGAAAAACTCTGGCTCTGGTCCGAGGTTAAAGGATTTGAAGCCCAGCTCTTCCATATGCTTGAGGGCGCGCTTGAGGTTACTGCGAGGATCCCCTAGAAACGGTACATGATCTGTCGTATAAACATCGCAAATCAAACCCGCTACACTGCCGTTTTCATCTCCCCAAGGAAAGACTGTCCAAGTATCCAAATCAGGATAAAGATACATATCTGATTCATTGATACGGACAAAACCTTCGATGGAAGAACCATCAAACATGGCTTTATTGGATAAGACCTTGTCAAGCTGTTCATCCGTGGCAGGAATTTCCACATTCTTCATAGTCCCTAAAATATCAGAGAACATAAGACGAATAAAGGTAACATTTTTCTCTTTTACTTCGCGACGGATATCAGCTGCTGTAATAGACATTAAATTTCTCCTTGTAATTCAAACAAAATAGCTATGGTCGACGCATCTGACCAAAGGTTGGCAGAGAAGAAGCAAAACGGCCTTGCTGCAAGATGTCATGATGCAGAGCACGGCGGACATCTTTTTCACTAATGGTCTTATGGGACTTGGCTTCACGCTCAGCATATTTCCTCTTAATTGCAGCGATATTATAACCTTCTGAAATATAATCTTTAATTTCTAAAAGGCGGTCCATATCATTCAAAGAATACATCCGACGATTGCCCTCATTCCGAGCAGGGGTAATCAGATTCTGATCTTCATAATAACGGATCTGACGGGCAGATAGGTCCGTCAGTTTCATAACACTGCCGATGGGAAAGACTGCCATGTTTCGGCGAAACTCTTTTTCCTTCATTCAAATTCCTCTCTACGCACTATTATAGGACGAAATAAATCTTATGTCAAGAAATAATGTTAGATTTTCTTACACAGATTTTATTTTTTCTTTTCAAAGATGGTTCGCAGCCGATCTATATCAGAATTTACCAGAATCGCAACAAAGACTCCCATAAAGGTTTCAAAGATTCTGGCAAAGACATACAAGATGGTATCTTCCGGCCGAATAGACAGGGTAATAATCAGCATGGCAGATACTCCGCCAATGACTCCCGCCTTGTTGTTCATAGCGACATTGGTCATGATTGTCAGCATAGTACAGACCGGTACCAAAAGGAGGGTGACCCAATACTGCTCCTTAAAGACACTATTGGCAATGAAAAAGAGCAGAGCGTAAAAACCACCGATGCTGTTTCCTAAGATTCGCGATGTCCCGAAGTGGACACTCTTATCAAAATCCTCACGAAGACTAAAGACTGCCGTCAAAGCACCGATTTGCAGCCCTTTCCAACCAAAAAGCCCAAAGAGCAGTAGAATGATGAAAACAGCCAGACCGGTTTTAAAGGTACGCATGCCCAGACGAAATTTCGATTTATCAAACTTGTACTTATTGAAATAACTCATTAGTCTCCTTCCAGGAAATCCTCCCTCTCTTCATTTTAACATATTTCGTCTCAAAAAAACTCTTTCTGCTCAGGACTTTTCTCGCACAAAGAAAAAGCTCTATCAGCTAGCGCATCAAGAGCTATCGACTATTTAAAAGCTGAGACATTATCTGTCCCAGCCGCGTTTTTATTTCTTTAGTTTGGATAAATGTAGGTAACTCCACCCATAAATTCATTCGGATTAAAGTAGCCACGATAGTTGTTAATTTGCTTTTGGCGATTGTAGTTGGCTTCCAAGACTTGAATAGAGCTGTCGCTTTGCACATCTGTCACATAAGCAACATGTCCGTATTCGCCACCATCCCAAACTGCAATAGCGCCTGGTACTGGAACATTTCCTGTTGCATAACCCTGAGCACCAGCATTGATTGCCCAAGTATTAGCATTCCCCCACCAGTTGCTTGCCCAGGGAGCCATTTCTTTCACGCCCCAGGTACATTGGCCGATTGGGTAAGAATTGCCATAGTCAGTTGGCGTATTTAAGACAACATCTTCAGTATCAGATACCAAAGCAGCATCACTTGTCGCTTTATAAGCTGGAGCGCTGTAAGGATTGTAAGTCTGAGCCAAAGCAGTGCCATTTACTTGCAACACATCCCCTGGGTTAATCGTATCAAAAATTGTCTTTCCATTATTGGCAGCAAGTTCGTAAGGATTCATTCCATTTGCACTAGCAATGGCAAAAAAAGAGTCCCCTTGCTGGACAACATAAGAATCTGCATGAACAGCTTGAGCGCCGATTGTCGCCAAAAAAGCTGTGGAAGTTAAACCAAGAGTCGCTTTAGCAAATGTTTTTTTCATAAATGTGTTTCTCCGTATAATTTGATGATAAAAAAATCATACAATATTTACATGTCAGTTTTTTTAGAGTTATGTTTTTGTCATGTTACAAATGATTTAGACTTTTGCTACATGAGATTTAGCAGTATTTTTAAAGATAAAAGGCTAGGGATTCCCTAGCCTCATCTATTATCAGTCTTCTTTACCCTTCAATTTTCCTAGACCTAAAGCACCAATAATGGCTGCTAAACCTAGATATGGCAGATAGACTGTATCTTTGGCTCCCGTTTCTGGCAGAAGAGAAACAGGAATCTTTTTAGCTGCTGAAGTTGGATTGGCTCTTCTTGGATCGTTTACATCTGAAACAAGCAGATGCTGTGCCTTAGGAGTGACTGTTGTAACCGTATTTGAAGCATAGACTACATGATTGACAGTATTAATGTAGGTATTTTCAAAAGTACCCGCAGCAATCCGCTTCATCTGTAGATAGGTTTCAGCCTGAAAAGCTGAATCCAGAGAAATAGTCTCTAAGAATTCTTCCTTGAAACGAATAGAAATCAAGCCTTTCTCAAGATCAATATTCGCAGCTGTATACTCAGTCAAATCTGTACCAGCCTTTATCACCTTACCATCTTTGAGCGTGATGTCCACTTTGGCAAAGGTTTTGTAAGCACCCATGTACTCATCTCCTCGTTGGTCATAATCATCCACAAAGCTATAGTCTGTCAAACCTTCAGAGTGGTTAGCAGGGATCAAGCCTCCGATGAGACGGTAGTTAAAGTGCCGTCCCAAAGTCAGTTCCTTGCCATCCAAGTTTTCTGCACTTGTCGGATCAAGGCTCAGGGTAATATCTTTTTCAGGACTGATTTTAGGAACATTGTTGACGACTACGTCTGTCGCATAACCATTTCCAAAGTCAATTTGATAAGCCTTGTTCTCGAATTTACCACCTGTGCGGCCCATTCCTTCTTTGACTGCCATAGGACTTGTTATCGTCAAAGACTTACCTGTTACGACATAGTGGTCATAAAAGGCTTGGTCATCGTCTGCTGCAAAGAGTTGGAAAGAACCTTTAACAGTGACATTCGCCTTTTGAAGGAGCTCTCGAACTGCTGCAGGGGCTTTTTCAAGGCTCTCGTAGTGGGTCACTGTCACACCTGCCACAGCCTTGCCATCTGCATCTACTAGCTTGACTAATTCCGGACGAAGTTCAAGTGCTTCTTCCGGATAGTCATCTACATAGTAGAAACCTTTTTGAATCGTGCTCTTAGATGACTTGTCACCCTTATACTGATCCAAATCCCAAGTCAGCTCGTAGTAATTGGTCGAACCAGCCAAGACTTCCTTGCCATCAATCACCAATCCTGCCTTGTTTTTATTGACCTTGGTTGGTTTGATGTAATTATTGCTAGGATTGTCTGAATCATCAGGCTTGCCTGGCGTGGTCACGCGTACTACGTTTGAGCGAACACCATAGGCATCATTGACTGTCAGGGTGAAATTATTAGTATAAGTTGCGCCATCATTGAGTACTCGGCCAACCACTGTTGGAAAGAGCGTAGCAACTTCTTTGGTCCTATCAGCGTTATAAGTAGCTAGCGTTGCTGCAGTTGCTTTAAATGTCACTGTGTGACCAGCCTTATCATAGCTGACGTCAAAACCTGCACTAGCAGCTTTTGTTGCTTCTAAGTCAACTTCATAACCACTTGGCAACGGATCAGCAATGACAAAGGAAGTCGTCTCACTGCGTCCAGCTGGAAGAGCTTCTGTCTTTAGAGCAAACTGAACAACGGACTGCTTAGCCACCAGAGTCTTATCAATATTGGTGCCTTGGTCATTTTGAATCTCTTTATGAATCTGCGGCTGAGATCGCAAGAGATGATAATGATAGTGCACAGTCGGAGCTACAGGCGCTGCTGGCTCTTTTTGATAAACAGGCTCTGTTGATGAGGTTGGTAGCGGGCTATAAGTTGGTTCTACCGGTTTATTAGGCTCCGGTGTTTCTGGTGTACGAGTTGGCGCTTCCGGCTCCTTATCATAAGTCGGTGCTGCCGGAGGTGTTGGAAGAGCCTTCGGTGTTGGTGCAGTTGGAGCTGGAACCAAAGGCTTAAGCGCTTCTTCACTTGGCACTGCAGGAGCTGTAGGAGCTACGGGCGCTTCCGGTTCTTCTACTGTAATAATTGGCAGATCAGTCGCTCGGATATCACCATTAATCGCAAACCAAATATTTGGTTTCTTAGGAGCTAACTTATCAGCCCTACGTGGATCAGTAGCCTCTGGCTGGCCTAACACTTCAGAAGAGGAAATTGTTCCAATCGTCATACTGTTGGTCGTGCCAGAAATTTCTACCGCTCCTGCTCCATACCATGAATTCGGAGCATCTGTAGTGTCCCAGCCTGAGTCCGGCTGACTATTCTTATACATGGTGAAGCGAGATCCGCCAACATCTTTTTTGAAGTTTTCAGACTCAGTCGCATAGATTTGGCCGTTCTTTTCACCAACTGATGAACCCGAAATCTTGTTGAAAGTTCCGGTATAATCTTTGGCCATTTCGATAGAATTAGCTTCACGGTTGAGGGAAGCCACGGACATCAAAGCCTGATCAAAATTAATAGGTTGGCCTTTATCATCATAAAAGACAAATTCCGTCTTCACAAAGAGAGAGGTTGCATCTTCAAAATTTCCTGTATAAGCTGAAGCAAAAACTCCCATTGTCGGGTCTTTAAAAATACCTAACCAGGCCTTATCATTGCGGAATTGAGAGCTTGGATCAAGGGTATAAGTATAGACAATTTTAGAAACTTTTTTCCCTCGATAATAAGTCCCCTGGAGATTTGTATAGGTTGCTGTAGCAGACTCACCACGACGCAACAAGACAGAAGACCATTCAGTTGGCCCTTTACCGCTTGTTACGTTAGAACTGTAGCCTGCATACTTGCCAACTGTACCAAAGCTTTCCTGCTGGTTGGTCTGATAGTTAGCATTTTGAATATCTGTTACTTTGAAGTTGTCCAGTTGGAAGAATTTCTTAGAAAACTCTGCAGTATTCTTTACAGCGGCTTCCATACCAGCATAGCTGACAAACTCACCAGTTGTAGTCAGTGACAAATTAGCATTAGGTTCTGATTTGAAAACCAGGCTTTGCGCAATTGGACGGCTCAAATGCCCGTCTTCAGTCTTCTTTGTTTCTGCAATAGCCAGACCAGCCTTAATCTTGGCCTGTTCAGCATCATATTTAGCCTTATCTTGCTGATACTTGGCTAATTTTGTTTTATAGGCAGCCAAATCAGCATTATACTGGGCTAGCTGAGTTTGATAGTTTGCTTGGGCTTGGGCATTACGCTTCTTGATTTCTTCATTTTCAGCTGCTATAGTGGCATTCTTAGCTTGGTTCTCTGCTAGCTTTTGCTCATATTCTTTTTGAGCTGCTGCATTTTCAGCTTCAATTTGAGTCTTTTTAGCTTCATAAGCTGCTAAATCTGCTTCATATTGAGCTTTTTTATCTTGATTTTCCTTTTGGACACGGGCTAATTCTGCATCATAGGCCGCTTTTGCCGCTTGGTAAGCCGCCGCGTTATCCGCATTCGTCTTTTGAACCGCTGCTAAATCTGTTTTGTATTTACTAAGTGCCGCTTCATAATCTGCTTTCAGCTGAGCATTTTCTGCTGTGATCCGAGCTACTACTGCTTGATGAGCAGCCAAATCTTTAGCGTATTGTTCCGCTGTCGCTTTGTTTTCTGCTGTAATCCGAGCCACTTCCGCCTCGTAGGCTGATACTTTTTCTTTGTACTCCTTGACCTTGGCATCAATATCGGTTACTTGCGCTTCATAATCTTCTGCAATCTCCGCTTTTTTGTCTGCAGTTTCTTGAGCAGTCTGGGCTACTCCTTTGTCAACAGCTGGGTCTTTGACCACTGTCAGCCCAGCTTCTTGAGCCTTTTTGACGCTTTCATCTAAACCAGCTGTTGGAACAGTCACTATCACACCGCCATCTGCCTGACCTGCTCGCGCCTGACTCTCTTGAGATGCCTGACTGGCTGGCCCTTGAGCTTGAGGTAGATTGGTCGCTGCATTTCCAGTACCTACCATTTCAGTATTGATAGGACTATTGGTATCAGATACCACTTCATCTGCTCTTACTTGCATCGTTGACGTTAAAAAAGCCGCACCCAGAACAGCACCGCATAAAGTTTTAACAGCCTTATTTTTCCGAAAACCAAAAACTTCTTTTTTCTTCATTTTTCTCCTCCCTCTGCTAACTTTTACAGTCAGCAGTTTTCTCATGCCTTCAGAAAATCAAAAAGTAATGGGAACCTCCTGTCAGAAGCTCCATTCTTATTTTGATCCTCTTTAAGCATCAGAATATATATCTTAATCCTAACAAGTTTTGCCTCGTTTTGCAAGCATTTTTTGCTCCTTTTATTTACCTCGGAACAAATTTATACATAAATACTCATATTGTCTATTTTTATTCTTCCTTGCTCTCTCTTCCTTCAAATGAACAATGAGAATACAAGAAAAAGACCAGCTTTCGCTAGTCTTTCCTTATTACAGTTTTGTACTTGTTCTCTACAAGATTAAAAATTCCAAACTTACTGCTTATTTTTCAGTCAATGCTGCAAGTCCTGGCAATACTTTACCTTCAAGGAGTTCCATTGATGCACCACCACCAGTAGAAATCCATGAGAACTTGTCTGCACGGCCAAGGTTGATGGCTGCAGCAGCTGAGTCACCACCACCGATGATTGATTTTACGCCAGGTTGTTTCACGATAGCGTCCATAACACTGATTGTACCAGCTTGGAAGTCTGGGTTTTCAAATACACCCATAGGGCCATTCCAGACAACAGTCTTCGCACCAGTCAAGGCTTCATCAAATTTAGCGATAGATTTAGGACCGATGTCCAAACCAAGAAAGCCTGGATCCACTGCTTCACCTTCAGTATCTTTTACTTCAGTGTAGTCAGCAAAAGCATTTGCTTCTTTAGAGTCAACTGGCAAGATCAATTTGCCGTTTGCTTTTTCAAGAAGAGCTTTGGCAACATCCAATTTGTCTTCTTCTACAAGTGAGTTACCGATTTCGATACCTTGTGCTTTGTAGAATGTGTAAGTCATCCCACCACCGATAAGAACTTTATCAGCTTTCTCAAGCAAGTTTTCGATAACACCGATCTTGTCTGAAACTTTTGAACCACCAAGAATAGCTACGAATGGACGTTCTGGAGTTTCAACCGCTTCTTGGATATAGGCAATTTCGTTTTCAAGAAGGAAGCCAGCAACAGCTTTTTCAACGTTTGCTGAGATACCAACATTTGATGCGTGTGCACGGTGAGCTGTACCGAATGCATCATTTACGAAGATACCGTCTCCAAGAGATGCCCAGTATTTACCAAGTTCAGGATCGTTTTTAGATTCTTTCTTGCCGTCAACATCTTCAAAACGAGTGTTTTCAACCAAAAGAACTTGTCCATCTTCAAGAGCATTGATAGCTGCTTCCAATTCAGCACCACGAGTGACACCTGGGAAAACAACGTCTTGACCCAATTTAGCAGCTAAGTCTGCAGCTACTGGTGCAAGAGATTTACCTTCTTTGTCTGCTTCTTCTTTAACACGTCCAAGGTGAGAGAAGAGAATTGCGCGACCGCCTTGCTCGATGATGTATTTAATAGTTGGAAGAGCTGCAGTGATACGGTTGTCATTTGTAATCACTCCATCTTTCAATGGTACGTTAAAGTCTACGCGAACGAGGACTTTTTTACCTTTCAAATCAACGTCTTTAACAGTAAGTTTTGCCATGTTACAAAAACTCCTTTTCATATTTTATACGCAACTATTATATCATATTTTACAAAAGTTTTCTTGATATAAAGAAAATTTTCACAAAAAAGAAGCGCATAGCACTTCTTTCTCTCGAACTTTGAAATTAGAGAATAGGAAAAGGGCTCTGAACTCATTCAGACAATAGTTAAAGCTGGATTTTTCTCTAGATTTGACAACTCAAAAAGCCAGTAAAACTACTGACTTCAACTCTTCTCATTACTAAATTGCAAAAGCCTGCCCTACTACATAGGTGACCGCCATGGTTAAAAGACCGATCACGAGGTTGCGAATCATAGCATTTTTGAGCGGTGCTTTGCCCAATCTAGCGCTGGTATAGCCTGTTCCCAAAAGGGCCAAGGCCACGATTAGAACGGTTGCCCAGATACGGACGCTGGCAGGAAGCAGGATAATGGTAATCATAGGAAAAAGCGCACCAACAGCAAAGGCTAAAAAGCTTGATACGGCAGCATGCCAAGGATTAGTGAACTCCTCAATCTCGATTCCATATTTTTCCTGAACCAAAGCCTCCAACGGATCTTGGAGAAAAGCCCGATTGGTCATAAGCTGAGCAGAAGTCTCACACTCACCATTTTGGACATAGGCAGCATAGAGAGACTGCCTTGCAATATCTGGATTCTTCTCTAAAAGCTCCCGCTCTCTGGCAACAGCAGCCTCCTCAGTATCTTTTTGAGTAGAAACAGACACATACTCTCCGCCTGCCATAGAAAAGGCCCCAGCAAAGACAGCTGCCAAACCAGACAGAAAGATTATCCAAACATTGTCCGTCGCACTGGCCACCCCGATTACTACTCCTGCGATGGAAATAATACCATCGTTGGCTCCTAAAACCCCAGCTCGCAAGATATTCAGCCGACCACTAAAGTTCTTATCAATTTTATGCTCTTCCATCTCTATTATTCTCCCTCATTCTTTATTTATAATCATTATAAATAAAACTTCAAACTAATACAAGGAAAAATAGGAAAATGAGAAAAGTTCTACTATTTAATAGAAGAAAGAGATTATTAAAATATTTCTCAAAGCTAAATCTTGAACTTCATTAATACAATGCAAGCATTATCTCCACAAGCCACCTAAGATCTGTTTTTCTAATAAGTCTAAGTCTTCCTCTTTTATTTCTCCATTGTCGCTAACGATATAAAGCTGAGCGAAGTAAGCCAACAATGGACCAACACAAATACGAACCATTTGAGGAATCGTTAACTCTGGATTTACACGTGGATCTGCTAGCAATTCCTTATGAAGTACTCGAAGTTTATCTTGAATAGCATTCCAGATAAAAATCTGTTCATTTTTTAGTTTTTTATTTGAAAAACTCTCCTGCAGAATGATTTTCATCAAAGCACGATTTTTTTTGAGATAGCTCATACGATCGTGGACGAGATAACGAACCCTCTCTTCTGTCGTTTCAAAAGCTAAGAGTTCCTCAAAAAAACTACCGAAAATGCCTGGGACTACAGGATGTAAAATAGCCGTCAGTAAATCATCCTTCGTCTTAAAATACTTAAACAAAGTTGCCTGGCTTAGTCCAGCACGCTCAGCTATGTGAAGAGTTGAGGTCCCATGGTAACTCCTGGTTGATATGAGATCCACTGCTGCCTGCATGATTTTTTTCTTTCCTTGAGGGTAATTCGCTTCTTCTAAGTAATCTTCAAACGATTCAAAAACAGTCTTATCCATCTAATCTTCACACCTTTTTAGCATTATTTATGTTGATTTCTAAACTTTACGATAACGACGCAATCCAACAATATTAAGAATTGTTAAAATGATCAAGAAAACCATTAAAACACTAAGATTTGACAAAATATCACCAAGATTGTGCCCGTAAAGAATAATCTGGCTTATTGCATCACCAGAATAGGTTAATGGCAAAAATTTCCCCACAGTTGGAGCCCATTCTCCCATGGATGACAATGGAATAATTCCTGAGAAAAAAAGTTGGGGCATAATCACGAGAGGAATAAATTGCATCATTTGGAATTCTGATTTTGCTAGAGTAGACAAGAGAATTCCAAATGCCAGTGCTACAAGAGCCAGTACCACATTAACTATTATAACATTTAAAATACTTCCTACAACTTCTACATCTAGTAGCCAAATTGCTGCTAAGACGACAACTGCCGTTTGAAAAATCGCAATAATACCGTAAGACAACATATAGCCATAGACGATTTCAGATCGTTTCACTGGTGTTGCTAACAAACGTTCTAGTGTTCCACTGGTGCGTTCTTTCAAAAGCGCCATACCAGAAATCAAAAAGACAAAGAAGAAGACCACAAAGCCAATTAAAATTGGAATCATACGTGCAAAGAATCCAGTATTTTTATCTCCATATTGGTAAGATTCTTTGATTTCAGGCGCCTTTGCATCTAATTTCAATTGTGGAAGAGCTTGTTTGACACGAGATAATAACTGATTGGTGCCTTCATTGACGATACTTGTTCGTAACACTTGTCGTATCATAGATGTCTTGGAGGCATCTGTGTTTGCGTAGTCGACCTGATACTCACCGTCTTTATAAGAAATCACAGCATCGACTTTTTCATTTACTAGCGCTTCTTTGGCTTGATCTAAGCCTTGATAAATCTCGACGTCCACATGATCGAGCTCATCCATTTTCGTTACCAAACCAGTTGGTAGATCTTGTGTTGCCAACTTGACATTCACGGTTGTACTAGCTGAAAACATGAGGTTCATCAACCACATGATAAAAACAGGTGCTATAAACATCAGGGCTAGAGTTCGTTTGTCACGAAGTAATTCTTTGATGACTTTTTTTGCAATCGCTATTGTTCTCATTTTACTCACCTTCTGCTTTTAAAAATACTTCTTCAATACTTGAAACTTGATAACTTTCTTTTAAGTGTTGCGGTGTATCAAAAGCAATGATTTTTCCGCCTAATAATAAACCGACCTTATCCGTCAACTCTGCTTCATCCATAACATGGGTAGTAACTAATATCCCAACCCCATTATCTCTAAGCGCGAATAATTCTTTCCAGATTTTCTTTCGAAGAGAAGGGTCGATTCCAACTGTCGGTTCGTCCAAAATCAAGAGCTGAGGATTCCCCAGAAGTGCGATGGCCAGAGATAAACGCCGTTTCATTCCTCCAGAATAACCGAATACCGTTTTATTCAAATGCTCTGTCAAATCCACAACTTGAGCCACATGGGAAATTTCAGCTGTCAGATCTCTTTTGGATAGCCCTTTTAGCTGACCAAAAAATTCTAGATTTTCTTGACCTGACAAAGCCTCATATAAGGCATCTGACTGGGCCATATAACCAATATCTCCTAAAATATGGCGATTGGGCATAGTGTGATTTAACACTAAAGCTACGCCTCCATCAGCCTTTTCCATTCCTAACGTAGTCTTAATCATAGTTGATTTACCAGCACCAGACGGACCAATTAATCCTATAATTTCTCCTGTCTGCAATTCAAAGCTGACATGATTCAGAACTATTTGATGGTCAAAAGATTTTACTAAATCTTGTAAATGTAGTAATGTTTTCATTTACTTCCTCCTAGGTGAGTGTATACTCACTTTTTAAATCACAAGAGCTATTATAGTGAGTGTATACTCACTTGTCAAGAAAAAAGTTGAAATTCTTTAAAAAATAAAAACACCAGATGATATTATCTGATGCTTATAATCGATATCTCTAATTTTAGGAGTGTTTCTGAATCTCTTCTCGATACTCTGAAATGGTCTTTCCTGTCCACTTTTTAAAGGCCCGCGAGAAGGAGGACACTTCGGAATAGCCCAGCAGATAGGCTACATCATCCGTTGTCATGTCAGGATTCTTGAAGTAACCAAAGGCTAGGAGCTTCTGCACATTTTGCAATTCTTGGTTAAACTTAGTGCCTTCTGCCGTCAGATTTCGTTGCAAGGTTCGGCTACTAATCCCTAGCGTCGCTGCGATATCTTCGATACCAAAGACCCCACTTGGGATAGCCTGATAGAGTTTTTGCTGAACGATACCGGTAAAACTTTCACTAGTCACGGCTTCTGCCAAGCGCTCTTTGAGTTGAGGCTCTAGGTAGTCTAGCATGACATTATTGGCAGTTAAAAATGGTTTCTCCAAATCTGACTTTTTAAAGACGACTTCATTGCCTTCCATTTTTTCCACGTGACAACCAAATACCGCAATACTCGCTTCTTCATAGACATATGGAGTCCCAACGTGTGCTGGAGTGATGTTTTCTCCTGTCCCTGTCCGAACCAAATCGACCAATAACAGCTGTTCGTTGAGGAGAGCGAAACGAGGCAAGTCAAACCCTGGATAATCATAGCGATAGCTCACACGGACTAAGTCATCAAAGGTCTCAATACAGACAACAATAGGACCTGTGATTTTCTTATATTTGGCAAAATGTTCAATCGCTGCGAGGCCATTTTTTGACGAAAGTGCCGCAAAGAAAGGTGGCATGAACATTTGAATATCCTTGATGCGGCTCATAGCGATAATCTGCTCATCATTGGCTACCTTATCAAAAGCCATCAAAAGATGGTAATAGTCCAGAGTTGAGAGGTTCATCTCTTCCTTCCATGTGGTATCTGGAAGATTGGCTAGTTCCAGAATCATGTTCAGATCTAGCCCGATCAGTTTTAAATTGTCAATATATTGCTGACTGAGATTCAGACGCATAGGGTTTCTCCTTTTTCTCTTAAGAAGCCCGCTTCATGAGGGCATCAAACCAACGATCTGGCAAGATAGCATGCAAGAATACCAAAGGTTTAGCTCCCATACCTACTAAGTAGCGGGTTTTAGGGCGATGGCTGTTGACTGCTTTTGAAATAGCGTTTGAAATAACTTTAGGATTTGACATCATATTGCCAGAGTATTGCTTACGCATCCCTTCTGCTGCCTTGGTGGCTGCTACTTCATAAGCACCACCTTTAGCTGATTCGGCCAGTTTGTCAGCAGCGATGAAGCCCCAGTCCGTTTTAATACCGCCTGGTTCGATGATAGAGACATCAATGCCATAATCAGACACTTCCATACGAAGACCATCTGAAAAAGCTTCGAGAGCATATTTGGTCGCATGATACCAAGCACCAAAGTAGGATGTCAAACGACCACCCATTGAGCCCACATTAATAATGCGACCTGATTTTTGGTTACGCATATAAGGAAGAACGAGTTGTGTCAAGCGAGCTAGACCAAAGATATTGACTTCGAACTGCATCTTAGCTTCTTCAATCGTTACATTTTCAACTGCACCATAGGATCCGTAGCCAGCATTATTGACTAAGACATCGATACGATTTTCTTTCTTGATGATGAGATTAAGAGCTTCTTTAATGCTAGCTTCATCTGTAATATCCAAACTAACTGGTGTCACGCCAAAGGCTTCAAGTGGTTTCATGGCATCCACACGGCGGGCAGCGCCATAGACAATATGACCTTCTTTAGCAAGTTGTTCAGCAGTTTGGTAACCGATACCTGATGAAGCGCCTGTGACTAAGATAACTTTTTTGTTTGACATGTTCATTTCCTCTTTTGTTTCATTTGATTGATGAGACTATTATACGATACAGAATCCGACAAGAAAATGACAGATTCTGACACGCCAATGACAATTTACGCCAAAAATTCTGGTAAAAAACAATCTGCCTCATTCTATCCATTTTCTGTTATAATAAACTGTTAGAAATTTCTATGAAAGGTCTTCTTATGTCAAATCTTATCAAACACAAACGGGTGGAATTTAGTGAGCTTTTTTATGACTTGGTTTTTGTCTACGCGATTTCCAAAACGACTGCCCTCATTCATCACCTTCACCATGGGGTTCTATCTCTAGATGCTATCTTTGGCTTCCTTATGACACTTCTGGTTCTGGTCAATTGTTGGATGATTCAGACCGTCTATACTAATCGCTATGGGAAAAATTCTCTTTTTAATATGGTCGTCATGTTCGTCAATATGGCCATGCTGCTCTTGATATCAAACATGATTACTAATGACTGGCAGTCCTATTTCCATGCCTTCTGCTGGACGATTGGGACACTGACCTTGACCTTATTTTCCCAATATCTGGTTGAATATCTTCGAAAATCTACCACGCCGGCCAATCGTAAAAGCATCAAGGGGTTTCTTTGGATGACTGGTCTCAGAACTGTCCTGGTCTACCTAGCTGCTCTCTTACCAATTCATCTTGGGATTCATGTCTACATGACTGGGATTCTCCTAACCTTTATCATGCCCGTCCTATTGACTCGAAAAGTTTCCCATTTTCAAATCAATCTGCCCCATCTCATCGAACGCATTTCACTGCTGGTCATTATTACCTTTGGTGAGATGATTATGGGTCTAGCAGATTTCTTTACACTGGAACATTTTTCCATTCATTCTATCCTATACTTTATCATCATGGTCAACCTCTTTATGAACTATTTCGGTCAGTTTGACCATGCCATTGATGAGAAAGGGGAGAATAAAGGAATTTTCCTAATTTATAGCCACTATCCGATTTTCATCGGCTTGATTATGATCACTGTGTCTATGAGTTTCTTGGTAAACCCTGAAGCCCATCACCTCTTTGCGACTAGCTTCTTCTATGCTGGTATCGGACTCTTCCAATCTGCGGTCTTGTCAAATGGTCGCTTCAACAAGAGTTACCTCCGCTATAACAAGTTCTTTTATGGGTTCCAAGCAGGAATCTTCCTTGTCGGACTAATTCTTTCCCTTCTTTTCTCAGCCTATCCAACTGTTGTCATTTCCATCGCAACCTTGATGACCTTAGCAATGGAAATTCATTTTACTCATTTTTATATGGCACAGACCAAGAAATTCTCAACACCTAATTGGGAATTGTTCTAACAAAAGACCTTGAGAAAATTTACTCAAGGTCTTCTTTGTATTTGATAACAATAGCATTTTATTGTCTGATGCAGACTTGATTGAAATCTCCTGCAAATGCAATAAACAAACTAATTATTTCACAACGATATTAACAAGTTTATTTGGTACGCTAATGACTTTTACAACTTCTTTGTCGGCGATTTCAGACTTGATTTTTTCATCTGACAGAGCGATTTCCTGCAGTTCCTCACGGCTCAAGTCCTTAGTTACGACTAGCTTAGCACGAACTTTACCCTTGATTTGAACAACGATTTCGACCTCTGCTTCGACCAGTTTGCTTTCGTCATAAGTTGGCCAAGTTACATAGGAAATGCTCTCGCCAGTTTGAGCGACTGCCTGCCAGAGTTCTTCAGCCAAGTGCGGTGCAAAAGGCGCCAGCAATTGGATAAAGCCTTTGGCATATTCGACATAGAGCTTTTCTTCCTTGTTGGCTACATTGACAAAGATCATGAGGTGGGCAATGGCTGTGTTAAACTTGAGCTCCTCAATCTGCTCTGTGACAGACTTGACCGTTTCATGGTAGACCTTGTCCAAAGCTCCGCTATTTTCAGTGACCAGCTCCTTAGAGTTAAGGAGACGATAAACCCGATCAAGGAACTTACGGCTGCCTTCTAACCCTTCTTCGCTCCAAGCGATAGATGCATCCAGCGGCCCCATGAACATTTCATAGACACGAAGGGTATCAGCACCGTATTGCTCTACTACATCGTCTGGGTTGACTACATTCTTCAGAGACTTAGACATCTTAGCAGGCGCTTGCTCCAGTTCTTCTCCAGTTTCGATATTGAAGAAAGAACCATCGCGTTTTTCCACCTTGTCAGTTGCCACAAGTGCTCCACGGTGATCACGGTAGCTAGTCCCCAAAATCATCCCTTGGTTAAAGAGTTTTTGGAAAGGCTCTTTGGTAGGTACCACTCCGATATCATAGAGGAATTTATGCCAGAAGCGAGCGTAGAGGAGGTGGAGCACAGCGTGCTCTGCGCCACCGATGTAAATATCGACTGGCAGCCAAGCCTTGAGCAGTTCTTCGTCTGCTAATTTCTCATTGTTGTGCGGGTCAATGTAACGCAGGTAATACCAGCTGGAACCAGCCCATTGAGGCATGGTGTTGGTTTCGCGGCGTCCTTTGACACCATCTTCCCGAGTCACTTCCAGCCAGTCAGTCAGATTGGCCAGAGGGCTTTCACCGGTACCAGAAGGGCGGATATCCTTGGTTACAGGCAGGACAAGTGGAAGTTCATTTTCAGGGACAGCCGTTGAGGTCCCATCTTCCCAATGAATGATTGGAATCGGCTCACCCCAGTAGCGTTGACGGCTAAAGAGCCAGTCGCGCAGGCGATAGGTGACTTTTTCATTTCCGACACCTTCCGCTTCCAGCCAAGCAACCATCTTTTCAATAGCGGCAGCCTTGTCCAAGCCATCTAGGAAGCCCGAGTTAATATGCGGACCGTCTTCTGTGTAAGCAGCATCAGCAACATTGCCACCCTCTAGAACCGGAATAATCTCCAAGTTAAACTGCTTAGCAAACTCCCAGTCGCGCTCATCATGCGCAGGAACAGCCATGATAGCACCTGTTCCGTAGCTTGCAAGCACATAGTCGGCAATCCAGATGGGGATTTCCTTGCCATTGACAGGATTGATGGCATAAGCTCCTGTCCAGACACCAGTCTTATCCTTAGCCAAATCAGTCCGAGCAAGGTCAGATTTGAGACTGGCTGCATGTTTGTAGTCTGCTACTGCTTGGGCTTGTTCTGCACTTGTAATGGCATCGACGAGAGCATGCTCTGGAGCCAAAACAGCATAGGTCGCACCAAAAAGGGTGTCTGGGCGAGTCGTAAAGACAGTGAAGTCCTTGTCTGTGTCCTTAATCTTGAAGGTTACATTAGCACCAGTTGATTTACCGATCCAGTTGCGCTGCATATCCTTGATAGACTCTGGCCAGTCCAGCTCCTCCAAGTCATTGAGCAAACGTTCTGCATAGGCCGTGATTTTCAGCATCCACTGACGCATAGGCTTTCGGACAACTGGATAACCACCGCGCTCAGATGTTCCGTCTGGCAGGACTTCCTCATTGGCGATAGCCGTTCCCAGCTCTTCAACCCAGTTTACTGGCACTTCAGCTTCATAAGCCAAGCCTTTTTCGTAAAGCTTTGTGAAAATCCACTGGGTCCACTTGTAGTAGTTAGGGTCAGTTGTATTGATTTCTCGGTCCCAGTCATACGAAAATCCTAGAGCATTGATTTGACGCTTAAAATTGGCAATATTTTCTGCTGTAAAGTCAGCTGGGTCATTGCCTGTATCCATAGCGTATTGCTCAGCTGGCAGACCAAAGGCATCCCAGCCCATAGGATGCAGGACATTATAGCCCTGAGCCCGCTTATAGCGGCTGAGGATATCTGTCGCCGTGTAGCCCTCCGGATGCCCTACATGGAGTCCCGCTCCTGATGGATAAGGAAACATGTCCAGCGCATAAAAGTTAGATTTGTCCTTGTCCGTACCTGTCTTAAATGTATGGTGCTCTGCCCAATATTTCTGCCACTTGGGTTCGATTTCTTTGTGATTATAATAAGCCATTCTTTTCTCCATTTTTTGTACTGTTTCTATTATACCATTTTCAAGGGATTTTGAAAGACGGAATCCAGTTTTCACTGACAAAAACTATAACTCATCTCTAAAGCGTTAGTCTCTGATTGACCTCTAAAATTAAAAGTTGTATAATTCTGACTGGAGGAATAATCATGAATTTACAAACTATTTTCACTTATGTTTTCTTTGTTATTTTTATTAGCACAGAAATGTGGATTAAAAATAAAACTAAGTCAAACAATGTAAACGACTCTGCAGATAAAGGGAGCCGCTACATCATTATCGGCAGTGTTATCTGCTGCTTATTTTTGATAAACGGACAATTTCTCGACTTTGTCCCCCACTTACCCAGCCTCACTATCTATCTTGGAATTCTCATCTCCCTAGCAGGGTTCGCATTGCGAATCTATGCAGTCAATTATCTCGGAAAAAACTTCACACTGGCCGTTCAGACAACCGATAGTCAACAATTAGTAGACCATGGTCCTTATGCTATTGTGAGAAATCCTGCTTATACTGGCAGTATCTTGTCTATCCTTGGTCTATCGATTACATCACTAAATCCTCTGACAATCATTATCAGTCTTATTTTACTGGTGGTAGGATATAGCATTCGACTTAGAGTAGAAGAAAAAGCTTTAGGCAATCACTTTGGGAAAAATTACGAAGCTTATTGCCAAAAGGTTAGATACCGAGTTTTTCCTTATATCTGGTAATCTCATTAAAAAACAAGCCGCCTCGTCAGCCTTATGGTTGAAAGGTGGCTTGTTTTATATTTTGCTTTTATTTATCCAAATCCCTGACATATTGGTCAACCGCTAGGATGGCACCTGCAATGTCAGAAGCTGAGATCTCAAATGGCATCTGATGGATGGTTTCGCCCTCAATCGTCGCTTGCTGACCAACTTTGAGCAAATCTTCATAGCTGGCATTTTCTAAATGCATTTCTTTCAGAGTTGTCGGCATACCAATCTTTTGATAGAAGCGAATATATTTTTCCAATTCTTCTTTAGAACGGTTTTCTAAGAAGAGCTGGGTCAAGGTTCCATAGGCTACTTTTTCGCCGTGGGTCAAGTGATGAATATCGCCTGTAAGAGCTGTAAAGCCGTTGTGGATAGCATGGGCTGCTGCTAAACCGCCGCTCTCAAAGCCGACGCCACTGAGAAGGGTATTAGCTTCAATGATATTTTCCAGAGCTGGGGTCACGACTTTTGCTTCACAGGCTGCAATAGCCTGCAGGCCATCTGCAAACAGGGTTTCTTCACACTTCTTCGCAATTGCTACACCAGCTAAGCTCTGTCTTTGTCCCAGCATGGTAGTGCCATTTTTTTGCTGGACGGCACGCGCCTCTACCCAAGTCGCTAAACCATCTGCAATCCCAGAAGCCAGAAGTCGTTTTGGCGCTCCAGCAATCACTTTCGTATCCACCAAGACTAGTTCGGGGTTTTTACTATAGAAAATGTACTTTTCAAAGGCGCCATCTTCTGTATAGATAACAGAAAGTGCTGAAGTTGGGGCATCTGTAGAGGCAATGGTTGGCGCAATGACCACAGGACGTCCTAGTATGTCTGCAATCGCCTTCGCACTGTCAATCGTTTTCCCACCGCCTAGACCAATAACTAAGTCTGCTCCGTCTTTTTCAGCCAGAGCAACGACCCGTTCTATTTCAGCGTCAGAAGCTTCTCCGTTAAAAGCGACATGCAGCACATGAAAACCATAACGAGTAAGATAGTCATGGAACTTCTCCCCAACAATCTGGTAAACCACATCATCACAAAGCAAGACTGGATGGCTTCCTAACTGAAGAATCTGTTTTGCATTTTCAAACAGGGCATTTTCTCCCTGAATATAACGAGACGGGCTTGCAAAAATTCTCATAGAACACCTCTTTCTTTTTTATAGATAGAGCATTATATATACCTTTTAAATGTATTCCTGATTGTGAATTGCTGACCAGTCAGTAGCAAAGTCATCTACTGCCTTAGCGATAGACGGCATGGCAAAGGCTGCTGCAAAGATATCTGGTCCAGCTGTAATGGCTTGAGCCCCATCAGCAAAAGCACGATTGATTTGTCCAACATTCTTAAAGGAAGCTGCCAATATTTTGCTGGCGGAATGATCCCGCTCAATCTCCTGAGCCAGCTGGCTGATGACAGCATCTGAATCAATATTGAGATTTTCCATGCGGTTATAGTAAGGAGCAAGATAGTCAGCCCCCGCTTCAATAGCTAATAGACCTTGAAAGGTTGTATAAATGGCTGTCGCTGTAATCTTGTAGCCCTCTGCTTTGAGAGTTTTGATAGCTGCTAGCCCAGCCGGTGTGACCGGAACTTTAATGTAGACAGCATCGCCGCATTTTTTTCGAATTTCAGCAGCATCTTTCAAGATTCCCTCATAATCCTTGGCAACAACCTGCACATGGATAGATGGACCTTCTCCTATGATTTCCCGAACAGCGCGAATCCGTTCAAAGAAATCTATTTTTCCTTCTTTTTTTGCGATGGTCGGATTGGAAGTCACTCCCGCCAAAGGGAGGACTTCCGACCATTTTTTTATCTCCTCTAAATTTAAGGTATCAAGCATGAATTCCATAAATTGGACCTCTTTTACAATGTGTGCTCCGTACGTCCAATAATATCATCTTGCGTCGCCTTGGAAAGCACATTGAAGAAAGCAGAGTACCCTGCAACACGAACAATCAAATCGCGGTGTTTTTCAGGATGCTTCTGAGCATCAATCAATGTTTCCCGAGAAACGACATTGTATTGGATATGATAGCCATGCAGACGGTTAAAGAATGTACGAAGCAAAGCAATAAGTTTCACTTTATCTTCTTCCTTAGACAGGGTCTGAGGATTGACTTTTTGATTGAGCAGAACGCCACCAACGATTTCGTCTGTCGGTAATTTAGAAACAGATTTCAATACAGAGGTCGGGCCGTTCTTGTCCATATTGTGGGATGGAGAGCAACCTTCAGCGAGTGGTGTTCCGGCATTGCGGCCATCTGGTGTCGCCAAAGTACCGCGACCTTGACCTACATTGGCTGAAATAGAAGATGTTCCAGAGTATCGGATACCGCCAATTGGACCACGGCCATAACGGGTATTTGGATATTTAGCGATTTCATCAACATAAACATCATAAGCATCTGTCACTAGCTTATCTGCGTAATCATCATCATTACCATATTTTGGTGCATCATGAATCAGCATCTCTTGAATTTCTTTACCACGCTCACCTGCATAGTCCGTTTCAAGTGCATGCCAGAGTTCAGCCGGAGTCAGCCTGCCTTCCTCAAAGACCAGCTTTTTGATAGCTGCCAATGAGTCTGATAGATTGGCAATACCGACTTGAAGACCGGAAATATAGTCATAGACAGCTCCGCCCTCTTTCAAATGCTTACCGCGTCCGATACAGTCATCTGTCAAAGCTGAGCAGAGGATATCCGGCACTTCTCTTTCAAGAGACAGGTCGATAGAATTTTCCACGATGACACTCATGCGGGTCAAGTGGCGCAAGGTCTTGTCCCAAGCCGTTTGCAGCTCAGCAAAGCTCTTCATATCTTTAAAATGACCGAAGCTTGGTGCAAAGCGCTTACCAGATGCCGGATCAATTCCATCGTTCATAGTGATGAGGAGCACCTTAGGGAAGTTCATGTAGCTCATACCTGTACAACGGTAGCCCCATTTACCAGGCACAGCAGTTTCCACACAGCCGATAGCACTGTAGTCGTAAGCATCTTCTTCCAAAACGCCTTTTGCGATAAAGGACGGAATGATGATTTCATCATTATTGAAGGCCGGCATACCGAAACCAAGCTTCATGACTTCGATACACTCATTCATAAAGCGAGCATCTAAGCCTGCATGATAACGAACAGTCAGATTCGGCTGAGGAAGATGAGTTTGAGCTACAGATTTCAAGACAAGGTAGGAAAGCGGGTTGACTGCATCTCTCTTATCTCTCGTTTGGCCACCGATTGTCACATTTTGATAAAGGGGACTGCCCGCAGATGAGAATGTGTGGGCCTGGCTGCGCACTTTATTAATGGTAATCGTCTTAATCCAAAGATTGGTTAAGCGTTCCACAATACTAGCCTCTGTCTCACGTCCAGCTTCCAAATCTGCCTTGACATAAGGATACATGTACTGGTCAAAGCGTCCATAAGAGAGTGAATGTCCGTTGGACTCAATCTGAAGGATACACTGGATAAACCAAACAGACTGAACAGCTTCAGCAAAGGTTGATGCTGGCTCGTACGGCACTTTAGAACAGATTCTAGCGATTTCTAAGAGCTCTTGACGGCGCTTAGGCTCTGCTTTTTCAGCAAGCTGATTGGCCAAGGCCACAAAACGCTCCGCATAAGCTTTCACAGCATCTACTACGATGAAAATGGAATCATAGAAGTGGTATTTGTCAATACTAGCCGGATCGGTCAAATCCAAGGCTTCCTTAGCTGCGCGAGCTTTTTCTTCAAAACCTTTCAGTCCATAGGCCAAGAGTTTTTGATAGTTGACCGCCAAGTGGGCATCCCCAGAGTTCATCTTTCCTTCCATGCCAAAGAAACCTGTTTCCATATAAACCTGAACTTCTTCTGGAAGTAAAGCTCCAGCTCTCGCACGGAGGTTATTGTTTTCCCAGAAAGGAGCAATACTGCGGAGCTGCTCTTTGGTTTCCTCTGTGATGTAGAAGACGTCTCCGTCCCGCTTCTCAAAAAGATCTAGTTCATTGAGTACAAACTCTAAAGTATACTCTGGGAAAATAGGCGCGTCTTTATTAGATGAAGCCTGATTACCGACGATCATCGTTTCATCTTCGATATAAAGCGTCATATTTTCCAAAATCTCTTTGAGCATGTAAGCACGCTTCAACACATTTGGCTTTTCCTTATGCTTATCATAAGCCTTGGTAGCTAAGACAGCGCGTTCTGCATCAATATAGGGCTTTTTATTTAAAACATCTTCCCGATACTTATCCATCCGCTCTGTTAAGCTGCCAAAATAGGCTGTTTTTATTGTTGTTTTTTCTACTTCTTTTACTTGGATCATTTGGCCATAACCTTTCTTATGAAATTTAATTTATTTCTTTCGTAACTATTGTAACATGCAAAATCTTAGAATTCAATCATTTATAGGCGATTACTGAATTAAAGATTTTTTGCACATTTGTGCCATCTGAGCCAAGAAACTTTTGTGTTTTTATCCATCAAAATCAGATTATTCTTCATTTTTCAATTCGTTATTGTAGGCAATCTTATCCTGAAACTTCACAAATGGGAAATAGACAAAGGCGGACATGGCTAAGATGACAATTTGAATGACTGCCCCTTGCCAGCCAGCGACCATAAAGCCAGAAATGATAGCCGGTGTACTCCAAGGCAAAGTCACACCTGCGAATGGCTGCATAAAGCCGACCGCAATCGCCATGTAGACAATCAAAGCGGCTAGAACCGGTACCAAAACAAAGGGCAGGAACATGACCGGATTCATCACAATCGGAAAGCCAAAGACAACTGGCTCGTTGACATTAAAGATTGCCGGGAAAGCAGCAACTTTCCCCAGGGCCTTATACTGCTTGGACTTGGCAGCAAAGAGCATGGCTACGACCACTCCAAAAGTGATACCGGATCCCGATAAGATAAGAAAACTATCCAAAAACTGCTGGGTCACAATATGAGCGCCTTGACTGACAGACAGCTTATCTGCAGCAAGCAGGGCTTTATTGGCATCCAGATTTGATAACAGCAAGGCTGTTACGACACCATTGACAACGGACTGCCCATGGACGCCGAACCACCACAAGAAAGAAATGAAGAAAGCAATACCGATAGCTCCATACAGAGAGCCTGTCAGACCTTGCAGAGGCACCTGAATGACATCGTAAATCATCTCAATAAAGGTACCGCCACCTGTCACTATCTTGGCAATAATGTAAACAAGCATTGACAGCAAGAAAATAACGAAAGCAGGAATCATGGCTTCAAACTGCTTGGCAATCGCTTGAGGAACCTGCTCTGGCATTTTGATGACAATATGCTTTTGAATGAAAATCGTATAGATACTGCCAACTGCCAGACCAATGAGAATGGCTCCAATGATTCCTTGTCCGCCAAACCAGACCTTGGCAATCGCATCTGCAATCGCCTCACCCTTTTCTGGTATGTAGGAGGATTTCAAAAGGATAAAGAAAGAAGAAAGAGACAGCACCCCTGCCGGCAGAGGCTCTACACCGCTGTTCTTGGCATAAGAATAGCCGATTGAAAAACAGGAAATCAGCCCCATAATGGCAAAGGTTCCTGAATAAACCTGCATAAACGGTTCTGTCCAGTCAGCCCCAAACACACCAGCAATGGCTTGATTTAGACCTTCAAACGGCAATTGCCCTACAATCAAGAATAGACTTCCCACAACTGTAAGAGGCAAAATTGCCAACATACCGTCTTTTAAGGCGATAATCCCGCGCATATTGACAAACTTCATAATCGGCGCAATGATTTTTTGAGTATCCACTTTAGACATAACGAAGCTCCTTGATTTTAATGTTTATCCAACAAACTCAAAGCGAGATTTAACACTTTTTCGCCATCTAGCATACCGTAATCAGCCATCGGAATAACTGCAATCGGAGTATGGCAGCTGTCGCAAATAGCTGTAGATTTGTCTAGTGTATAGGCTACCTGCGGGCCTAATAAAGCGACATCCAGATCCGCTGCATAATCAGCCAACTTAGCCTGAGAGTAGGCTTCAATCTCAGCTTCCAGCCCTTTTTCAGCTGCAGCTATCTTCATATTGTTGACCAACATTCCTGTTGAAAAACCTGCCGCGCAAAACAAACCAATCTTAACCATCTTTTCATCCTCCTGATGATTTATTTTTCCCCTTGTAATTCTCTTCTCAAGTCGATGATTTCTTTGATGAGGTTAATCTCTGTAATGCTAGTCATCAAATGATCTTGAGAATGAACAAACAGCGCTGTAATCTCTGTTTTCGTTCCTCCAGCTTCCTGAGCTAGGAACTTGGTCTGCAAGTTATGGGCCTCTAACAGCGCCTTATCTGCAAGCTCAATCTGCTCATCACATTCTGAAAACTTACCATCTTTAGCTAGTGATAAAGCTTGATAAATATGCTGCTTGGCATCACCAGCGTCTAAGATAAGACCCATGATAATTTGATCTGCTACAATCATTTCCATATGTTACAATCGCTCCTATCTTTATGATTAACAAAAACTTGTTCTTTTGTTTGAAAGTGATTTATTTTTGTTTGTAACTAGAATGTATCACCTTTATCTCAGTCCGTCAATATATTATAGAACAAATTAGCTTATTTAAATTATTTTGCACATTTGTGCAGAATAAAAACTCCCCCATAAAGGACAGTTCTGTACAGCTGTATTCATCTGCGATTCAAAGGCACTCTATTAGATAAGAACGATAAGCAGATTCGGCACAAAAAAGAAGCAGCAGCTATTTGCTTCTACTTCCTCATATATGCTATTTTAAGAAACCGAAACTTATCTTTTTATACGGCCTTCTCAATTTCCTTTGCCATTTTACTTTTCCGCAATTTCCTCTGGAGGATGTATTTCAATAAAACAGCAGGATTCAGACTGTAGGATAATTGCCATTTAAAATAATTCATCCACTCGATGACAGCAAAAAACCAAATTGCTAAAGAGATTATGGATGTGGGAAATTCACTGTAATTTAAAATAATTATCAGGGCCCCTACACCTAGTAAAATAAGGTCTAAGATCTTTAGTATTCTGTAAATCTTGCCTGTATATCTTTCAGCAAATCTTGGATTGGAAATCCTTTTTATCAAAATCCACCAGAAAACAGAGCCCTGTATCAAAATAAAACTCAGTACAAACAAGGAGAAAGAAATAGAAATCAAAGCTCCAGTAGTAAGAATCCATTTTTTGAGAAGGAAAAAATTCATCCAAAATACTAGCACAGCGACTAGCTCCCCTGTGGCTAAACTAGTCAATTTTCGTTTCATTGGCTTTTTCAAATCAAGAATCCACCTCCATACATAGCTGCTAATCCACTATTAAAAAATAGAATCCCTAAATTCCGTCTTGGAAATCTCTTGCACCTGAGATTCCACTGACATCAAGAAGTGAAGAAACTCCTATCTCCATCCAAGTCTAGCATTTTTAGAATCGTCGCTTCATCTGTCACCAAATGATTAACATAGCCAGCTCGCAACACTGCTAAGATGGCAGCAGATTTTTGACTGCCATAGGCAAAGGCCAAACTAAGCGGCACCTTTTTCAAATTTTCCAAAGAGATGGCAATCGTTCGATTTTGCAAATGCTGGTAGACCATCTCCCCTTTTTTATTAAAGAAGCGGCAGCAGATTTCTCCAACAGCATCCTGACTCTCTAGAGCAAGAAAATCCTCCGAGGTCAGCATGTCCAACCATTGACGATTTCTCGTGTCAACCTGCCCTCCAATACCAACCACAGCCACATCCAGCTCCTGCCAGCTACTTTTCAGATCTTCAAAATATTTAGAAGCCAATATTCCATTTGTCAGCTGCTCATCTTCCTGAATAATCGTGGAATTCATAAAACGGCAGTCCCCATGGTATTTTCCAGCCATGCTATAGATGAGGGTGTTCACATGATAGCGTGCATGGATATGACTCGGTCCACCTGCCAAAGGAAAGAAATGGACATTTGTCAAATGCTTGCTGCTGGAGTGCTCTACTAAAAGGCTCAAGCTCTTGCCCCAAGAAAATCCCACTTTATCATTGTCTTTAATCAGGCTGCGTAGCATACCTGCAGCAGCTTGAGCCAACCTCTCTTCCAGGTCTGCTGGAGATTCATCCACTAAATTACTGACAATTTCGATTCCCTTGAGCCCGTATTTTTCTTTTACATAGTTTTCCAAATGGAACAAGCGAGTATCAAAGTCTTCAATCTCAATCTTTACAATGCCCTCTTTTTTCGCTTCTGCCAACATTCGGCTGATAGTGGTACGATAAATCCCTGTCTCAGCCGCAATGTCAGACTGGCTTCTTTCTTCGATATAGTAGAGATAAGCAATTTTTGCCAATAGTTTTTTTCTTTCATTTTTCATCTTATCTCCTTCTCTGCTAGATCAGAGTCAGTTTGATATCCGCAGCTTTCAAGCGCTCAACAGCTTCTTTCGGAATCGCCTTGTCAGTCACCACTTGGGCAATCTGTTTGAAGCCAAATCTCTTTACCGTACCTTTTCTGGTAAACTTACTTGAGTCCGTCAAGACAATCATCCGGTCAGATGCCTCTGACATATACTGCACAACCTCACTCCGCATCAAATCCTTGCCTGTAAAGCCTAGATTTTCATCATAGCCATCTGTTCCGACAAAAGCATGTTCTACGTGGAAAAACCGAATCATTTCCTTGAGAAGAGGCCCTACTGTCACTTGAGAATCTTTCTGAAATTCTCCGCCCAGTAAGATAATTTTACAAGAATCAGTTTGTTTTATATAATCCGCAATAAAATAAGAATTGGTAATAATCTTGACATTCTTCTTCGTCCGGCAGATTTCCTCAGCTAGCAAGGCACAGGTCGAACCTGATTCGATCATAATGGTTTCATTATCCTGAACGATTTTTGCTGCTTCCTGGGCAATTCGGCGCTTGGTATCATAATGAAAGGAAAGTCTGACATTCAGATCATCGCCGCTATTTAAAACAGCATAGCCATGCTCTCTGCGCAGCAGACCTTTGGTTTCCAGCTTATCCAAGTCCTTGCGAATCGTTACTTTGGACACTTTTAAGCGGTCAGACAAAGTATTGACATCGATTCGTTCAAATTCAGATACTAATCTAACAATTTCATCTAAACGTTCCATTCTATCACCTCTGCTATTATTGTAACAAAAGACGCCTTAAAAATAAAATAAAAATAACTTTCATTCGTAATTGTTTTTCTTTCTAAAATAAGTTATAATGATTGTATCCAAAGGAGGCCTGAGTATGGAAACAACAAAAGGAATTATTTTCAACATCCAACATTTCAGTATTCATGATGGACCAGGGATTCGTACAACGGTTTTCCTCAAGGGCTGTCCTCTGCGCTGCCCTTGGTGCTCCAATCCAGAATCACAGCAATTCAGACCCGAGCCTATGCTGGATGCTACTACCAAAAAAAGCATCACTATGGGGGAGGAAAGAAGTGTCGAGGAGATTATCAACGAAGTCCTAAAGGACAGAGATTTTTATGAAGAATCTGGCGGTGGCCTAACCTTATCTGGCGGAGAGATTTTCGCCCAGTTTGAATTTGCCAAGGCCATTCTCAAAGCGGCTAAGGAAAAAGGGATTCATACCGCTATTGAAACAACTGCCTTTGTAGAACATGAAAAATTCGTGGATCTCATCCAGTACGTTGATTTTATTTATACCGACCTGAAACATTATAACTCTGTCAACCACCGCAAGGTGACTGGAGTAAAAAACGAATTAATTGTTCAGAATATCCACTACGCCTTTACTCATCAAAAGACGATTGTTCTCCGCATTCCTGTCATTCCAGATTTTAACGACTCCTTAGAAGATGCAGAGCGGTTTGCGACTTTGTTTAATGAACTATCCATCAATCAAGTCCAGCTGTTGCCTTTCCATCAATTTGGCGAAAATAAATACAAATTACTTGGCCGAAAGTATGCCATGAAAGATGTCAAGGCCTTGCACCCTGAAGACTTATTTGAATACCAAGATGTCTTTTTGAAGCATGACATTAATTGTTATTTTTAGTCTTTAATTTTCAAACACCAAAAAACAAGCCACACTCTCAGCCCTGCGGTTGAAAGGTGGCTTGTTTTGTTTATTCTCCAAATAGTTTGAGTTTGCTTTCAATTTCCTGATAGACCAGACTGGACTGCATACCGACAGCTGCAGCGCTGTCGCGACAATACTGGAGCAGGAAAGTGTAGTATTTGTAGTAGAAGCTCAGGTCATAGCCCAGCTTACCCAAAATGGCTAGCTGCTCCTCAAAACCTACAATCAAGTCTCGGAACCACTGCTCATTCCAAGTCATGGAGATGCTATTTGGCCGCAAGCGATAGTAATAGAGCGGTTCATTGAGGTAGATAATCTTCTCTGACTGAAGGTACAGCTTATAAGTTGTGAAGGCATCTTCGGCCACTCGGCCGACTGGATAGCGCACTGTATCAAAGAGCTCACGCTTATAGAGCTTAGCCCAGGCACAGAGAAAGACACCGTCTACCATGCGACGTCTAGGGTACTCCTCGATTATCTCTTCTCGCGTATAGAGGGTTTCAAAATGCTCTGTCGAATAGTAGAGGAAGGCTGAATCCTCAGCACGAAAGCTACAGTGGTGACCAATAGCAATGTCCGCATCATACTCCTTGAGCTTTTCATAGAGGCGGGCAACATGCTGCTCAGGCAGCCAGTCATCCGAATCCACAAAAATCAAATAGTCTGCACTAGAGTGCTCAATCCCTGTGTTGCGGGCACCGGACAAGCCTTGATTGTCCTGATGAATAAGACGAATCCTCGTATCCTGGTCAGCCAGCTCTTGGCAAATCTGACCAGAAGCATCTGTTGAACCATCATTGACTAGAATAATTTCCAGATTTTGATAGGTCTGACGACAGACGCTGTTCACACATTCTGCTAAATACTGCTCAACATTGTAAACAGGGATGATAACACTGATTAATTCCTGAGACATGATAACTCCTATTCTTTTCCTGTCTTTTTATTATACATGATTTTTTAGGTTTGTGAGGTATTTTTGGAAAATAAGTTTTTAAAGGGTAGTTTCCGTTTTTTAGACATATTTTGATTCATTGTTCAATTGTTTTATTTTTACACTTATAAAAATCTTCCGTCCTTTATTTTGTGCTATACTCGAATTAGGGATTTTAAGGGAGATTAGGAAATGTTTGGATTCTTTTTCGTTGCATTTGTGGCTGTCTTTGGCATCGTCTTTTTTATCAGTTATAAGCTACTCGAAGACAGGGAAGATACGGACTCGGATTGGTCGTCCAGCCAAAGCCCAGAGCCTGACTATTTCCAGCAAACCCAGACTGCCCCTTGGGAACTCAAATACAACAAGGGAAAACAGGGAGAGTACCAGCTTGGTCAGGTCCTGAACCAGCTCTATGGCTATAAAAAGATCTTGTACAATCTCTATATCTTCAAAGAAGATGGCACTACCACTGAGATTGATGCCTTGCTGATTCATCCATCTGGGATTTACATTTTTGAGTCAAAAAACTACAAGGGCTGGATTTTCGGCTCAGAAAATCAGCAATACTGGACTCAGGTTCTTTCTGGTGGCCGCGGAAAATCTTACAAGCATTCTTTTTTCAATCCCATTATTCAAAATAAAGTCCATCTCAGATGGCTCAGCTACTATCTCAACCAATACACGCCAAATCTATATTCCTATATCATCTTTGGCAATGACTGTCAGCTTAAGGAAATCCATCTAAACAGTGACAGGCATAAGGTTATTCAGACCTGGCAAGTGATAGGAGCAATTGACCGGCAGGCCTGCCAAAGTCAAGTCTACCTGTCGCCCGAGCAGATTGACGACCTCTATCGTATGCTCCTGCCCTTGACCAAGCGAAAGCAGGTCGTCAAAGAGCGCCATATTAACAGCATTGCTCAGAATAAACAACGTAGAGAAGCAGAAAAGATCTGTCCTCACTGCCAGCATGGATTGGTGCTCCGTACAGCATCCAAGGGTTCTAGGGCTGGTCAGCAATTTTGGGGCTGCTCCAACTTCCCAAGATGCCGCTTTACTCAAAAATACCAAGAGCCTGTCTGCAGTCCGCCCGCTGCGCAAGCACCTAACCTTGGACAGCCTGCCGTGCAAAACCTAAACCAAACACAAAGCAACAGCTAGAATCTGCTGTTGCTTTTTTGTAGATTATTTTCCCTCTAGCTTGCAAAACTAAGATTTTTTCTTCAGGCCAAGGAAGCCAGCTCCCAGTCCTAAGATCCCGAGTCCAAGCAGATTCGTCAATAGACTGCTTTGGCTGCCGGTCTTAGGCAGTTGTTTGGAAGAAGCTTGTTGAAGAGTTGACTCTTGAGACGCTTCTTGAGGATCCGTCTGGCCGCTTGTTTTGTAGGTCAGATTTTCTGCTTGGCTACTCTTTGGATCAGGGCTTGCAGGAGTTTGCTGCTGGGCTTGATTTTGGGCGACCTGCTCCATATCGGCCAGCGGCACGATACTCTTCATAAATACATCTTGTGAAATGGCCCTTTCTTCGACTGCATCCTGAATACCAGTAAGGCTGACAAAATAGTAACGCGCCCAATCCTTGGTCAGTCGCTGAATACCAGCCAGACCAGCTCCTGGATACCAGAGCGGCTTACTCACTTCCTCAGCAAATTTCCAGTCACCGCCAACTTGAATACCAAGCTTGGCATCTGGATCAGATTTTTCAGAAATACGAGCTTCTACGGAAACTAAAACAGCCCGAATGGTTTGAGGATTCGGAATATCACGGGCTTGATCAGAGCCCCAGTGGGCAACCCGATCCTGCTTAGGTAACACCTCAATAGCTGTTCCCCCGCCAGCCAAGGCTTCCTGCCGTGCATCTCCTACATAGCTGGACATATTGCCCTTGAATTGAGAAACCCATTGAACCCCTTGAGGGTGATCCACAATTTTCTCCCAAACATTGGAGTCCTTCCGAAGGACGAAAGCCTGCATGTTACGAATATCCGCCCAAGCATTGCTGGCCTTATTGTCCGTCATTTCCATCACAACGCCCCAAGGATCAAATTCGTTCATCCATTTGCCGCGTTCCTTGTCAAAGACAGCCTTCGCTTCTTCGTCGGTCATCCCTTCGCCTTTATAAGCAAGGTAGTACCAATCAGCCGCTGGGTCATAAGTCGGACGACCGCCTAACACGACAGCTCCACCATTAAATTGGCCAGGACCGCCATTAGGACCGCGCTTTTGACGCTCCCCATTTTCTTCAACGACATTTTCCTCCGACCAAACCCAGACATCCCCTTGATTGGCTCCCATCTGAGCAATGGCGCGCTGCTTCTGCTCATCGGACATGACCTGACTGGCTGGCAACTCGCTAGCGGCTGTAGCCGATTCAACCTGATTTGCAGGAACTGCTTGGGGTTCAGCCACAGCTGGATTTTCAGCCTCAGGACTTGCTTGCGGTGCTGGAGAAGCCGGCGTTTCAGCCACTGCGGCAGAGGCAGGCGCAACATCTTCTGCTTTAACTCTTGAGACAGCTGTAAAAGCTGCAAAGGACAAGAGGGAAGCGCATAGCAGCAAGCCACTTCCATACTTGGCAGCAGAAGCAGATTTTGCTAGGACTTGCCAAGAAAACTTATTATTCATATCATTCTCCTTTCATAAGGTGCAGAGTCGAGCTTAATCAATGAAATATGCAGACCGATTCGCTGCTCTTAGGCTTCATTGATTCTGAATAACAAATAATCTCCCTGCAAAAACAAGTTTAGGGCAGAGGATTCCCCGCGCTCTTGTATATCTTATACCAGTCAGCCCGAGAGAGCTCAATATCAAAAGCAGCCACCATTGAGCGAATTCGCTGCGGATTCATGGAGCCAACAATCGGCTGCATCTGAGCCGGATGGCGCAAAATCCAGGCGAGAACTAAGGCTTCAAAAGAAACTTGATAGTCTGATGCAAAGGCATGCAGAGTTTCTGTAAGCTGAGCATATTTAGGATGCTCCATAAAAAGTCCCTGATTCAAGTCGACCTGAAATGGTGACCAAGGCTGAATCGTGATATGATGCAATCGACAATAGTCCAGTACACTACCATCCCGAACGATTGCCAAAGGATTGAGCATATTGGCATTGAGCCCAGCGTCCAGCATCGGAGTATGGGCTGGACCAAACTGTAGTTGATTGGCAATCAAGGGCTGCTCCACACTTTTCTGCAGCAGCTCGATCTGATAAGGGTTTTGATTGCTGACTCCGAAATAGCGGACCTTCCCAGCTTGGTGCAGCTGTGAGAAAGCTTCAGCCACCTCTTCCGGCTCCGCAAGAGCATCTGGCCGGTGCAGGAGGAGCACATCCAGATAGTCTGTCTGCAAACGCTCCAAGCTGCCTTCAACCGAGCTGATGATATAATCCTTAGAAAAGTCAAAATGGTAGTTGGTGTGAACATCCCGCAGTCCGCACTTGGACTGGATGAGAACTCGGTCCCGGGGAATCTTAGCCGAGCGAAGAGCCTGCGCAAACTTGGCTTCAGACTGGCCGCCAGCATAAACATCTGAGTGGTCAAAGAAATTAATTCCCACTTCTAATGCCGTTTCAAGAACGGAAACGACCTCTTCAGGAGCATGCTCTGCCAGACGCATACAGCCCAAAACCAGCTGACTGGCTCCTTCCAGTTCATTTCCGACTGTCATATATTTCATCGCAACACCTCATTTCTTATAGACTGGATGGTCAAGCAAGGTCAACTCTTCAATCTTGACATTTTCAGTTTCAAAGACGATAAATTCATTCTTTTCCTTAAGCAGGCCAGACGGCACATAGAGATAGTGAATCGGCCCTTCATTCCAGTAGCGGCCTAGGTTGAAGCCGTTGACCGAAATACAGCCCTTCCCATACTTAGAGCAGTCGATGAAGGTATCAGCGATATCATCCAACTCTGCTTCAAAGCGATAGAAGGTCGGTGCTTTGACTTTTTCCGGTGGATCTGAGTAGCAGTCTAACTTGGCCAGCATTTCCTGGTCAAACTTAAGCGCATAATGCTTCCAGCCCTTGCGGAACTGGTGGTTAATCATGATACCCCCCTTGACTCCCTTGGATTGACTGGGTGCGCCCAGCTTGTAACCATAGTTGACTCGCCCCATATTTTCCACCAGCACATCAATCTGAATCCGCTCGGTGTCAGCCGAGAAGAGCATCTCATCACCGATTTCTTCCCGATACTGAGTAGCCAGGTGCTCCAGATTAACATAGAAATGACAGCGGTCATGAGTCTCCAATGCCTTGAGCCTTTCATCATGGTATTGATTTTTGATATCGGAACGGTAGAGGATATAGCCATGATTCTGCCCAATCTGCTCCATAGGCTGCGGATAATCCAGCAGAATTTCCTCTGTGATGTCCGCTGCCACATCCAGCAGGTTTGCAGTCCCAAGCAGCGGAAAACTGCCATAAGCCTTAGCCTGTCGGCTAATCGGCTCCATCTGCTCAAGCTCTGGGAAGACCTCGTGGGTCACCCGCTGAACAGCGTAGTATTTCTCGGTCGGCTGCCCCCACTCAGTAATAGGAGCGTCAAAATCATAGGAGGTAATCTGTGGCAAATCCTTGGTCTTGCGGGCTGAACAGCCGCTGATAAAGCCAAAATTGGTCCCACCTCTCAGTAGAAAGAGGTTCATACTGCCCAGCTGCAGCATTTCTTTGACATCCTGGGCCAAATCTTCGGCTTCTCGCCGAACGATTTCCTCGCTCCAGCGGCTGAACCAGCCGTCCCAAAACTCAGTACACATAAGCGGCCATTTCTTGCCATAGCGCTCCATGAAAGCTCGTAGATTGTCTGTATTTTCCTTGGGTTGGGAGCCAAAATTCCCCGTCACAAAAATATCATCCTCAATCAAGGTCCCAGACTCCAAAGCCTCTATCCATGTCCCATCAGAAGTAAAGAGGGGAACCGTAACGCCACGAACTTTCATCATCTGCGCAATGCTGCGCATGTAGGCCTTGTCCTCGGCGTAAGAACCATATTCATTTTCCACCTGCATCATGAGGATGGGGCCGCCTTGATCACTTTGATAGGGCAAAAGCTTGGGAAAGAGCCAGTCATAGAAATGACTGACCTTCTCCAGAAAAAGCGGATGATTGACCCGCAGGCGCATCGAAGGATATCTCAAGAGCCAAGCCGGCAGGCCGCCAAAGTCAAACTCTGCACAGATGTAAGGTGTCGGACGGACAATGAGATAAAGCCCCGTCTCCTTAACCAACTTGAAGTATGCTTCAAAATCCAGCATGCCCTCTGCCTTAAACTGACCTTCCTGAGGCTCATGCAATGCCCAAGGAATATAAGTTTCTACCGTATTAAAGCCTAAAGCTTTAAGATTGTAAAGGGTATCTCGCCACTGGTCTGGATGGAGCCGGAAATACTGAATAGCTCCCGATAAAATCTTAAAAGGCTTGCCATCCAAGTAAAATTCTTCTTTAATTTCAAATTTTGCCATCTATCCAAGCTCCTCCTGTTTATCTGCCATCTTGACAAAGGGCAGATATATAGCGGTTGAAATAGCGATATTAACCAGCGAAAGAATAATTGCCCGCCAGTCGAAGGCTGTCGCAAAGAAACCATAGAGAATCGGCGGCATGACCCAAGTAACGTTTTGAGTAACCGGCGCAACCAAGCCCAGAGAGGTTGTAAAGTAGGCTACTGTTACCATGACCATTGGCGTCAGGACGTATGGAATAAACATAATTGGATTCAAAACGATTGGCAGACCGTACATGACTGGCTCACCGATGTTGAAGACCATTGGGAAAATTCCCAACTTGGCCACTTCGCGATAGTGCTTGTTCCGAGATTGCCAGAGAATGGCAATGGCAACCCCAATCGCATCAAACCAGACAAAAGCACCGAAAGAATTATCCGTCCACATGTAAGGAATCGCATGCCCAGCCTGATAAGCTTCCAGATTGGCCAGCATGGTCACACCAAAGAGACTGGCCATAACCGGCGCCAGCACATTACCGCCGTGCAGTCCGAAGAACCAGAAAATCTTATTGAGAAAGACAATGAGCAGTACAGCCCAAAAACTTTGAGACAAGCTGAGAAGCGGTGCCTGAAGAATCTTATAAATCCAGTCAATCAACAGCTCGCCTGTCACCAGATTAAAGAGGTAGGTTGCAATCCCCACGACATACATGGCAATCGCAGCCGGAATGATAGACAGGAAGGGCTTCATGATAGCTGGCGGAACAGAATCTGGAAGTTTGATAGTCCAGTTACGATTCATGACCTTACAAAAGATGATAACAGATACAAAACCAATCAGAATGGCAGTAAAGTAACCACGCGCACTGATTTGGTCACCTGGAATGACACTGTTAATCGTCACAGACAGGTTACTGCCGTCAAGTTTTAGCTCTGGAAGTTTTGAAATCGCCTTGCTCAGCCCTGGTGTTTTGCCAGCCAACTCAAAGGTTTTAGTAACTGATCCACCAATGGTAATGATATAGGAAGCAACAGCTACCAGACCGGCAGACACCTTATCAGTATTGTAAATCTTAGCGATATTGACCCCGAAGGTAAAGAGGAACAAGAGGGTAACGATAGGAATACTGCCCTTAAATACCAGCCAGTTAATATCAATCAGCCACTGGAAGGTAGAGGAAATCCAGGTCCAGCCGAACTGTCCTGGCAAGTCAGATAGAAAGGCATTTACCATGAGGGCGAAAGAGCCCGTCATAATCACAGGCATGGTCCCAATAAAGGAATCCCGCAGGGCAACCAGAAATTTTTGGTTGCCGATTTTATTGGCAATAGGCATGAGACGCGCTTGCCATTTATCAACCAAACTACTCATCTGCATTTCTCCTATTCATCAAATTTTTTATGCAAATCAACAATCTCCTTTGCCAAATCAACAAAGGCGATACTGGTCATGAGATGATCCTGCCCATGTACCATAAATAAACTAAGTTCTGTCTTTTCTCCTTGTGCCTCCTTGGTCAGCATTTCAGCTTGAGCGTGATGGGCTTGCAGCAGGGCCTTCTGAGCCTGACTCAGCCTCTCCTGAGCTCGGTCAAAGTCCTGCTTTTTAGCTGCTGCAATGGCTTCAATAGCACAAGACTTGGCCTCTCCGCCATACATAATGAGGGTCATAGCGACCTCTAAGGAATCTTTATTTTCCATAGGAGTACCTACTTCATGAGCGACTCTGCCAGCTCCAGGACCTTATCCCCCTTCATCATTCCGTAGTCCGTCATAGGAATGACATCCACCGGAATGCCTTTTGAAGCTAGTTTTTCCTGTAAATCCTCCAGCAGATAGCGGACCTGAGGCCCCAGCAAAAGGACATCAACCTTTTTCTCGCTTAGATAGTCTTCTGCTTCTGATACTGGCACCGCAAATATCGTCGCAGCTAAGCCTCGCTCCTCTGCAGCTTTCTGCATTTTATTGACCATGAGACTGGTACTCATCCCAGCCGCACAGACTAACATAATTTGTTTTGTTTCCATCGGCATCCTCCTTAATGAATCTGACCTAGCCTGCAACGACGCTTGCTATTTGTTTTCAATATATAAACAAAAATCCAAAAACAGAATATTTTTCACTATGTTATTAATATTCTATAAACATTATAACTATTTTTCTGTACTATGTCAACGCTTACATTTGAGATTTCTAGCTTTTTTTGATAGTATAGCAGCAGAGGAAACAAGATGACACGAACTAGAAAACAAAACGAGCTAAGGGCAACTGTTCTGGATCAGCTCTACGCCAAACGACCGATTTCTCGGATTGATATTTCAAAAGAAACTCAGATTACACCAGCCACGACCGGCAGTATCATCAATGAACTGATCAAGGAAGGATTGGTACTGGAGCTGGGCGAGCTCAATGACGAGAGCGTAGGCCGCAAGAAAACCCTGCTAGATATTGCGCCTCGTAGCCGCTACTATCTGGGCTTTGAGATTTCTGAAAAACAGCTGGCCATGGTCATCGCTGATAATACCGGTGAGATTGTAGAAAGTAATATTCGGCCTTATCAGGTCGAGGTGACAGGCGGCCCGTCTGACCAGGAAATTATCCGGCTGATTCAAGATTTTCTGAAAAAGAACAGCAAATACTCCATCTCAGCGATTGCCCTCGGACTACCGGGACATGTGAATCTCTCTGAGAGTGATTTTATCATTTCTAAAAACCCCCACTGGGGACAGATTAACCTGCGAACTATTCAAGAAGTATTTGACCTTCCTGTCTACTTTGCCAATAAGTCCCACTGCTTGACACTGGCTGAACGCCTCTTTAGCTATCATCCGACAGACAGTAATTTTATCGTCTATCATGTCGCCAGAGGTATTCATTGCTCCTACATGTACAAGGGCAGCATTTACAGTCAGGATAATTATCTTATCGGGGAGGTAGGGCATACCGTCATCAATCCTGAAGGCGAGCGCTGTCCTTGCGGCAAACACGGATGCCTGCAGGTCTATGCCAGCGAGAGTGCTCTGATTGATAAAGCAGCTATCCTGTATCAGGCTTCCCAGACCTCACTCTTAAAGACCCTTGTAGAGGACGTCAATGACATTGATTTGACAAGTCTGATGACCGCCTATCGCTTAGGAGACTTGGGCAGCATTGAGTTGATTCATACTGCCTGCCGCTACCTGGCCATTTCCATTTCCAACCTCTGCCAGCTTATTGATAGCGAAAGGATTTATCTAGACGGCCAGCTCTTCTCTTATCCGGTGATTGCCGAGCAGGTTCTGGCTCAGTTAGAGCAGGAAGTACCTCTCTTTCCAAAACAAAAACAAGCAGAGATTGTTATTATCCCCTACTCTAAATACAGCATTGCCCGCTCTGCAGTCAGCCTCTGTGTCTATCATGAATTTTTAGATAAAAAAGGAAACCTATAAAGGCCGAGACAAGAATCTCGGTCTTTTTTTTTACAAAAAAAGAGACAGGCTTTCTAGGAGCTTACCCCTAAAAGCCTGTCTCATTTTACTATCTATTAATCGAGCGTGAAATCATAGAAATGGTGTGGCGCTGCCCTCTGAGAGCCTTGCTCATGGCAAAGATATTTTCAACCGGAGCCAGACAGCCGTAGCCTGAATCTCCGATATGCTGGATATCTACACCGCAGATTTTGTTGCGGATAGCCATTTGCTTGACAATATCCTCATCAGCACTCTCCTGACTGGTACCGATAGCACTCATAACCAGAGCCCCTTTTTGATGGGCCAGCCGGACAATCTGCTTCAAGTCCTGCTCATCAAAGCCTGGCACACTGCCGACTGCCGGTGCTAGGACAATATCGACACCTGCTTCGATAAATTGAGCGATTGCTTCTAGGTCTGCTACCGGCTCATCCACACCTGAAGCATGCATTTTACCCGCAATCAGCAGGCCTGAAAAATTCTCCTTGACCACTCGAATGGTGTCGATAATGGCCTGATTGGTGACACCAGTCCCTGGATTACCTGTCAGACAGATAAAGTCAACGCCCAGCTCTTCTGCTCGCTGAATGGTCGCTAGACTAGCCTGACGCCCCTCATCGATGATCAGGCGTTCTCCTGCCATCTGGGCCTGACTGTCCACCGGCTCTAGATTGATACCGATAGGACGACCCACCAAGCGGTGTAGCTCCTCAACAAAATCTTCCTTGGCGTCCAGACCAGCCACAAAAGGCTGGAAGATATCAATCCCATTCAGCAGAATCAAGTCAGCACCAAAAGACCGAGCAATCTCTGCATTGGTCACATCACCGATATAAGATTCTTTAAAAGCTACGTTTTCAGACAGGATAACGCGGCCCTCACTAGCCTTGATGCTCTGTTTCAGCTCCGGCGCAGTCATATTTAAAATTTCTGAAGCATTTGAACTAATGAATCGTTTTACCATAAGAACATCTCTTTTCTTTATTATTCATTAATAAACACTTTGAAATCTATTCTATTTGGATATTTTGTTTGTTTTTTGTTATCAACTACAGTATAGCACAAGGCTAGACAAATGTAAACGCTTTATAATTTTTTTGACAAAATAGCCTGCTTTCAAAACCAAAAGCAGACTATTGAAATGCACTCGATTATTTTTGATTTGAGAAAGATGCGATAAGTACTCTTATCTCTGCATCACCAGATGACCACCCGCTCTTCTGGGCTCCGCCACATGCCGTCTCCCTCTTGCACATCAAAGGTCGTAAAGAAGTCGTCAAAGTTAGGCAGCTGTACATTCGTCCGAAGCTTGGCTGGCGCATGGACATCCACGCTTGCCAGGAGCTTCATATATTCCTCTCGGCCCTTCATCCGCCAGATGCGGGCAAAGTTGGTAAAGAATTCCTCCGTAGAGAAATCCGCTTCTTTCTTGGCTGCTTCTAGAGCTGCTGCAATGCCGCCCAGATCTGCCACATTTTCTGAAACGGTCAGCTTGCCATTGACCTTAGCACCATAGGAATCTTGACCTTCAAACTGGTCAATAACTTTCTGAGTCCGTTCGGTGAAGGCTTGGTAGTCGTGCTCCGTCCACCAATTGTTTAGGCTACCATTTTCATCAAAGGAAGCACCATTAGTATCAAAAGCATGAGAAATCTCATGGGCAATGACCGCTCCGATACCACCGTAATTGGCTGACGAGGATTGATGCAGGTCATAGAAAGGTGCCTGCAGGATAGCCGCTGGAAAGACAATCAGGTTTTTCTGTGGATTATAGTAGGCATTGACCATATGGGCTGGCATTCCCCATTCCTTGTAGTCCACTGGTTGATTCCACTTGCTCCAGCTATAAGCAATATCAATCTGGCTCAGCTTCTGAGCATTTTCAAAGAGAGTCAGATTTTCATCCACAACCTTGCGGGAATAGCGTTCAGGCAGCTCGTCCGGATAGCCAATATAAGGCTTGATGACATTGAGTTTGACAATAGCCTTGTCCCGAGTTTCTGGTGTCAGCCAGTCATTCTGGGCCAGGCGGTTTTTGTAAACTTCAATCATCGTCGCCACTTTCTGCTCCACATCAGCCTTGGCTTCTGGTGAGAACTTTTGACCAGCATACCAAAGACCGACAGCTTGATTAAAGGGACCTTGGGCTAGGTAAAAGGCTGCTTTTTTCTTGTCCTGAGCCTGAGGAGTCCCTGATAGAGCACGATGATAAGCTCCTGCCAAGACACGGATATCATCCGTTAGATAAGGGGTTGTATTGCGGACCGCAGAGAGAATCAGCAGAGCATGGAGTTTGTCCCAGTTAGCGGCTGTATAGATATCCTTAGCTGCTTTCCAGAAGCGTTCCTCAGGAACAATAACCTGGTCGGGTTCTTGACCGATCAACTTGGTGAAAATATCCGCCAAAGGCAACTCCGGTACCAAGGCTTTGAAATCGTCCCACTTATAAGGATGGTAGAGCTTAGCATACTCAGAGCTTTCTTCACTAGACAGAACATACTGAGCAAAAACAGCATCCAGTTCTAAGACCTTATCCAAAAGATCCTTGATTTCCTCTTCTGCAAAGTCAAATTTTGCCAGCAAATCTTCCTGTGTCTTGCGCCATTTTGCAAGCAGGTCTGCCTTCTGCGGATGATCCTCCGCATAGTAGGTCGTGTCTGGCAAAATCGTTCCCGGTCCGTCTGCCCAAAGGACATTGATACGAGCATCCATAAAGTCAGGTGCCACACCAAAGGGGAAATAAGTCGGCTTGCCAGCCAGCTCAAAATCAGCAATCTTAGAAGCATAGTCTTCAAAAGACGCTAGGTTGCGAATCTCATCAATGTAGGCACGCGCAGGCTCAATCCCTGCCGCTTCCCGCTTGTCATAATCCGCTGCCAAGCGATGGTAAGCAACAAAGTTCTGCAGAATGATATCTTCTGGCACTCCATCGCCAGCCAGCCATTTGTCTGTCGTGGCAAGCATAAGATCTTCAATCTCATCTGCCAAATCCATGAAGCCACCCGTCACTGGCTTATCATCAGGAATGACCGCCGTCTTGGCCCACTCACCATTAACTGCATCATAGAAATCATCTTGTAGTCGTGTCATCTTCTTCTCACTTTCATGCTTTTGATATAACCTTATCAAAATCTACTTGTTTTTTCAAACATTTCTTATATTAATTTTAGAAATTTGTTAAAAATTAACTTGACTTAATTTTTATTTTAATGTATATTAAAACTATAGAGGTGTATGAGATGATTACGATTAAAGATTTGACTGTCAGCTATCAGGATATGCTGGCTCTTGAGCCCCTTTCATTAACCATTAAGGAGCCAACCATTACTGGGATTATCGGTCCTAACGGAGCCGGAAAATCCACCCTGCTCAAGGGCATGCTAGGGATTATTGACCACCAAGGCCAGACTCTGCTGGATCAAAAGCCCTTGCAACATTCTCTCCAACGGGTTGCCTATGTAGAGCAAAAGATCAATATTGATTATCATTTTCCTATCAAAGTCAAAGAGTGCGTCTCTTTGGGACTTTACCCGCAGCTTAAACTTTTTCAGGGGCTAAAGAATTCCCATTGGGACAAGGTGGCTGAGGCATTGAAAATTGTCGGTTTAGAAGACTTGGCAGAGCGGCAGATTAGCCAGCTATCCGGCGGTCAATTCCAGCGGGTCTTGATTGCTCGCTGCTTGGTTCAAGAGGCGGATTGTATCTTTTTGGACGAGCCCTTCGTCGGGATTGACTCTGTCAGCGAAGAGATTATCATGTCTACCCTGCGCAGTCTCAAAGCCGCAGGCAAGATTATCCTGATTGTCCATCATGACCTGAGCAAGGTTGTTGATTATTTCGACCAAGTTATCCTGCTTAATCGTAAGCTGATTGCTTTCGGTCCTACTGAGACTAGCTTTACTAAGGACAATATGAAAAAGACTTACGGCTCCCAGATCTTTATGAATGGAGGTGCCTAGGATGATTTTAGAATTTTTCCAAGGGCTGCGGGACTTTCACTTCCTGCAAAATGCCCTCATCACAGCCATCGTCATTGGGATTGTTGCTGGAGCTGTCGGCTGCTTTATCATTCTGCGCGGCATGTCGCTCATGGGGGATGCTATCTCTCATGCGGTTCTGCCCGGTGTGGCCCTGTCCTACATTTTAGGGATTAATTTCTTTATCGGAGCAATCACTTTCGGACTTTTGGCCTCGATTATTATCACCTACATCAAGGGCAATTCCATTATCAAAAGCGATACGGCCATTGGGATTACCTTTTCTTCCTTCCTAGCTCTAGGTGTGATCCTGATTGGGGTTGCCAATAGCTCCACTGACCTCTTTCATATTCTCTTTGGGAATATCTTGGCTGTGCAGGATATTGATATGTGGATCAGTATCGGAGTCGGAATAGCTGTGCTCTTAATCATCATCCTCTTTTTCAAGCAGCTATTGATTACTTCCTTTGACCCACTGCTGGCTCAAGCCATGGGCATGCCGGTCAGCTTCTATCACTATCTGCTGATGATTCTTTTGACCTTGGTCTCTGTGACAGCCATGCAGAGTGTGGGAACCATTCTGATTGTCGCTCTCTTGATTACACCGGCAACAACGGCCTACCTCTATGCCAACAGTCTGAAAACTATGATTCTGCTGTCCTCGGGTTTGGGCGCTCTGGCTTCTGTACTGGGGCTCTTTATCGGCTATAGCTTTAATGTCGCTGCAGGATCCAGCATTGTCCTGACCTCGGCCCTCATCTTTCTCATCTCTTTCTTTATCGCCCCTAAGCAACGCTATTTAAAACTTAAAAACCGACCTAAACTAAAATAAAATTTGATGGAGGACTCCCATGAAAAAATTAGGTTTTTTATCCCTGCTTTTGCTAGCAGTCTGCACTCTCTTTGCCTGCTCCGGTCAGAAGAAGGCGTCCAGTGACTCGTCCAAACTCAAGGTTGTTGCGACCAACTCAATTATCGCTGATATTACCAAAAATATAGCTGGCGATAAGATTGACCTGCACAGCATTGTACCAGTCGGCAAAGACCCCCACGAATACGAGCCCCTGCCTGAAGACGTCAAAAAGACTTCTCAAGCAGACCTCATCTTCTACAACGGTATCAATCTGGAAACTGGCGGTAATGCTTGGTTCACCAAGTTAGTCAAAAATGCCAATAAGGACGAAAATAAGGACTACTATGCTGTCAGCGATGGCGTTGACGTCATTTACCTTGAAGGGCAAAGTGAAAAGGGCAAAGAAGACCCCCATGCTTGGCTTAACTTGGAAAATGGTATTATCTATGCGCAAAATATTGCCAAACGTTTGATTGAAAAAGACCCTGACAATAAGGCCACTTACGAGAAAAATCTCAAAGCCTATGTAGAAAAACTGACCGCTTTGGATAAGGAAGCCAAGGAGAAATTCAACAATATACCAGAAGAAAAGAAAATGATTGTGACTAGCGAAGGCTGCTTCAAGTACTTCTCTAAAGCCTACAATGTACCATCAGCCTACATTTGGGAAATCAACACTGAAGAAGAAGGAACTCCAGACCAAATCAAAAGCTTGGTTGAAAAACTACGCAAGACCAAAGTGCCATCTCTCTTTGTCGAATCAAGTGTAGACGACCGTCCGATGAAGACTGTTTCTAAAGACACCAACATCCCAATCCACGCTAAAATCTTCACAGACTCAATCGCTGAAAAGGGAGAAGAAGGAGACAGCTACTATAGCATGATGAAATACAATCTGGATAAAATTTCTGAAGGATTGGCCAAATAATGATAAAAGGTTAGGAAGACAAAATCCTAACCTCTTTATTTTTGGAGAAGGAGCTTCACCTGGAGTCGCTCTCAAATTTCCGGTCAAATTATTCGAAAAAAATCACTATTCGCTGTACAATGAAGCTATCAAACATGAATGGAGACTTCCTATGACAACTTTTCTCGGAAACCCTGTAACCTTTACTGGAAAGCAACTGCAAGTCGGCGACACTGCCCACGATTTTAGCTTGACAGCAACTGATCTTTCAAAGAAAACTCTGGCTGACTTTGCTGGCAAAAAGAAAGTCCTGAGCATCATCCCATCTATCGATACTGGTGTCTGCTCAACTCAGACCCGCCGTTTCAATCAAGAACTCTCTGACTTAGATAATACCGTTGTTATCACGGTTTCAGTTGATTTGCCTTTTGCACAAGGCAAGTGGTGTGCTACTGAAGGCATTGAGAATGCTGTCATGCTCTCTGACTACTTTGACCATTCTTTCGGCCGTGACTATGCTGTCCTCATCAATGAATGGCACCTTTTGGCCCGCGCAGTTCTAGTTCTAGACGAAAACAACACTGTGACCTACGCTGAATATGTCGACAATATCAACACCGAGCCAGACTATGATGCGGCGATTGCAGCAGTTAAGAGTTTATAAGAGATAAAAATACGGATTTGCTAGTCCGTATTTTTTTGTGCGAAAAACTTCTGCCAAAACTGACGAAACCAAGCCCAAGAACGCAAGAGAAAGGATGGTCGATCCAGTAATTTCTTGAATTGAGCAATCTCTGCCTTTACCTGTTTATAAGCACTCCGTCCCTTTCGAGCATAAGGGCTCTTAGCCGAGCGATAGCCCAGCGGACCACGATTATTCTGAGGTGATTTGAACTTGCGGCTGCTATTTTCAATGACAAGCCTGCGAAAGCGAGGATCCCAAACTGCAGGCGTTTTGACATCATAGCGAGTATGAGAAGCCTGATTGCCCGGACGGTTGCGCTCACCATAGTTAAAGCTGGCTCCGTTCACAATACCATTTTGACTAGCCCCCTCTGGATCTATGATATTGAGAAAACGACCTGTCTGATCCAGAATAAACTCTGTATGAAAATCAATCAGGATTTTTATATTAGCCTGACTTGCTTGACCATCCGGATAGATAGCTTGCTCTGATCTCTTATCAATATAGGCTTTATTGTGCAAGCGAGAGGATTCTTGAAAGCTATAAGGCAGCGCAGACCAATCCTTTAGATAGGAGGCCAAGGCTTCTGCATCTGTCATACCAGTCTGACGGTAGTGATCTCTGACCCACTGGGCCTGCTGGCAGGAAATGACATAGCGAAACTGATGCAGCTGCCTTTTAAGCTTTTGACTGCCATCCCTTTGGCTGAAATCATCTGCTGGAAAAGCCTGGCGCAAGGTCCTTGAAAAAATCTTCCAAAAGCCATCATGAGGTGTTAGGTTTGGAGCAATCCGAGCCAGTAAAAGATCCGTCTCTGCCTTATCTCCACTCAGCTCCTCAGGCATATTAACAAGATTCATAGCCAGAACCAGCAATTCCTGAGCTCCTAACCTGCTGATTTGAGTCTCCTCAGCCAGCCAAAGATCTTGAAAAAAGGGACTGCCAAAAAGCTGAGCCTCCTGCAGGTAATATCCTTCTTCTAGCACTGTTTTCCCTTGCACACTAATCTCTGCAAAAACTTGTTCCAGTGCTACCTGAGACCAGCCGATTGATTGCAATTGCTGAAAGAGATGTTCTTTCCCTTCTTTCGGATACATGGCTTCCCTCCTTTCTGTTAGCTATAATAGTTCAATACTGTCTAGATTATAATAAAAAATCTAATCTACATAGAACAATTAGATTTTATCACAAACTCACATGATAACAAAGAACAAAATATGAACCCTTGGAGTGCTAACAATAAAGATGTTCTTAACAAATCACTCAATAAATAAAGAGAAGACCAAACTGGTCCTCTCTCAGTATGAGTTTTATTGAAATGAGTCGTCCAACTTTTCACGACTGGACAATTCTTCTAGAATTTGATTTTGTCGATAAATGCTTTTAAGCTTTACGTCGTTTTGCAAAAGCCAGTCCCAGCATAGAGAGTAATCCCAATCCTGCCAGTGCTAGAGAAGATTCAGCAGAACCTGTTTTTGGAAGAGCTGCCGGAGCCTGATAGGTCTGAACTGGTTTCTTTCCGTTCTTCACTCCCGTTGTAGTGACTTTCAGAACCTTTCGCTCATTCTTAGAAACGAGGTTGGTTGGATCGTCTGTCTCAAGGGCCGCAAGAGCTGCTTTCAAAGCTTCAAGTTTTGCATTTTCGACTCTATAGGTTTCTTCCTTACTTGCCAAATTTGCTTTAGCATCATTGAGAGCCGCTTCTGCTTCTTTTAGAAGAGCAGGGGCATTTTGCAAGCTAGTAACATAGTCTTTAGCAGCTTGAACAGCGCGTTGAGCCTCTTCCAGAGCTGTAGCCGCAGCAGTTGCCTTTTCTTGAGCGTTTGCTGTAGCTGCTTTCAATTCGGCAAGTTTGGCATTAGCTTCCTCAGCTGTTTTTTGCGCAGTTGCTTGGGCTGTTTCTTTTTCTTTCAAGCTTGCTTGAGCTTTAGCTAAAACTGCAAGCTTAGCCTTGGTTTCTTCAGAAGCCGAATTCTTGCTATTTTCGAGTTCAGCTTGGTAAGTACGTTCCGCCTTAGCCAACTTGTCCTTAGCAGTTTTCACAACCTCACGCAGTAATGGGGCTGTCTCCTGCTTGTTCTGAGCATTTGTCAACGTACGTTGAGCAGCGTCCAACTTAGCTTGCGAAGCCGCTAAATCTTTACGAGCAGCGTCTGCCTCTTGATTATTGGCATTTGGATTGATCAAGGCTGGTGTGATTTTGGAAGGGTCCTTAATATCACCGTCATCATTCGCGAAGAGAAGGAAGTTAATTCGGTTAATAATGCCGTTGTTGCTAAAGTTAACAGCTACATAATCTCCCTTTTTCTGCCTATCTAGGCTGCCAGCTATTTTTTGAGCATAGATTGTTGTTCTAATGGGGTCTCTAAAGCTATCTCCAAGGTCAAATAATTGGAATTTAATATTGTCATAGATAGTCTTCTTCAAATAATCAACGGACACTTTTTCTTGACTGGCCAACGTAGGATAAAAACCAAGCTCATTTAAACCAGTAACTCTATATCCAAACTGATCAAGCCCAAATTTAGCAACCACATCTTTTGGAACATTCACTTGTGAAGTTATAGGATCTTTTGCTTGGGCTCTATATTTTTGCTCACGGGCTGCTTGGCTTAGGGCCGCCGCATAATCTATACTATTTTGCGTTAATGTTACAGGAGCATTGCCTACTTGCTTACGGATTTGGTTGATTAAATCTTGAGCATAGTAGTTAATTTCCAAAAGGATCTCCTTAGGAATATTATTAATATCTACTATACGTCGAACATCCTTTTGACTGCTAATGAAGTTATTACTTGATTTTAGAATCGCTGCCTCTTTTGCAAGCATTTCTTTCGCTTCAGGAGTTAACTGACCCGATCCTTTTTTATCAATAGTTCTTGCTGCCCTGATGTAATCTTGCGATAGGGTAAAAGTATTGTGAACCTGATCTTGAGACGAAAGTTTCGCTTCTTTTTCTTTGATTTCTGCTTGAGCTGCTTTAATGTCTGCTTGGGCTTGATCAATCGACGCTTGTCGTTTCGCATCTTCGGATTCAGCTGTCTTCAACTGATCTTCGTAAGAATCCAGGTTCTTTTGTTCCTTGTCAAGCTCTGTCTTTGCCTTTGTTACCTTTTCACTTACCAGTTTGCTGTCCACATCTTTTTGAGCTGCATTCACAGCATCCTGAGCTGCTTGGGTTTCAGTTTGTGCCTTAGCTGCTTGAGCTTGAGCATCCTGAGCTACAGTCGCCTGTGTGTTTTCTGCTTTTTTAGCTGTATCAAGAGCTGCTTGAGCTTGATTGGCTGCGTTTTCTGCTGGAGCAACTTTCTTCTCAGCTTCTGTCACAGCTGCTTGGGCTTCCGCAATTTTTTGTGCACTTGTATCAGCATTATCTTTCTTAGCTGTTTCAACCTTAGTCTCAGCTGCTGTAACCTGTTCTTTGGCTTGGTCAACAGACGCTTTCGCTTGATTGACCTGCTCCGTTTGCTGTTTAAGAGCTTCTGGGCTTGCAGATAGAGCCTTATCTTGGTTTGCAGATGCATTTGCATCCACTGGAGTTGTATCTGCAGCTACAGTGTGAGCAATGCCAGTACCAGCAAGAATTGCTGCACCTAGAATGACATGTTTTTGGATTTTTTTCATGGGTTTCCTCCTGATATGTTAACAGTATAATGAGAAAAACTTTGTTTGTCAAACTATTTACATGTTTTTTTGAGAACATTTATCGCAAATATGTCCAAAAATAGAATCTCATCTCCATCGCTTCCAAAAAAACTGTGTCTCTAGCTATAATTGTAAAATGAATTTGACTCTTACTAATCTTGCCGATGATAAACTCTTAACCGATTACAAACATAATAGTCATAGAATGCAGAAAACCGCCCGTCAAGCAACGAGCGGTCTTCTTATTCACGAATTTCTTATCCTTTGATAGCAATGAAGGGTGATCCCTCTGTATTATCCGTCGGATCTACACTCTTGACTCCAAAGAGATAGTCTACTGGATACCAGCCATTATTAGCTGCATTATAAGGGTCACGGACATAGGTTTTTCCATTGTCATAGCCTTTGAGAACCAGCTCATGAGTTACTGGATAATGAGCAAAGATGCTAGTACCAACGGCACCTAGGACATGATGCCCTTGCAAAAGCACTTCTTTGACTGCAGAAGCTGTAAACAGGGTCTCAGTCGTCAGATCCCAGTGCTGGGCAGATCGGACAATACCACGGCTGCTGGTGCCAAATCCATCTTTATTAAATTCATTGGTATGGTTATATAGGTAATCCGCAACGGTTGTCGGAAGCACTTCTGTACCAGTAATCCATAACCATGGCTAGCGTTGTCGGCACGCATCCTGTCGCATCCATGCTGTAAGGACCATACTTCTTGCCGCCCCAGCGACCATCACAATGAAGAAAATCTAAACATCAAAGAAAGGCTTAGACACTGTATTCTTGCAGTGATTTTTGTTATACTAGGGATAGAAAGTTCAGCGAGGATGCAAGATGCCCCCAAATAAAGAAGACTATCTCAAGTGTATCTATGAGATTGGCAGCCGCCACAAAAAAATCACCAATAAAGAAATCGCCCAGCTCATGCAGGTTTCACCTCCGGCTGTGACGGAAATGATGAAAAAAATGCTGGCGGAAGAACTTCTGGTCAAGGATAAAAAAGCCGGCTACTTGCTGACTGATTTGGGACTAAGGCTAGTTTCTGACCTCTACCGTAAGCACCGACTGATTGAAGTCTTTCTGGTCAACCATCTCGGCTACTCGACTGATGAAATTCATGAGGAAGCCGAAGTCCTAGAGCACACTGTTTCTGAGCGCTTTGTTGAGCGTCTGGATTCCATGCTCCAGTACCCCAAGATCTGTCCTCACGGGGGTACCATCCCAGCCAAGGGAGAGCTTCTGGACGAAGAAAATCAACTGACTCTGGAAGAGGCTTCTGCCCCTGGTGACTATATTATCAAACGCGTACACGACGACTTTGACTTGCTCAAATACTTGGAAAAATATAACCTGCAAATCGGCCAAACCATCACCTTCATCCAATACGATTCTTTCGCTCAGGTCTATCTTCTCAAGACAGAAACCCAAGAAATCCAAATCAATCCTATGATTGCCCAGCAGATTTATGTGGAAAAACTATAAACAGAACCCAGTTCGGACTTTTTAGTCTAAACTGGGTTTTTATTGACAAAAATAAGATGTCAGATTACAATAAGTGTACTTATAAAATATCTAGAGGGAAAGCTAATGGAAAAATCGCAGTTTAACTCCATCTACAAGGATGAATACAAAAAATCAACCGGTCTGCTCTTTATCCGTACCTACCACAAGTGGCATGGGCTGATAAAAAACAAACTGAGAACGATTGATTTGACCCATCCCCAGTTTGTCGTTCTGACCACTCTTGCTGCACTCCTGCGTCAGCAAGAATGGGTGAGTCAAACCGATATTGCCCGATTTTCTGACATGGATGTTATGACCATATCCCAAATCATCCGCCTCTTGGTCAAGAAAGGTTTGATCATGCGGGAAGTCCATCCCAAGGACAGCCGTGCCAACATCATACTTCTAACGGATACGGGGCTGCAAAAGGTCAACCAAGCCCTCCCTCTAGTAGAAGGCATTGATCAGGCGTTCTTTGGAAAATTAGGAAATAAAACAGAAATATTGAATCAACTCTTAATGGAACTGGAGGCAGAAAATGACTAGATTTTGGGTGGGTGTCGTATCAAAAGAACATGTACTAAGAGGTGTAGAAGGTGGATTTTGCCAAGTTTGCCATGGAAAGAAAGCACCATTGAACCGAATGAAAAAGGGGGACTATCTTCTGTACTACAGTCCCAAGTATCAGCTGAATGGTCAGGAAAAGCTGCAGGCCTTTACAGCAGTTGGCAAGATTCTAGATGACACTGCTTACCAAGTAGAGATGTTTGAAGGCTTTGTCCCATTTCGGCGAGATGTCAGCTACTACCAGCCTGTCAAAGACTGCCCTATTGAGCAAGTCCGACAGCATCCTCAGTGGCGCCAATATGCTTCTCAGATAAGATACGGACATTTCGAAGTTTCAAAAGACTTCTTCCTTTATGTTTTTGAGCAAATGAAACTGGACAACCCTGCAAATCAGTAGAAGCAGCTTCGTTTGACTTACACCTAAACCTTTACTCACCTGTCATCAAATCTAAAGTTCCGATTCTCAAGGAAAATCGGAACTTTTTGATTTGCAGTGAAATTATCGATTTATCAAATCAGCATAAAAGCCGATAAAGTACCCGTAATCACATTTGCTAAGGCATGTATGATCCAGCTGGCTAAAACGGAGCCATCAGATTTCTTTTCATTGACAAAGCCCATATAGGCCGCGATGCCACCCGTACACAAAATGATGAGCAGGGTTTGCTGCCAAGAGAGCACTGTTATAAACATCAAGCCATGGAGCAGACCAAAAAGAGCAGCTTGTATGGTGTTGGCCACTACAAAGGATAAGCGGCTAGCCAATCTCTTTAAAAGAAAACCTCTGAATAGCAGTTCTTCCGACAGAGAAGTTTGAAAAATACCATAAATCAAAACAGCTGGCAAGGCTTGAAAGCCAAGGCCTGAGAAATTCGAAGTCGCTGTATCCAGATTTTTTACAGCAGGATATACTAGCAAAAACGAAAGAAGCAAGAAAGATAGCGAACCCAACAAAATCCACAGCCAGATCTTCCGGTTGCCAGTATCTTTTAGCGGTTTTAAGCCAAGCCATTCTAAAAATGGACTTTTTCTTCTAGCCCTTATCAACCACCAAACAAAAGGAAGAAAAGCAAACAAAGCAATTTGAATCAGAGCATTCAGCATCTGTTGAACTAGATTTCCCATGGTAAAGAGACTCCTTTCTTTTCTTTAATATGATTATACAAGACAAACTTCAAGAATTTATAAAGTAATTCTAAAATATTTCTAAAGAATGATAGGAATCATAAACATAAACAATTCAACGGTTATCGCCGCTTCCACTTGCTTACTATGCTTCTCATTTTTGGACTAAATGATGCCAAAAATCCTTTAAAAACTTATCTCAAAAATATAAGAAAAGTTGCAGATAAAAATAAGGCTATGAGATTAAAGAAAGAAAAAAGTCCTAAAATTTTATCACACAAAATCAAATTTTCAACCTATCTATCCTAGATAATTTTCTTTTTAGTCAAATTCTTCCAGCTCCTGCTTATCCACTTCCTACCCCTCGGGGGTTCAATTTTGCAGGCTTAGTACCATGCCAAAAGCTGTTTTTCCCTTCTTGCCAACCCGCTTACATTTTGCTACAATGATGTCAAAAATCAGTAAGGAAAAATTATGCCACAACAACTTTTTAAAGAATTTGCCCAGCTAGATCAAGTGGAAGCTATCGTTCTCGGTGGCTCTCGTGCTGGACAGCATTTTGACAAAGACTCAGACTATGATGTTTATATCTACTTGACAGGTTCCATTGCTCCCACGACTCGACGCGATATCCTCAGCAAGTACTGCTCCTACATGGAAATTGGCAATCAGTTTTGGGAACTAGAGGATGACTGTGTGTTAAAGAACAAGATCGAAATTGAGCTCATTTACCGTACACTGGATAGCTTTGATAAAGATCTGCAGACTGTCGTCCTAGATCACCAAGCTCAGAATGCCTATACTACCTGTATGTGGCACAATCTGCTTCACAGCAAAATCATCTACGACCGAAATGGTCGCTACGAGACACTTCAGAACAAGTACAGACTACCTTATCCAGCTGAGCTGAAAAAGAATATTATTAAGAAGCAGCTCCTCTTACTCGATCAAGCCATGCCAGCTTTCTCCAAACAAATAGAAAAAGCGCTCAAGCGTCAGGACTTGCTCAGCATCAATCACCGCAGCAGTGAATTTTTTGCTTCCTATTTTGACTTGCTCTTCGCTCTAAACGAACAGACGCACCCTGGAGAAAAGAGAATGCTGGAGTTTGCAAAAACAAACTGCTCGCTATTGCCTCAGCATTTCGAAGAAAATATACAGACCTATTTTCAAAAACTCTACACTGAGCCCGCTGAAGCCATAAAGCTTATCAATCAGCTAGTGACGACCATCAAAGAAGTCATTCCTCAAGAAATTATTGGCGATTTTTAGTAATGTTGTCGGAAACTATCTATTCATTGCTACAGAAGCAAAAAAATTAGGAGTTTGAACACTAGTGTTCAAACTCCTTTTCATGCTTTTTATCAGCGATTCTTTGTATCCAAGATAATAGTCACTGGACCATCATTGATTAGTTCTACCTGCATGTCTGCCCCAAAAATCCCCGTCCGAGTTGCCACCTCCTGCTGCAAGGCAAGATTAAAGGCATCATAAAAATTGCTAGCCATCTCTGGCGGAGCAGCCTTGACAAAGGCTGGCCGATTACCTTTTTTGGTATCTGCATGCAGAGTGAACTGGGAAATCGACAAAATCTCTCCGCCAATGTCCTTGATAGACAGGTTCATTTTACCCTCAGCATCGGAAAAAATCCGCATATTGACAATCTTCCTGACTGCATAATCCATATCCTCCTGACTATCGTCAGGCCCTACGCCTACTAGGAGCAGGAGACCTTGTCCAATACTGCTGTACAGCTGCTGGTCAATGCTGACCTGAGCACGCTTCACGCGCTGAATCACTATTTTCATATCTTTTCCTTTGATTTAACGGTAACTTACAGCTCGATAATGATTTCCGAAAAGAATCAGCCATTAGTCCGCTTGACCGAGTAGACCTCCGGCACGCTCTTGATCTTATCCACCACCGTCGTCAGCATGGACAGATTAGCAATACCAAAAGAAACGTGGATATTAGCAAATTTCATATCCTTGGTTGGCTGAGCATTGACTGTTGAGATATTTTTGGTGGTATTGGACAGAACCTGCAACACATCGTTGAGGAGGCCAGAGCGGTTGAGACCGTATATATCAATGTGAGCCGTGTACTCTTTGGTCGTGTTGTTGTCTTCCCATTCCACATCAATCAGTCGCTGCTCGTAATTTTCCTGAGCCTTGAGATTCATGCAGTCCTGCCGGTGAATGGCTACACCGCGTCCTTTGGTAATATAGCCAACAATATCATCACCCGGTACAGGGTTACAGCATTTGGCAATCCGGATGAGGAGACCAGACGCCCCCTGAATAACCACACCACCTTCGTGCTTAACCTTGAGGGTGTCTTTTTTGTTTTCGACCTTGACCTCGCCGCCCTTAACCAATTCCTCCGCTTCTGCTCTGGCCTTGGCCCGTTCTTCCTCACGGCGCTCTTTTTCTGTCAAACGGTTGAAAATACTAATGGCACCAATCTCACCGAAGCCAATCGCTGCAAAAAGCGCCTCTTCAGTCTTATAGCTGGTCTTCTGCAGCACTTCTTCCATGTGCTTCTTGTCCATGTACTTATTAGCTACATAGCCATGCTCCTGAAATTGAGCCTGCAAGAGCTCTCGGCCTTTGGAAATAGACAGCTCCTTGTCTTGATTCTTAAAGAACTGACGGATTTTATTTCTGGCCTTGCTGGTCTTGACAATATTGAGCCAGTCGCGGCTCGGTCCGAAGGAGTTAGCATTGGTGATGATTTCCACCTGATCCCCTGTCCTGAGCTTGGTTGTCAGGGGCACCATGCGGCCATTGACCTTGGCTCCTGTGGCTTTCTCACCGACCTTGGTATGGATCTCATAGGCAAAGTCAATGGGACCCGAGTCCTTAGGCAGAGAACGCACCGCTCCATCTGGTGTGAAAACGTAAATTTCCTCAGCCAGATAGCTCTCCTTAACTGAGTCAACGAAATCCTTAGCATTGTTAGACTGGTCTTGCAGCTCCATCAACTCCTTGATCCAGTTCATCCCGATGGCTGATTCTTTGCTGTCTACCTGTCCCTTGACACCTTTCTTGTAAGCCCAGTGAGCCGCAACCCCATACTCAGCGACCTCATGCATTTCCTTAGTCCGAATCTGAAACTCAATCGGACCTTTGGGTCCATAAACGGTCGTATGAATAGACTGGTAACCATTGGCCTTGCGGTTGGCAATATAATCCTTGAACCGCCCCGGCATCGGCCGCCAAAGCTCATGAATGTAGCCCAGCATAGCATAAACATCACTTTGAGTATCCAAGATACAGCGAATGGCGATTAAATCATAAATCTCATCAAAACGCTTCTTCTTGTCCTGCATCTTGCGATAGATCGAGTAGATATGCTTGGGCCGGCCATAAATCTTACCGTGCAGATTGCGCTCGCCAGCATAGGTCTCAATCTTCTGAACCACCTCTTCTACCAGAGCTTCACGCTCCCGACGCTTCTCCTTCATCATGTGGGAAATTTTGTAAAATTCCACTTCATTGAGATAACGGAAAGACAAATCTTCCAGCTCCCACTTGACACTGGAAATCCCCAGGCGATGAGCCAAGGGTGCGTAAATTTCCATTGTTTCTCGAGAAATCCGCTCCTGCTTATCCTTGCGCAGATGCTTGAGCGTCCGCATATTGTGGAGACGGTCTGCCAGTTTGACCAAAATAACCCGGATATCCTCCGACATGGCCATCAGCATCTTACGGTGATTTTCTGCCAGCTGCTCCTCGTGGGATTTGTACTTGACCTTACCCAGCTTGGTAACCCCATCTACGATCACGCGCACATCAGTTCCAAACTCTCTTTCCAAATCATCCAGCGTCGCACGGGTATCCTCGACCACATCATGTAGAAAGCCGCAAGCAACCGTTACCGCGTCCAGCTTGAGCTTGGCCAAAATCCCTGCCACCTGAATAGGATGCACGATATAAGGCTCACCTGACCTGCGAAACTGCCCACTGTGACAGTCAATCGCATAGATCAAAGCTTTCTGTATAAAGGCCACATCCTCCGCAGCCAGATATTTTCTCGTAAGGGCCAATACCTGATCGCCCGTCAAATTCACTTCTTTTGGCATCTCGTCTCTCCAATTCCTGCCTACTATTTTATCACTTTTAGCCCGATATGAAAACCTAGAAGACGGTTCATATAAAAACCCGCCTTAAACGGGCGGGAGTTATCCGGTATGAGGCTGGTAAAAACAAAGCCTTACTTATTATGCTGCAATTCCTGAATGCCACTTCTCTTTTGCTGGGCACTTTCTTTGACTTGATTAGAAAATTGACCGACCAAAACTTGATTTAAGCCACCTATAATCTGACCCACAGATCGATCCCAGTCTGTCGCAATAGTAGAGACGTTTTTTTTGACATCATCTCTTTCCTTCTGAACTTCCGCCAATGCTGCCTTACCTAATGTCTTAATCGTCCCTAAAGCCAAAGTTTTAAGGTAAGCGTCTATATCAAGTTTAGCAGCTATTTTACTTTTCCCCATAGATATCTCTCCTTATATGAGCTAAATCTTCATCATATTTATCTGACTTTTTACGAAATCGTTTATCCAAAAGTAAACATTCCTCTTCAACCCCTTCGCGCTCTCTACGATACTCTATCTCAAGATTATCTTGTACTTGAAAAACTTTATCATAAAATTCATGGATAAGCTGAGCGCCTTCTGTAGAACGTCTCAAGCAAGCAACTGTATAATCTTCCATATCTTGTATTTGCTGCCTTGCAGAATGATAGAGGTCATCCGTTTCAGTCATCATTTCTTCGAAATTTCGCTTCTCATCTAAATATTTATCATATTCCGCATTATAGCGTTCTTGAGTACTCCTGAACTGTTCATAAAGCTTATCCTTCTTATTCTCTATATGTTGCCCCATCTTTTGTACTCCCTAGCAAGCCCCTCATCTTTTTTCACTAATTCTTGGATTCCATTAAGAAGTTTAGAACTTAGTCCATCAAATTCTTCTTTAGTCTTGACGGCTTTGTTCCGCATATCTTTCAGCTCAGTTATGATGCTAGTTTCAACGGTATCCTTTGTAGCTCCTACTTGAGAAAGAGCATCTATCACCTCTGCTTCACTTAGCAATCTAGAGACATTCGGCATCGCCTGAGCTTGAGCTAACAGAGCATCCCACCTTCCACTGACTTTAGATACACCATAATCACAAAAAGCCATAATTGCTTCAGTCGAAATAGCTGCCAAGTTTTGCAAACTGGATGCAAAAGTTGTAGCTTGCTCACTATCTAGGTAAATCATTTCAGATCTAGTATAACCAGCAGCAACCATTTTCTGATAGCGTTCACTCAATGCTTTTTTCTTAATATCAAGCTGCTCCATAGCTTGCTTGGCGCGGGCAAGGCGGTAATCCTGAAGATCTGACTCTCTCACATTTAAATAACCTGAGTCATATTCATAACCACCCCACATATGCTGTTGAATCCAGTTATCTTTTCCCTTACTGTTAATTTTTACAAGTGTCCCAACAACTCCCTCGCTCCCCGTTTCTGGGTACTGCATAGCAATGAAGTCTTTCGGATCAACATAGTTAAAAATTTTGTACTTGATTTTATCAACTTGCTTCCTCTGTTTATCAGTTAAAACTAGATAGGTATTGGGCCCCTCATATAGATAGGCCCCATCAATGCGCTGCAGATAGCTGTCTTCTAGGCTTGCCAAAGCGACCTGACCATCCATTGACCCCAGAGAGTGAGCGTAGAGACTAACCCGAGCATTCGGATACTTATCCATCATTTCTTTAAGCCCCTTTGCTGCCAACTCCTGCTGTTTAGCTACTCCCATATTAGTGCCAAGGTACCGAGAACGCAAAATATTCACAGCCATCTGAGTATCTGTAATTCCCCAGTCATTTATCGTGCCTTTTGCACCTTTAATAGATGAGAAATCAAACTCAGAACCTTGAAATAACACGGTAATTTCTTTTACATCCTCAGGTTTAATATTTCCTCCCACCTCTTTATCTGTAATAACATAACCATCTAAACCAAACCGTTCCTCGTCCATCCTTTTGAAGACATTGTTCAGACCATCTTCATTCTTTATATTAGTTCCAGTAGAATCACTAAAAATATCCGAAACATAGCCAATGGTAATATCCGAACCGTCACTTGCTTCAATTGTGATTTCTTTACCAATTTTATATGAATCCGCATTGTATTGCTTCCAGGCTATTTCATTTTTTTCCCTATCATCATAACTAATCATTAATCATCACTCCTCTAGTAACTTCTGAAGACCTTTCGATCTATCCATACCTACAGTTCGTATCGCCTCATTCTCCCCATATTTTCTAAGCCCTGTTGACCCAACAATATCAGGGTCATCATTAATGACAATATCAAACATGATGCCCCCCATAGGATTATGACGGATGGTCTTGTCATCTATTTTATAAGAACGAATCTTCCCCTTATCCGTTAAAGCATGAGGGTCTAATTTTTTTAATTTCTTTTCTATTAAATTTTTCACTTCCTCACTATGGACAATCTTTACCATCTCATTCTGAAATTCTTGATTTTTGTGAGCCATGTACATTCCTCCTCCTAGACAAACAGCCACAAACAAACTGACTATAATTAGTATAATTTTATGCTTTTTCTTCATGGGACACCCCCTATTATTCTTATAATCTATTATATAACATAGGTTTTACAATTTCAATTAAAGCCAGAGATTATCGCTATAACTAGAATAGTGAATCACTTGTCATCACTCCCCTACCAAAGCTTGCAAACCTGCTGATTCATCCATACCAACTGAACTTAGTTGCTCACTTCCGCCATCTTTTTGAATTCCCATTTTCCCAGCCATGCTTATACTATCATTGACGATAATATCAAACATAATGCCTCCCATTGGATTATGACGAATGGTTGAATCATCAATTTTATAGGAACGGATTTTCCCTTTCTCCGTTAAAGCATGAGGATCGATTGCTTTTAATTCCTCCATAATCAATTTCTTTACTTCCTCACCGTGGACAATTCTTGTCATCTCATTCTGAAATTCTTGGTTTTTGTGAGCTAGGTATAGGCCCACTCCCAACAATATCAATACACTTAGGCCAATAAGCCCCATAATTCTATTTCTTCTCTTAGACATATAAACACTCCTCAATCTCTATCAGTTTCATTATATAGTATAAACTATTTTACCAAAAGCAAAAACCCGCCTTAAACGGGCGGGTTGTGGTGAAGAAAGTGATGAACTTCTTCCTTGATAAATTGACAATAAGCGTAGACAAGGTAGCAAGTAGATGCCACACCTAAAAGGGCAACAAACAACTCAAATAAGGCAGACATAGTCATGGCGAACCTCCTCTCCTTATCAGGTAAAGAATGCAGATACGCTTCCCAACTTAGGCAGTCTGATTGTTTCCGTTTTATTTTCCTTTCCGACTTACCCAAGTGAATTCATCATTATTATACCAAAATACGAAAGCGGATACAAGGCAGTGAGACAGCTGATACTAATAATGATTTTATCAAAGTAGATAACATGCTAAATTTGAAGCATCAAAAGTAGAAATACCAATGTTAGCAAATTTTTCCACCATCTTATCTCCTCTTAATTTGACACGGTTTCTCTAAATGAGTAAACATTATCATAGTTGACAGTTACTGAATAATAGTAATAATCATCGTTTCGGTTTGAGCTTCCAAAACCTAAAATCGCCTGCTCTCTTTCATTTTTGTGAAAATACTGATTGATAGTTTGATTTTGAACCGAATAATTAATATCAAACGCCCCGTTGTTGCTATTATAACTTTTGGATTTCATAGATAAAGAAGATAGAAAAGACTGATTAATCGTTAACTTTTGAAATAAGAATCCATCAAAAGGCCATAATTCTTTCGCTTTCCCCTCATCAGAAAAGATAAATTTCCCATCTATATAATCAACTCTTATTGTTTCTTCTGGTTTTTCAGTAATATCATCAGAAGCCCGTGTCTTGGTTAGCACTCCAGAAATTGTGTGATTGCTACTATCCCCTTGTAAAGTTATTTCGATAAGATAAGTCCCACGTTTGATATACACTTGCTCTACTTTAAACCCATCCGGAAATTGCTTAAACAAATCAAATAGATTTTCAGTGGGATAGACGCGACTCACTTCAGCTACCTTATTCTCAATCCAATCTCGGCTGCTCCTCTTTTCTCCACATCCTATTAATCCTATCATGACTCCCCCTAAAAGTAATATTTTGAGAAAAATTCTCTTTTCCATGATATTCTCCTTGTTTATTATACTTAACAAAGTAACTTATTTCAGTCACTCTATAGTGTACCATAAATTTTTAAAACTCTATTTTATTCTACCTCCATCCGATTATTCACTTATCCGCTGATGTCTTCATTCAGTATTTTCAAACCAATATTAGAAAGCATAAAAGCTCTATACTGGAAATTTCTTCTTGATGAGAGCGCTTTAATATAGTATAATATAAGTCTGAAATTCATTTTAATAAAGGAGATATTATGTCTAAATCATCCCTTCAAAAAACGGTTGTGCTTTTGAGTGCAGCGGCTCTTGCGGCAGCTGTAAATGCTGTTCAGGCTGATGAGAATGCTCCAGCAGTCACTGCTAATCCTGCCCCAGTAGAAAGCAGCGCAGCGGAAGCAAAACCAACGACTGCTGCAAATCCTACTGAAGCTACTGCGACACCAGAGAGCACGGATCCTAGCTCTGCTATTTCCCCAGAAAATGCCAGCGGAAACGCTGATGCTCTGATGGCTATGGCTCGCAATGTCGCGGCTACTGAGGACACTAAACCCGTGGAGGGACAGACTGTCGATGTTCGTATCTTGGCAACGACCGACCTCCATACCAACTTGGTCAACTACGACTACTATCAGGACAAGCCGGTGGAGACCTTAGGACTGGCTAAAACAGCCGTGCTAATCGAGAAGGCCAAGAAAGAAAATCCGAACGTCCTCTTAGTTGACAATGGCGATACCATCCAAGGAACGCCGCTTGGAACCTACAAGGCCATTGTGAATCCTGTGGAGAAGGGCGAGCAGCACCCTATGTATGCTGCTCTACAGGCTCTGGGCTTTGAAGCTGGTACGCTAGGGAACCATGAGTTCAACTACGGTCTGGACTATCTCAACCGCGTGATTGAGACAGCTGGCTTGCCTATTGTCAATGCCAATGTGCTGGATCCAGCGACTGGTAAATTCATTTATCAGCCTTACAAAATCATCGAAAAGACCTTTACGGATACTCAGGGACGCTTGACGACCGTCAAGATTGGTGTGACTGGGATTGTACCGCCACAGATCCTCAACTGGGATAAGGCAAACCTAGAAGGAAAAGTGGTCGTTCGCGATTCTGTTGAGGCCATTCGAGACATCATTCCTGAGATGCGCAAGGCTGGTGCAGACATCACTTTGGTGCTTTCTCACTCCGGTATCGGAGATGACAAGTATGAAAAAGGCGAGGAAAATGAAGGCTATCAAATTGCCAGTCTGCCAGGTGTGGATGCTGTTGTAACGGGCCACTCCCACGCAGAATTTCCAAGCGGAAATGGAACTGGATTCTACGAAAAATATCCTGGTGTAGACGGTATCAACGGGAAAATCAACGGCACTCCAGTAACCATGGCTGGAAAATATGGCGACCATCTGGGCGTCATTGACCTCAAGCTAAACTATACCGATGGCAAATGGAAAGTCACTGACAGCAAGGGCTCTATCCGCAAGGTAGATACCAAGTCTAATGTAGCAGATCAGCGCGTCATTGACATTGCCAAAGAATCCCACCAAGGGACTATCAACTATGTCCGCCAGCAAGTCGGTACTACGACTGCACCCATTACAAGTTACTTCTCTCTGGTCAAAGACGATCCATCTGTGCAAATCGTCAACAATGCCCAGCTTTGGTATGCTAAGCAAGAGCTGGCTGGCACGCCTGAAGCCAACCTTCCTATCCTGTCTGCAGCAGCGCCTTTCAAGGCAGGAACTCGTGGAGATGCAACGGCCTACACAGACATTCCAGCTGGTCCTATTGCCATCAAGAACGTAGCAGACCTCTACCTCTACGATAATGTAACTGCTATCCTCAAGGTCAACGGTGCCCAGCTCAAAGAATGGTTGGAAATGTCAGCTGGCCAATTCAATACCATTGACCCAAATAATAGCCAACCGCAAAATCTGGTCAATACTGACTACCGGACTTATAACTTTGATGTTATCGACGGTGTTACCTATGAGTTTGACATTACCCAGCCGAACAAATACGACCGCGAAGGCAAGCTGGCAAATCCAAATGCCAGCCGAGTCCGCAACCTGAAATACCAAGGCAAGGAGATTGACCCCAATCAGGAATTTATCGTCGTGACCAACAACTACCGGTCTAACGGTAACTTCCCTGGTGTTCGAGAAGCCAGCCTCAATCGTCTCCTCAATCTGGAAAACCGTCAAGCTATCATCAACTATATCTTGGCTGTCAAAAATATCAATCCAAGTGCTGATCAGAACTGGCATTTCGCTGATACCATCAAGGGACTGGACCTGCGCTTCCTGACAGCTGATAAGGCCAAGAACTTGATTGGTACTGACGGAGACATCGTCTATCTAGCGGCATCTGCCCAAGAAGGATTCGGCGAATACAAATTCGTCTACGTCGCACCGAAAACTGAACCGGTGCCTATCGAACAGTCAAGCTCTCCGACTATCGCAGTCGAAGCAGCCAATCTGCAGCATAGTAGAGTAGACTTCCCTGTCTTGACTGCTGTTGACCCTAGCACAAACAAGCAGGCATCCCACAGACAGGCAGGAGCAGAAAGCCTCCCAGCAACTGGAGAAAAGACATCCTCGCTTGGACTCTTGGGACTTGTCATGACCGGACTTGCAGGAATCTTCGCCTTTAAAAAACGAGAAAGACAATAATTAAAAAATCAGCAGCTATTTTGGCTGCTGATTTTGCTTTTTAAAGACTGTCCTTGCTCAATTCCAACAAAACACTGACTGCGGTCAAGGCATAAAGCGGAGCTGTTTCAGCTCGCAAGATACGTGGACCTAGACCAGCGGAGACAGCCCCTGCTTGGCCAAAGGCGTCTATTTCATCTGGTGAGAGACCGCCCTCCGGTCCGAAGATAAAGAGAACTTTTGCGCCAGCTTCCAAGCCCGACAGAGCCCGGAATAGAGCTGCAGATTCTCCTTCTTTTGCCGATTCTTCATAGGCCACGATGATGCGGTCAAAGTCTGCCAAGACCGCCAGAAAGGCTGCCTTTTTATCAAAGAGCCGAACCTCAGGAATCAGATTGCGCTTGCTCTGCTCTGCTGCTCCCTGAGCAATTTTCTCTAGTTTTTCACTCTTTTTGCCTAGCTTTTTACCATCCCACTTGGCCACCGACCAGTCAGCTGGAAAGGCCCAGATAGCACTGGCTCCTAGCTCCGTTGCCTTTTGAGTGATAAATTCCAACTTATCGCCTTTGGGAAAACCCGAAGCAATGGTCACTTGAACCGGCAGCTCGGTATTGTCCGCTAGCTCCTCCACGATTTCCAAGCTCTGCTGGTTGGGGTCCAATACCCGAGCCAGCCGTTTCACGCCATCATCAAAGACCAGTGTGACTTGGTCGCCCTCTTTGAGCCGCATGACCGAAAACATGTGTTTGGCCGTATCCTTGTCTGTGACCACCAGAGGAGACTGAGGATTTCCTTTTATAAAATACTGCTGCATCTAACCACCTATCACACCTGAAATGTCCTGCGTTTTCTTAAAGACACAGGCATTCCATTCGCCCTGAATCATATGCGTTTCCAAGAAAAATCCTGCCGTTTCTGCTGACTCGCGCACCATTTCCCACTTCTCAGAAATAATCCCACTCATAATCAGATAGCCCTCATCCTTGACCAGACGGTAGGCATCCTCTGTCAGATGGATGAGAATATCGGCCAAAATGTTGGCAACAATGACATCCGCCTCAATTTCTACGCCTCGGAGAAGATCCCCCGGCGCCACATGAATGTTCTCCATACCAGGATTGAGCTCAATATTCTCCTGGGCCACGCGCACCGCCACCTCGTCTAAATCATAGGCATAGATGTCCTTAGCGCCTAAGAGAGAGCTAGCAATGGAGAGGACGCCGCTGCCTGTGCCTACATCCAACACTGTTTCTCCGCCTCGCAAGACCTGCTCCAGCGCAAAGAGGCTCATCTTGGTCGTCGGGTGAGTGCCCGTACCAAAAGCCATGCCAGGATCTAGCTTGATAATCTTCTCAACAGCTGTCGCTTCATACTCCGTCCAGGACGGCACAATAGTCAAGTCGTGGGTGATCCGAGCCGGCTCAAAGTACTTCTTCCAGTTGTCCGCCCAATCTTCCTCAGCCAGTTCCTGCCGAGTCAGCTGAATATCTCCCGTCTCCAATCCGAAGCCATCCAGCTCAGCCAGACGCTCATTGGCCTGGGCCGCAACAGCCTCTATATCCACCGAATCCGGGTAGTAGCCGGTAATCTTGACCCGATCGCTCTGCTCCACTTCTGGAAAAAGCTCACCATACTGGTCAACCTGCCCCAGATAATCTGCGCTGTCATCGATAGCCACGCCCTGACTGCCCAGCTCAATCAGAATATTCGAGGCTGCTTCCTCCGCCTCACGCTTCACTTCAATCGTTAATTCCTGCCAATTGTCCATCATTAAGATACCAAGCCCGTAAAACACAAAGCCAAAATAGGAAATTCTCTAATGACGCTTGCGTCTAAGAGAACCTTATCTTTTTGCACAGTGTTTAGGGTGTGTTCAGTTTAGAAATTTAACTGAACAATCCTTTCTTTGTTTATTTCATTGTCTTCGTCATGTAAAGCATATCCATGCCCTCTTTTTCGGGCTCCGTATGGGTCTGATGATAGCCGTTTTTCTCATAAAAAGCTACCATACCTTTGTCTTGGAAAACCGTACACAAATCCCATCTGATAACGGTGGAGAATTTCTCCTCAATCAGACCAAGGCCTTCAGAACCATATCCTTTATTCTGGTACTCTGGCAAAATCGCTACGGTTCCAATCCAGCCTGCTGTCTGTTCGTCATTTGTATTCAAGCGAATAAAGCCCAGAATCTTCTCGTCGTCTTTGACAAAATAATAAAAACTATTGGGCCGCTCAACCAGCTTCCAGCGAATCCGCTCTTTCTCCTCCAGATAGGGGTCGTATTGATCCTGATATTTCTCATAAACAGCCTTAAAACTCGCTCGCTGAATGGCAATAATGGTTTCCAAATCCTCAGCTCCTGCCCGCTCAATATGAATCATGCTTGCACCTCCAAATAATCTCTCAACCTGCTCTGCAGCTGCGGAATAACCTTGGCAGCTGCTAAAAACTGGCTCACATCCATCATCTGATAAGCCTGGCCCTCATCACCAAAGACGATACTGGCAAAATCTTCCTGAGTGATGGTTCCCACCATAAAAATAGAAGTTTCGTCTGGATCAAGCATTCCTTGATATTCCTTGGCCCAGAGAATATCCGCTTCTTCAAGCTTCAAACCAAGCTCTTCAAAAACCTCTCGTTGGACGCATTCAAAAGGTGTCTCCTCGTCCTCTCGGCCACCGCCCGGCAGCTCCCACATATTGGGCCAAGGAATGGTTGAAATATCGTCTCGCAAGATAGTCAGTAGCTTATCATCACAGAGCAAGGCAATCTTGCAGCCTGAAAATTCCATCTGTTTGTGCAGCAAATCTAGTCCTTCTGCATCCGCCATCAGCGCCTCCTAATACCTCGGATAAGGATAAAAATCCGTCTCAATCAACTCAGCTCTGCCATTTTCAAAAGCCTCTGCATTCCAAGCCATCTCAAACTCTGCTGCCTCTGGATCTGCTAAAAAGTCCATGAGTGCATCGAGACCAGACTCAGCCGTTTGGGTTAGGAAATCCACGAAATAAGCTAGAAACTCCCGTGACAGGCCCTTCTTAGGCTCATAGGGCAGGGCAGCCAGATAGTCCTCGGCCTCAAAACGAGACTTGGCCGGATTGTAGAAAAGCACGGCTTCCTCAAAGTAAATATCCTCAGCCGAAGCATTGCCCTCAGCATCAACCGTCTCAATCCCGCCTGAATTTTGCACCTCAAGGAGAAAGGCTACTTCCACCGCGTGATTCTTCTTGTCCCAGTTTATCTCATAGTCAAAAGGAAAGCTCTTCCCCATTTCCTCGTCCAATATCTCCAAAAAACCGTACTTAGCCATGATTTCCTCTTTTCATTGTGATAAAATATTACTATCTACAATAGTAACACAAAAAGCCAAGAAAAACACTTGCAGAAAGGAAATCTTATGCCAGAAAACCTAGCCCTGCGCATGCGGCCTACTGACATTGATCAGATCATCGGCCAGCAGCATCTGGTCGGACCTGGAAAAATCATCCGTCGCATGGTTGAAGCTAACCGCCTGTCCTCGATGATCCTCTACGGACCACCCGGCATCGGCAAGACCTCTATCGCCTCGGCTATTGCCGGCACAACCAAATTCGCCTTTCGGACCTTTAACGCCACCGTAGATAGTAAGAAGCGCCTGCAGGAAATCGCCGAGGAAGCTAAATTTTCCGGCGGACTGGTGCTCCTACTTGACGAGATTCACCGTTTGGACAAGACCAAGCAAGACTTTCTTCTACCGCTATTAGAAAGCGGTCTAGTCATCATGATTGGAGCGACGACAGAAAATCCTTTCTTTTCTGTCACTCCTGCTATCCGAAGTCGGGTTCAGATATTTGAGCTAGAGCCCCTCAGCAACGACGACATCCGGACAGCCATTCAGCTAGCCTTGAAGGATAAGGAACGAGGATTTGATTTTTCAGTGGAGCTAGACGATGATGCTCTGGATTTCATCGCCATCTCTACCAACGGAGACCTGCGCTCCGCCTATAACTCGCTGGACCTAGCCGTACTCTCTACCCCAGAAGATGACAAGGACATCCGCCATATTACACTTGATGTCATGGAAAACAGCCTGCAAAAGAGCTATATCACCATGGATAAGGACGGGGATGGCCATTACGATGTCCTCTCTGCCCTACAGAAGTCTATCCGTGGCTCCGATGTCAATGCCAGTCTCCACTACGCAGCACGCCTCATTGAGGCAGGAGACCTGCCTAGCCTAGCTCGACGTTTGACCGTTATCGCTTACGAAGATATTGGCTTGGCAAATCCAGACGCTCAAGTTCATACCGTTACAGCTCTGGAGGCAGCTCAGCGGATTGGCTTTCCTGAAGCCCGTATCCTTATTGCCAATATTGTTATTGACCTTGCACTTTCGCCCAAGTCCAACTCAGCCTATCTAGCCATGGACAAGGCCTTGGCTGACCTAAGAAAGAATGGAAACCTCCCCATTCCCCGCCACTTACGAGACGGCCACTATGCCGGCAGCAAGGAATTGGGTAATGCTCAGGACTATCTCTACCCTCACTCCTATCCTGGCAATTGGGTCAAGCAGGACTATCTGCCTGACAAGATTAAAGATGCCAATTATTTCATCCCTAACGAGAATGGCAAATACGAGCGAGCCCTTGGGATGACTAAGGATAAGATTGATGACTTAAAAAAATGATGACATCGTTTGCAAAAAATCACATTTTTCTCTTGAATTTTTCAAAAATTATGGTATTATAATTATAGAAACGCTGTGGTGTACGACTTCACACTTAAGTGTTGACCGACTATTTTTTGTATTATTAGGGAAACAAAAGACTTCTAACAGCATGCAAGCCGTGTCACGCGGAAGCAGCTTCAGTTAGAGCGAGTTGCCCACCTGCTTAATTGCGCGGGTTCAATACAAATCGTGAAGGTCCGGCACCAATACAGCTTTTTCTATTGCCTCCTTAGCTCAGCTGGCAGAGCAGCGGACTCTTAATCCGTGGGTCGCAGGTTCGATCCCTGCAGGGGGCATCTAAACAACAGCAAAAAAGCCTTGAAATCAAGGCTTTTTTTGCTTATTTAATTTCGCTTTTTTCAGCTCAATCATCTCCTTAAATTCAAAGTAGATTTTCCACACGAAAAATCCCCTTCCTTTAGGCACAAGAAAGGAGGGGGCATTGCATAACAAAAACTACGAGAGAAGACTGAAGTAAAATAAGTTTGACGAAAACTTGACAAAGATGGTTACACACCGAGCATATTCCTAAGGATGTCTTATAATTTTTTTGGTTTAGGAATTAAGAAAGATTATATATATCAAGTTTTGATGTACCTCACGCTTGCACATCAAAGCGGTCTTCCCCGTAGTTCTGAGCAACTAATTTGTTCTAGGAAACATCTTAGTTGCTTTTTATTTTAAAACAACTATATTACGGAACATCACAGTCTTGATTAACAAAAGGATACAAGATAGTGACTGATTGTAAAAAACATTCTTATTTCTTCTTTCTAAAAAGCGACCACTGCTAATCCGGGTTTGGAGTAAAAAATCTCTGTCCCTCAAAGGAACAGAGATGAAATTTATTTCTTCTTAGCACGGAAGACAATGAAGCCTACCAAGCCTACTAGAGCTACTCCAGCAGCAATCATGATCCAGCTAGCATTCTCACCCGCTTTAGGGAGAACTTTCTTGGTTCCAACATTAGAGGCATTTCCTCCGCCAGTACCATTGTCTGATTCGATGATCACAACAGTGCTTCCTGTAGTGCTGCTTGAGCTAGAAGTCGTGCTACTGCTACTTGAGCTAGAGCTAGAACTACTACTGCTGCTCTTAGAGCTATTGTCCGAGCTAGGTTTCGGCGGTTGCGGAACTCCTGGAACTGGTGTATTGGTAATGTTCATACCATCAACAGTAGCTGTATAACCATAAACACGGTCTTCAGTAACTGAGTAGACAATATCTTTTCCATCTTCACCAGTCGCTGGCAAGTCAGTGAACTCATACTTCCACTCACCCTTATCATTCGGACCAACTTCTTTATGAGCAACTTCAGTGCCATTTGCATAGAGACGAACGGTAATCTTGTCTGGACGTTTGCCATCTTTATCATTGTCATCATTCCAAGTCTTGGTACCTGAAGCGGTAATCAATGCCTTACGGTTGGTAAAGTCTTTGTAAATAATACCAGAACCATAATTTTTGAGCTGAGCGGCATTAACCTGAATCTCTTCATCTGACAGTTGGTAACCTTCTGGTGCCTTGGTTTCCTTAATCAGATAATGCTCCTTAATCAAGTTGCTGAAAGAAGCAATCCCGTTAGCATCACTAGTTGCTTTTTGAACAATTGTCACACCATCTTCATCGTACAATGTGAATTCAGCACCTGCCAAGGCTTTACCAGCTTCGTCTTTTTTAGTCACCTGCACACCGTAGACATCCCCATGTGCATAGCCGTTTGCACGTTGGTAGCGGACAGCAACCGAAGATTTTTGCTCTTCAATATTATCTGCTCGCATGATTGCTTCGTTCGGGAAGAGTGTTCCATCAGTCGGAACTGTAGGGAAGTTAACACGATAGCGAACATAGAAGCCTTCGTTGGCACCGATATGCCCCATGTTAATGGTAAAGGAACGCTTGTCAGCAGCAAGATTAATCGTATAATTTGCTGTCACATCCTCGCGCTGCTGGCTTAGTCGGTAAGAGTTATCAGCCGGGTCAACAACCCATGAGCCTTCAAGAATTTGGAAGCTATTGAGATCAATTTCTCCGGTATTAAAGCCCAGAGTATCTGAAATAACAACATTATCCAATTCTTGATTTTGTTGGTTGATATTCAGGCTGTAAGTAATGCTCTTGATATTATCCGCATTATTCCAGCCGTATTTTATGAAAGTATAAGGAGTTGCTTGGCCAGGAAGACCTTTGTAGTCAATTTCCCCATATTCAACAATCTTCTTGCCAACGATAAGTTTCAGAGGAATAGAGCCTTTATCTCTAGCTACTGTATGATCAACGCGAGCTAAAAGATGAACTTTTCCTTCAATATGAGAGCGAGTCAGGACATAGTCTGTATAAGTCAGTGTAAGCTGTTTAGAGCTTGCATCAACAACAGCTGTCGCTACGAGATTGCCGTCATCATCTTTGACTTCAAAATCAGCTCCCTCCAAGGCAAATTCAGCAGGAAGTCCAATGGTCGTAGTATCTCCTGGCTGAACCTTGCCATAATTAAAGGCAAAGTTTGCGTCAATTTGGAATTTTTCCCAAGGGGAGAGGCCATCAGTCAATTCTTCACCCTTTTGATTGTAAACATTTACTGAGGTGATAACATCGTCTACCGTGTTAGCTCTGGCAGATTGACTGCTAGAAAACAGGCTAAAGAGGAGCACAAAGGCTACTGAGAAAAAGCGCGCAATAGTATGAGATATTCTTTTCACAAATAATCCCTCCATTTTTCCTTTTTTCCTTTTTATTGAACATGTAAAAATATTAAAATTCTTTTACATTTCCAATATACTACATATATTAGACTAGCATACGATTGACTATAAGTCAACTATTTACCTTTACCAGTTCAGCTTTTGTAGACAATGTGTAAACCAGTTTATTTCTCCAAAAACCTTGTCATATAAGAATTGAAAACCATTTCCTCCGTCATCTCCTTGTATTTTCTTGAAACAAAAATGTAATATTTTGTCACATAATAAATGAACAAATATGAATTATATGACCATAAATATTCATATATATAAATTTGTTTTTAAAAACAAGCATAATTATTAATGCTTGTTACATAACTAGTCACAGTAAAAAAACTGAACAAATCTGCTCAGTTTTCTAATTGATAAATATAAGACAAAGATTATATCTAATTTATACGAATATATAATCCCGTTATTTTCTACATCATACCGCCCATCATGCCTGGATCCATAGCTGGGGCCGGGCTTGCTGGTTCTGGTTGATTAGCTACTACTGCTTCGGTTGTCAAGATAAGACTGGCAACAGAAGCGGCATTTTGCAAGGCTGAACGGGTCACCTTAACTGGATCAATGATTCCAGCCTCAATCATGTTAACCCATTCGCCAGTCGCGGCATTAAAGCCTGTACCAACTTCAGAGTTTTTCAGACGGTCAATGACGATTGAACCTTCAAAGCCTGCATTCAGAGCGATTTGACGAACAGGCTCTTCCAAGGCGCGGAGAACGATGTTACGTCCAGTCCCTTCATCCCCTGCCAACTCAAGACCTGCAACAGCGTCCAGTACGTTGATATAGGCCGTACCACCACCTGATACAATTCCTTCTTCTACCGCTGCACGGGTTGCGTTAAGGGCATCTTCGATGCGGAGTTTCATTTCTTTGAGTTCTGTTTCAGTTGCAGCTCCAACCTTAATCACAGCTACACCACCAGACAATTTAGCCAGACGTTCTTGCAGTTTTTCACGGTCAAACTCAGAAGTGCTGCTTTCAATCTGTGACTTAATAACTGCCACACGGTTAGCAATGGCTTCAGGATTGCCTGAACCTTCTACAATCACAGTGCTGTCCTTATCAACAGTGACTTTAGAAGCTTGTCCAAGCGCTTCAATCGTAGCGTCTTTGAGCTCTAGACCAAGGTCATCTGTAATCACTGTACCGCCTGTCAAAATAGCGATGTCTTCCAACATAGCCTTACGACGATCGCCAAAGCCTGGTGCCTTAACAGCTACGACATTAAAGGTTCCGCGAATCTTGTTAAGAACCAGCGTTGGCAGAGCTTCACCGTCCACATCATCTGCAACAATCAAGAGCGGACGATTGGTTTTCAAGATGTTTTCCAATAATGGCAGAATCTCTTGAATGTTAGAAATTTTCTTGTCAGTAATCAAGATGTAAGGATTGTCCAGTTCGGCTACCATTTTTTCATTGTCGGTTACCATATACTGAGACAAGTAGCCACGGTCAAACTGCATTCCCTCAACTACATCCAGCTCAGTTTCCATCCCTTTGGACTCTTCAATGGTAATAACGCCGTCATTGCCAACTTTTTCCATAGCTTCAGAGATGTACTCGCCGACTTTCTCGCTGCGAGAAGAAACGGCAGCAACCTGAGCAATAGCTTCCTTGTTAGAAACTGGCACTGAGTTAGATTTTAGGGCTTCAACTGCTGTCGCAACGGCTGCTTCAATCCCGCGGCGGATACCAATTGGATTAGCACCAGCTGTAACATTTTTAATCCCTTCGCGGACGATAGCCTGTGTCAAAACAGTTGCTGTTGTTGTTCCGTCACCAGCGATATCGTTGGTCTTTGAAGCAACTTCTGACACCAGCTTAGCGCCCATGTTTTCAAAATGGTCTTCCAGTTCGATTTCCTTGGCAATGGTTACACCGTCATTGGTGATGAGGGGTGAGCCAAATGATTTTTCCAAAACGACATTGCGGCCTTTAGGACCCAAAGTCACCTTGACAGTATTTGCCAAGATGTCAACTCCACGAACCATACTGCTTCTTGCATCTGCTGAAAATTTAATATCTTTTGCCATTTTATTATTCCTCTCTTCTAATCTTACTCGACAACTGCTAGAATATTGGCTTCACTGACTAAGAGATAAGCTTCATCTCCGTCCTTGACTTCCACGCCTGCGTGATTTTCTACGAGAACCTTCTCTCCTTCCTTGACACTCAGGGATACCAGCTCACCGTTCAAAGTACGAATACCTTGACCGACTGCGACAACTTCAGCTGTCTTAGTCGCTGCTTGGCCGTTGCCTGCAATGACAAATCCGCCAACTTTCTGCTCTTTTTCTTCTACTTTTAAGACCACACGGTCTCCTAATGGTTTTAACATAGTTTTCCTCCAAAGATTGAATTTTTAGCACTCTAAACTATCGAGTGCTAATCTATAGTTATTATTTTATCACTTGGTCAGAAATAGTCAAGAAAAAAACCGGCTAGATGAAAGAAAAATTTTATTTTTTCTTCGCTTGGTCCTAAACTCAAAAAAACAAGTCCGAGCTAAAATCCTCTCAGACTTGTCTTTAGGGGGAATGTCTATCTTGCAAGTTTTAGTTTTGCTTCAAAATCATCAATCACTTTTTGCAGATTTAGGCGCCCTCTATAGATGCCATAGCCAAATACGAGCATGGCTAAGATCCCTAGTAGAGATAAAACGATTCCTGCAATCAGTGCTAGGAGATTGGTCTCATGAAAGAGATAAATCAGAACAAGACCGATGCTGGCAATGGCAAAGAAGAGACTGAACCAGCGTCCTAGATTTTCAATCATATGCTTCTGGTAGTGAATTTCTGTTTCATAGCCTTGAATCAATTCTTGTTCTGTCATGATCTTCTCCGTTCTTTCTTTTACTCTGCTCAAACAAATTTGTATTAGACTAGCTGCAAATCGGACTTACTGCCAGCCTAAAATTGAGCGAGAATTAGTATTTAAGTTGAGGGTCAAAGATGCCAAGCGCTACACCAATCAAAGCAATGACAACCAAGAGGAGCATAACGAGGTTTGGTGATACTTTTTTCTTGGCCATCAGCCACCAACAAAGGGTGATAAAGCCAGCTGTTAAGAGACCTGGATAAACACCATCAATCTTTTCTTGCAACTTCAGGAAAGCTTCGCCATCAGCATTTTTCAGCTCTAATGAAGTCGTTACAGATACCCAAGTTGCAGCAACTGCCCCGATAACCATACCGCCAATGACACTGATTGCCTTACGAAGCGCCTGTCCTTTAGGTCCTACAAGGAATTCTACCGCCTTGTCCCCTAATTCATAGCCTTTGAAGTAGGCAAAGCGCATACCGCCATAGATGAGAACATTCCAGACAAGGATGTAGAAGAGAGCGCCGATAGGATTTCCACCTTTAGAGAGTCCAAGGGCAATCCCCAGCAGAACTGGAATCAAAGTTCCAACAACCAAAGAGTCACCGATACCTGCGATAGGTCCCATGAGACCGGCACGCATACCATTGATAGTTTCGCCGTCAACAGCGTCACCATTGGCACGCGCTTCTTCCAAACCAGCTGTAATCCCCACTACCAAAGCTCCAAGCTGAGGTTCTGTGTTGAAGAAAGCTGTATAGGTCTGCATAGCTTCTTTCTGCTCAGCTTTGTCTTTGTAGAGTTCTTCCACGATTGGCAGCATAGAGGTCAAGTAGCCGAAAGTCTGCATGTGCTCTTGAGAGAAGCAAGTCAAATGACCATAGTACCAATGGTGGAATGATTTCGCTAAAGTCTTTTTAGTTATTTTCTTTCTTTCAGCCATCTTAGATATCCTCCTCATCGTCATCAAAATCAGCTCCACCAGCCGGCGCGGTTACTCGAGCTGATTTGATTACTTCCAATTCATAGTAAATTACTGCAAAAATCAATGAAACAACTGCACTGGCAACCAAATTAAGACCAAGTGACTTAGCCAAGGTGAAGCCCACAAAGAATGGGATAAAGTCAGCAGCCTTGGTAACGATTTGTTTCAAGAGAATGGCAATACCGACACATGGGAGAAGAGCTCCGACTGTAAAGAGGGATTTCATGATGAAGCCATCCATTGGCAGGTGGGTTTTCATCAGTTCAACCATATTCGGACCAAACTTCGTGATGATCATGGTTGGAAGGAAAGAGAAGACAAAGTGGGAAATCCAAGGATAGACCCAGTCAACAGCGTAAAGCTTTTTGAATTCGCCTTTTTCAACAGCTTTCCAACCAATATGTTGCCAAAGCAAGTTTGTAGTAGCTGTTCCATAGAAGAGAACTGTACCGATAGTACCAACTGCTGCTCCGATTGGTGCAGCTGCTGCAGCGATAGCAGATTCAGACGTGATTCCTTTAGAGTGAACAAACAAGATTGCGAGAGGAATCCCAATGTAAGAGATCGCCCGCACGTCAGCGGAAACTGTACCACCTGGTGTTACCAGAGCGATATAGAGGACCTGAAGGGCTACCCCAACCATAATCCCTGTTTTTAAATCTCCAAGAATCAACCCACTAATCAAACCTCCGACCAGTGGACGTCCCAGAGTGTAGTTACCAATACTAGAACCACCCATACCAGGCATAGAAGCTAAACTAGCAAAAAGACCCAGTAAAGCGGCTTGCAGCCAAGAAATTGTCATAATAGACTCTCCTTTTCATTATTGTAATTAAAAACCAAATTTAGACTTGAAATCGCTCCAGTAACCGATGGAAACATCAGGCAAGAGCTGGAATTTGACTTTGTAGCCTGCTTTTTCGATCGCCTCAATCGCTTCTGCTTCTTCCTGGGTGATGGACTGGTTGTTGCCCAGCTTAACAGCTCCCGGACGGTCATTAGCAGGACCTACGATGATTTCCTTAACATCCCCAGGTACAAAACCTTGGTCCACTAGGATTTCCTTCATGTCTACAGGATTTTTCGTAATGAGGAAATAACGGCTGTCTGACTCTGTGACCTTGCCTGATTTTTCCTTGAAGGCTTCCTTGGTCCAAACAAAAGTCTTCTTGTCAGAAGCTCCCTTGTAGGCCTGAATCAAAACCTTGTTTCCTGCGGCTGCATTATTAACTGCAATCAAGCCATCACAAGGGTATTCCTTAGCCCAGCGAGTGACTGTTTGACCGTGGATCATGCGGTCGTCAATCCGTACAAATGATACTGTCATCTTTAAAATCTCCTTTTATCTTTTATAATGTATGCGGAAGCACTAAATGTCGTCTTCATCTTCGTCAGCTGCATCGCTTACGACTTCAAATTCCTGCAAAGCAGCTGTGGCCTCAGAAAGGATAGCCTGAGCCAGCTCTTTTCCATCCAAGATGTCTTTCATAACCAAGCCAGTCAGTCCCATGGTCAGGTTCAAACCGCCCAAGATAACTGCTGAGTCGAGCTTGCCCATGTCAGATAAGACGCTAGCTGCTGTCGTCAGAGGACTTCCTCCTACAATATCAGCCAGAACTAAGACACTGTCATCAGCGCTTAAGCCAGACAAGGCCTGAGTAAAATCAACTGCAAAATCATCAACTGACTTGCCTTCCTGAAGACCGACCGCAATCACCTGATCCGTCTTGTCTCCGGCGAACATCTTCAAGGAACTCTGCACGCCTGCAGCCAGTCCCCCATGGCTGACCAGTACAAGGTATTTCATCTTTCCTGCCTCCTTTATCCTTCGATTTCTTAGCCAAGTCAGGCTTTAGATGACGAAGGATTTATTGATGATTTTATTGTACAGAATATGGAACCGGTTTCATATTGTCAAATGTCACTTTGCCCAGATGACATTTGTTAGGAAAAATATGACATTTGTCATATTGGTCTAGTCAGCTGTGCTTTTTCTGATTTAATTGGCAATAAAAAAGAAAGCAGATTATTTTCCGCTTTCTATTTCTCTTTGAATGCTCGGTAGGGCACTGTCAATCTCTTGATTCTGCATAGCATTTTGAATCAGATAGTCCATCCGGTCCATCGTATGATGGTCTACTTCCAGACTGATGTCAATGATGGAGCGATTCATCATGTGGTCTAGCCTCTCAGAAGTCAAGGAATCCAAGCCAAAATCATCAGCTTGTAAGATTTCTCTAGCCTGTTGACTTTTCACCACAGATGGTAAGACTGAGGTCCCCTGCGATTTTTCAAACAAGGCCTGCTGACTTTCTTTATCCTGTGACAGCAAGAGCATAAATTCCCAAGCTAGCTTCTCTTGCTTGGTATTGGAAGACATAGCAAAAAGCGAGGTCTTGACCTGTGTTCCCATCACCTGGCTATTGGCTGTTGGCATCGGGATACAAGTCCAAGAAAAGCTAGAATACTTGGCAACATGGTATGGGTAGGGCTTGTAGGTCCGATACTGGGCCAGACTCATGGGGTAGAAGGCCACCCGCCCCTCATCAAAATCATTAGAAGTCACCTTATAATGCTGGCTGAGCATGTCTAGCTTGCTCATAAAGGCCAAGGCTTGGTGCATCTCTGAGCTGTCTACATTGATACCGGATTTATCGGTAAGATGACCGCCGTAAGCTACTAGAGCCTGCTGCCAAGTGTAATCCGTAATACCGTACTGATCCACCACACCATCGCCATTGGTATCCTTGGTTACTTTCTTGCAAATCTCATAGAAATCATCCAAAGTCCAGCCTGACTCAGGAATGCTAATTCCTTCTTTTTCGAGCAAGTCTTTATTGACACACATCATGATGGGATTGCTCTCGACTGGAAGAGCATAGCTGACTCCCTGATATTGCCCAGCTTCATAAGCCACCGGATAAAAGGCCTTTCGCTCATCATCCCTTAAGAGGGTATCCAAGGATTTAAGCGCACCTGTCGAAGCCAACATGCTAAAATCGTTTTCTGGTACCATAAAGAGATCCGGTTGCTCGCCTTTCAAGACTTGCTCTGCCAGCCAGTCAGCGTAATCATCCTTGGGAATACCGCTTTCGTAGACGACCTTGACATGAGGATGCGTCTTTTCAAATTTTTTAATCAGGCTGTCCAAGACCTTGTTTTCGCGGCTGTTAGGTACATCCCAGCTGGAGCCAGCATAGACGCCGATACGCAGGACTTTTTCCTGAGCTGAAGCCCAAAAGACAAAAGCCAGAGCAACAGATATGATCAGGACAACCAGCAGGGCCAAATGTCTCAATCTCCACTTCATTTGTCGCTTTCCTTACTAAAATCTCTCTGGGTGACTCCGGTCTGCACAGCCCAGATAGCCAGCTGGGTTCTGTCGCGCAAGTTGAGCTTGGCTAGGATGCCTGACAGGTAATTTCTGACTGTCCCTTCTGACAGAAAGAGCTTGGCAGCAATTTCTTTATTAGAAATCCCAAAGCCAATCTGCTGGATGATCTTCCACTCCGTCCGGCTCATGTCCTCTATGTTTTCCTCCGTCACTGTGATAGCAAAGTTGGACTGGGCCATCTGTGAAAAGATTTTGAAGACCTTGGTGGCAATATTGGGATTGATCATAGCTCCGCCTCGATAGACTGTCTGAATGGCTTCGTGAAGCTCTTCTGTCGAAACCCCTTTGAGAATATAACCAGACGCACCGTATTTGAGAGCGGAGAAGATAAATTCATCGTCATCAAAGGTCGTCAGAATGATAATCTTAACATCCGGATATTGCTCCTTGACAGCCTTGGTACAGAGAACACCGTCCATGACTGGCATGCGAATATCCATCAAAATCACATCTGGGCGTACCCGATGAAGCTTTTCCAGCACTTCCTTTCCGTCTCCGACTGTCCCGACCACCTCAATATCTGCGTGGGCAGACAGGATGATTTGCAGAGACTCGCGAATCAAGGCCTGATCGTCTGCTATTAAAACCTTAATCATGTCTTCCTCCTATTTTTGGGATTTCGATATGCGTGTAGAAACCGTCCCGATTTTCAAAGCGGACGCTTCCGCCAATAATCATTAGGCGCTCCTGCATCTGCTTGAGGCCATAGCCATAGTGGAGTTCATCAAAGCCAATACCATCATCCTGAATGGTCATTACATAAGACTCTTCCTCCAGCAACTCAATCCAGATAGTCTTGGCATGCCCATGGCGGACAGAGTTGGTAATAGACTCCTGAATCACCCGAAACACAATGTCTTCCTTGGCAATATCCAAGTCAATATTATCCCATTCGTAGCGGAGATGAATCTCCAAATTGGAGATGGCTTCATACTCACGGATAATCTTAATCAGAGCTTCCTTCAAAGTGTTATTTTCCAGAGCTCCCGGTCGCATCTTATTGAGCGAGCCGCGGACATCACGGATACCATCTCGAACGACGACAGAGACATTATTGAGCTGCTCCTTAGCCCGATTGGTATCAATATCAACCAAGACCTTGACCGCATCAATACCTGCTGAAATTCCCGTTAGGGCATGGCCCAATGTATCGTGAATTTCTCTGGCAATCCGCTTCCGCTCTCGATCTTCTGCTATTTTCTCAGACAAAGCCAGATAAGAGTTCAACTCGCGATTAGCCTGAGAAGCCATGCGCAGCTCTTCCTCAATCCGATGACGCTCCGTAATGGCTGACAGGATGTAGAAGAGCAAGGAAATCATAAAGACGACGATATTGAGGGAATAGAGGAAGTTCTTACCAAAAAGCAGTAACAGCCGGACGGACTCTGGGTAAAACCGAATATAGGTATCTAAAGAAGGCAGCTTGATAAAGAGCGACATAAGGTCATAGTTGGACAAGAGCAGCATGCTAAAGCTCAAAATAATGAAAGAAAACCAGTACTTCTTGTCCTTGGAAGAATTGAACTCCTTAGAGCCATAGAAAATATCCGCAAACACCAAGAGAATCAAGCCATTGTAGGACGAATGCAGGACGGAAAAGATGACCAGCATGAGCAGGATTTCAATAATAGTCGCTTTGTCATAGACGGACAGCTGATTGGGGTGGCGCTCCCGGTAGTACATGACCAAAAGCAGACAGGCATAGAGGCTAATTGATACCCAGAAAATCAAGCTGGGAGAGCCCGGAATAGCATCCAAACGCTCCAAAAGCGAGTGACTGAAGCCCTTAGCTGCTACATAGTTGGTCGCAAAGAGATAGATGGACGCATTATAGACAATGGCAACCAGATTGATGACCATCAAGGCTATTTTGCTGTAAAATATACTTTTTTGAGGTCTCATTATTGCCACCCTGTAACTGTGTATTGACTGATATTATCCCTGTTGACTAAGTGAACGGGAATCAGGTATTGGCTGTCGTAGGATTTCCCCTCCTGCATCAGCTCAATTACCTGCGCCACCTTGCGCCCCATCTGAATGGGCGATTGGGCCACGGTTCCCTCTATATCGCTAGTCGTAGCCAGAAAGTTTTTGATATCTGGTGAACCATCCACGCCATAGATTGAGATTTTCTTATCAAGACCTTGATTTTTAATAGCAGCCAAGGCCCCGATAGCTGCTCGATCATTGAGCGCCATAACTACATTAAAGTCTAAACCTTCGTCTAGAGCCCCTTTGACCTGCGGCATGGTTTCCTCAGTCTGGCCCAGTGTTTCTTTCTGGGAAATAATCCTGTAGCTAGGCCGTTTTTCAATCGTATCAATAAATCCCTGAATCCGGTCCATGGCAGAGACGGCATTGCGGTGCTCTAGAAGGAGAATATTGGCAGAAGGCCGACGCTTCATCATGTCCTGGGCAATCAGGACGCCTGCTTGGTAGTTATCAGACACAATGGTCGTATCCACTTTTACATCCTGACTGATAGGCGCATCCACTACGATAATTTTAATCCCAGCTTTCTTGGCCTTTTGAAGAGAGGAAATAATACTTGGACTATTGCTTTTTACCGGATTGATGACAATGACATCAACCTTTTCTCGGACAAAAAAGTCAATCTGCTGGCTCTGCTTGCCCTCATCCAGCTCAGGATCCCGAACGTAGAGCCTGCTGCCCTGCTGGTTGGTTTTCTTCTCCAGCTCCGCATTTAAGGTCTTGTAAAAGTCATTGTTCATGGTCATGTAAGTCACCCCAATCTTGACCTGCTTCTCATCTGGCAAAACGCCCTTGAAATAAACAAAAAGCAAACCCAAGATAAGCAGAATAAAAAGCGGCCAGAGAGCTTTCTTCTGATAATGCTGTATCCGTTTTTTGACCTTAGCTGATACCATTTTTCACCCCCTATGCCGTAAGCGCCTTTATGAAACATATAGGATTATTATATTACAAAGCCGCCAAAAAGCAAAATCTTTCCAGAAATGGCTATAATAAAAAAGGCGAGACAGAATCTAAAAAATCCATGATTTTTGATTCTTAGTCCCACCTCGACAATCATAATTTAACTTTTAAAAGCTTAAGAGAAATAGAATTCAGTCAAACAGATCTTGCATCCTGCAAAACTGAATGATGATTTTTGGGAGCAAGGTCATTTCCCAGTCTTTGCTTCTTGCTTAAAAGGGAAGTTCCTCTTCTTCCAATACTAAATCTGCCAAATCAGCTCCGCTGTTATTTTCACGCAGAGCGCGCTGAGCCCGACTTTCTAGGAGCTGGAAGCTATGACAGAGCACCTCTGTCACATAATGAGTCGCCCCCTCCTTTTCATAGCGACGAGTCCGCAACTCACCATCTAGAGAAATCAAGCTGCCCTTACTCGCATAGCTAGCTAAAGTCTCAGCTAGACGCCCCCAGACAACCACATTTACAAAATCCGCCTCACGCTCACCGCTCTGAGATTTATAACGGCGATTAACCGCGACCGTTGCGCGGGCCACAGATTTTTCATTCGCAGTCTTGTGCAGTTCAGGTGTAGCCGTCAGCCGGCCGATTACAATTACTTTATTATACATTTTATATCCTCCTAACTTATCATTCGTAAAAGGAGGCAAAAAGTGAAAAAAATGTGGTATAGTAAAGATAAAAAGGAAAGTTGCAGTTTCTGCCCCTTTTCTACTAGATTTGTACAACGGAGGCTCCGATGACCATTAAACATTCGCCTGTGAAAAATATTCTTTTTATCCTGATTTCTCTGTGGTTCGGAGGTTTTTCCATGACAGAAAAATGAGTAAGAAGCAGATTCATTATACTCATCATTGTGTTAGATTGATTTTTCATCTGTTAATTATTTATTTTCTCTACCATTAGCATGAGATAGATTTATAACGCTAAATTTATTGCCACAAAAAATAAAGCGAAACGACCCTACAAATCGTTTCGCTCTATTTTATATCTCGGCTGCTGTAGGATACCTCGCCCATTTCTGAGCTTTTTATGATGTTGAATCCTCTCCCTTATCCCTGCCAATGTTTGGCTGGGTCAAAGGCAGTTCCAACTAGTTCACTATCGGCTAATTCAATAATGCCGCGTTTTTGAGGCGCATTAGGTAACTGAAGTTCCCGTGGGCTGCACATCATACCAAAACTCTTTTCTCCTCGAAGTTCTCCCGGAAAAATCAAATTTCCTTTAGGCATCATGGCACCCGGCAGAGCTACAATCGTTTTGAGGCCGACTTTGGCATTAGGAGCACCGGCCACGATTTGAACAGTCTTATCAGCAGCTACCTGCACTTGGCAGATATTCAGGTGGTCACTATCTGGATGAGCTACCATATCAACGATTTCTCCAACCACAAACTTCGGTTGGCTGTCATTAACCAAGTCCGCTGGGAAGCCTGCCTTGCTCAACTCCTGATTGAGAATGGCCACTTGCTCATCTGTCAAAAAGACCTGTCCGCGCTCTGCAATTTCAAAAAGGTCAGACTGCTCAAAAATATTCCAAGCTACAGTCTGGTCATTGTCTTCACGGTAAACACGCGCTACCCGTCCCTTGCGCTCAGCCGCCAGTTTAGCTCCTTGATTGTCCGCAGCAATAATCATCAGCACGTCACCGACATATTCTTTATTATAGGTAAAAATCATTTTACGCTCCCTTTTTCTCTTATACTAGCTAAAAATTCATTGATTTGACCCTTGGTCTTGCGGTCACGATTGACCAGACGGCCAATCTCCTGTCCCTTTTCCAGCACTACTAAGCTGGGAATCCCGTATACGTCCCACTCTTTGGCCAGATCCAAATAGGCATCACGGTCCACTTGGATAAAGCGATAGTCAGGATTTTCCGCTTCTATCTCTGGCAGAAAAGGTTTGATAAATCGGCAATCTCCGCACCAGTCAGCCGTGAAAAAGAAGACAGTCTTCTCCCCATCATTGACATAAGAAGCCAATTCCTCTATATTTATAGGAACAATCATACTTCTTCCTCGTAGCTTAGCTGACCATTTTCATAGACAAAAGCAAAATGACGGTCATCCTCTAAGACCAGACCGCCAACCAAGCGGTCATCTGTGGACTCGTAGAGCTTGACATAGAGACAGGAAATACTACCCTGACTGGAAAAGAAATCTCGCACAAGCTCGACGATTTCCTCCCGATTACGCAGTCTTTTCTGTTCCTGTACGACTTTGGCTGCCCCGAAAGCCAGCGCTCCAGCCCCCAAAAGGGCGGTTGTGGTTAAAATGATTTTTTTAGCTTTCATGTAGAATATTTTAACACAAAAGAGCAGAGGCGACAAACAATATTCCAGATTTTCCTGGGAGAAGCTGGATTCTTGAATGGGCAGTCCTGTTGATTCAGGCAAGCTACAAGATTTCCCTACTCATTTACCGCAAAAAGTGATAAAATAGGGGACAGAAAGAAGGTAAGTTTATGACAACATTATTTTCAAAAATCAAGGAAGTAACAGAGCTTTCTGCTATTTCAGGTCACGAGGCACCTGTTCGCAGCTACTTGCGGGAAAAAATCACTCCCCATGTTGATGAGGTCGTCACCGATGGCCTAGGCGGTATCTTTGGGGTACGCCATGCAGAAGTTGAAAATGCTCCCCGTGTATTGGTAGCGGCCCACATGGACGAGGTTGGCTTTATGGTCAGCGAAATTAAAGCTGACGGGACCTTCCGCGTAGTGGAAATCGGCGGCTGGAATCCGCTAGTCGTTAGCAGCCAACGCTTCAAACTTTTTACCCGTGAAGGTCGGGAAATTCCTCTTATCTCAGGCTCTGTCCCTCCTCATCTGACGCGCGGATCTGGCGGACCAGTTATGCCACAGATTGCAGATATTGTCTTTGATGGTGGCTTTGCGGATAAGGCGGAAGCTGAAAGCTACGGCATCCGTCCAGGAGACACGATTGTGCCAGACAGCTCTGCTATTCTCACAGCTAACGGGAAAAATATCATCTCCAAAGCCTGGGACAATCGCTACGGCGTCCTTATGGTCAGCGAATTAGCTCAAGCCTTATCTTATCAACCACTAGGCAGCCAACTCTATCTCGGCGCCAATGTTCAAGAAGAGGTTGGCCTGCGTGGTGCTCATGCTTCAACAACAAAATTTGCCCCTGAGGTCTTTCTGGCTGTGGATTGCTCCCCAGCGGGCGACATCTATGGCGGCCAAGGAGCCATCGGGGACGGAACGCTGATTCGCTTCTTTGACCCTGGTCATCTCATGCTGCCAGCTATGAAGGACTTCCTCTTGACAACTGCTGAAGAAGCTGGCATTAAGTATCAATATTACTGCGGCAAGGGCGGAACGGATGCTGGTGCTGCCCATCTCCAAAGCGGCGGCGTTCCATCTACTACCATTGGTGTCTGCGCCCGCTACATCCATTCTCACCAAACTCTCTATGCCATGGACGATTTCTTGCAAGCCCAAGCTTTCCTGCAAGCTTTGGTCAAAAAGCTGGATCGCTCAACGGTGGACACGATTACCAACTATTAATTTCAAAAGGCAGCCCGTTCTTCATTCGGGCTGCTATCTCTTTTGTCTGATACTTTCCCTTTCAACTTTCCAATTTGAAGAAAATTTTGTTATAATGCTTAGCAGAGGTGAAAATATACATGAAAAAAATTGCTTTTGATTCTGAGAAATACTTAAACCTGCAGCGCGACCATATCTTGGAGCGCATTAATCAATTTGAGGGCAAACTTTACATGGAATTCGGCGGTAAAATGCTGGAAGACTTCCATGCTGCCCGTGTCCTGCCAGGCTATGAGCCGGACAATAAAATCAGACTTCTCAAAGAGCTCAAGGACCAAGTAGAGATTGTCATTGCCATTAATGCCAATAATATTGAGCACTCTAAGGCGCGTGGCGATTTGGGCATTTCCTATGACCAGGAAGTGCTGCGACTAATCGATACCTTTAACGAGCTGGATATTTACGTAGGCTCCGTGGTCATCACTCAGTATTCTGGCCAGCCAGCAGCTGACCTCTTCCGCAGTCAGCTGGAAAAGAATGGCATCGCCTCCTACATCCACTACCCGATCAAGGGCTATCCGACCGACATGGACCATATCATCTCACCTGAAGGTATGGGGAAAAACGACTTCATCAAAACCAGCCGTAATTTAGTCGTTGTGACCGCACCTGGTCCTGGTTCTGGTAAATTAGCTACTTGCTTGTCCAACATGTATCATGACCAAATCAATGGCATCAAATCAGGCTACGCCAAGTTTGAAACCTTCCCCGTTTGGAATCTGTCCCTACACCATCCGGTCAATTTAGCTTATGAGGCAGCGACGGCAGACCTGGACGATGTCAACATGATTGATCCTTTCCACCTACAAACTTATGGCAAGACTACAGTCAACTACAATCGTGATATTGAAATTTTCCCAGTCCTCAAACGTATGCTGGAGCGCATCCTTGGAAAATCACCTTATGCATCCCCAACGGATATGGGCGTCAACATGGTCGGCTTTGCCATTGTAGATAATGATGCTGCTATCGAGGCATCTCAACAGGAAATTATCCGTCGCTACTACCAAACTATTCTGGACTTCAAGGCGGAGCGCGTTTCTGAATCTGCTGTCAAGAAAATCGAACTCTTGATGAACGATCTGGGTATCACACCGCTGGACCGTAAAGTAACAGTTGTTGCACGCGATAAAGCTGAAAGCACTGGTGAGCCAGCTCTGGCCTTGGAATTGCCAAACGGTGAAATCGTAACTGGTAAGACCTCTGAGCTCTTTGGTCCTACGGCAGCTGTATTGATTAATGCTATTAAGAAATTAGCCAATATTGCCAAAGAGACCAAGCTGATCGAGCCTGAGTATGTCAAGCCAATCCAAGGCCTGAAAATCAATCATCTGGGCAGCCGCAATCCTCGCCTCCACTCAAACGAAATCTTGATGGCTCTGGCAATCACAGCCATGGAAAATCAAGATGCGGCAAATGCCATGCAACAACTCGGTAATCTCAAGGGCAGTGAGGCCCACTCCACTGTCACTCTGACAGATGAAGACAAAAACGTCCTGCGCAAACTAGGCATCCATGTTACAATGGACCCCGTTTACCAGTATGATAGACTCTATAGAAAATAAAAACAAGCTCTGTTAAAAGCTTGTTTAGAAAGCTGGCGACGCCAGCTTTTTTTGTTAATAACGCCTAGACAGGAGAAAACGCAAGAGATAGTAAAGTCCCAAAACCAGGATAATGGTCAAGGTCAGAAACTGATTGAGATTTAAAATGATTGGGAAAACCATAGACAGGACACTCAAGCATGCTGCCAGAAGCAAAAGAATATTAAAAAGCAGTGTGCGAGTCTTTTCGTCAATCATGCGATTGCGCTCATCAGTCACCTGAATGTAGAGCTTCTCAAAATTTTCCTCCCGTCTTAGGACCAGATTATACCGAATGGTCATCAAAGAAAGCCCCAGCAGGATGCCGACCATGACTCCTTCCTGCTGATCATCCAGAGAATGAAAGTGGCTCCAGGCCAGTCCTAGCAAGATGATAAAGGTTAAGATACGCCCCACGATAACTTTCCTTTGAAGTTTTTTCCGAAATTCTTGTTTAGTTAATGTTTCCATGTCAGCCTCCTATTTTTCATACGCTTGAAGAATTTTTAACATCACCACAATCAGGAACATTCCTACAAAAGGCAGAATTTCCTTAGGGATAAAATTGGCTTGCAAATGGAGATAAAATAAGCCAACAACAACCAAAATAGCCAATAGCCATTTACACAAATAAGTCCATTTCATGATTCATCCTCCTCAAAGAGAAACACTTCTTCAATCCTTAAATTGAAAAAGGATGCAATTTTATGAGCCAAAAGCAGCGAGGCATTGTAGCGGCCCTTTTCCAAAGAAATAATCGTTTGTCTCGTAACTTCTAGCTTCTCAGCCAGCTCCTCCTGGCTGAGATTTTTTCTTTTTCGTAATTCTTGAATTCGATTTTCCAAGGCTGCCTCCTTTTCATGATGTAAAACAAACTTTACTTTTTAAATATAGTATAGCTCTCTTTACATCTTTTGTCAAGAAGAAAGCGGCAAAAAAAGGACTGAAAATTTAAACATTGCAGTCCTTTCATCATCTTTATTGATTTCCTTTGTTATTTGCTTTCCAAAGCTACAGCCAATTCTACACAAGCTCCTCCTTGGTCTGGATTGAGCAGGGTCAGACGACCACCGTGCAAGAGAGCTACCTGCTTAGAAAAGGCTAAGCCGATTCCATGATGGGGATTAGCTGAATTGCGGCTTTGGTCACTCTGATAAAAGAGCTGTTCCGCTCCCAGCAGCATCTCCTCTGAAAATGCAGGGCCATTGTTCCAGATAGCAAAAACCAACTGGTCCTGCTGCACTGATACCGTTAGCTTGACTTCCTTTTGGTCCTGGTCAGCATGTTCAAGCGCATTCAGTAAAATATTGAGCAAAGCTCGCTTGAGATAGTCCAAATGAATTGACAAAATCAGACTAAGATCACAATCTTCTTGGAGGTAGAAACGATAGTTTTCCTGTTTGCTGAACAGTGCCCAGTCGTCCTGTAAATCAGCCAAAAAGTCCTCCAAGGAAAGCTGACTGAACTGATTAGAATCAATCTGAAAAGTCTTAGCGTAATCAATCAAAGAGCCACAATACTCTTCCATCTTGTGACTGGCCTGCAAAATCTCAGCAGCATAGTCTGCCTGTGGCTGGCCTAACTGCGCCAATTCCAAGAGCTCAGCATTCCCCTTAATCACAGTTAGGGGCGTCTTCAAATCGTGCGATGTCGCTGATAGCTGTAAAATCAACTCCTGATTATGCTGCTGCTCTCTTTCTAGAAGACGAGCATTATCTTGGTGGCTGCTCCGTAAATCGCTGTAGACTTCTAGCATTTCCTCAATCCGAAAAAGCTGACTTTGATTTTCTTCTAAAAGCTTCTCGCTCTTTAGCATTTTTATTTCCCTGTCGATTTTTCGGAGCAATTTCAAAATATGATAAAAAGTAATCAGCAGCAAGCTCCCTGCCCAAAAGAACAAGGTGAAAAGAACGTGATTACTTCCTTGCGTAAATTCATAGCCTATAAGTACAAAAATCAAAACATGAAAGAAGACGATTTTTAAACTGGTTGTCCAGACTAGGCTTTTGAAATTTCGGGTTCTAATTGCCATCTATAGCCTACTCCTCTCACTGTTGCGATTGCTTGCAGCCCTTCTTGTTTGCATTTTTGGCGAATCTGATATACGTATTCTGAAATAGAGCGAAGCTGTGTTTCTGAGCTTTCTGGGTAAAGCAAGGTATGCAGGCGTTCAGCTGAAAAGGTCTGCTTGGGATTGCTAGCTAGTAAATGTAGCAACTTAAACTCTCGCTCTGAAAATTTCAAGACTTTACCAAAACAGGCAACTTCATAGCGCTCTGGATAAAATTGACAAGAAGCAATTTCAGAATAGCGCTCCTCACGTCTTTCCTCCCGACGAAGATGAGCTCTGACACGCGCCAGTAATTCTTTGGTCCCAAAAGGTTTGACAATATAGTCATCTGCCCCACGAAAGAGCCCTTCCACCTTGTCCGCCTCCAACTCCTTAGCCGTCAGAAAGATGATGGGACACGAAAGATGAGGACGAATGTAGGAGCACAGCTCAAAACCATTAACAGGCTCCATCATCACATCTAGCAAAATCAAGTCATATCCGACAAAATTCGTCAGCTCTAGCTCTTCTATCCGATCAAGCGTCGTCACATCATAAGCATCGAGCTCTAGGACGTTTTTCACCAGCTTCAAAATGCTCCGGTCGTCATCAACCACCAAAATACGATACTGTCTCATAATTTCCATTATAGCATACCTCTAGCGAACATCTCGTTTCAAGCTTAAGAATATAGCAGAGCTCCAAACCAAAGCTAGCCAGAACAGCTGTATCCCCAGACCTGATAAATCTATTGAATGCTGAAGCCCTTCATACTCAAAGAGATTTAGGGTAGCCAGATCGGGCAGGTATTTTGCTTCCTTGATGAACGTTGCCAACAAACGACTGAGACCAATCAAGAGAGGAAAGAGCACTGACACCGGCACAACCCAAGATTGAAATAGCAAAGCGAGGCCGGCAGTTAAAAAAGCCAGAAAAAGATTGCTGAGAAGACCAAAAGAGCTGTAATAAAGGAATTTCCCCAGTAAGGACCAGCTAAAGTCTAGGTCAAAACGAGCCAGCATAACAAGGAAACAGCTGCCTATCATGATACTATAGAGGATCAAGAGCAGCAAGAACAGAAAAAGGAATTTCCCAGCCAACCAAGTCTTTCTATTTGATACGGTTAGAAAATTCGTTCGCATCCCAGACTTGACAAACTCCTGGGCAAAATAGAGGGAAGTAAAGATGACAATGACAGGCTGCGCCAGATAGAGGGCATGCAAAACCTCGCTCAGAGCCTTCGTTTGGCCAACTGCTGTCTGACTGTAGTCAAGATTCATTAGAAAAAATGGAACAGCTACCAGAGCCACCAAGGCTGCACCAAGAGCGAGATAGTAAGAACGGAACTTAATCCATTCACTTTTAAGCAGAGCTATTATCATCAGTATCGCCCTCCTAAATCCGTCTTCAAAAAGCGCAGAGAGGCCATGCCGCCGATGACTAGCAACCATGCACCAAGTATCAACAGTCCTTGCAAGGGATTGTTGGCATATTGGGAAGTTGGCGTTGCAGCAAACAACTCTCCTGCTGGCTGTGGCAAATAAGCCCCCCAACTCGTGTGAGCAGCTAGGTAGTTTCCCAGATTATAGATCTGTGGTACGAGAAAAAGCAGAGGAACCAGCATGGTCCGAGCCAATAAACCTAACAAAAATGAAAGGATTCCTAATAAGGTTAGAGATAAGGTTTTCCACAAAATCAAACTCCAAGCTGCTTGATTGAGCAGAATTGGATTAAGCCCTTCCTTTCCTAAAGCCAGGTGCATGACCATATAACTAAAGTAGATTGATAAAAAGCTACTGGCAAGAGAAAAGCAAGCAAAGGTCATGAGTTTCCCCACAAGCAACTTCAGGCGGTTATTACAGGTCAAAAGACTGGTTCTCAAGCTATGAGACTGAAATTCCATAGCTCCCAAAATTCCAGCTAAGATGACCAAAACCATGCCTGCCATAGAAGCCCCATTGAGGCCTAGATATTCCAGCGGGTCAATGGCTTCTGCCAGGCCGGGAACCGTCTCAGGCGTGGCATCCAAGCCGACAGATAAATACTGTCGACCCTCCAGCCAGGATACGGCAGGCACCAATAGCAGCATGAAGGCCATACTCACTTTGAAAGCCTTGGTTGAGCAAATTTTCAACCATTCTGAATGCAATAAAGACATCGTTTCTTTCATTTTAAACCTCCTCTGTCAAATCAAAGAAGAGATCTTCTAGGCTTTCTGAATCTTGCAACACCTCTTCCAATTGTCCCTGCTCAATAATTCGCCCATGATGAATCAAGACTACATCATCTGTCACCATTTGCACCTCTGACAAGATGTGGGAGGATAGAAGTACCGTTTTCCCTAAATCAGCCTGCTGACGGATGAACTTTCTAAACCACTTAATCCCACTTGGATCCAGCCCATTAGTCGGCTCATCTAATATGAGAAACTGAGGATCACCCAGCAAAGCTGCTGCCAAACCCAGCCGCTGACCTTCCCCCAGAGACAGGCTTGACAAGAGTTCCTTCCTCTTATGAGCGATTCCAGTCATCTCCAAAACCTCATCGATCCGAGACTTGGAAATAGCATTACTCGCTGCAATAATCCTCAGGTGGTCATAGACCTTTCGATTTGGAAGACCGCCAATGCCGTCAAAGGCTGCACCTACCGTTCTGAACGGATAGGTCATTGACTGATAGGTTTGCCCATCAAAAGTCGCAGTCCCAGATGTCGCCCGATCCAATCCCAAGAGAATCCTCAAGGTCGAACTTTTCCCTGCGCCATTTGGGCCCAGAAAAGCTGTTATCCGACCGCTTTTAGCTGTAAAAGAAATATCTTTTAAAACCTGCTTGCTGCCATGCTTCTTGCAGACTCCTTCTATTTTCACTATATGTTCCATACTGAACTCCTTTTGATTTTTCTTTAGTATACAGGGGCAAGTTCAGAGAAAGTTCAGACAATAAAAAAACTTGCCTTGCGACAAGCTTCTTTTCTTATTTTTCAACCACATCCCAGAGCTGGCGGATGCTTTTTTTCTGCACCGGATCGACAAAGTGTGGAGCGATTTCCACCAAAGATTGCAAGACAAAAGCTCGCTCAGCCACATAAGGATGAGGAACAATCAAATCTGGACTGTATATCTCCTCCTGCCCTATGTAAAGGATATCCAGATCAATCACACGAGGTCCCCATTTGATCTCTCGCACGCGCCCTAAATCCGCTTCGATAGCCAAGAGCGTCTGCATTAATTCCTCAGGATTGAGCCAAGTCTCAACTTCAACAACTTGATTGAGAAACGGATCCTGCTCAACCCCACCCCAAGGCTCCGTCTCGATACGACTTGATGCCTGCAACATTCTTATATTTTGCTCTGCCATTTTTTCCAAAGCAGCATCCAGATTGGCAGTCGGGTTGCCTTGATTGCTTCCCAGAGCGATAAAGGCTTTCCGCTTTTGACGCACTAGCTTGACTGAGCAGGTCTCTAAAGGCAGCGGAACCGGTGCCCAAGGCTTCTTGACCTCCAAGCTGACCTTTTGCACCAAAGGATGAGTCAGAAAAATCCGATCAATCAGCTTGTAAGCTAGCGTCTCAATCAAGTCCTCCTTGCTCTCCTGACACCAGTGGGTCAAATCATGAGCCAATTCTCCATAGTGGATAGAAGCTGTCAGGTCGCCTGTTTTGGCAGCCCGAGTCATATCATAATCCAAAATCAGATCCAGCACAAAACGCTGGCCCAATTCCTTCTCCGCTCCAAACAGACCGTGATAAGCATACACTTCCAAATCCTTAATGCGTAGCTGATCCATTCTCTTATCCTTTCTGATTCAAGTTTCTGCATTTCATCCTTAATAAAACTATCTAACCTTTCCTAACATGCTCCACCACTGATAAGATCAATGTCCCATCAGCTTGTAAGCTTCATTTTTCAGATCCTTATTCGTCGCTAAAACGCCACGCGCTGCTGTAGTAACCGTTGCAGTGCCAGGCTTTCTGACTCCTCGCATATTCATACACATATGCTCAGCTTCCACCCAGACCAGGGCCCCTTGAGCACCCAGATAGTCCATCAAGGCCTCAGCAATCTCTACGGTCAATCGCTCTTGAATCTGCGGTTTCTTGGCATAGACCTCTACTGTTCGGGCCAGCTTGGACAGGCCTGCTACCCGACCATTAGGCACATAGGCGATATGAACCTTCCCGTAAAATGGCAGGAAGTGATGCTCACACATGGAATGAAAGAAAATATCCTTCTCCACTACCATATTATTGTCAATGATTTCAAAAGACTTGGCCAGATGCTCCTCAGCAGTCTCACCCAGGCCAGCAAAGATTTCCTGGTACATTTTAGCAATGCGCTGTGGCGTCTCCTGCAAACCTTCGCGGCTTCCGTCTTCTCCAACCGCCTCAATAATCTGGGCAACAGCTGCTTCAATTTTCTTCGTGTCCATATACGCTCCTATGTTCATTTTTATTTTTTGATAACTGACTTGACTGAGAAGGACGCTCAGCAAAGTCTAACTTGCGATTCTCAAGGATTGATTTTCTAACCTGAGCTAGAAAATAAAGAGAACCCGTAATCAGCAAAAGCTCATCTGACTCATGCTCTACTGCTAAATAATCTGCTAAATAATCCGGCCATTCTTTGTAAGACAGGCTTTGCTGCTCAGCCAAGGCTTGCATACTCTCTTTAGAAAAACTCCGCGGATCGGCAAAGGCTGTCAAGCTTATAGCTGCTTTGGGAATCTTTTGCAGGAGCTCCACCATATCATTCAAGGCTTTGGTTTGGATACAAGCAAATAAAATGTGCTTCTTATAAGTCGGATAATGCTGGTTCAGTGTCGCAGCTAGCGACCGCAGGGCATGGGGATTATGGGCTCCATCCAGAAGAATAAGCGGCTGATCCAATATTCTTTCCAAACGCCCAGGCCATACAGCAGCAAGCAAAGCACTCTCAACCTCTGCTTTTGTCAATAAGGGCAGCGACTGCAGCTGACAGTATAGGTCGCACAAGTGCAGAGCTAGTCCAGCATTATCTGCCTGATGCAGTCCCATCAGAGCTGTTTGATACGAGTCTTTGGCCCGATAGGCATTCGAAAAGGAAAAGCTCTCCTCCGCCTTCTCTGACACTTGATGTTCCACTTGATAGTCTTGAGACCAAGAAAAGAGCGGAGCATCTTTTTCAGCAGCCTTTTGCTTGACTACTGCCAGAGCCTCTGGCTCCAACCTACCGGTCACAATGGGAACTCCAGGCTTGATAATGCCAGCTTTCTGCTGGGCAATAGCCTCTAGACTGTCACCCAGCAGGGCCACATGATCCAAACCAACTGTCGTGATAGCAGTCAGTAAGGGCTGGCAGACATTGGTACTATCCAAAAGCCCACCCATGCCGACCTCGATAATAGCCACATCCACCTGCTGCTCAGCAAAATAATCATAAGCCAGAGCCGTCACAATCTCAAACTCAGTTACCCCCTGCAAGCTAGAGTCTGTCGCATACTGGGCCAAAAGCTCTTGGTAAAGAGACAACAATCGCTGAAGGTCTTGGTCGGAGATCGCATTGCCATTAATGGCAATCTGCTCATTGTAGCTGACTAGGTAGGGAGAGGTGAAAGTGCCAACACGCAGGGCTCGCACCTCCAAAAGTTGGCGCAGATGGGCAATGGTCGAGCCCTTGCCATTAGTCCCTGCAATATGGATGACTGGCAGCCGCAAATGCGGATTCCCCCGCAGCTCCAGCAAACGCTCCATCCGCTCCAAGCCAAAATTGGGACTGGCTGTCCGATAGGCTTCCAACCAACTTAAATCAGGTAATTCTTGTTTTTTCATCTTACTTATATTGACCTAGATTGAGATCTTCTGTCTGCTGAGCTAGACGAATCGCATCGCCAACGGCAGCAGCCATCCGGTGCTTAGCCACCTCGTGCACTCTGACAACTTCAACGCCTCTGCTGGCCGCAAGGCTAGTCAGATGGGCTGAAGCTGTATCTCGGTTTTCAAAGCCTTCCTGAGTATTAGGATTGACCTCAAAGCCGTTTTCTTCTAAGATACTAACGAGAAACCGCTTACGAGAAACCCCAAGAAAAATAGGAAAACCAGCCTGATGGAGACTACCCAGCTCCTGCAAAATGAGAAGATTCTCCCGCTTGGTCAAACCGAAACCAATCCCTGGATCCAGCATGATATTATCACGCGAAAGGCCAGCATTTTCAGCCACCTTCAAAGATTTCTCAAAACACTTCCACATCAGTTCTGCAATCGGCAGCTCTGCAAAAAGAGATAACTCTTCCTTTGTGAAGACTGAACCAAAGCCAAATTCTGGGAAAATTTTTGAGCTGGCATGTTGAGGACGAGCCATCACTGGATTAAACATGACAATGACTGGCGCACCATATTTCGCAGCAGTCTCTGCCATCTTTTCATCACCCAAAAGACCGGTAATATCGTTGATGATATCTGCACCCGCAGCCAAAGCCGCAGCAGCCACTTCCGACTTCCAAGTGTCTACAGAAATCAGAATATCACTTTCCCGACGAATAGCTTCAATGACTGGCACCACCCGCTCTATCTCTTCTTGAATAGCCACAAAATGACTGCCTGGCCGAGTAGACTCACCACCAATATCCAGCATGTGAGCTCCCTCAGCAATCAGCTTTCTAGCCTGAGCCAATGCCGTCTCAACCGTATTGTAGCGCCCACCATCTGAAAAGGAATCTGGCGTCGCATTGATAATGCCACAGAGGCCCGTTCGGCCATCTGGAGCAATTGCTTTTAGATTCACCATTTGACTTTCATCTCATTTCTATCGGCTGCCCTGCTCTTCAACAAAAAAGGCACACTCATCTAGTGTACCGCAAAGCTCTCAGCAGATGCAGCATCCAGTCCTATGAACTGCACTCGACTTCACAAGAAGACCTTATCCAGCCCCTTGTTTCATTTACCATTTTACCATAATTCTTCTATTTGACAAAACACTTTCTAAAAGCAAAAGGGTAAAAGGCTGAGAATAATCATATTTCTGAGAATATGGGCCAGCATAGACAGCTCCAAACGCTGAAAATAAGGCCTGAGGAGATGGGCAAAGACTAGTCCCAAAACTAGATGGGACAGAAAACACAGAGTTTCCTGAGGATTTTTCGCAAGGGAAAAGCAGAGCAAACCTAGTGCAATCCCCCAGCTCTTCCGATAGCGAAGAGAGAAGTCACTGTCAACAAATTTCGGTGCTGCAGGGGATAAGACGGCGATGTCAATCCCCAAAAGCAAAAGAGAAGACGACAGAAAACTCTCCGTCAGCATCTGCTCCACCGCCTGACCTGACTGCACCTCCTTACCACACAGCAGAAGAACCCCCGCAGCATTGACCAAAATCATCAAAAAATACAAGAAAAGCAAGTGTCGACAATTGCTTGACTGACGCAGAGAACCTTTGATTTCCTGCAGCTCTCTGGCAAAATAAAAGGCACAACAAAAAAGCAACCCCAGCAAGCCCACCATAAAAAGCAGATTAGCCTGACTAAAGACCAAGCGATGAGGCATTGGATGAAGCATGAGCAGCAGTCCCGTCTGAGACAACATAGCCAGTAGTAACAATTGAATGATTTTCTCTAGTTTCAGCATATTCTCTCCATTCTTCTCTTATCATTATAGAAGAAGTAAGAGCAAGCTGGTAGAAATCCCCTCAAATGTCCTAATTTGTGCCTCAAATGACAAAAAAAGCAGGTATTCTCTGCTTTCCTACTTGTTCACCAAACCTGTCAGTATCATAATGAGTACTGCAACTCCATTTCTTAGCATGTGTGCTAAAATAGACATTTCCAAACGCTTAAATATGTAAGCAACAGCAGCTAAAACAGCACCCATACCTGCATATATAACAAAACTGCCGATATTGGTCGGACCATGAAAAAGACCGAAAAGAATGACTCCTACAACCAAGCCCCAAACATAATGCTTGGTAAAAATTTTCTGAGGAATCAAACCGCGAAAGACTACTTCCTCCAAGATAGGAGCCTGAATCACAGCTCCTACTACTAATAAAATCTTGGGTACATGCTGAAATAATGCATTCAAGGCATCCTGATTAGCAGTAGAAATAGCCTGACCTTCCAGCAGCATGATAATTGCTCCCAGCATGTTGACGCCAATCATGACAACATTAGAAACAGCTAACCAGCCAAACGAAGACCATTTGAAGAAGCTAAAGTCAAGGCTCAGTAGTTCTTCTTGCTTAGCCATTCTCAGAACAAAAAAGACAATCAAAAAATATACAACCAGCACAAAGATAGTCTGTCCAGCTGAAAAACTCTTCTCAGAAGCAGTCATCTGTCGGATAAATATAAATGGTATCTGGCTGAGAAATAAGACAAACAGAGTCAGTAGGATGTACTCTAATTTTTTTAGAATTGCTTTCATATCTTCCTCCTTTTCCTTCCTAGTATAGCTCAATTTTCTCTTTTTGTATAGACAATTCTTGACTGCAAGCATTTTGTATATTACGTATTGAGAGCCAATACTGATAGTGACTATGAGAACGAATCGCTCAATGTTTTCAAGGCCAGCAACCAAGAAAATCCTTTCTTAAAGCATATAAAAAGCCCAGTCAAACTGAGCTTTTGGATTTATTGATTTTTGAAACGTTCGACATCACGCGCGATGACCAATTCTTCGTCAGTCGGGATAACCAAGACTTTGACCTTGGCATCAGGACTGGAAATCACGCCTTCTGCACCACGCACATTCTTTTCTGGGTCTACGTTACAGCCAAACCAAGAAATACCATTAATAACCAGTTCACGAATGGTCACAGAATTTTCACCGATTCCTGCAGTAAAGATGATAGCATCAGCTCCATTCAAAACAGCAAGATACTGACCAATGTATTTTTGAATCCGATCGACAAAAATATCGTTGGCTAATTGAGCCTTGGCATCACCTGCCCGCATCGCCTCATGGATATCACGCATATCACTTGACTTCTCAGAAACTCCCAGCAAGCCAGATTCACGATTCAAAACGCGGCTAATATCTTCCGGAGTATTAAAGTCATCTGTGTATTGCATCAGGTAAGGAATGATAGCTGGGTCGATATCCCCTGTACGCGTTCCCATCATGACACCGCCAAGTGGTGTGAATCCCATAGATGTATCTACAGAAACGCCCTTGTCAACTGCTGTGATAGAAGCTCCGTTACCTATATGGCAAGTGATAAGCTTGAGTTCTTCAATCGGACGACCCAAAACTTTCGCAGCTTCCTTGGCTACATACTCATGGCTGGTACCGTGAGCTCCGTACTTGCGGACCTTGTTTTCAGTGTAATATTTAGTCGGAATCGGATAGCGATAAGCTTTTTCCGGCATAGTTGTATGGAAAGAGGTGTCAAAGACTACCACGCTGGTAATGTCTGGCAGAATTTCTCTAAAAGCACGGATGCCTGCAGCATTGGCTGGATTATGCAATGGAGCCAGAAGAGACAACTCCTCTACCTTTTGAATCACTTCTTCATCAACGAGGGCTGAATCCTTAAAGTGTTCACCGCCAGCCACAACACGATGGCCCACACCGGTAATCTCATCATAAGATTCAATGATATTAAAACGTTTCAAATCGTCCAGCAAAATTTTTACGGCCTGCGTGTGATCTGCAATATCAAGAACCTGCTTTTCTGAACGACCGTCAAACTTCACTGTTGAAATAGAATCCTTGAGACCAATCCGTTCCAGCAAGCCCTTAGCCAATACTTTTTCTTCCGGCATCAAGTAGAGTTGCCATTTTAAGCTTGAGCTTCCTGCATTAATAGAAATCGTTTTCGACATTTCTTCACCTCTTTAAGCGTTTTCAAAATTATTATATCAAAATTTTGTTTGAATTTCACTATCTTTATACCAGTTTTGAAAACTTTGACGGAATTTAAACATTTCATCATGATCTTGCAAATCCCGCAGAGGATAGATAAAAGGCTGAATATTATTCGCTTCTTGCTTCCTCAAGACAAAAAGAGTTTTGGCATGCTTGCTGCTTGAGAAAATAGACTCTGGCAAGGTTATCATCGCGATAAACTGAGCTTTGGCTAGGAGCCATTTTTTCAGCAGGGGAGCTTGAGCACTGGTCAAGAGGTCATTCGGCGCCAGAAATATAGCATAGCCTCCCGGTTTCAGATATTTGAGCGATTGCTCCATTAGAAGATGATGGGCATAAGTGTGCTCATCCGGACTAGCCACTTCATAGCGAGAGGCGATACTGTCGTCTGGATAAAAACCGACCGGTAAATCACTGATAATGATGTCACTCTCTTTCAGAACCTGAGGCCGAACTGCATCACCCTGAGCAAAGTGAGCCTTAGAGTTCATAACCTCTGCAATGCTGGCAGAAAGATCAATTAATAAATCATCTAGCTCCAGACCTAAGTAGTCAATCTTCTTTTGGGTATGATTGAGAACAGTCTCCGCCAAATTTCCTGTTCCGCTGCCGATTTCTAATACATCAGCTTCCTCTCCGTGAGCCAGCTGATCCAATAAGAAAGTAATCAGAAAACCAATTGTGTCAGGTGTGAATTGATGATTGACCTGCATGGGCTCCGTCTGGGCAGCCTTCATCAGGATAAACTGATAAGCTCTCCGCCACTCTTCCTTGTTCAAATGCAGAGCGCGGATTTTTTCATCGTTGGTCAGAACCTCTTGTAAATCAGTATCTCCATCTAGGTAAATGCCGTTCTGCTCAATAAGAGCATCGTAAAAATTAGTCGCCAGAGCGTTTTGGATATTCTGGACGTTTTCGAGAATCAGAGTATAAGCTTGTTCTATCTTTTCAAAATTCATGGAATCCTCCGTTCATCCTATCATACCAAAAATAAGGCCCCTTTCCAAGATATATAAAATTACAAAGATTTTACAGTTATATTAGTCCGATTTCCCAGCTTCGTCCGAAATCGCTTTCTCTTTTTTGGCAGTTGCTTTCTTGTCTTCCTTAGCTTTTTCCTCCTTCTTAGAAATGGTAAAAGTAAAGGAATAGGAATGTCCGCCGCTGAGCTGACTGCTGATTTCAAGATTTTTCCCTTGCCTGCGATAGACAGCCTTGCCCTGCTCAAACTCCATCTCACCGTTATCATCCTTGGCTGTAGCTTTTGTCAGAACTGCCATTGCATAGGCTTCCGTCCTTTCCCTGTTGAAAAGCTGCAAACGCTGACTGCTGACTTGACGGTTGAGATAAAACTGCAGGAGCAGGCTAAAGACAGCGGCCATCAATAGCGCATACAGTAAAATCCCAGCCTCAACTTTCTTCTTCCACACGATAGACGAACTCCCTCTCTAAGCCTTTTTCAAAGCGAAAATGAAGATGGACAAGCTTACCGTCCTGACGTACATCAGCTGCTTCCAAACCATAAATCATCGGCTGGTAGCCGCGACCGCTCTTATCTGTTTTACGGAAATCATCGCCCTTGGATTTACCCAAGGCCAAGTCCCTGCCATCCTGTCTGATGTAGATTTTATTGTCTTCAACCTTGTCAAATTGACTTCGCGAAAGCTCCGTCTCCAGTTGGTCGGCAAACAAAAGCCACTCTTGCTGTTGATTGTTCTCCTGCTGATGCAGTTCTGAAGATAAGAGCTGGGTCATAGCCTGAAAGACTAACACCCCGCCACTGAGAACCAGCAAGGCTACTAAAGTCTCCAAGAGAGTAAAGGCTTTGACTTTAAGGTTTTTGGACATGGATAACCACCTCCCCTTCGTGATAGACCAGTAGCTGCTTATCTGTCTTAAGCTGACGCACAGCAATTCCATTGATATGAAGCTCTTCTTGTCCTGTTTGCAGGGCCATACGAGCTACCCGAAGCACCTCTTCCTGCTGCAGAAGGATCTGCTGCTCTTTACGAGACTGGCTAATCTGTCCCAGAAGCAGACTGGCAATAGCCGCAAAAATTGCCATGGCAACCAGAGCTTCCAGCAGAATGCTAGCTTGAAGCCGTTGTCTTTTTAAACTTGCCATTTCCCATATAAAGCTGGTAAACAACTGTCCTGTCCTCCGTCTGAAAAGTAATTTTGCTGAGTGATGAATTCCCGCCAGCCCGGTCAAACAGAATGACCTGCTGCTCATGTTCCTGCAAAGTTTGTGGAAAGTCCAGCTCTTGATAGCCATTGGAAATCTGCCGTCCCGAAATCTTCAGAGAAAGCTTCTCATGACCGGCTACGCTCAGTCTCTGCGTCTCCTGGTAGAGCCTCTCAAACTCTAAAAAGAAGAGTTGCTCTTGAACCTGATTGAAGCCAGCCCTCACCGAGCCAGATAAGCCCAGTAAGAGAAAACTCACAACAAAAAGAACGAGGAGACTTTCCAGCAGTGTAAAAGCCTTAATTGGCAACCGCTTGAGTTTCGCCACTGTGTTTTCCATAGTAAGCCTTATAAGAATCTGCCTGTTTCTGGCTGATATTTCCTGCACTGACTAGCTTGCTCAGGCTAGCCTTTTCATTGGTATTCTTCAGTTCATACAGCTCCGCCTGGCTTTCTACTACCTTGACCACCGCTGCAGTTCCTGTATCTGAAACAGCATCTTTTTGCTTGGTCAGATTAGGCACAAAGAGCAGCAAGAGTACGCTGATAACCAGCAAGACAATCAGCATTTCCACAAGGGTGAATGCTTGAACTTTTAAGGTATTAAGTTTTTTCATTACAAATGAACCTCCATATTCTGATAAATGGGCAAGAGCATTGCCGCATAAAGTAAAACAATCACTAAGGCAACAAAAATAAATACTAGGGGCTGAATGAAATTCATGGCTCGGTTGATACGTAGGAAAAATTCCTCCCATGTCTTTTCAGCATAGACTTCCAGTTCACTCCCCAGCTTGGACTTGACCTCACCATACTCGATCATCAAGGACAATTCTTTCTTAAAGAAAGGATAGCTTGCCACCTTGTCCGCATAGCCTTGACCGCCTTGCAAAGCAGCAGCCATATCTTCTCCGATTTCCTGAAAGAGCTGGGAAGGCTGCTCCTGCATAATCGCAAAAATCTGACTCAGTTCCAAGCCCTGACCAATCATATTTCCCCATTCACGAGCATAATAAGCGGTCAAGTAAGCCTGTACCAAACGTCCAATAAATGGCAGAGCTGCTAGTTTGCTGAAAAAACGAATCTTGGATGACTTTCGATAGTAAAAGAGAGCCACTGAAACCAAGACAGCTAAAGCAAGGATGCTCCAAAAAAAGATCTGAGGCAGGTGATTAATCAGCTGAGTAGCTAGATTCTGGCTGTCCAATTGAGGCAGAAGATAGTTGCGCAATCCCAGCATGATAAGGACCAAAAAGCCCAGCAGCATGAGAGGATAGGTCCCTACCTCTATCAATTTTTTCTTAACCTTGGACAGATTTTCCAGATAGGCCTCAATCTTGCCCAAACTAAGTGTCAGATTGCCATGCAGCTCAGATAAGGAAAGCTGGGTTACAACACTGTCGGAAAATCCCAGTCGACTGACAATCTCTGAAAAGGACTGACCAGCTGACAAGCCTGCCCGCATTTCAGTGACATATACTTCCTCCAACAAGGCACTTCGTCTCAGAAAGTCTACAATCTCTGCTAGGTGAAAACCGCTGCTGAAGAGATTATGAAAGAGCTCAATAATCTTTTTCTGCTTAGGCGTAGACAATTTTTTCGGTCTGCCTTTGCTCAGCACTGATATGTCCTTCTGCAAAAAGCTGATCAATCTGCTGATTCCAGACTTCGGCTTTGTGCTCTTGATAGTTTTGACTGACAAAATCAACGACACCTCCTCCCCCAATTAAACGCTGGTAACAAACACCTTGAAGCACCATTCTTAGCTCATCCTCGCTAACGCCCAATTCCAAAAGCCGCTCATAGACACCGCGAACACTCTTGGCATGAATCGTTGAAAAGACCGTAGCTCCGGTCAAACTTGCCCGAACCACTGCCCTAGCTGTCTCTCGATCACGAATTTCCCCGATAATCAAGAGATCCGGCCGATGTCGCAGAGACAGCTTAATCAGACTGTCATAAGTCATGCCAATGGTTTCGTTCAGCTGCAGCTGCAGCATAGCCTCTTGCTTAATCTCAACCGGATCTTCAATCGACATAACCTGCTGACCAGAAAATTTGAGCTGAGCCAAATGGTACATTAAGGTTGTCTTGCCACTGCCGACTGGACCCGAGAAAAGATAGAGACCGCGAGCTTGAATTTTCTTGCGCAGCTCCGGCAATTGCTCAAACCAAAAGCGCAGCTCCCTGTCTTCATCATGCAGGAGCCGGATAACCAGACTTTCAAAACCACGGTAATCCCCAACTGACGAAAGCCGGATTGAAACCTTTGCTTCCTCACAGTCATAATCGCATGACCCAAGCTGACTGCGGCGCTTCTCTCCAACATTCATACCTGCGACAAACTTAAAGTGGCTGATAACAGCTGACAGAATCTCAAAATCATAAGTTTTTATAAAGCGACGTTCATCACCGATTCTCATATAAAGCTCATAGCAAGTAGTCTTAGGAATGAGGTAAATATCCTGCGCCCCCTCTTGCCGAGCCTGCCTAATCATTTCTTTTGCAATTTCTTGAACCATACATCCTCCTCACCTTACTATTCGCAAAAAATCCAGAAAAAGAAAAAACAGCGGAAGAAACTTAACTTCTAACAAGTTAGGTCTCTTCTGCTGCTATATTATCAGATTTGCAAAATATATTCTTTCGATTTAAAGAGGCTTAGCGTTTTTTAGTTTAACTGAACAAGCTTGGTGCTTTTCAAGACCGTTCTGCTTAGTATAGCCTGGCCGGTACTTGCTCTTAGGAATCTGGCAATCATTCTCCAGCAAAAACAGCGAGTGGTACTGCTGAACATTCTCATCGCACTCCTCGCACCAGCGCTGATCCTCCGGATCCCAAAAAATTGTCATTAAATCACTGCGGCTCTTATACAAAGGTGACTGCTCTTCCATTTGCAGCCAGCGGCTTTTATAATACTTAAGGGCTTCATAATAATCATCGAACTGCTTCTTTGCAACGATATCCTCTTCCCAGCCATCCAGAAACCACCACGGTTCATAGTCCCCGTACATCTCAATTACACAATACATACTCGTCCTCTCTTTGTACCGTATATTATATATGAATTCTTTGACGAACAAAACTATTTTGCTCAAAATCAGAAAACAAGAACTTTATTGGAACGGAGACAAGCACATCACTCTTCATGATATGAAGATTAACCTCACGGATAGTAATCTTAATAATCTTAGAAACAAATGTTGCGTTCTTATAAAGGCTTTCTATTTTAACGGTTTGTCAAATAAATCTTAATCTTTTTGTTCAAAAAAAGTGAGACAAATATCATTTTGTCCCACCTTATTGTCTGCATGAGCTTAAGCAAAATGTTCATCTTACTCGTTTCTGCATTATAAAGTTTCTAAAGCAATCATTGTAGTCACAGCTGCGTCATAGTAATTATCTGACGGCAAGCCTTGCATGAAGAGATATTTATTCTGCTGCACCAATTTGCGGAATTCAATGTTGTTGTTAGCCGCATAGAATACTGGAGCAGTAAAGCTGCCAGCCTGATTACTATTTAGAGCTTTCCCTTTCAAAGTGTAGCCCGCATAGATCTTTTCTTGACTGAGGAAGAAGTTCAACATCTTCTTCAGCATTTTTTGACTTTTTTCATCCTTGCTTTGAGCCAAGTTGTAAGGAAGTCGGCAGGCATTATAAGAATAATAGCCATCATTTGCAGATTCAACCGTATCAGCATCAGCTGCCCGAACTTTGTCGCCTTCAACCCAGATAAAGTCTGGTATCAAACCAGTCTTATTATCAGCGCTGATTGCTTCAAGTTTGCTGAGCATATTATCTCGGATTGTCAGCCACTGCTTATCTTTGGTCAACTCATAGAAAGCTTGGAACTGCTGCGGTAAGGTATCAGAAGTCCGCATGAGATTATAAAATTTCGATTCTGCATTTGCCCAGTTCCCAACCGTCAAAACGCCGTTACTTTCATTATAGTTATATGCCAAGACATCTTTCAGAATGGCCTTAGCCTGATCTTGGTATTCTTTAGCCTTGTCCGGCCACTGCTTAGCAGCCTGAATCAAAGCATAGGCAATGTAGAGATCGCCGTCTGTAGCATTGTTTTCGTCTTCATGATTGCTCTTTCCGTCCTTAATCGTCTGTTTCCAAGACATGAGCTGGGTATCTTTCAGACGATGAGCTAGATAATATTGGTAGAGCTTTTCAAAATCAGCCGAACTGGCATCGCCTTGCTTAGCTGCAGCCACAGCAATCACCATGCCATAACCCTGTGCCTCAGACAGCACAACATCTTCAGTCTTACTGTTTGTCGTCCTGATATAAGACAATTTGTCCTTGGTTACGACATATTCTTTAGACCATTGGCTGTATATCTTCTTTTTGATATTAGGAGTACTGCCCATGCGGGTGTACAACAGGATAGCAGCCAAAACAGCCAGAATTGTCACAAACCAAATAAATCTTAATCTTGTTCTTTTCACACTTTCTCCTAACCTGCAAATCGTTTTGTTTTAACCCACTTGGTTTCTTTCCGCTTCAAAATCTTGTCCAAGATAACAGATCCTACTGCATCTAAAGAAACAACGATAAAGAGCTGAGAGTAAGTCAAATAGGACACAAGGGCCAGCCAAATCTGTTTGGTGGTCGCCTGTCCAAACTGAGAAGCCAGGGCGATATTGATCTGCAAAAGATAAAGCAAAATCATCAGAAGCCAGTTAAAGAGCATCAGCTGGACGATATAGATATTCTGAGCATCAAAAGCGAAAGGAATCCGCACATCCGGGATAAAGAGCTGGGTAATCATTGCCGCTACATTGGCAAAGAAAACCAAGTCAGATAAGACAATCGCCAGATTGAACCAGAAGAAGATACAAGAATAATTGAACACTTCCAGTTTCACGCGCCAGTTACCGCCGCTAAAAAGATGCTTGAAGTTGGCAAGAACTACCTCGTAATTTCCCTTAGCCCAGCGCTTACGCTGCATGTAGTAGGACTTGAGGGTTTCTGGCTCTTGTTGGAAGGCCTCTGAATTATAAGCCAAAGCAATCAGCTTGCCGCTCTGCATAATCTTAAAGGAAATTTCCGTATCCTCTGTCAAGGCACCATTTTTCCAACCACCAATACTCTTAACAAACTCCGTGTTAATCAAGAAGTTCGTACCTGGAATCCGCCCAATCTTAAAGAGGTGCCACATACCTACGTGGTAAACACGCTGAGTTACAACGATTTCTTGGTTGATACAACGTGTCAGGAAGTTCTGGTTGGCATTCCGAGTCTTGTTGCGTCCGAAAGAAGCAACGTGGCGTTCTGGATCTTCCAAAACTTTTTTGACTAGGAAGTAAAGAGCATTCTTTTCTGGCATAGCATCCGCATCATAGACACAGATATATTCACCCTTGGCCATCTTCAGGGCGTCATTCAGCACCCCTGCCTTACCTCCCGTACCAGTACGGTCTGTAATTGTAATATTGCGTCCAGCGTACTCAGGCATAGCCTGAACTTTCAGCATTTCTTGATAAGTGTCATCTGAGCAGTTGTCCGCAAAGAGCAGAACTTCCACTCGGTCATGAGGATAATCCAAATCCAGAATGGCCTTGGTCGTCTGAGCGATAACCACATCTTCATTGTGGGCTGGGACAACGACTGTAACCATAGGATAATGTTCCAATGGGCTGGTATCCACGTTGAAGTCACTGCGTTTCATCCAGAAATGCACGGAAGAGCATAGAATTACCAAAGCCCAAGCCAGAGACATCCAGATGGAGAACAGAGTGACAATCATAATAAGTTGACTAATCATGACGAGTCACCGCCCTAAAATTTTTATTGACCCGATTGTAAATAACCAGATAATAAATGAAGAGGACCAAAAAGCTAATAGCAAAAAAGATACTTAGCACCATAGAGATGATAAAAAATACTTCTGTTAAAGACATGTGTTTACCTCCTAGTATTCTACGATAATGTCGGTTTCAAGCTGACGCTCCAGATTGCTCAAAGCGTCATCAAAATTATGGAATTTGTCAATGTTTTGAGCGTTCAGTTTTAAACTGCCGGACTGAAACTGAATTTTTTGATCAGTTTTCTTATTCTCAAAGTGCATCATCGTTAAATCGTCACGCACTTTCTCTTGGAAATATTCCTTGACTTCCTGATCCAGATCTTCTACCAGAACGAGAAAGTTACCATTGGATACATAGTAAACTGTTTCTACATTCTGGAAGTCCCAGTTAAGCAGTCGTAAAATTCTCTTGAGCATCCGCTTGTACTCCCGAGAGTGAATTTGATAAAAATGATGATTGTGCGCCCAATGGACCAACAAGGCCTGAAAGGCTGGAGCTTGTTTCTGATTTACTTTCTGAACCATTTCTTCATAGGCCTCAGCAGCATCTTCACTGTCATCCTGCACTAATCCCAAGCGCTGATGAAGATAGAAATTCACTCGGCTGGTCAGCCAAGCACTGACAGGGAAGACATAAAGCAAGAAGAGAACCTGATTGTCCGGTAGGTAGGTTACATCAAAGAGCAAGATCAGAGTTGCGATAACCACACCCAGAATCATAGCCCATGTCACCAAGAGATCAGATAGGACAAAAACACTAAAAATACCTAATAAAATCAGCGCGATTCCGATATAAAATATGTTAGCTGCAAAATTCCAACTGTAGAAAAGAATTAGTCCAATTGTCAGTACAAAGACTGCTAATGATTTTTCTAGTCCTTTTTTCCTAAACATTTTTTACTCCTGTCTTAAATTCTTCTGGTCTAGCCGTTTGCTTAAAATAGTGGGCAATAGCTTGAGCAATCCGCTCAGAAGCCTTACCGTCACCATACGGATTGCTGGCTTGGGCCATTTTCTGATAGAGTGACTCATCTGTCAGCAAGGCTTCCATCGCCTCTGCTACTGCTTGAGTTTCTGTACCGACCAGCTTCAAGGTGCCGGCTTCAACTCCTTCTGGTCTCTCTGTTGTATCACGAAGTACCAGTACAGGCTTACCTAAGGAAGGTGCTTCTTCCTGTACTCCGCCTGAGTCTGACATAATGAAGTAGCTTTTAGCTGCGATATTATGGAAATCCAACACATCTAAAGGCTCAATCAGATGAATTTTCTCATTGTCACTCAGAATTTCTCTAGCCGCTTCCTGAACCGCTGGACTCAGGTGAACGGGATAGACAATTTCCACATCATCATGGGCATCTACAATCTGTCGTAGAGTTCGAAAGACCCTTCTCATCGGCTCACCTTGATTTTCCCGGCGATGCATGGTCACTAAAATCATCTTGCGAGCTGGATTAATACGGTCAAGAACCTCGTGCTGATAATCAGCCTGGACGGTCAGCTTGAGAGCGTCGATAGCTGTATTCCCTGTCACAAAAACTGTTTCTGCTGGATGGTTTTCCTTGAGCAAGTTAGCCTTACTCTGATCCGTTGGGGCAAAATACAAGTCTGTCAAAGAGTCGGTCATCTGACGATTCATCTCTTCTGGGAATGGAGAGTATTTATTCCAAGTCCGCAAACCAGCTTCCACGTGGCCGATACGAACTTGATTATAAAACGCTGCAAGACTAGCTGCAAAGGTCGTTGTCGTATCACCGTGCACCAGCATAATATCTGGCTTGTTTTCCTTTAAGATATCATCTAGCTTATGCAGGATCTTGACAGTAATATCTGTCAGGGTTTGATTCTTCCCCATAATATCCAAATCATAATCAGGCTTAATCTTAAAAGTTTCAAGTACCTGATCCAGCATCTGACGATGCTGAGCAGTCACAACTGTTGTTGTCTCAAACAAGTCTGCCTGCTTCTTCAGTTCAATAACCAGTGGAGCCATCTTAATTGCTTCTGGACGAGTTCCAAAAACAACCATTACCTTAATTTTCTTCATTTTTCCTCACCAAAAATCAACATTGTTATATTAACTTTTTACTAAAAAATGTTTGTTTTAAGTAACCTTAGTTATTTTACCATCAAGCGTTTCAATAATCAAAGCATGAACTATTATTTTATACTTTCTTAATAGTAATTTACATGTTGGTAACTTATTTAAGATTATTTTAATTTTCTTAACTTAACTGTAACTTAAAATTGCTGAAATTTTTCGGTTTTCTCAAAAAAATAAATAAAAAGGAAAGAACTTATAGGCTTAAAGTCCTATTTTATGCAGAATTTTGTGCTTTTTACCTATATTTTTTAATCTTTATTCATTGTAATAAAATATTATTCTATTTGTAATCTAATTGTTTTCTATTCTTTATATTTCAAAATCCTCCCTTCATGAATGAGCTAGCTGGATAAATGCCAGCTATCGTTCTCTATAACCTCCGACCACTACCATTAAAACCAATCTCCTCTTTTTTAAAATTTCAAATCTCCCCCTCCTACTATTTTAGGATTTTTAAAATAGTATAACCTAGCGCTATCATACTACAAAAAACCAGCTACTTCCCTGATTAAAAATAAATATGGCATCTCGCATCATAGAAAAACTGAAATAGGAAATCTTGACTGTTTCTTCTATAGTTGTTTATCCATAAAGGAGAACTTAAAAACAACTTTCTAAGTATATTATAGGATAATATTTAGTGGCGAGCAAGAAATTATCGGCTGCAACAAAAAATCCCTCCCGAAAATCGGGAGGGAAAGTTCTTTATTTAAGAACAATATTTTCTTCAGTTTCAAATCCATCTGGCAGTTCTGTCACTTCGTTGATAATTTCAACTTCATTGACAGCCTGAGGTTCCAGATTGCGGTAGCGGGCCATACCAGTACCAGCTGGGATAATCTTACCGATGATAACATTTTCTTTGAGTCCGAGCAGATGGTCTTTCTTACCACGGATAGCAGCATCTGTCAGGACACGAGTTGTTTCCTGGAAGGAAGCTGCAGACAGGAAGCTGTTTGTCTCAAGGGAAGCCTTGGTGATTCCCATGAGGACTGGACGAGCTGTCGCAGGCACTCCGCCTGAGATAACCACATCACGGTTAGCATCTGTAAAGTCTGTAATATCCATGAGAGTTCCCATGAGAAGATCTGTGTCACCTGGATCCATGACGCGCACCTTGCGAATCATCTGGCGAACCATTACTTCGATGTGTTTGTCGCCGATTTCTACCCCTTGGCTACGGTAAACTTTTTGTACCTCAGCAAGCAGATAAGTTTCAACAGACAAGACATCGCGGACAGCCAGCAAGTGCTTCGGCTGGATAGAACCTTCAGTCAAGGCAGCACCGCGAGAAACTTGGTCGCCCACTTCAACCTTCATGCGAGCTGTAAATGGTACCACATATTCACCTTCGCCAGTTGCACCTGTAACAAAGACCTTCTTGGTACGAGTAGATGCATCTTCTTCGATGGCAGTAACTTCACCCTTGACTTCAGTGATGACCGCTTCCCCTTTCGGATTGCGGGCTTCAAAGATTTCTTGGACACGAGGAAGACCTTGTGTGATATCGGTATTGGAGGCAACACCACCCGTGTGGAAGGTACGCATGGTCAGCTGTGTACCAGGCTCCCCGATAGACTGGGCAGCGATGGTTCCGACTGCTTCACCGACTTCAACCGCATCGCCAGTCGCCAAGTTGATACCGTAACAATGACGGCAAACACCGTGGCGGGTGTTACATGTAAATACGGAACGGATAGTGACTTCTTCGATCGCCTTTACTAATTTACCCTCTTCATTCTCGATCTTAAGATTTGCAATTTCAGCAGCCTTGTCTTCTGTGATCAATTCATTCGCGCCAATAATAACTGCGCCAGTTTTTGGATGTCTAACTGTTTTCTTAGTGTAACGACCATTGAGACGCTCTTCCAGAGACTCGATCATTTCCTTGCCTTCTGTGATAGAAGTGATGAGCAAGCCGCGATCTGTACCACAGTCATCTTCACGGATAATCACATCTTGGGCAACGTCAACCAGACGACGAGTCAGGTAACCTGAGTCGGCAGTCTTAAGGGCCGTATCTGTCATACCCTTACGAGCACCGTGGGTAGAGAAGAACATTTCCAAAACAGACAGACCTTCACGGAAGTTAGACAAGATTGGCAATTCCATGATACGTCCATTTGGCGCAGCCATCAGACCACGCATACCGGCCAACTGGGAGAAGTTAGAGATGTTACCCCGCGCTCCAGAGTCCATCATCATAACGATAGGGTTCTTCGGATCCTGGTTGGCAACCAGACGTTTTTCCAATTTCTCACGAGCTGCCCGCCACTCAGCAGTAACTGCATTGTAGCGTTCGTCATCAGTAATCATACCGCGACGGAATTGTTTGGTAATTTGTTCAACACGCTTATGGGATTCTTCAATAATTTCAGCCTTATCTTCGACAACTGGGATATCAGCGATACCCACTGTCAGACCAGCCAAAGTAGAATGATGATAACCCAAGTTCTTCAAGCGGTCAAGAAGAGCAGACGTTTCTGTTGTACGGAAGCGTTTGAAGATTTCTGCGATGATATTCCCAAGATTTTTCTTCTTAAACGGAACATTGATCTCAAGCTGTTCAATGACTTCCTTGATGTCTTGTCCTGACTCCAAGAAGTACTTAGCTGGCACACCTTCTGTCAAGTTAGCATTGGTTGGCTCTTGCAGATAAGGCAATTCCTCTGGCATAATCGCGTTAAAGAGGATTTTACCAACAGTTGTAATCAAAATCTTATGCTTCTGATCTTCTGTCCAAGGCTTATTAAGACTATCGGTTGTAATACCAACACGAGTATGCAAGTGAACATAGCCGTTGCGGAGGGCCATGACCGCTTCATCCATATCCTTGAAAATCATGCCTTCGCCTTCGCGGCCAGCCTCTTCCATGGTCAGGTAGTAGTTCCCTAAGACCATATCCTGAGACGGTGTTACAACTGGTTTACCATCTTTCGGATTCAAGATATGTTCAGCAGCCAGCATGAGGATACGAGCTTCAGCTTGGGCTTCCTCCGACAATGGTACGTGGATGGCCATTTGGTCACCGTCAAAGTCGGCATTGTAGGCTTCACAGACCAATGGATGCAAACGAAGAGCTTTACCATCAATCAGAACTGGCTCAAAGGCCTGAATTCCCAGACGGTGAAGGGTCGGTGCGCGGTTAAGAAGCACAGGGTGTTCCTTGATCACTTCTTCCAGAATATCCCAGATACGCTCATCTCCACGCTCTACCAAGCGTTTGGCAGCTTTCACGTTCTGCACAATATCACGCGCAACAATCTCACGCATCACAAATGGTTTAAAGAGCTCAATCGCCATTTCACGCGGCACACCACATTGATACATTTTCAACGTAGGACCAACGGCGATAACGGAACGACCTGAGAAGTCAACCCGTTTACCCAGCAAGTTTTGACGGAAACGCCCTTGTTTTCCTTTGAGCATGTGGCTCAGAGACTTAAGTGGACGGCTGCCTGGTCCTGTAATCGGACGGCCCCGACGACCATTATCAATCAAAGCATCAACCGCTTCCTGGAGCATCCGCTTCTCATTTTGAACGATGATACCAGGGGCGTTGAGTTCCAGCAAGCGAGCCAAACGGTTGTTCCGGTTGATAACACGGCGACAGAGATCATTGAGGTCAGATGCCGCAAAACGACCACCATCCAGCTGAACCATCGGGCGCAAATCTGGCGGAATAACCGGCAGGATGTTAAGAACCATCCATTCTGGCTTATTGCCAGACTTGTAGAAGGCGTCCAAAACATCCAAGCGACGGACAGCCTTGATCCGTTTTTGACCTGAAGCAGTTTTCAATTCTTCTTTGAGGACAGCAATCTCAGCTTCCAAGTCCACTTGTTTCAAGAGGTCTTGAATAGCTTCTGCTCCCATTTTGGCTACAAATGAGCCTGCACCGTACTCGCGTAAACGCTCACGGTACTCACGCTCCGTCATAATTGACTTGTGCTCTAGCGGTGTATCCTTAGGATCAATCACCACATAAGCGGCAAAATAAATGACTTCTTCCAGGGCACGCGGGCTCATATCCAAAGTGAGCCCCATGCGGCTTGGAATTCCTTTAAAGTACCAAATATGTGAAACAGGTGCCTTCAATTCAATGTGGCCCATACGCTCACGGCGAACCTTGGCGCGGGTTACTTCAACACCACAGCGGTCACAGACGATTCCTTTGTAACGAATCCGTTTGTACTTACCACAGGCACATTCCCAGTCCTTGGTTGGACCGAAGATCACTTCGTCAAAAAGGCCTTCGCGTTCTGGTTTCAGGGTTCGGTAATTGATTGTTTCAGGTTTCTTCACTTCCCCATAAGACCATGAACGGACCTTATTTGGAGAAGCTAGGGTGATTTGCATACTTTTAAAACGATTTACATCAACCACTATTTCTTACCTTTCTTCATTTTCTAATCAGTGTGTATTCTTATTCTTTTCCTTCAGCCTCAAAAGCTGCTTTCGCTTCTTGAGCTGCTTTTTCACGCGCTTTTTCAAGATCGTCAACGTGAATCACATCATCATCTTCACCTTCGTCTAGGTCACGCAGTTCTACTTCATTGTCATCTTCATCGAGAACGCGCATATCCAGACCAAGAGATTGCAATTCTTTGACAAGAACGCGGAAGGATTCTGGCACACCTGGTTTTGGAATTGGTTTTCCTTTAGTAATAGCTTCATAAGCCTTCAAACGTCCGTTGACATCATCTGACTTGTAAGTCAGGATTTCTTGCAGAACGTTAGAAGCACCGTAAGCTTCCAAGGCCCAAACTTCCATCTCACCAAAACGTTGTCCACCAAATTGAGCTTTACCTCCGAGCGGCTGTTGGGTAACCATTGAGTAAGGACCTACTGAGCGGGCATGGAGTTTGTCATCTACCATGTGGTGGAGCTTAATCATGTACATGACACCGACAGATACACGGTTGTCAAACGGCTCACCGGTACGTCCATCGTAAAGAATAGTCTTGGCATCGCTATCCATACCAGCTTCACGGACAGTATCCCAGAGGTCTTCTGAGCTTGCTCCATCAAAGACCGGTGTCGCAATATGGATGCCCAAGTTACGTGCTGCCATACCAAGGTGAAGCTCCATAACCTGACCAATGTTCATACGTGATGGTACCCCGAGTGGGTTCAGCATGATATCAACTGGTGTTCCGTCTGGCAAATAAGGCATGTCTTCCACAGGAACGATACGGGATACAACCCCCTTGTTTCCGTGACGACCAGCCATCTTATCTCCGACCTTGATCTTACGTTTTTGAGCGATGTAGACACGAACCAACATATTAACGCCAGATTGCAACTCATCACCATTAGCACGGGTAAAGATCTTCACGTCACGAACCACTCCATCAGCACCGTGCGGCACACGCAGAGAGGTATCACGGACTTCACGAGACTTGTCTCCGAAGATAGCGTGCAAGAGGCGCTCTTCAGCAGAAAGATCTTTTTCACCCTTAGGGGTAACTTTACCTACAAGGATATCGCCTTCCTTGACTTCCGCCCCGATGCGGATAATACCCATTTCGTCCAAATTGCGTAGGGCATCTTCCCCTACGTTTGGAATTTCGCGGGTAATTTCTTCAGGGCCAAGCTTGGTATCGCGAGTTTCTGATTCGTATTCTTCCAAGTGAACTGAGGTGTAGACATCGTCTTTCACCAGACGCTCACTCATGATAACCGCATCCTCGAAGTTGTAACCTTCCCATGTCATGTAGGCAACGATTGGGTTTTGTCCCAAGGCCATTTCTCCATTTTCCATAGAAGGTCCGTCAGCGATAAAGTCGCCTTTTTCAACGACATCGCCAACTTTTACAAGGGTACGTTGGTTGTAAGCAGTTCCTGAGTTAGAACGGCGGAATTTTTGAATTTGGTAAACATCAAGAGAACCATCTTCACGGCGTACTTCAACCTTGTCTGCATCCGCATAGGTAACCTTACCATCATGCTGAGCAATAACCGCTGCACCAGAGTCGTGGGCAGCTTGGTATTCCATACCAGTACCAACATAAGGCGCTTTTGGATCAATCAAAGGCACAGCCTGACGTTGCATGTTGGCACCCATGAGGGCACGGTTGGAGTCGTCATTTTCCAAGAAAGGAATACACGCTGTCGCTACGGCAACTACCTGCTTAGGCGATACATCCATGTAGTCTACTTGGTCTGATGGGAATTCTTGGTTATTACCTTGGTGGCGTCCCATAACGATAGGCTCTGCAAAGCCACCTTTTTCATTCAGCTTAGAGTTAGCCTGCGCTACGATAAATTCATCTTCCTCATCAGCGGTCAACCAAACGATTTCGTTGGTTACCACGCCAGCTTCACGGTCTACCTTACGGTAAGGCGTTTGAATAAATCCGTATTTGTTAAGGTGCCCATAAGAAGACAAGTTATTGATCAAACCAATGTTTGGTCCTTCAGGTGTTTCGATTGGACACATACGACCATAGTGAGTATAGTGTACGTCCCGCACTTCATAACCAGCGCGGTCACGTGTCAAACCACCAGGTCCTAAGGCAGAAAGACGGCGCTTGTGAGAAAGCTCAGACAGCGGATTGTGTTGGTCCATGAACTGAGACAACTGAGAAGAACCAAAGAATTCTTTAATAGCTGCAGTTACTGGACGGATGTTAATGATTTGCTGTGGAGTCAGTACTTCATTGTCTTGAACACTCATCCGTTCACGAACATTACGCTCCATCCGAGAAAGTCCGAGACGAACTTGGTTGGCTAAAAGCTCGCCAACTGCACGAATACGACGGTTCCCCAAGTGGTCAATATCATCTACACGACCGATGCCTTCAGCCAAGTTGAGGAAGTAGCTCATCTCAGCTAAGATATCAGCTGGTGTTACAATCCGTACCTTGTCAGAAGGATTTGCGTTACCGATGATAGTCACAACGCGGTCTGGATCAGTTGGTGCCACTACCTTGAACTTCTGCAATTCTACAGGAGCTGTCAAGACAGCTGAGTCGTTTGGAATATAAGTGATTTTGTTCAAACCATTGTTCAGCTGCTCTGCAATGCTGTCAATGACACTGCGGGTCATAACTGTACCAGCTTCAACCAAGATTTCTCCTGTTTCAGCATCTACCAATGGCTCTGCAATGGTTTGGTTCAGCAAGCGTGTCTTGACGCTGAGTTTCTTATTAATCTTGTAACGACCAACTGCTGCCAAGTCATAACGATGCGGATCAAAGAAACGCGCATCAAGGAGAGAGCGAGAGCTTTCAGCCGTCTTAGGCTCACCTGGACGAAGACGCTCATAGATTTCTTTCAGGGCTTCATCTGTACGAGAGTCCATTGGGTTCTTGTGGATATCTTTTTCAATGGTATTGCGAACCAAGTCGCTGTCACCAAAGATGTCCAAGATCTCATCATCTCCTGAGAAACCGAGCGCACGCACCAAAGTGGTAAATGGAATCTTCCGTGTCCGGTCAATACGAGTGTAGGCAATGTCTTTTGAGTCTGTTTCCAACTCTAACCAAGCTCCGCGGTTAGGAATAACCGTTGAACCGTAGCCAACTTTTCCGTTTTTGTCAACTTTATCGTTAAAGTAAACCCCTGGAGAACGCACCAACTGGGAAACGATAATCCGCTCACCACCATTGATGATGAAGGTTCCCATTTCAGTCATGATTGGGAAATCACCAAAGAAGACTTCCTGAGTCTTGATTTCACCAGTTTCCTTGTTAATCAGACGGAAAGTCACAAAGATTGGCGCTGAATAGCTGGCATCGTGAATGCGTGCTTCTTCCAGCGTATATTTAGGCTCACGGATTTCATAGCCGACAAATTCCAATTCCATGGTATCGGTAAAGTTTGAAATAGGAAGTACATCTTCAAAGACTTCCTTCAGACCATGATCCAAGAAATCTTGGAACGAATCCGTTTGGATTTCAATCAAATTTGGTAAATCAAGAACTTCCTTAATTCTTGAAAAACTACGACGGGTACGGTGTTTACCGTATCGAACTTCATGTCCTGCCAAGTTTTTACTCCTTTATGATAAGATACTGAGCCCTTGATAAAGCGAGAAGAAAGTATCTTTTCCTCAACGCTTTGAGGGCGAGTTCTGTGAAATGTTTTCAGAGGAAAATCCTCTGTCATTTACAATGCTGCAAAACAGCCACAATCAGTCCCTTTTGTTTAATTTTCAGAAAAATTAAATTATAGTTACATAATTCGTTTTTCCTAAAAATAGGCACAAAAAGAGCAGCTAAATCTGACTTATTCAAGTTTGATTTAACTGCTGTAAGCTTCTATTTGGACAATATTTCAAATAAAGCACACGACAAATTATTGCTATCATTATACCTTATTTAGCTAGAAATTGCAAGGATTTCATCCGCTTTCTGAAAAGTTAAAACTGTTCTTGATACGCTAGTTCCCTTGCCGGTTATTGTTGGAATTGGAACTTGAATTAGAATTGGAGGTAGAACCGCCCAGTATAGCTGACCAAGCCTTCTGATAATCCGCATCTGATGCCCCGATACCAAAGCGGTAGGTCGTGGTCGGAGCGCCGTTTTTAGCCCAATAGCTAGGCACTGTCGGACCACTGAGATTAACAGAGCGACCATTTACCGTTACTGTACCTGGCTTTTCTCCTGTAGACTTGAGTACGTCAGACTTAATCACACTCGGATCAAGAGTGAACTTATCACCAACACCCCAGGCATTTGGATCTGCCTGATAGATGGCATCTACCATATAAGCCATGTAGGAAGCGTTATTGTTATAACCAGTCAACGCCGCCATAGAGCTATTATCATCATGACCAATCCAGCCTCCCAAAGTCATCTTAGGAGTAGAAAGCATCAGCCACATATCGCCGTTTGTGTTGGTCGTTCCAGTCTTACCAATCCAGTCGGCTCCAGCTAATGTTCCGTTGACCTGACTGATTCTGGATTTATAGGTCGTAGTCGCTCCAGAATTGATAACGCCCCGCATGAGCTCCTGCATAATCGTAGCCGCTGCTGGACTGTAAATCTGAACAGGATTGGCCTTATGCTGGTAAATCACCTTGCCATCTCGGTCTGTGATTTTTTCAACCATATATTTTTTCTGGTAGGTTCCATTATTAGCCAAGGTTTGGAAACCATTGGTATGCTGAGCTACAGATACTTCGATTCCCCCGCCCATTGGGAGACTCTCAATGCTGTAGTCATCAATGTAATAACCCATTTTTTCCATATAGCCACGGACATTGACACCTTTTTCGCGTAATCCGCGGTAAGTCCAATAAGCCGGAATATTCCAAGAAGTATTAAGCGCTTCTTGCAGGTCCATCATGGCTGTACCACGGCTATCCACGTGCATGATTGGATCGCCGCTTGAAAAGTTAGTTGGATAATTGGAAAGAACGCTGGCACTACCCATCAGACCTTGGTCAATAGCAATCCCATAAGCAAGAATCGGCTTAATAGTCGAACCCGGTGATCGTTCCGTATCAAAGGCATGATTGTTCTGATTGGAAGCATAATCTCTTCCTCCGACAAAGCCAATCACAGCACCGGTTTTATTATCCAAGAGGACATTCCCCACTTCAACTGCACCAGTTCCGTCATCCAAGACGCCCCCATAGTTGGCTACTGCATTTTGCATAGCAGTATGAATGTTCTTGTTGATTGTGGTGGTGACAGTATAGCCGCCATCGCTCAGTTCTTTAGCAGCCAATTCCTTGTAGGCTTTGACAGTGTCGTTGTTTTTCAGCTCTTGCTGAGAAACATTGTCCCGCTGAATCAAGTATTCGTACATGGTCTGCTGGGCTTCTTCGACCGCTGTGTAATAAAGGTAGCCATGCGAAGATTTTTCCGAACTTTCAGAAGGCTTGAAATCCTTGGTCAAGTCGTAGTCCTTGTACTCCTTGTACTCTTTTTCGCTTAGATGGCCCGTCCGATACATATTATAGAGCACATCCTTGGCACGTTCCAAGCCCAGAGCCATATCCCCTGCACTCTTGAGACTGCCATCCGCTGCATAAGGCGAATAAACAATCGGACTCTGTGGCAAGCCGGCAATAAAAGCAGACTGGGGCACAGTCAAATCCTTAGCAGAGACACCAAAAATTCCTTGAGCAGCTTCTTCCACACCGGCGATATTCTGCCCCTTATTGTTGCGCCCAAAAGGCGAAACGTTCAAGTAGGTCGTCAAAATATCATCCTTGGACATGTAGCGTTCCAAAGCCAGCGCATCAACAATCTCCGCCGCTTTCCGCTTGAAGGTCGGCGCATCGCCCACCACCTGCTGCTTGATCAACTGCTGGGTAATGGTTGACCCCCCGCTAGACGAGCCAACTCCGACAACAGAGCCGAGCGTAGCCCGAAGCACAGCTTTAGGCACCACTCCGTTATGCGTTTCAAAATTCTCATCCTCTGTAGCGATAACGGCTTTTTTTACATTTTCAGAGATGGCGTCACTCTTAACCGGGATGCGGAGCAAATCATTGTCCACTTCTGCAATCAAGCTGCCATCAGCATAGGTAAGCTTGGAGATTCCAGAAATATTATTCACCTGCTTGACCAGCTCATCCTGCTTGGGCACTTCAACCTTACTGAAAAGACTAGCTGCATAGCCTATCCCAATACCAGCACCGATGACGCCACCGAAGAAGATAAACACAAAAGCCATATTCATCAGAAGTTTAAAAGTCCGCAAGAAAACAGCAAAAACATCACCGATAGACCAGCCATTGTTGCCACTAACGATCTTCTTGCTCCATTCTGGAAGATGTATTTTTTTGATAAACTGCTGGGCTTTTCCCCAGAACTCTTTTAATTTCTCTATTAATTGTTCCAAGTTCGATTCTCCTTGTTATCTTCCCATTATACCAAATATCTATGATTTATTTCAAGGAAACATTGCTATTTAAAAGCTTTATGATACAATAGAGTAACATAAATTTAAAATATAGATAAGCCAATTTCTTGGCTTTTAGAATAGGAGAGACATGATGCACATTTTTGATGAGCTAAAAGAACGTGGCTTGGTATTCCAAACTACTGATGAAGCAGCTTTACGCAAGGCCTTAGAAGAAGGACAAGTCTCTTATTATAGTGGATACGATCCGACCGCTGACAGCCTGCACCTTGGCCACTTGGTAGCCATTCTGACCAGCCGTCGCTTGCAACTAGCCGGACACAAACCCTACGCGCTGGTCGGAGGAGCAACTGGATTGATTGGCGATCCATCCTTTAGGGATGCAGAACGCAGCCTCCAGACCAAGGAAACTGTGGAAGGCTGGGTGAAATCCATCCAAGATCAGCTTTCTCGTTTTCTGGACTTTGAAAAGGGCGATAATAAGGCCGAAATGGTCAACAATTATGACTGGTTCAGCAGCATCAGCTTTATCGACTTCCTGCGTGACGTCGGCAAATACTTCACTGTCAACTACATGATGAGTAAAGATTCTGTCAAGAGCCGGATTGAGACAGGGATTTCCTATACAGAATTCGCCTACCAGATCATGCAAGGATATGACTTCTATATCCTCAATCAAAACCACGACGTAACCCTGCAAATCGGTGGTTCTGACCAATGGGGCAATATGACAGCAGGTACAGAACTCCTACGCCGCAAAGCTGACAAGACTGGCCATGTGATAACCGTTCCGCTCATTACCGACGCTACTGGCAAAAAATTCGGCAAGTCAGAAGGCAATGCTGTCTGGCTCAATCCTGACAAGACTTCTCCTTACGAAATGTATCAATTCTGGATGAATGTCATGGACGCAGACGCTATCCGCTTCTTGAAAATCTTCACCTTCCTGTCCTTGGATGAGATCGAAGAGATTCGCCAGCAGTTTGAAGCAGCACCACACGAACGCTTGGCTCAGAAAGTCCTAGCTCGCGAAGTGGTCAGCCTGGTTCACGGTCAAGAAGCATACCAGGAAGCCCTCAACATCACTGAGCAGCTCTTTGCCGGAAATATTAAAAACCTATCCGTCAAGGAACTCAAACAAGGTCTGCGAGGTGTGCCTAACTATCAGGTCCAAGCAGAAGACAACCTCAATATTGTAGAACTGCTTGTGACAGCTGGCGTGGTAAACTCAAAACGTCAAGCTCGCGAGGACGTCCAAAACGGTGCTATCTACCTCAATGGTGAGCGCATCCAAGATTTAGACTATGTTCTCAGCGACTCAGATAAACTGGAAGACGAGCTAACAGTTATCCGCCGTGGTAAAAAGAAATACTTTGTCCTTACCTACTAAAGATAAAAATCCGATTACCTGAATCGGATTTTTCTATGTCTTACGAAGGAAAGGACATTCAACTTTATAAAAACAGATAGAAAGAGAGTTCTCATGAAACCAAAACTCGCCCGCTTTGCCCAAGCTTCGGCTCTGGCCTGCCCACTTTGCCAGCAAAGCTTGGCTATGGAAGAAAGCAGCCTCAAGTGTCTTAATCGCCATTCCTACGACATCGCCAAATTCGGTTATGTCAATCTAGCTCCCCAGGTCAAACAAGCTAGAGACTATGACAAAACGAGCTTTCAAAATAGAAAAGTCATCTTGGAAGCCGGCTTTTATCAGCATATCCTAGATGAGTTGCAGGATCTGCTGCAGACCCTGCCTGAAGAACAGACCATTCTAGACGTCGCTTGCGGAGAGGGCTACTATGCTCGAAAAATTCAGGAAAAATTCCCCAACAAAGAAATTTACGCTTTTGATCTATCCAAAGATTCTATCCAACTAGCTGCCAAAAGTGATCAGAGCCTTGCTGTAAAATGGTTCGTCGGGGATTTGGCACACTTACCCGTTCAGGATCAAAGCATGGATGTCTTACTGGACATCTTCTCACCAGCTAACTATCATGAATTTCAACGAGTATTGAAAAAAGAGGGGCTTATCATTAAAGTCATCCCGACAGAAAGTCATCTGAAAGAAATTCGTCAAAAAGCTACTCAATATCTGGACAAGAAAGATTATTCTAATCAAGATATCATCCAGCACTTCCAGAAGCACTTTACGATTCTATCCAGAAAAACCGTAGAATCAACCCATGCTCTACATTCTGAGGAGAAAACTGCCCTACTGCAGATGACTCCTTTACTCTTTCATGTTGAAAAAAATCTAATCAATTGGGAGCAGCTTACACATGCCACCATTTCAGCTGAGATTCTTATCGGAAAACTAAAAGAAGAAAAAATCTGATCACCTTTCAGTAAAAAATGATGTTATAACAGCCATTTTAAAAACGCAGACAGGACTGTCTGCGTTATTTATCTACTGATTAATAGACCGTCTTCTCTGTCTCTGGATCAAAGAAGTGCGCTTTATTGAGGTCAAAGCCTAGGTCAATACCCGCACCAGTTTCTAGGTAGTCCCGTGAATCCACACGCGCTACAAACTCACTAGAACCCACTTGGCAGTAGAGATGGGACTCTGCTCCCAGCAATTCTGAAACAGAAATTTTGGCATGCACAACTGAATTCGGGAAAGTTTCCAAGAAAGCAGCTTCCGCATTGATATCTTCCGGACGAATACCAAAGATCAGTTCCTTGCCCTCGTAACCTTTCTCCCGCAGAACCTTGAGAGCTCCTTCTGGTACAGTCAAGCGCAGACCTTCTGCGACAATCTCATTCCCTTCAAGTTTAACTGGGATGAAGTTCATAGCTGGGCTACCGATGAAGCCAGCAACGAACTTATTAACTGGGTTGTTATAGACTTCCTGCGGCGTACCAATCTGCTCCACTCGTCCAATCGTTCCAGTTCCAGCGGGATTCTTGGTCGCTGACATGATAACGATACGATCCGCCAAGGTCATAGCTTCAGTCTGGTCATGGGTAACATAGATAGTTGTTGCCCCGATACGGCGGTGAATCTTGGCAATCTCTGCCCGCATGGACACACGCAACTTAGCATCCAAGTTAGACAGAGGCTCATCCATAAGGAAAACCTTTGCATCCCGAACGATTGCACGTCCCATTGCTACCCGCTGACGCTGACCACCAGATAAATCAGCTGGCTTACGCTGCAAGAATTCCTTCAAGCCTAGGATTTCTGCTGCTTCATTAACCCGTTTGTCAATATCTTCCTTGCTGTACTTGCGCAGCTTAAGACCAAAGGCCATGTTGTCGTAGACAGTCATATGCGGATAAAGGGCATAGTTCTGGAAGACCATAGCGATATCACGGTCTTTGGGCGCCACATCATTGACCACTGTACCGTCAATAGAGGCAGTTCCTTCTGTGATGTCCTCAAGACCAGCAATCATACGCAGCGTAGTTGATTTTCCGCAACCGGACGGACCGACAAAGACGATAAATTCCTTGTCCTTGATGTCTAGATTGAAGTCTTCCACTGAATAGTGGTCGCTGTTGGGATATTTTTTATAGATATTTTTCAGATTTAATTCGACCATAATAAGCCCCTTCTTTTGAATAAAAATATTTTCTTTTAAGCTCTCGTTTGCAAAGCGCTTTCACATTGTCCATTATATCGTTTTTTTTTGACTTTTTCAAGCACTTTTAGTAAAACGTTTGCATAATTTTTGAAAATTTTTTCCATAAAAAAAGAGACCAAGTGGCCTCTTTAAAACTTAATCTTCCTTTTTTCTACTACGGAGTGACAATCCAGCTGTGCCTAAAGCACTGATAACTCCTGCAACTGTTAAAAGAGCATTAGAAGCTTGACCCGTATGCGGCAAGACTGACGCATCGCTCTTACCTTCCTTGTTTTTAAGCTGAGCTGGCTGGGTGACCTTAGCTGATGAAGACTGCTCTTGTACTGATTTGGCCCCATCAACTGCTGGCAAAATACCGCTAGTTACTTGGTAAGCAGGTAAAGCATCAGCTACTGCCGCGTCAGCAGCATTGACACCACCAGTAAATTCCGGAAGAGCCGCCATTTGAGGAGCGCTGTCTGGATGTGCACTCCTGACTGATGGCTGAACGCCAGCATCATAGGTGTTATTTTCTGTCATGGTTGGCTCTGAATCATTGACGCCTCCACTAAATTCAGGCCGTGTTGCTGTTGATGCTTCTGAATCATTAACATTGCCACTGAATTCTGGTTGTACTGAAGACTGCGGAGCTGTATCAGGATGAGTTCCAACCCCATGGCTAGATAAATCATACTCTGACTCTGTCGCTGTTATCGTCTCTGAATCATTGACGCCTCCTGTAAATTCAGGCCACGTTGCTGTTGGTGCTTCTGAATCATTAACATTGCCACTGAATTCTGGTTGTACTGAGGACTGCGGAGCTGTATCGGGATGAGTTCCAACTTCATGGCTAGACAAATCATATTCCGACGCCGTTGCTATTGCTGGCTCAGAGTCGCTGACGCCTCCACTAAATTCTTTCCTGGTTTCTTGTGGTGAATCACTTGGAATAGAAGAAGCTGTCTTAGCTTTAGCAGCATTCTTGACAATCGCTTCTAGATTTTCAAGAGCTTTTGTCTGCTCAGCAGCAATCTGTTCCTGCAGCTTCTCTGCTTTTTCAGCACTGTCTACACTATCATCTAGCTGCGCAATCGCATCTGTCACCGTCTTTAATACTGCTCGAATCTTTTCTTTAGCTTGCTTTTTATCGAGTTCTGAAAGTCTTTGGTGATGTTCAATTGCTTCAATCTGTTTGTCGACTTCTTCTTCAAGCTCATCTAAAACCAAATCTTTGCCAACTGGATGAATCGTGTCCAAGCTAGCAATTCCAGCTTCCTCAATTCTCTCTAGTTCTTCTTCGGCATCAGCCTTTTCAAGCGCTGTTTTCGCATCTGCTAGAGTTGCTTCCGCTTCAGCTTTAGCCGTAGCCCGTTCTGCATCTGACAGATTCGGGTTGCTCCGTAAGTCGGCTAGCTTATCAGACAGAGCAAGATCTAGTTTCAGTCCAGTCGTAGCTTTCAGCAAACCTTGCTTCTCTGCCGCTACCTGTTCTTGAATTTTTTCGGCATCATCAGGACTTTCAACCCAAGCATTATAAGCTGCAATTGCTTTTTGAGCTATGGCTGCTGCATCTTCAATTTTCTTTTTAGCTGCAGTTTTTTCCTCAACAGAAAGACTTTGACTCTTCTCAACAGCCTCGATAGTAGCTGTTTTTTCTTCCTGAATTTCTTTTAAGAACTGCTCTTTGCCAATAGGGTGAATCTTGGCTAAGCGGGCTATAGCTGTTTCTTTTTCCCGGTCATAGACTTCCTGAGAATCTGCTCCTTCAATAGCCTTCTTGGCTGCTTCCACCACCTGCTCTATCTCGCCTCTAACTGCTTTCTTTTCTGCTTCTGAAAGATTAGGATTTGCTTCCACGTCAGCTAATTTGGCAGCCAGAGTGAAATCTACGGTTGAACTTGCTATAAATTTGAAAAACTTATCTTCCTCGGTTACTGCCTGCTCTTGAATCACTTCCGCCTGCTCTGCTGTTGCTGCATTAACATCTAATTTCTGAATTGCATCCTCTGCTTCTGCAGCCTTCTTCCTTACAGACTCTTGGAAGCTTTTCTTTTGCTCCTCAGGCAGTAAATCGCTACTATCTACAAGTTTATCAAACTCTGCTTTTCCATTTTGGATTTCATCTAGAAGCAAATCTTTGCCGACTGGATTGACAGAGTTGATGTCTGCCAATCCATCTTCCTTAGCTTGATCAATCCTTTCTTTATCCTCAGCTGCAGCAATTTCATTCTGAGCCTTCGCAGCTGTTTGATTGACTTCCTCCTTAGCTGCTGCAAGCTCCTCATCTGACAAATTTGGATTATTCCCAAGATCTGTCACTTTCTCAGCCAGAAACGTACCTACTTCCGTATTAGCAGCCTCCCTGACCGTTGTCAAATCCTGATTTACTGGTGATGCAGCGGCCGGAGTCTCTACTGCATTTGCAACAGGCTGCTCCTCATCTGCCGCCACCATACTGTGACCCAAAAACAGAGCACAAATAAGGACTGAACCAACACCTAAAACTGACTTCCGAATAGAATATCGCAAAACTTTTTCTGTTCTTTTCATCTTTTTCTCCTCTGAACATATTTTATTATCCTGATCATTAATCCTGAATAAAAAGTCCAGTCAAACCTCCCATAAATCTTTCAGATTAGGTAATCTTTAAACTACACTTTCTATTTGACTTCTGATAAGATTTTTTATTATTTTATCATATTAACTTGTTAAAATAAAAGAATTATCGGCTTGATTTATGTACATTTTTGTGAAATCGTCCAGTTTTTAAACAGACATGATGTCCAGAAATTAAACTAAAAATTTTTCCATTTAACAATGTGTAAACTTTTTTAGTAAAAATTCTGGGCTATTTTCTAGCTTATTTAAGACAGAAAAAGTAAAATGGTATAGGAGGGATAAAATTATGGCTCTTAATACACGAGATAGGATTTTGGATGCATTTTTTGAATTAGCAGATAAACAGCCAGACAGGTCGCGTTTTACCTTTACAGAAATCGCTAAAGAAGCCGGTTTGTCAAGACAAGCCATTTACAAACGACACTTTAATAACACTACTGAAATTATCGAATATATTCGCCAAGATATGGTGAAGCAAGCCTTTGCTCCCAACTGGAATAGCAACAATGCTGAAGCAGACTTAGATCCTTTCACCTTTTTGGCTCAAACGATTCTTCCCGCTATTTATGAGCAACGCCAACGCATTAAAATATTATATACTAGTTCTGTCGATCCCCTGTGGAGCGATTTTATTACTGCCAGTTACAAGGACTGGATCGAGCAGAATCTAAATCTTGACCACCAAAAATTAGGTATTCCTGAAGACCTGGCCAATCAACTGCTGGCCGGCTGGATTAGTTCTCTTATCGAGAATTGGATCACTCAGGATGACCCCGTTCCTTGCAAGCAGTTCTCTAAGACATTTCTCAACCTTGTATCTTCACCCCTAACCAGCTTTGCTGCCTATGATAGTTCTGCTGGTCCTTCAAACAAAATTGTTATCGTATAACCACCTAGAAGAAAAATAGAGAAATGACAGAACCGGTCCTTGTAAGGGAAGACTGGTTTTTTAATATTTTTATATTAAATTTTAAAAATAATTGGACATTTCCTCTATAAAGTGTTATCATTTTAGTTGACAAGCGGTAAACTATTTTGTTGGAATTTGCTCTATTATTAGACAAACCAGCAAGAACTTAATAAAAAAGAAGGAAGGTACTTATGCCCCAAGATACTCGAGACAAAGTTGTCAATGCCTTAATTGAGCTGGCAGAGCAAAATCCTGAAAAGTCTTATTTTACTTTTTCAGAGATTGCAAAACAAGCTGGTCTATCGCGCCAGGCTATCTATAAAAAGCATTTTAGCAATGTTGAAGACATTATCCAATACATCCGCCAGACAATTATGACTCCGTTTTTGCCCCTGTATGAAAGCTACGAAGAAGGAAGTGGAGAAAATCCCTTCTGTTTCTTTGCCCAACATATGATTCCTACCCTTTATGAACATAGGAAATGGATGAAGGTGCTCTATACTACAGCTATCGATCCTTTCTGGAGTGACTATCTATCTACCTTCTTCACTCAATGGGTCGTGCAAAATTTAGAAATTGACTCTAAAAAATTGGGAATCCCAAAAGAAATGGCTACGGAAATTGTTGTTAGATGGATTAACTCCCTCATTGAAATTTGGATTATCAAAGAAGAACCTATGCCGGCAGAGGATTTCGCCAAGCTCTTCTTGAATGTGATTTCAACCCCTATGGATCAGTTTATAACACCTCATAGTGAAGCCTAATTCAACTCAAAATTATGAAGCCCGCCTAGTTTAGGCAGGCTTTTTTTGTCGGTGAAATTTCTTACTTTACAAAAGAAAAGAGAGCAGATAGTCTTCTGCTCTCATCAATATATAAGCTATAAAATTAAACACCAAGCTTCGTTTAATCTACTCGATAATAGAAGCTACCTTGCTCATCAAAGCTATTCAGGCCAACTCCTGTCCAGATTCTGTCTTGGCCAGCATCTGAATTATCTGTAAAGTTTTCCTTGTCTGCGACCTTAACTCCCTTAGGAAGAAACTCAATCAGAAAACCTCCGCTTTCTCCGCCGTAGACACCGCCAGCAGCAGTACCATAGTCTGTCAGAGAAGCTCCATACAATTCATAACCACTTGAAACCAAGCCCTTTTCATCAAAAACAAGCTGGTTGCCAGAAGCATCCTGCCAGGTTCCTTTAACGCTGGCATAATTACCATTTGCAAGTGCTGAAATGTCCATCGCTTCTTTCTTTTCCTTGGTTTTTTCTGTGCTCGCACTCTCTGAGCTAGCGCTGCCAGCTGCTGAAGATGCTGCTGCAGTTGATTGACTGGATGCCTGCTCCACAGAACTTGTTACTGAGCCAGTACTGCTAGTAGGCGTTTCTGATTGATTCGTAGCACTGCCGTTTGAGCAAGCTGTCATAGCTAATAAAGCAGCTCCTGCTAGTAAAAAAGGTAAAGCTTTTTTCTTCATTTTTCTCCTCTTTCTCGCGGTAAGATAAATCATGTGATTAGTAACATTATAGATTATTTTATCGCTTTTTACAAGAAGAAGTCTAACAGCTGGGCAGGCGTAAAACTACTGACTTTACTCAGCTTCTGTCACATCCAGAACCCTGTAGATTGTTTTTGCCAGAACTGCTTCATAATCAGATGCATCATAAAGTTTATCAGTCGTGACTTGGGCTGTCTGCTTTTCTAGGTCTACCGCCACATCTGACACTCCCTCCATAGACAGGAAGTGCTGGGTGACGTGTTTGACACAATTTTGACAAGATAAGTTTTCTAATTGGACTGTTTGTTTCATAGATTTATTCCTCCGTATATTTAGTTCATTTTAAAGCGTCCTAGACGCAGAGCATTGGCCACAACTGACACCGAGCTTAAGCTCATGGCCAGACCAGCCAGCATAGGATTGAGCAAGGGACCGCCGAAAAGATGCAATAGCCCCATAGCAATCGGGATGCCTAGTGTATTATAAGCAAAGGCCCAGAAGAGATTTTCCTTGATATTGCGGATAGTCGCCTGGCTGAGCTTGATAGCCTTGACTACATCCTGCAAATCACTATGCATGAGCACTACATCTGCCGACTCAATAGCTACATCAGCGCCTGATCCGATGGCAATTCCCACAGCTGCCTGAACCAAAGCCGGCGCATCATTGATACCGTCTCCTACCATAGCCAGTCTTTTCCCAGCTTCCTGTAAGTTCTTGATAGCAGTGGCCTTCCCATCTGGCAATACACCTGCGATGACTTTTTGAATTCCAGCTTTCTGGGCAATAGCTGTCGCTGTTTCTTCACGATCTCCTGTCAGCATGATGACTTCCAGTCCCATAGACTGGAGCTTCTGCACCGCCGACAAGCTGCTGGATTTCATCTCATCTGCTACCGCTAGAATACCAGCCAGCCAGCCATCTACTGCGACAAACATGGCCGTCTTCCCTTCTTGGGACAGCTCCAACAACTGTTCTTGAAAGACACTGCTGTCAATGTTCTTTTCTTTCATCAGAGACTCATTTCCCACCAGAAGCTGTTTGCCCTCAACCTGAGCTGACAAACCTCGTCCAACCATAGCCTCAAAATGACTGACAGGCAGTAAGTCAAGCCCCTCCTCTTCAGCTGCTTCTAAGATAGCCTGAGCCAAAGGATGCTCAGAATGCTGCTCAGCACTGGCTATTAGCTGCAATAAGTCAGAGCGATTAAAAGCACCTAAAGGCACCAAATCCGTCAGGCTGGGCTTGCCAACCGTAATCGTCCCAGTCTTATCAAGAACAATAGTATCCAGTTGATAAGCTGCTTCCAAAGCTTGTCCAGACTTAATCAAAATCCCATTTTCAGCCCCTTTGCCAGTCCCAACCATGATGGCTGTCGGAGTTGCTAAACCTAGCGCACAAGGGCAGGCAATGACCAGAACTGCGACAAAGATTGACAGGGAAAAGCTAAGACTCTCACCAGCTAGAAAATACCAGCCAAGAGCGGACAAAGTAGCCAAGCCCAGCACGATTGGGACAAAATAGAGCGAAATCTTATCGGCCAAAGCCGCAATCGGAGCCTTAGACCCCTGCGCTTCCTCCACCAATCTGACAATCTGAGCTAAGGTCGTATCCGAACCCACCCTAGTTGCTTGGTAATCAATACTACCATTTTGATTGATTGTGGCACTGGTAATGGTGTCGCCGACCTTCTTTTCAATCGGGACACTTTCACCAGTCATCATGGACTCATCCACAAAGGTCTGCCCCTCTATTACAAGTCCATCTACCGGCATACGCTCCCCTGGCTTGATACGGATAATATCTCCAACTCGGATATCCTCCGTATCAATGGTCACAGCCTCTCCATAGCGAATCACTGTCGCCTGACTAGGCACTAACTCAAGCAGAGACTGAATTGCCTGAGACGTTCTCCCCTTGGCAGAACTTTCCAGATATTTGCCCAGAAGAACCAAGGCAATAATCACTGCAACAGACTCAAAATAAAGCTGATGAACAAAGGGATGATGACCTAGAAAAACCTGACTGACTGAGTAGAGGCTGTAGAAAAATGCTGCGCTGGTCCCCACCGCAATCAAACTATCCATATTGGGATGTCGCTTGATAAGATTGCGAAATCCTCTCTGATAAAAGCCACGACCGATCCACACAGCAGGCAGAGTCAAAAGCAATTGTGACAGAACGAAGACCAAGGGATGCACCATATGGTCTAAGAAACTAGGTAGAGGAAGGCCAACCATACTGCCCATAGAGATATAAAGCAAGGGTAGTGTCGTAACCAAAAGAATCAGCAATTGCTGTTTCTTTTTTTGCAATTCCTGCGCTTTCATTGCAGCCTCTTCGCTTACGTCAGACGGCCTGTTTTTTCCTTTTTCTTCTGCATGATAACCTGCCTCGGCTACAGCATCCAATACTTGCTGGCTGTCAAATCCCGCCTTAGGAAGCAAACTGAGGCGTTCTGTCGCCAGATTGACACTGACGTCCTCGACCGTTTCTAAGTCCTTGACCGCCATCTCCACCGTCATGGCACAGGCAGCGCAGGTCATGCCTGAGAGCTTGTATTCTTTCTTCTCGCTCATCAATGCACCTCCTTTCCGTGCCCGCAACGACACTGACCTTGCGGACAGTGGCATTTAATTTCCAGCGGAGCCGAAGCTCTTTTCTTATCGATGACTTGGCTGAGCCGCTCCAAGGCCCCTTGACTAAACTGACTTCTCTCAATCATCGAAATCAAAAGATCTCCGTGTTTAGTGTTACAGATATTGTCCAAAAAAGCCTGCCATGTACTTTCCAGATGGTCCGCTTCTAAAATCCGAGCATCATAGTAAAACTTGCCCTCGATTTTTTCCATGGCAATAAATTCTTTTGTCTTCAGACGATTCAAAAGGGTCTTGATGGTTGCCGGCTTCCAGGAAAAATCAGCTTCCAACCGCGCTATAATCTCTGTACTACGACTGTGTGGATAAGCCCACAGCACACGCATCACTTGCCATTCTGCTTGGCTAATATTTTGCTGTTCCATTGTTTAACACTCCCTTATCATTTACATTTGTAATCTAACTCTTTATTAGTTTACATTTGTAATCGTAATTTGTCAAGTATTTTTATCGTCATTTCCTGATATACAAAAAAGAAGGCGGGATAATCCCGTCTTCTCAAGTTTGTCCATATTAATGTGCCAACATCTCTTGGGCAATTTCTTGACCAGTCAGTTTACTTGGATAGTAGGTTGGCCAGTTTTCCAGCTCGTCAAAGAGTGCCTCCTGGCTTTCGCCACCATAGAAGATATGGAAGTGAGCTGCCTTGGTCGGTGCAATGTTGTGGTCGCTAAACTGAACATACTTGTACTCCCCAGCATCCTCGTCTGTCGCTTCAAACATAAAGCGAACTCCACGATTTCCCTTAGAGTAAGTCAGAGTGTGCTTACCAACGTATTTATAAGTATACTTCTTGGATTTTCCATCTACCACAAATTCCATAGTCTTGTCTGTGATATTGATATTGGAAACATCTGTCTTGTAGCCCTTGTCATAGTAGTCCTTGTATTCAGCTGCCGTCATTTTCCCAGTCAGCTTAGCCTTGTAGTCAAAGACTTGGTCCAAGGTCCCGTCTTTCAGATAAGGGTAAACAGACTGCCACTCGCCAGCATAGTCAGACAAGGTCCGATCCTTGACGGCACTGTCTTCAAAGTAGCCGTTTTGCACTGTCTTATCGTCTTCTTCTTTCTCGGCTGCAATCTCCGCTCCCTCTTGGTCAGTTGTCTTCTTGAGAGCCTTTAGATTGGCCTGCATGATAGAAACATAGTCTGCCCCATCCTTGGTCTGCTCTTCAGTCAAGCTTTCCAGCGGATTCAAGACATCAAGTTCTACCCCTGTTTCCTTAGCTAATGTAGAAGCCAAAGCCTGAGAAGCATTCTCTTCAAAGTAAATATACTTGATTTTATTTTTCTTGATATACTCGGTCAATTCAGCCAAGCGTGAAGCGGATGGCTCACTGTCTGGTGAAAGTCCAGAAATTGGCACCTGCTTCAAGCCATAGTCCAATGCTAGATAGTTAAAGGCTGCGTGCTGAGTAACAAAGCTCTTTTGCTTGGCATTGGCCAACCCATCCTCATATTCCTTGTCCAAGGCTTCCAGCTTCTTGATATAAGCCGCTGCATTTTTCTCAAAAGCCGCTTTCTTGTCAGGATAAGACTTGCTCAAGCTATCACGAATGTGCTCCACCATTTTAATAGCCCGCTTCGGAGATAACCAAACATGGGGATCATAGGCATGATGATGTCCCTCTTCACCATGGTCATGGTCTTCTTCCTCTTCACCACCAGGCAGCAAGAGCATATCTCCTGTCGCTTTGATAACCGTTTCTTCCTTGTTTTTCAAAGTTTTTAACAGTTCAGGAACCCAAGTCTCCATATTTTCATTTTCATAGACAAAGGCATCTGCATCCTGAATCGTCGCAACTGCCTTAGCTGAAGGCTCATAATCATGCGGCTCTGTACCTGCCCCGATTAGAAGTTCAACATTGGCCTCATCTCCAGCCACCTGCTTGGTAAACTCATAAACAGGATAAAAAGTTGTGACAATATTGAGCTTGCCATCTGCATTTTTTTGATTAGAACAAGCTACTAAGAAAATACTCAGTAAACCTGCTAATAGTAAGCTAATTTTTTTCATTTTCTGCTCCTATTTCATAAATTTTTTGACCAGATTGACCAGCAAGAACAAGCTGACGAAGATAATCGTAATGCTAGCACTAGCTGGCGTCTCTGCATAGTAAGAAATATAAAGTCCGGCAATCATACCAAAGAAACCAATGGCATTTGCCAGCAAAATAACCGACTTGAAATTTTTCCCAATCCGCAGAGCAATACTAGCCGGCAAGACCATAATGGTCGAAACCAGCAAGGCTCCCGCAGCTGGAATCATGAGGGAAATCGCAACACCCGTCACGATATTAAAGAGAATGGACATGGTACGCACAGGCAGCCCATCCACAAAGGCCGTATCCTCATCAAAGGTCAAGATGTACATGGGGCGAATGAAGAGGAAGGTCAAGACAAGCACCACAGCAGCAATAACAAAGAGAGAAATCACCTGCTCCCTACTGATAGTCACAATGGAGCCAAACAGATACTGATCCAGACTCATTGAGCTAGAACTCTTACCCTTACTCATAACAATCAAGGAAATAGCTAAGCCGGTTGACATAAGAATGGCTGTCCCGATTTCCATGAAATTCTTATAGATTGTGCGCAGGTACTCTAAGAAGACTGCTGCGATAATGACGACAAGCACCGTTGTGAGAGTGGGCGATAGTCCAAGAACCAAACCAAAAGCTACACCTGCCAATGAAACGTGACTAAGCGTGTCACTCATAAGGCTCTGCCGCCGTAAAATCAGGAATGTCCCTAGAATCGGTGAGAAGAGGCTCATGGCAATAACTGCCAAGAAGGCTCGCTGCATAAAATCATAGGAAAATAGATTAAACATGGCTCACCTCCTGTCCATTGTCGCTTTCATGCACATTGAAACAGCGCCAAGGTGAGTCCTGATTACGGACCAGATGAATGTTGCGGTCAGCATATTTACGAACTTCTTCCGGATCGTGTGTAATCATCAAGACAGCCTTCCCATGCTTGTGAGCACTATGGTGCATGAGTTTGTAAAATTCATCCTTACTGCCTGCATCCATCCCTGTTGTCGGCTCATCTAGGACAAAAATATCCGGATCCGAAGCAAACATCCGAGCAATTACAGCCCTCTGCTTTTGCCCGCCAGAGAGAGAACCAATCCGCTTGTCCCTATGTTCCCACATTCCAACCGACTCCAGACTTGCCTTGATATGCTCCTCATCATGCTCATTCAAACGACGAAACCAACCCTTACGTGGATAACGTCCTGACTTGACAAACTCATATACCGTACTAGGAAAACCTGCATTAAAACTAGCAATCTGCTGAGGTAAATAAGCAATCCGCAGTTTCTTGCCTCGCACATTGGTCTTGGAAATCTTCACTTCCCCATGCTTAGGCTGCAAAATACCCAAACTAGCCTTGATAAGTGTCGTCTTAGCAGCTCCATTCTCCCCCGTCAAGGTGACAAACTCCCCACTGTCTAGAAAATAATGAATATGCTCCAGTACAGGCTCCTTGTCATAGTAAAAGGAAAGATTATTGACTGTGATATATCTCATTTGCTGATCTCTCCCACCAAGGCTTCCAAGAATTTCGCAATCACCGCCTGTTCGCTAGCAGAAAACTGCTCTGCCAATTGTTGATAGGTCTCCAAAGTATTTGCGTGATGATGCTGATGTTCCTCTGCAATCGGCTGCGCTAAGTCAGTCAAACGGTAAAAGGTAACCCGTGCATCTCTTTTATCTTTAAAAGCTTGCAGCATCTCTTGCCTTACCAAAGATTTCACAGCCTTTGTCACAGCAGCCTGACTTACATTCAGTTTTTTTGCCAAATCAGAATTTGTCAAGGATTCCTCAGACAAAAGCATCAAAATATGCTCCTGCGTATTGGTTAAAGGCGCATCACTCGTGCAAGAACCAATCAGAATCTCATGCTGATTTTCTGCTTTCAAAATAACTTCATTTAAAAATTGATCGATCTTCTGCGCTAAATGAGTCATTTCTTCCCTCCTTCTCTTAACCAGTTAAAGCTTTACTGGTTAATTATACCACAAAACAGAAAAGAGTCAAGAATTTTCAGTAAAAGTAAGATGCTTTTCACAAAAAATATTTAATCATACATTTAGATTCTTAAGCCCTAAATAAAACTCAATCAGAGAATAAAAAAGAACAAAACGAGCTGACTCATATTAGCATTCTAGATTCTATAAACAATTTGATGGTGAATCCATTACATTAGTTGAGTGTGGATTTACAAGTAAAATCATGATTCGATCTTCCGCTTAGCTTGCAAATAAATACTACAGAAAAGACAAAAAAACGAAGCTAAAATGCTTCGCTAAACTTAAGCTATACCGGCGGCCGGGGTCGAACCGGCACGTCCGTGAGGACACTGGATTTTGAGTCCAGCGCGTCTGCCAATTCCGCCACGCCGGCTCAAGTTTTTAACTGGGGTAGCTGGATTCGAACCAACGCATGAGGGAGTCAAAGTCCCTTGCCTTACCGCTTGGCGATACCCCAATAATAATAAATAGGCGAGTGATGGGGATCGAACCCACGCATGCCAGAGCCACAATCTGGTGTGTTAACCACTTCACCACACCCGCCATATTTAAACACGGGCAGTAGGAATTGAACCCACACTGAAGGTTTTGGAGACCTTAGTTCTACCTTTAAACTATGCCCGTAAAGGTTATGGAAGGGGAGGGATTCGAACCCCCGAACCCGAAGGAGCGGATTTACAGTCCGCCGCGTTTAGCCTCTTCGCTACCCTTCCGATTATAAAA
>NZ_GL878512.1 GCF_000194945.1 Streptococcus sanguinis SK1 = NCTC 7863
TTGAAGAGCTCTGCTTCATAGGCTTCTTCCTTCATGGACTCATAGCTGTCCAGCAGGATGACAATAGCCGGCTCTTGCTGACCGCTAGCCTGACGGTAGAGCTCCAAGGTGCCAACACCGTAGTCGGACAAGAGCTTCTTACGCCGGTTGAGCTCCCGCTCCATAATGCGGACAAACTTGGCAATCTTCTCCGTCTGATCCAAAAGCAGGGTATCGGCTACCTGAGGTAATTGCCCCAGCGGTGCCAGACCATTGGTCCCGAAGTCCATCAGGTAGAGTGTGACATCCTTGGGACTGAATTTGCGAGCCAAGTCCATAGCCGCACTCTGCAGGAAGGTTGTCTTCCCCGTACCAGGACTTCCGTAGAGCAGGATATGCCCATCCTTGGACAGGTTGACAGAGACAGGCTCTTGCTTCTGTGCCTGCGGAATATCCGCCATTCCCAGAAGGACGGAGACCGGCTTCTTCTGCTCCCAGGCTTCCTGGGGCTGGATCGGTTCCAGCTCCTGTAGTGTCATCCGCTCTTTAAGCGGTGGCAGCCATGGCTGTGGTACCGGTGGGATTTGCTGGCTCTCTGTCAGTAGTTGGATCTGGCTGACAATAGCCTCCAGCTCCGTCGGTACTTCCTTGATATCCTCGGCTAGGTCAAGACCTGACAGGTCTTGATTGAGCACTTCGTATTGGCCTAGGTCGTTGATCAGGTAGATGGTATGGTCTTCAATTCCCATCTCATCCTTATCCGGCTGGTAGTCTGCCCCTGACCAAGCTGACTGGAAGAGTTCATAGACTTCATTATTGCCGACCTGCAGATAGGCTCGTCCAGTCTGGGTAATCTCCGCCGCATCTGGCGTCTTAAGCATTTCCATCGAGTCTGTCCGATCTGCTACCTTAAGTGCTAGCTTAAAGCGAGAGTTGGACCAGATCTGGTCATCTACCACCCCAGATGGCTTCTGAGTGGCCAAGATCAAGTGGACCCCGAGGGAACGCCCGACCCGAGCGATGGATACCAGCTCCTTGATAAAGTCAGGCTGGTTGACCTTGAGCTCAGCGAACTCATCCGAGATGAGGAAGAGATGGGGCAGAGGTTCGGTTGCTTCCCCGTTCTTAAATTTCTTTTGATATTGGTTGATATGATTGACTTCAAACTCTCTGAAGAGCCGCTCCCGGCGGTGAATCTCCGCATTGATGGAAGCCAGCGCCCGCATGGATTGGGCACCGTCCAAGTTGGTAATGGTTCCCAAGAGATGGGGCAGGTTTTTGAAGAGATTGGCCATTCCCCCACCCTTGTAGTCGATGAGCAGAAAGGCCACATCGTGTGGGTGGAAGTTGACAGCCAGACTCAGGATATA
>NZ_GL878513.1 GCF_000194945.1 Streptococcus sanguinis SK1 = NCTC 7863
CACTTAATGCACCCTAGAGGAGTCGAACCTCTAACCGCCTGATTCGTAGTCAGGTACTCTATCCAGTTGAGCTAAGGGTGCTCATCTTCTTCTACTGCCTCTTACAAGTCTATGCCGAGGACCGGAATCGAACCGGTACGATCGTTACCAATCGCAGGATTTTAAGTCCTGTGCGTCTGCCAGTTCCGCCACCCCGGCCGCCTCAAGCGAACGACGGGATTCGAACCCGCGACCCCCACCTTGGCAAGGTGATGTTCTACCACTGAACTACGTTCGCATCCTATTCAAAAATGCCGGCTACATGACTTGAACACGCGACCCTCTGATTACAAATCAGATGCTCTACCAACTGAGCTAAGCCGGCTCATTATTATCTTATATGCGGGTTAAGGGACTTGAACCCCCACGCCCTAAAGCGCCAGATCCTAAATCTGGTGCGTCTGCCAATTCCGCCAAACCCGCTCTTATGACCCGTACTGGGCTCGAACCAGTGACCCTTTGATTAAAAGTCAAATGCTCTACCAACTGAGCTAACGAGTCTCTTACTTTTATTGAAATCTTCTCGACTTCAACGGTCCCGACGGGAATCGAACCCGCGATCTTCGCCGTGACAGGGCGACGTGATAACCGCTACACTACGGGACCTATTCTTTTCA